>CAWCJX010000001.1:0-212994 GCA_963795865.1 uncultured Alphaproteobacteria bacterium
ACCGTTTCCATATCAGATTGACTTCGCAATGTATGGGAACGATGTGATGGATCTAACGAGTGCCGGATTGCGTTCGATGTAGAGTGCAGCGTCCTCAAGCTTTGAGTAGACCTCATCCATGGATTTGAGGGCGTAGTTCTTGAAGATTTTCTCCCAAATCTCGTCCCACAGATTTTCCTGAGGGTTTAGCTCGGGAGAATAGGGCGGGAGAACATGCAGCATGATGTTGCCGGGAACTTCAAGGTCATCGCTTCGATGATTGCCGGCACCGTCTACGAATAGCAGGATGAGCTGCCGGGGATACTTCTTGGCCAATGTCTCTAGAAAAATCTGGAAACATTGGGTATCAGGGGCCGGCATGATCAGATAGACGCAAGTTCCGTCCTTTGGGCTGACGGCGCCATACAAATAAATATATTCGCGAACGAGTTGGCATGCGACCTGGGGCCTTGTCCCATTGGGAGCCCAGCACGGTCGCGGGCGGTTCATTCGGCCAAAGCGCGCTTCGTCGGCGAACATGATGCGCAAGCTGCAGCCACGTCTGGCGGCAGCTCGCCAAGCTTGCCTCACGGCAGTTGGAAAGCCCTGTTTTTAAAAGCGTCTTGAGCCGCAGGGTCGCGCTTGGGATGAAACGGACGCGGCATCAGTTTACGCCAGCCATGCCGGTTCAGAAGATTGTAGATGGTGCTGTTGCTGGTCGGATGCCCAATCGCCTGCTCATAAGCCGCCTTGAGATCTTGGATGTTCAAAATCTCGCCCGCTCCGGCAGCCTTGGCAAAGCACCCCAACAAAGCCTTTTCCGCGGAAAGCGTCATGTTCTCACGCTGGCGGCCGCCGATCGGTTTCGGCTTGAGCTCCTTGAGCCCGCCGCCGTCATAGGACATGTGGGCGCGGTTCACCGTGCTCAACGAAACGCCCATCGCCTCCGCGATCGCGGGCTGGGTCATTCCGCTCTCGCGCAGCAGCACCATTTGGATGCGCTCGCGTTGCACCGCGGGGATTTTCCACCGCAGCGCTGTTTTCAGTTGCCGGATTTGCTTCTTGGTGCACTTGACCATCCGTCCCCCCCAAATCAGACAGCCAAAGCAAATCATACCGCGCGCCCTCACGCGAGCCAGAAAAACGCCAAAAAAGCCCTCGATTCAAACAGCTATGGAAGCGGTATGAGATACTGGTGCTGCTGCTCGTGATGCACGCCGATCTCGAGGGCGCGCAGAACCTCGCGTAGCTTGGATTCTCCGGCCCCGGTGACCAGGCGCTCCAGAGAAAGATCGACGTGCGCGCGGAAGGTGGCAACCTCGCTGAAGTCGGGCCGCGTGATCAGACCTCGCTGCGACCGCGCGTCGCGTGAACCCGCAACGACGTAGTGGGAATTGAAGTGGATCATCACGTCGCCACCGGCCGTCGCACACGGACCAGCACATTCAACTTTCATGCGGCTATCTCACAGAGATTTACGATAGAATTCGCGGCGCAACCCCGGTGATGCGTTTGAAAGCTACCGAAAACTGACTGGAACTGTTAAATCCGCAGTCAATGGCGATCTGAGTGAGCGTAAGTGACCGCTCAGCCATCATCTCCTTGGCATGCGCGACGCGTAGCTGGATCAGATAGCGGTGCGGAGAGAGCCCAGTCGATTGTTTGAAGGCGCGACAAAATGTGCTCGGGTGAAGCCCGACATCGTCGGCCAAATCGGTGAGGGTTGGAGATGCACTGACGTTTCTATTCAGCTTCTCCAATGCACGGTTGAGTCGCCAACTCGCGAGTCCGCCTTTGGCGAAGGATCTGCACATCGGCTGAGCGAAATTGGATGCGATCCCAATGAGCTGAGTAAGCAGTAGTAAAGTCAGTATATTGCAGCAGGATTTGGCATTGCGACCTGGATGTTCGATCTCGCCTTAAATCGTAGCCAAAGTTCTATACACCGACTCATCATAAAAATTAATCTCTTGACGGAATTTAACCTGCGGCACATCGACGTCGATACCATCGATCCGGTTGATGCTTCCCGGATTAATGGCGATCAGTACAACGCGACATCGACCACGGCCAAGCTTGCGGACCCGAAGATATTCATGCGCGGGACTAAACAGGATTGCGCCAGCACCGAGGGACCGAATTACTTGGAACCGCTCGCCATTACTCCACTCCCAGCCCGGCGAACTTCCATCGGGCAGCATCAGAGCGAGGTGGAAGGGGAGAAGAAATTCCATTTCACACGGCTTGTCTCCGGCGAGGATTAGCACTTGGCCGCAGCCATGCTCCCATTCTGCAACCTGTCGAGACGCAGCGGGAACGTTGAATTCGCCCAACAACTCCCCCTTGCGTCGGGCAGCGAGGTGCAAGGGTAGTCGTAGAGGGTTCGTCCAGGTGCGTGCAGGGTTAATGGTGGCGACGTCAGAGGCTTGCAGCATCTTCGTGATCTCCTGTTGCCTACTGTATGTCGGATAGCAGCGTCGCAATCGAGCGGCTTTGTCGGATAGGCAGCGGCACCGCGTTCCATCACTTGATCGCGGATGCTGCCAAGAGGAAATGCTGTTATGAAGCTGGCGGCGATCTTTGTGCCGGACCTTGACGGATAATCCTGAAGCTCCGGTCCGAGCAGGGAGGCGGCAGTAAGTCCGGCGCGATCGGCAGTGTGTCCGGGCCAGCGGCGAGCGTGTCATAATTGTATCCTATGCAGGGCTTGCCGGATCGGCCAAAGCCACGCCTATCATAAGTGATCGCCCGGTGGCCGGCGGCTAAGAGGGCGGCATTCTGCTTTCCCGAGGCATCAGCATGACCGGCGGGGCCAATGCATATCCCTCGTAGTAATGTTCGATGGAACTGGAGCTCTCCTGACCGACCTGAATCAAATCGCTCGTCGAATTCCTCCTGATGTCGCGCTGCCATCATCGCGCTGCCTCGAGAAACGAAGAAAATGGTCAGTCTTGTACCGGTGCCTCAAGCAAATGGACAAACAGGCCGACGTTCCGGCCAGCGATGACTGCGTTAACCTGCACGTCACTTGCGTACGCTGCCATCCAACCTTCGGAAGAGGCGGGTCATATCAATGTATGGGCCAGGAGGTGGTCGAGATCGAGGTATCGGCGACGAGCCCGTCAGGCGCTCGCGCGTGCGGTCGATCGGCCGTCTTCGGACCGGCCACGTGTTCCTTCAGGTTCGCAATGATCTGCCCTTCGGTGTGCCTCTTGCGCATCGTCTGGTTTTTTCGTCCGGACCAGAACTCCAATTCAACCCGGATAGAAGCGCGGGGGTAACATCGGCCGGAGTCGTGCGCCAGCGGTTCATACATTGATATGATCGCGTTCCCCTCAAAGTTGGATGGCGGAGTATGCAGAAAGGCCGGAAAACTGCGACGTGGGTCGGCTCATGCAGCTAGGAATGATCGGCTCTGCGGCGGAGCCCAGTGTTCGGTGCGGCTACTTCATCGTCGGCATCAGATCCGTGCCGATGTTTAGTAGCTGGCATCACCCCCGGGCCCTACGGAGGGAGTTTACAATGCGTAAGAGCGCCATTCTCGCATTGCTTGGCGCCCGCTCGATAGAGGTGACAGGTTCTGTCGAAGTTTTCAACGAAGCGGGGGGTTGCTGCAAGCACCTCGGGCCTATGCCGTGGAAATCGTAGGCCTTCTCGCAGAACGGATCTCGGTGACTGGGGGCTCGCGATCCAGCGGTAATTAACGGTGTCGACCGTTTCATTGGCATCATCGATGGTATGATTTGCCAGAGGGCGGCGTGAGTCACGACCGATGACGCGGACAGAGTGTGTAACTGGCGATTTATTTGCAGGCCGAACTTACCGCTGCCTTTGCCATTGAGGGTCGGCTGAGGACCCGGCGGCCGGCATTCCGCAGCGGTCGGATCGCTATTAGGTAGAATGGGAGAGGACGTCATGGCCTTCGCCATCAAAGTCAACGGGAACACACACAGCGTCGATGTCGACGGCGACACGCCGCTGCTCTGGGTGTTGCGCGACGTGCTGGGCATGACCGGCACGAAGTTCGGCTGCGGCATGGCGCTGTGCGGCGCCTGCACCGTGCATATCGACGGCGCTCCCACCCGTTCCTGTATCACCTCGATCGACAGCGTCGGCGCCTCCGAGATCACGACGATCGAGGCGATCGGCGCGACCGCGGCGGGCGCCAAGATCCAGAAGGCCTGGCTCGACCGCGAGGTCCCTCAATGCGGCTACTGCCAGTCGGGCCAGATCATGTCTGCTTCGGCGCTGCTCGCGAGCAACCCGCATCCGACGGATGCCGACATCGACGACGCGATGTCCGGCAACATCTGTCGCTGCGGGACCTATGTCCGCATTCGCGAGGCGATCAAGCAGGCCGCGCAATCGAACGGACAGGGAGGCTGACCATGATCCTCGATCGTATCGCTTCCCGATCCACCGACTCGGAACAATCCGGATCGACGAACGGTCTCTCCCGGCGCAGGTTCCTGCAGGCCGGAGCGGCCGCCGGCGGGGGCCTGATGCTGAGCCTGCGCCTGCCATTCGCCAACGGCGACGCCGAAGCGGCCGACGCCGATGCCTTCGCACCGAACGCCTTCATCCGCATCGAAGGCGACGGGCAGATTGTCCTGACCATGCCCTATGTCGAGATGGGCCAGGGCACCTACACCTCGATCCCGATGCTGATCGCCGAAGAGCTGGAGGTGGACCTGAAACAGGTGCGGCTGGAACATGCTCCGCCCAACGAGAAGCTCTACGCCAACCCGCTGCTTGGCGTGCAGGCAACCGGCAACTCGAACGCGATACGCGGGGCGTGGCAGCCGCTGCGCCAGGCCGGCGCGACCGCGCGAACCATGCTGGTGTCGGCGGCGGCAAAGCGCTGGAATGTCGATCCGGCGTCCTGCCGCGCGCAAAGCGGCGAAGTGCTTCACGTGCCGACGGGGAGAACGCATCAAGTATGGCGAGCTTGCCGCCGACGCCGCCCGCATGCCTGTCCCCGCAAGCGTGGCGCTCAAGCGACCGGAGGATTTCAAGCTCATCGGCACGCCGGCCAAGCGCCTCGACACGCCGGCGAAGGTCAACGGAACGGCCGTCTACGGCATCGACGTTCGGCTGCCGGGCATGAAGTTCGCGACGCTGGCGCAATCGCCGGTCTTCGGCGGGCGTGTGAAGAGCGTTGATGATACGGCGGCAAAAGCCGTCAAGGGCGTGCGTCAGATCGTGCGGCTCGACGACGCCGTCGCGGTCGTGGCCGATCATATGGGGGCTGCGAAGAAAGGCCTGGCGGCCCTGGTGATCGAATGGGACGACGGTCCGCACGCCAAGCTCAACACCGCCGACATCGCGCGCGAGCTCGAAAAGGCGACGCTCAATGCGGGGCCGGTGGCGCAGAACATCGGCGATGTCGACAAGGCCATGGCGGGCGCCGTCACGAAGGTCGAGGCGATCTACCAGGTTCCGTTCCTCGCTCACGCCACGATGGAGCCGATGAACTGCACTGTCCATGTCCGCAAGGACGGCTGCGAAGTCTGGGTCGGCAACCAGGCCATCGCGCGAGCCCAGGCGGCGGCGGCGAAAACGGCAGGCCTGCCGTTGGACAAGGTCGTGGTCCACAATCATCTGATCGGCGGTGGGTTCGGCCGCCGGCTCGAGGCCGACGGTGTCGCCCGCGCCGTCGAGATCGCCAAGCATGTCGACGGCCCCGTGAAGGTCGTGTGGACGCGCGAGGAAGATATCCAGCACGACATGTACCGACCTTATTGGTTCGATCGGTTGTCCGCCGGTCTCGATGAGAAAGGGATGCCGGTCGCCTGGAACAATCGCTTCGCGGGCTCCTCGATCATCGCGAGATGGCTGCCTCCGGCGATTCAACAATGGCCTCGACCCCGACACCACCGAAGGCGCGATCGATCTGGTCTATGCGCTCCCGAACCTGCACGTCGAGTATGTGCGGGTGGAGCCTCCGGGCATTCCGACCGCGTTCTGGCGCAGCGTCGGGCCGTCGCACAATGTCTTCGTGACCGAAAGCTTCATGGACGAACTGGCGGCGGCGGCGAAGCAGGATGCGGTCGCCTATCGGCGGGCTCTTCTCGACAAGTCGCCCCGCGCCAAAGCCGTCCTCGAGCTTGCCGCGGAAAAGGCCGGCTGGGGACAGCCGTTGCCTGACAGGGTCGGCCGCGGCGTCTCTCTCCAGTTCGTCTTCGGGACCTACATGGCGCAGGTTGCCGAGGTCGAAGTGGCGAAGGACGGAGCGGTTCGCGTCCGCCGCGTCGTCTGCGCGGTCGATTGCGGCACCGTCGTCAATCCCGACACCGTCCGCGCCCAGATCCAGAGCGCGATCATCTTCGGCATCACGGCGGCGCTCTATGGCGAGATCACGCTGAAGGACGGCCGTGTCGAGCAAGCCAACTTCGATACCTACCAAATGCTGCGGATGAATGAGGCGCCGGCGATCGAGGTCCACATCGTCCAGAGTTCCGAGCCGCCGGGCGGAATGGGCGAAGCCGGGACCTCGGCCATCGTCCCCGCAGTCACCAACGCGATCTTTGCGGCAACCGGCAAGCGCTTGCGAAAGCTGCCGGTCGACACCACCGCGTTGAAGCAGCCGGTGTGAGCACATCGCGTAGAATGCACGATAGCAGGGAGACGTTACTTGATCCGCAAGGCCAAGGCGGTTCGGCGCGGCACTGGTCGGGCCGGCAGCGGCAGTCTTTCCACCGATTCCGGCGTGCTTGCAAAGACGCCGTATTCTTTCAGGACCCGCTTCGAGAACGAGAAGGGCACCAATCCCGAAGAGTTGATCGCCGCCGCCCATGCCGGATGCTTCACCATGGCACTGGCCTTTCAGCTGAAGGGCGCCGGCTACACGCTTACTCCAATGGCCGCCGATGCCGAGAGGAATTGTCCCGTTTCCAAGGTGCTCAACGTCGCTATCGCATTGGACGCCAAATTCATCCGAGTCACCAGTTGAACACATCCCGATAAGGAAGACTGCAATGGTTCGAACGCACCAGCCGGGCGAAGCTGTTTGCCCGAAGGCATCGACTGGAAGCCGTTCCCAGCGTTCCCACCTTCGGTTCGCCTCGCCGTCATTGTCGGTCAGCCTTCGGAGCCAGGTCCTTACGTGATCAGGGTCAAAGCAAGCGCGACGTTCGCTTCATGGTCGCCGCCGTCGCCAGACCAAGGCGGTAACCGACTCATGCCTTGGTTTGATCCACACCCTGATTTCTGCCATCCTAAGTGGCGGTGTGGAGGGTCTTGGCGCATGGGTGCCTCTGCGATGCCGTTCCAGACGAAGGAGAGAGCGCTCGTACATGTCGTGGACGACGACGCGTCGATGCGGGATGCACTGGAGGCCCTGTTCGAAACCGTAGGCTTTGAGACCAAAACCTACGCGGCGGCAGGCGATTTTCTGGCGGCGAGCCTTCCGGACAGGCCGGGATGCGTCGTTATCGACATCCGCCTGCCCGACATGAATGGGCTCGAGTTCCAGGCCCAGCTCGGTCAGATGGGTATTCAGTTGCCGGTCGTAATGATAACGGGGTATGGCGACATAGCCATGTCGGTTCGTGCCATGAAGACGGGTGCGGTGGACTTTCTTACCAAGCCGTTCCGCGACCAGGACATGCTTGACGCCGTGATCGCCTCCATCCACCGCGATCGACAGCGCCGGACAGTTGACGGCGGTGTTTCGCAGCTGCAGCAACGGTTTGGAACACTGTCTCCGCGCGAGCAGCAGGTGATGCTGTTGGTCGCGGCCGGTAAAATGAACAAGCAGGTAGCTGGAGACTTGGGGATAAGCGAGATCACGGTGAAAAATCATCGTGGTGCAGCTATGCGCAAGATGAACGCGCGAACGCTGGCCGACTTGGTCAGGATGGCCGAAGTCCTCAAACCTAAGCGCTCCTGATCATCATACTCGTGTATAGTTCCCTGGCGTGGCGCATCAGCGCATGTAGGAAAAAAATATATTCCCGTTTCGCGATCGGCGGTTAAATCGGGGACAAAGGACCACATGTGTTGAGAGAACCCTTAATAGCGGTCATCGATGATGACAATTCATTCCGGATGGCGCTCGCGGAATCGCTCTATTCGCTGGGATATGGAGCTCGCGGGTTTGCATCCGCAGAAGAGTTCATTGCAGGCGACGGGGAGGGGTCATGCGACTGCGTCGTCACCGACATTCATATGCCCGGCATGAGCGGACTCGATCTGAAACGTCTGCTAGTCTCCCGTGGCTCCAAACTGCCGGTCATCATGATCACCGCGCGCGCGGAACCAGGCCTCGAAGCCAAAGCGACATCTAGCGGCGCTGTCTGCCTGCTCAGAAAGCCATTCGAATCAAGTGCCTTGATCGGCTGCCTGGAGAGGGCGCTCAAGATCTGATCAAAGGCGGTTCCTGGCGTGCTTGGGCGGCCCGCAAAGCGGATCGGCACGGATCTCGAAGGGATTTCTGCCCCATCACTCCGCCCGCTCGCATATCGATCGCGCAAGAATCAGGAAAATCGGCAAAGAAACAAGAAGCGCAAATGCGCTCAATCTCGCAACATCCGGTACACTTCCGGAGTCGCCATCGCCGCGTTGGCCGCGCGAAGAGTGTGCAAGCCGGTAGGAATCACGATGTGGCTCAGCACCGCGCATGGTCGCATTGACGGGCATTTTTTCCGTTGACCGGAATACCAGAGGTCTTATTGGGTCACGACACGACGGAGCACTCACCATGATCGTTTCGCGTCGTATTGTTCCAAGTGCTGCCGCTGCCGGCCTCGCATCAGTGGCAGCTGCCGGCGCACAACATACGGGTGACATAGCACAGCCGGAACCTCCTGGGCGTGGTGGCTGGGACATAGGCCCACGGGACCTCATCTGGGATGGAGAAAACTCGGACGTGCTAGTCCCGCCCGGCACCGACAGTGGCACGCTACCGGACCTGCGGTTTTCCTTCGCCGATGCGCACAATCGACCAGCTTCTCGCGCCCGCTTGATAGGCACAAAAAGGCCTCCGGTGGTGGCCCAGGTCCGGGGAGGAAATGCCGTATGGGGCATGCACTGAACTCGATGTGTGGTGCGAGCTGCCAGTTATTGTCAGAATCATCTGGACGGCTCCCTGACGGTGAAGCCGCAAGCCGCGTGCTCTAGAAAATCGCTTTCTCGAAGGCGAGCCTTACGGGCCCCTGAAGAACCACCTACAATCGCATTGAGTGAGCCGATCAAGCGGCCGTACCGCCACGGCCGAGCAGGTGCGGCTCGGTGCGTGCCCGAGGTATTCTGACGAACTGAGAAATACCATATCCGAATTGGAGTCGTCTATGAACCAAGTACAAGTCGAGCAGAAAAGCTATCAGATGCCGCCGCAGGAGGGGTTTACCGTCGCACATTTTCTCACCGTCGCCGACGTCGAGCGATCGCTTCGATTTTACGAAACGGTCTTCGGAGGTCGCATTCTGAGCAGAGGCGACAGCAGCGGCGCGCCAGGGTACATCCAAATCGCGAACACGTGGCTCCTTGTCAACCCCGGGGGGGGTCCGACACCCGACAAACCTTCGGTAACGCTCAGCGTCCCCGCCAATCCCGATTTAGTCAGCAGCTTTATGAATATCCGCGTTGCAGACATTCAAGCGTGTTATAAACTTTGGCGAAATCGAGGAGCCGAGTTCATCACGGAGCCGAAGCCCAAGTACGGCGAGACGCGCTGCTACATTCGCGATCCTGATGGCTATATTATAGAAGTTGGGCAAAGCAACCCGGGCGTTGCTTACGGGTAAACGGCACGACACATGAAAGCATCTGTGGTGACCGCGTTCGGCGGTCCGGAAGTGATAAATATCAGGATGTCCCGGATCCCAGGTTGGGCGCGGGCGACGTCCTGGTCAAGGTGGCCGGCATCGGCTGAGTTTCGCCAGCCGGGCGAAAAGCGATCCTCTCCCGTTGGGAAGTCAGCGGTGGTGCCGTTGAGCAGGATGCCGCCATCCTCGAGGCGGGCTGCGAGAAGCCTAATTCATGACCATTATTAAGCGTTACGTTTTCGCAGCGGAGGAGCAGTCATGTTGAGACAAGCAAAAATTGCAGCAACATTTGTCCTGGTTGCCTTCTCGCTCATAATGGAGGGCACGCGGGATGCGAGCGCAGGCTCCATACTACCAGATGCCATCAAGGCTGGCGTTGCCGAAAAGCTTTTTCGGTTGGATTGTGGTCGCTCTCTTGCGAACGACGAGTCGGTATGGACGCCGGGCGATAACGTCGGACGCAGTATCGAATTTTCTTCTACTTGCTGGCTTATAAAGCATGGAAGCGAATGGTTGCTTTGGGATACGGGTGTTCCAGAGTCCGCACACAACGACCCCAGAGGTTGGTCCACTTTACCTAAATTGATTGTCTATCGTCTCGACGAGACGCTGACAGATCAACTCGCCGAAATTGGCCTGAAGCCACGCGATATTGCTCGTGTTGCAATATCGCACACACATGGAGATCACATAGGTAATACGGGCTTATTCCCCAACGCCACGATTCTGATGCAGCGAGCCGAGTATAGCTGGATAAGTTCGCCCAACGGGCCCAACGACAACGTAAATCAATTGATGGCGCTCGCGCGTGAGCTCTTAGGCACCCCGAAGAACCTTCAACTCATCGACGGTGATACCGACGTATTCGGCGATGGGAGCGTCACTTTGGTTTCCACGCCAGGGCACACCCCGGGCCACCAGTCGCTGCTAGTCCATCTCAAGAATTCAGGCTTCATCATACTATCCGGGGACGTCGTTCATCTGGAAGAGAGTTTTGATCAAAACATAGTTCCGTCCCTAAATACCAATAAGCAAGAATCACTCGCGTCGATGGAAAGAGTCAGGCAGATGATCGCAATGTACAAGGCGACGCTTTTCATAAATCATGACAAAAAACAAGAGGACAAGCTTAGGTTGCTCCCTGCATTCTACGACTGAGGTTTGCCGATTGGTTGTCGAACCTGGCAAGATTGAGTGCGCCTGGGGCCCTCCCATGACAGCCAATGTGCAGGACCTCTCATATCGACCTTTCACGGGAGATGTCCGGGCTAATACCTCGCACGCCGTATTTGGTGGTCGGCAACTTGTCCGTCTGCCGTGCAGATTGAGGCCGGCATGTGACCACTGTAAGAAGCAGGCATGGCAAGGGCCGTGGCAGCATCACGCGCTGCGGGCGGGGGAGGAGCGCGGCCGGTTCCATTGGCGGACATTCGCGGACTGGATCAGCGACGTCGAAAAGCGATTAGAAATGGCACGGCAAGGCAAAACTGAACCGAGCTCCGCCCAACGTTGAATTGTTGTCCGCGATGATGCGGCCGCCGTGTGCCTCAATAATGGACTGGGAGATGGGCAAACCCATGCCCATGCCGGTTTGTTTGGTCGTGAAAAAGGTGTCAAAAAGACGGGGGAGGTGCGTCGGATCAATTCCTGGGCCACTGTCCTCGACAATGCAGCAGACCGTTTCGGGATCGGACAGCAAGGTTCGGATCGAGATGTTCCGCGCCGCGGTCCCGGACTGCGCCAGCGCCTGGGCCGCGTTGATGGCCAGGTTCACGACCACCTGTTGGAGCTGAGTGCGGTCGCCGACAACGCAAGGAAGTGCCGGTGCCAGATCGAGAGAAACGGAGGTGCGCTTCGATCGGAACTCATGGCTGAGGAAGATCATCGAATCCTCGATAGCATCGTTGAGCGACAGCGTCGTCTGCTGGGGTGCCTGACGGCTCGCCATGGTGCGGATGCGATCGATGATTTCGGACGCTCGCCGTGCGTCGGCAACCACGCGATTTGTTAGTTCTCGGACCTTCTCGACGTTGGGGTCGAGCCGAGCCAGCCAACGCAAGCTGGACTCGCCGTTCGTGATGATGGCTGCAAGCGGCTGGTTGACTTCGTGCGCGATCGAAGCCGTCAATACCCCGAGACTCGTGATCCTGGCCACGTGTGCAAGTTCGGATCTGGCCTTGCCGAGCGCCTCTTCCGACAATCGGCGCTGCGTTATATCCTGAGCCGCGCCGATGTACTCCAGCTGACCGGTCTCGGTTCGGGTCGCGTGCGCGATCACATGTAGATGCTTGACCGAGTGGTCGGGCATCCGCAGCCGAAGCTCGTATTCGAAATCGCCGCCTGCCCCTCGCGCCCGGTCGATCATGTCATTCATTGACGGGATATCTTCCGGATGGATTCGAGTACCGATCAGGTCGAGCGTCACCGGCACATCCTGGTCCAACTCGAAAATGTTATAGAGCTGCTCTGACCAGGTGATTTCGTTCGGGTCCAAACGCCAGGAAAAGCTGCCGGTTAGGCTGAGGCGTTGGCCCTCCGCAAGAAACGCCTCGCTGCGCTGCAACTCTTCCTCAGCCCGTTTGCGCTCGGCAATTTCCTCCTTTAGCTCTTCGTTAGCCGCGGCAAGTTCCCTGGTTCGTTGTGCCACTCGTTGATCGAGTGCGTCGGCGACCCGCTTCTGCTCGCTCAGGAGCCGTGCCTCTTGCAGCCCGATCGCCGCCTGGTTCACCGCTATGCTCAGTAGAAGTCTCTCGGTTTGACCGGGGAAGTCCGCTCGCTGAGACCCCGCGACAATCACACCGACGTCACCCTGCAGCCCCAGTTGCAAAGGCACGATCGAAAGCTCTGCGTCGCCAATGAAAGTCCGTATTAGCGGTGCCCAATTTAGTGGGTCGGGTCCCAACAAATTGTTGAGCAGATTGCCCATCTCCTGCGGTTGAGCCGTCAATTTTAGCCATTGAGCGACCCTGACCATCTCGACCGGCGCCTCACAGGCCGAATGTTGCAACCGCACATAGATGAGATCCAGGTGGAGCATACTGAGGAGAACGTCGAGCAAAGTACGAGCAACCTGGGTCGAGTTGCCCCCACTCCAGACGGCAGGAAGAGCGAGGATGCTGACCAGATCATTCATGCAGCGCCGAAGGCGCCTGATCTCCTCGGCTGGATGTTCGGCTTGCGTTTCCATGTTAGACCGCCTTGGAAGGCGACGCTGTCACCTGGCTTGCCGCTCGCGAAGCTCACGCAGAAACTCCTCCGGCCGCACAAAGAAAGGGTTTTGCTGGAGGATGCCGCCGACGATGATCATCGGATGCGTCCTCATGATGTCAACTACCGTGTCCCCTCCAAATTTCGCTAGATCGTACACGCAGATGACCGCGTCGTCGTGGCGCCGCCACACATCATTTACGCGCGATTCAAATTCCACCAGATTGTCGATGCGTGATTGATCGTCAGCCGCCCAGTCCATTTGACAGACGATGCGACTGAGCGGAAATCCTCCCTTTGCGTTGCCGCTGGCCAGTTGCTCGAATACCTCCAGCATCCGGTTCTGATCGAAACGACCATCTCGAATGTATGCTTCAGTGTTGGTCCGAAGTTCGAGTTGTCCACGCTTCTGGGCGGCTGTCGTATCGATCCCTACCGCAGCCAACCGTTGCAGGTGGTCGTGACGTTGATCCGGATTGACAACATGAACCGCCTTGTCGCCACAGTCGAATCCGTCCTTGATGAATGGAAGCAACACGCGATACTTTTCCTCGTCGCTATTGAAGAACGCACATACATGACGCACTGCACCGAGCTGGGAGCCGGCAAAAGGAATAGGTGCCGCGTCTGTCTTCATGCTGCCCTCCTCTCGCTTGGATCTCCTGAATCCCGGGTCGCTACGATCCCGACCATTGAACGGTTCACGATGTCGCGCACGCAGGGATTTCCACGTTCCGTTTTTGATGTCGGTGTTACTCCATATCCGACAATCTGTCCCGTCAAATCGCTCAGCTTCGCGCGCGCACATGGCACCGGGCAGTTGTCTGGGCGCGAGATGCTATTGTGAATTGCGGTGAATTTTTCGGCTCCCACTGGGCCGCGCTCCCACGGGGCGGCTATCTCCATGTCCCCGGGACGGCATTTGGGGTTGCCGGCAGTGCACATTGATTGAGCAGGCCGACACCTGCGCAGTCGTGCGCGACGAGCTTCCCAACCAGGCGCTGTTGTCCGGCGTGCAGATATCGAGCGCGGGGCGGACGTTGGTTAACGGCGGCCGCTGGCTCGCTTCCGCCGCCCGCCTGCCGCGCGGATTGGCGCACCAAGTGTTCGGTCCCGGAGTATCATGGTAACACGTGAGAGGAGGATTCGCGGTGTGGGGCCATAGACCGTGGTGGCGGCGCTAGTCTTTGCGGATTTGGGGGTGATGACAGTCGGCGAGCCGGAGCACCCGCGCGTCGTGTAGCGCCGAACAGCCAGCGCCGCGAAAGCACCTCACCGCTGCTCGCGCCAGTTCGGCAGCGCGTCGGCGGCGATAGTTCCGCATATGGTGTACACTATCCGCGGACGGGACGACGGCACCGGCGCGTTCCTCCGGTCACTCGTCGACATTCACTACGGACCGGCGGTGGCATTGTCGCAATGTTGGCGAGATCCAACGGCTCGATCGGTTCGTGGGAGCGAGAACGGGCCTTTGACCTTTCCTTTGGTGGGAAGGCGCGCGCGTTCGGCCTGGACCTGCTAACGCAAGTCTTTGGGCTGCTGGCGCTCGGTCGGGGTGGAGGGCGCCGCCGCGGGCTCGACCGGCAACCGGAGCCGGCGGGCATCCTCCAGCGTCCTTTTCACGAGGTCATAGCCCTCGGCCTGATGGCGGGTGATGGCGTCGTAGGAGAAGTCATAGTCCCGGGAGGAGGGCTCTCCGGGGGTACGCGGGCGCTGAAATCGAGTGATGTGGGTCGCCGCCTCATCGCCCATCAATTGGATGAAGCGCGGAAGCTGGTCGAGGCGACGGCGCGTCTCCGGGTCGACGTATGAGAGGATGAGGGTGACCATTTCTCGGTAGGCGTCGGAGAGCTCCCGAATGCGGAGGTCATTGTGGACGCGCTCCGCGTACACGATCTCGTCGCGACGAGCCATCACCTCCATCAGATTGCCGGGGAGCGGGGCGTTGCGCGAAAAAAGATCCACGATGTAGACCTGCTTACCGTCTCGACCGATGCGGTCGGTGACCAGGTCGAGGGGCGAGTTGCTGACAATCCCCCCGTCCCAATAGGCGTTTCCGTCCACCACGCTCCAGGGGAAACCGGGCGGCAGACTGCCGCTGGCCAGAACATGGTCGGGGGTGAGGTCGTCGACGTAGCTATCAAACACCTCCAGCCTGCCAGCAGCGACGTCGACGGCGCCGACGAGCAGGCGGACCGGGCTCGATTTCAGCGCTTTGAAATCGACGTACTTGGTGATCAGTCGCCTCATCGGCGATACATCGTAGAAGCTCGTCCAAGATTCGAACGCGCCATCGAAGGGCGGCATCCACCGAGGCTTGAAGAAATTTGGAACCCCGAACATCAGGATCTGGCTCGCTACGGCGGCACGTCTGAGGTCTTCGAACGGGAGGGGCGGGGGGGCGACGGTCAGCTCCCGCCAGAAGGACTCCAGCGCCTCAGTGGCATGCCGGGGATTGGCGGCGATGATCGCGCCGTTGAGAGCCCCGATGGACACGCCAGCCACGATGTCCGGAAAGATGTTCTCGCTCTCCAGAGCCTTGACCACACCGGCCTCGAATGCGCCCAGGGCGCCGCCGCCTTGAAGCACCAGCACCGTCTGAACCGTGATGGCGTCGAGGAGAAAGTCGGGGTCGCCGAGGCTCGCTGTGTGCTTCGCCACGTCCACCCGATAGCGGATGAGTCCCTCCGCCAATCGCGTCTCGTTCGTTGGCCGGCCTAAGGAAAAAAGTGCCTTGGGAACATCGCCGGTGAGATAGAAGAGAGCGAAGGAGCGTTCGTCCAGCGTCCCGCGGGAGACGTGCTTTTGGCCTGCCTCCGGCATGCCCAAGACGTCGAAGCCGAATTCGCCGATCTCGCAATAGAAGTAGGAGACCTCGTCGTAGCGCTGCCGTCGGCCGAGCATGTTGCGCGCCGCTAGGCGGCCCTGACGGACCGCGTTATCCCAATGCTCGACGTTCCGCCGACAGGCGAAGACCGGATCGTAAAAGTCCACCGCATCGCCAGCCGCGAACACCCCGGCCGCGCTGGTTCTCAACATGGCGTCGGCCTGGATGAAGCCATCGCCATCAAGGGTCACGCCGCTGTCTTTTAGAAATTCCGTGGTCGGGACCACGCCTGAGGCAATGACGACCAGGTCCGCAGGCAAAGTCTCGCCGCTCAGCGTTTCAATCCCATCGAGGCGGTCTGTTCCGGTAAAACGCTCGACCGTATCGTCCAGACGGACTGCGATCCCGCGCTGGCCCACGACCGTCTGGAAAAACGTCGAAATCTCCGGCGCCTCGAGAAGGGGAAATATGCGCGGACCGACCTCGATCAGGGTGACCGAAAGCCCGAGCTCTTGCAGAGAAAACGCCACCTCCATGCCGAGATAGCTAGCCCCAATGACCACGGCCCTGCGACCGCTCCGGGCGGCGGTGCGGATTGCATCCGCCTCGGCCCGCTGGCGCAGATAGTAAATGCCAGGAAGGGCGTGGCCGGCCGCCGAACTTCGCCGTGGCGTGGCTCCCGGAGCAAGCAACATTTGGCCGTAGCGGACCACTTCGCCAGCAGTTGTGTGAACCTGGCGCTGCTGCGCGTCGACGCGGGCGACGCGAACACCCAGGCGCAGATCGATCTTTTGCGCAGCATAGAAGTCCACCGGATGGACAAGCATCTCGTCGACACTGGAAGCGCCGACGAGGTAGCTCTTCGAAAGGCGCGGACGGTGATAGGGTGCCATATCCTCGGCGGACAGGATCGCGACCGAACCGGCGGCGCCCTCGCGCCTAAGGGTGTCGGCGGCCGTTGCACCCGCTAGCCCCCCTCCGACGATGAGATAGTCGATCAGTGAAGCGGGGTCCGCTCCCTTGGGCATGGAGGTTTTCATCTGGGCGCCGTCAGGCGTTGGCAGCCCTGCCGGGCTTAGCGCCGCCCGCTGAATCGAACCCGTTGTTGGCCTTGCTGAGCGCACGGCAGATCGCCAGGGTCTCGTTGGCGCCCCACAGCATCTGCAGGCGGATAACGTCTTGCAGATTTTTCGTCTCGGCCATCCGATTGAGCTGGTCGAAGTTTGCGTCCATCCCGGCCTCCATGACGGCCGTGCCGGTCCGGAAGGCGCTATCAGCGCGGTCCGAGAGGATCGAAGCAGCCCCCCGGTAGATCTCCATGACGGCACGCGAGGCGTCCAGGCTCGCCTTACTGGTTTCTTTGACTTGCTGAGCGCTGGCACCGACCACGTCCTTCACATTCGAGATCATCCAATCGGCGGGGGTGTGATGCCCTTGGGTCATAGCTGGAAGTCCTTGTTGGTTGGGGGGCTGGGAAGAAATGACGGATCGGGGACGCTCTGGAACGGGAACGTTGAAGGCGTTCAGGGTGACCGACACGAGGGCGTCGAGCCCGACCAAGTAGAAGAGCTCGTCGGCTCCATGCTGACCGAACGTTCCGACCGCGAGGCGGTAAACCGGCTTCGACAGAACGCCGCCTCCGCAGAGCGCGAAAGCTGCGTCGTAGGCGACGCTTTCTTCGCGAGTTCGGATCGACGGGCTTGACGCTCGAGAGCCGCTCCGCCGTCATATTTGGGTCTCGGCGACCGCGATGTGGGCGTAAATTTCGTAAGGCGGCGTCGAAGTGCGCGCCGACCGTGCGGATCACAACTTGGCGGACGTTGTCCGGCAGAACGGCATTGGCGGTCACGGCCGAGGTGAGGTCCCAGATGGCCTTGCCGATGCTCGGCTCATGAAGCCAAGGGTTCCACGCGCCAATCATAGCGCCGTCTTCACGCTCGGACTTGAAGGCGTTAAACTGGCCCGCGATCCCCTGCTTCATTTCGAGGTAGAGGGGTTTCTGCGTCGGCATGAGGTCCTGGGGGGCAATCGGCTCGAGTCGCACTGACATTCCTTTCGGTGGCGAGGATCCGAGATGGAACACCCTGGTGTATGATCCCGCTTACCCATTCGAAGTTATATCGGGCTTTCGGAGCAGCCGATCATATTGACGTATGATGGTCACGCCACTGCACCGGGCGCGACGCTTGTGGGTGCGGGGATAGGACCTTCGTCGTGAGGCCCTATCCGCAAGAAGTGAGCGGACTCATTGTCTGCCGGGCCCGCGTGCCTGGCACTGAATTGTTGGACACGCTGTCTGCATTCCTGGCTCAATTGCCGAATCAAATTGAGACCGCGGGATCCCGGCCGCTCGCGCAATCTCGGAAGCCACCGCGCCCGGCTCCATCGTCGCCTCAACGATCCGTTCCTTCTCCGCCCGCGACCACCGTCGGCGACGCTGCACCGACGTGATAACCTCAACCTAAGTCTTGATCATAGGACTAGCCCTAGGATTAGCCCCATGACTTCGCCCAAAAACTCACCTCAGCAAAGGCGGCCTTGACCGGGTGCGTACGCAAAGGGCGACCCGAGCCAAGGAGCGCCGATGACGTGGCATGGCTCGCCGTGATCGTGGTTCGCCGCCAGCCAGCCAGGAAAGAAACGATTGCCACGACATAGATGGTCGCGGCTTCCATCTCGGTTCGTGCCTGCTCGGCCACGTTGGACAACCGGTTGCAATCCGAACCGACCGTTGGTCACCTTATGGGCAACGGTGCTCTGAACGGTACGACCTTGCGCATGAAAGGCACCATCATCACAGAAAGCGCGAAGCACACCGCAATTGCCAGGTAAGCGTCAGCGAACGCTTGGACTTGCGCTTCCCGGTATGCGAGCAGCCAGAGATTCTTGAGCGCTGCGGCTTGGCCGTTTACAGAATCTCCCATGGACTGGGCGTATCGGGCCGTCATTCCATGCAGCCAGTTGATCAACTCGTTATTCGCCAAGGTCAGGTGCTCAGCGATCCGCAGAAAATGCAGATTGGTTCGGTGGTTGAGCAGGATGCCGCACCCGGCAATTCCGATTGCGCCTCCCAAGCATCGCATCAAAGCAAACAGGCCGCTGGCCGATGGCACACGATCAGGGGCGAGCCCGCCCAGGGCCAGCGTTGTGGTCGACGCCAGCGCAAACGCGACGGCGACGCCCCTGAAGGCCAGCGGTGTCAGCATCTCCTGCCATTGCCACTGATTCGTGATGGGCGTGAACAGCCACATTGAAATCCCGAAGCAAGCCAGACCAAACATCAAAAGCCAGCGTAAATCCAAGCGCTTGCTTAAGATGACGTAGATCGGAACTGCGGAGACCTGAAACAAACCGGCCCACAGGATCGTGTTGCCATTCTGCCAAGCGATAAAGCCGCGCACACGTCCCAGGAATAACACCGTAAGGCAGGTCAAGCAGAAAATACCAACCCCGGTCACGAACGAGAACAAGCAGCCGAGAGAAAAATTCCGGTTCGTAAACGCGCGCAAATCAACTATTGGCTGTGCATAGGTCAAGGTCCGGATCACGAAGCCGATCCCGGACAGGGCCGCGATCAAAGTGCCCATCCTGATCGTGGCTTCGCTGAACCAATCCCAACGGTATCCCTCCTCGAGAACATAATTCAGGCACCCGAGGGAAATGGCCATCAGGACCATCCCGAGGTAATCGGCGCGCTTGAGCAGCGTCAGATCAGGCTTGTCGATCCTTACAAAAAGCGAAGCTGAGACCATGATTAGCGTGCCGGAGACGACGTTGATGTAGAACAGCCACCGCCACGAGAAGCTATCCGCAATCCAGCCCCCCAATAGCGGGCCGACCGTCGGCGCCACTCCGCCGATGGCGGCGACGATTGAAACTGCGAGGCCGGTACTTCTCCGACCCTGAAACAGCGTGACCGCTGCGGTTTGTGCCAGCGGAATCATCGAGCCGGCGAAGAAGCCCTGAATAGCCCGGAACACGATCATCGACCGGATGTCCCAGGCCATGCTGCATAGTATGCTTGCCACCGTTAATCCCGCGGCCGAAACAGTAATCAGCCCGCCTGTCGACAAGACCCGTGCCAACCAGGCGGAGAGCGGGATAACGATGATTTCCCCGATCAGATAAGAAGTCATCATCCAGCTCAGTTCGACCTGACCAGCAGCCAAACCGCTACCGATCTCCTGAATTGAAACAATCATAATCTGGATGTCGACGTAAGCAATGAAGCAGCCGAGGCACATTGTCCCGAATGCAAGCAACTTGCGGCCGGTTGAAAGCTCGGCGGAAAACCGAGATGCCGAATCAAAAGCGGGGTTGCCCAGGAGAAGGCCGGTTGAGGTCGCGGCATTCATTTCTGAGCCTCGGAGGCTTTGCCATTGGCCCTTCCGTCCACACGGACCACGACCGAAAGGCCGGGCCGCAATCGACCAAGTTCAGCGGCACTGTCTGCGAGCTCGAATCCGCACGGGCACACGTTGGATGACTTTGGTGAAATTCCCCGTCGCATTCTCAGGCGGGATGACGCTGAACTGCGCGCCGGTAGCTGGCGCAAAACTTTCAACGCGCCCGCGAAAGATGATCCCTGGCAACACGTCCGCGACCACCTCGGCGGATTGGCCTTCGCGAATGTGAGAAAGCTGGCGTTCCTCGAAATTGGCATCGACCCAGAGCCCATGAGCTGGGACGATGGCCAACAGCGTGGCACCGACCGTCGCATACGCCCCAACCCGCGCGCTGCGGTTTCCAACCGCGCCGTCGATCGGCGAACGGATTTCCGTCCAGCCAAGGTTGAGACGCGCCAAATCGCGGTCCGCCGTGGCTTGATCGAGTGCCGCCTGGGTTTGTTGCTTTTGCGTGTCGATTACGTCGAGCTGTCGCTGCGCCGCGTCGAGTCCCGCCCGGGTCTTGAGTTCGCCGGCGCGCGCCTTTTCATAAGCCGCCTCGGCCTGCTCGAATTGCTGTTTCGAGGCGAACCGCTCATTGCTCAACGTTCGATATCGGTCGACGTCGTATTTGGTGCGGGCCAGCTCGGCCTGCGCGCCTACGATATCTGCCGAGGCCTGTTCGATTACTGCTTGCTGCAGGCGCCGGTTGGCGTCGAGATTGGCAAGGGTTGCCTGTTGGGCAGCGATGCTTGCGACCGCGCGGGCGAGCTGGGCTCGATAATCCCTGTCTTCGATCTTCACCAGCAGATCTCCCGCCTTGACGGCTTGATTGTCGACGATCGCGACCATCTCGATGAATCCGGCGACCCTGGACGACAGCGTGGTGACCTCGCCCCCGACATAGGCGTCATCGGTCGATTCGATGAACCGGCCCATTGTCCACCACGACCCGCCGAACCAAGCCGCAGCACCAATCAACCCAGCCCCGGCGGCGACCAGGAGAAGGGTGCGCCCGAACGATCGGGCCCGCGGCTTGGCGACTTCATCGCAGAGGTGGACATTCGGGGCCGTTGCATCCATTGGTGGGGTCCGATGATCGCAGCTAAACCTGCCCTGTCCTGTGGAACGTTTCTCAGAGCCGCAATGCCGCGTTAGAACGCCACCGTGGCGAAGCACCCGGGTGATATCCCGATGACGGCGTAACCGAAGTCATAGCCGAAGTCTCAGGCCAGAGGCGGAACGCGGCATTCAACCTTCTACCGGCACCGCGGCGACCTTGAGTTCCTGCGCAGTAATTTCTTCCAGCCGGCGATTGTGGGTCTCGACCCCGAAGAAGAGGATTCCAAGCGCGGCAAATGCCATCGGGATTCCGCCGATCAACGTCGTGGTCGCGATGGACGGTGCTGCAACGCCGAGTGCAACCAGGCCGATGATCAAGACCCCGCCCGCCTTACTGGCGCCCGCCGCGAGCCCGGTGCCATGGGACCTGACATGCGTGGGGTAGATTTCCGAGCTGTAGACGGTCAACACCGCGGTAACCGTGTTGATGCCCCAGATCGGCATTACCAGCAGCGCGTATAGCAGCGTCCGGTTCGCCACGATTGCCTCACCCGAAACTGCGAATGTGATCATGGCGACGGCCGTCAGCGCCGTCAACAGTATCACCGTTTTCTTGCTGCTCCAGAATCCGTACATCAATGCTGCCGCGAATGTGAACGGAAAGCCGATGATAGCCGCATCGCGCAGAAGTCGATCAGCCGTGACCTCGGAAAACCCAAGCTTCAAAAGATTGGTGGGAATCCAGAGGTTGAACCCAAACAGCACCAGCCCGACTCCGATACCAAGCAGTGTGATCACCGCGGTCTGGCTGAGCAGCCCTTTGCCAAGCAGTGCGCTCCAGTGGCTCTTGACGTCGTGCTCGACTTCGAGTTCGGAGGGGGCCTCAAGGATCTTCGCGCCATATCGATCCATGACGGCGCGCGCCTCGGCATCCCGTCCATTGGCGACGAGGAAGCGGGGAGATTCGGGAATCCACCGGTTCAGCAGGATCAGCAGCACGCCGGTCGGCGCACCGAGAAGCCAGAGGATGCGCCAACTGAATTGCGGCACCAGTGCCGAGGCGAGCCAACCGGTAATGATGTAGGCACCTGCCCCAGCGCCTCCGATCAACACCATCAGCCAACCGCGATGGCGCGCCGGGATCGTGTCGGCCATCAGCGCATTTGCGATTGGGAGCATGCCACCGACTCCCAGGCCCATGAGAAAGCACATCAGCAGGTTCCATAGATAACTGGGCATTGCACCGCAGATCGAGGTTCCGATGAAAGAGATGCCGCCGAGCAGTAAGGTGGCTCTGCGTCCGATGCGATCTCCAAGCCAGCCTGCGATGAAGGAACCGAGGACGGTTCCCGAAATCCCGGACAACGGAAGATAAGTCACCGACATTTCACCAGCTGGATTGAGCGGCGATCGCAGCCCGTATTCCTGCGCCATGCCGGGCGCCACAAAGGCGAGGGTTGTCGTCTTCATGATGTCGATCGTAAGTGCGATCGCCATCACCACCAGCAGAGCCACATGCGCCTTCGAAATCCTTGCCTCGTCCAGCGCCCGCACGCTGATCTGCGATGCCGCCCGAGAAGTGGTTCCGGCCGATGGTGGATATAAGCCGTAAAAGGAGCTGCAGAAGCCGACGATAATGAGGAACATCCCGATCAACATGGGCGTGTCCATCGGCATTCCGGAGAGGTGGTAGCCCATGGTCCGACCGCTGATGTACATCGGCAAGTGCAGAATGACACCAACCGTCGTCGCCACGGCCCCGAACCAAAAGGCTCCGGGATTATGAAAGGTGACTCCGCCCAGAGGCGTAGTGATCCGGCCCGCGTTTGAGCTCATCGTTATCTCCCCCCGCTGACGTTCATCGCAAAAAAAAGCGGTCATCTCCGTGTCGATGCGTGGAGGTTCGATTGTTTCCATGCGAAGGTTACCCTGGCGATTGCGATTTTTTTTCTGGTCGCTCGCTGCTCCATAGCACCAGGGCGACACACCTGAGGTAAAGTGTCGCCGATTCGAGCGATCGCGAGAGCGGCGATATCGGCCTCGGGCAATCACCGCGCGCATAGGGACCTTGCACGGCGGCAATGCGAAGGTTGCGGAACGCGGCCGCCGTCTAACTCATTGTTGAGTTTTGCTTCCCCCGGTCCGCGGGTTGATGCAAAGACAGCCGGCGCGCTTGCTGGCGGCGAGGTTCGAGCATTAGGCTCTTTCCACCCTGATCGGCTCTTCGTGGCGGCCTGGATGTAGGGACAGTAGCTGGAAGAAACCCTGTTGCTGCGGACGACAGTGACGGTCACAGAGACGCTCTGATTTGCGATCGCGGGTGAAATGGTCGTCACGAACCGGCTGCTTCTATACGCACCATGAGTCGATCGCGACGTTATCCGGAACGCGCGCGCGTGATGAGGGCTCGGAGCTTCGAAGTCATATCCTCAGGCGTTTGTCCTTGCAGGGGTGCAAAGAGAGTCAGGTATTTTCCGTCCGGTCCTATCACATAAACAAAGGCTGTGTGCTCCATGAGGTAGGATTCCCCATCCGCGGCGGAGGCCGCATTCTTGGCGTAATATACGCGGTATTCCTTCGCCACTGCGGCGATCTGCGCGGGCGTGCCGCTCAGCCCGATGATGTGGGCATCAAATGCATCGACGAAGGTGCCGACCACATCGGGCGTGTCGCGCTCCGGATCGATTGTTACGAACAACGGCTGGACCTCCGCCGCCAGAGGGCCCAACAATTTGAGGGTCTCGCTGATTTCGGCGAGCGTTGTCGGGCAAATGTCCGGGCAGTGGGTATATCCGAAATACATCAGCAGCCACTTACCTCGAAATTCATGATCGGTCAGCTTTTGGCCATTGTGTGCGATCAGTGCGAACGGTCCGCCGATTGCGTCTGACGGCGGCTGGCTCCTCAGCCCAGCCGTCAAACCCAAGGCGATGAGCACTCCGCCAGCCAGGAGCACCACGGCGACGAGAGCGGCCAACGACCGGCGCTGGCCTCGCGGCGCCGCTGAGCGACCAGACTCAGACATTGCCCCTCCACTGCATGCAGCGATACGCTAACCGCCTAAATTGAGGGTACAATTTAAGCGCCCTTCGTCCGCGACCATGCCGGCAAGACAGCCACGAAAAAGGCACCTACTCCGAACAACGCAAGTGCGGCGAGCACGCTTTGAATCGACGAAACGAGGCGATCTTGCAGCAGCGGCGGCATATCGGGGATCTCCTCCTTAGGGGCCTTCAGGCAGTAGGTCAGGTAATGAGACAGGCCGGGGTGATGGGGCTGTTCCCCCAAGGCCAGCCAACAACAATTCGGTGGCCTTGGCCTGCATCTCAAAATCCTTGTCCAGGGTGCGCGGCACCATGTTCAGTGCAAGAGCATAGAAAATTTTGGCTTCCTGGTCGTCACGCTGACGGACGGCGAGGATTCCCATCGCCCTTTCGTACGCAATCGTCCGATCATCTCCATCCTCGGCGCCGCCCTCTCCGAAGAGCAGCCCGAGCGCGGCGATGTAGGCGCGCTCGCGGGGCGTGGCAACACGCGCGCTCGCGGCCGAGCGCAACGCCTCTCGGCCGGCGCGAAGGTCATCAGGAAGACGGAATCCAGGGACGGGCCGCTTGACCCGGCTCATCGCGATCCCCCAGTAAGCAATGGCGCAGTCCGGCTCTGCTTCGGCGATCGCGGCATAATTGCGCTCCGATTCGTCGAATCGAAGCGCGTGCAGGCGCGCGGTGGCAAAATCGAACTGTCGCTGGCTGGCGGCACTGCACGAGATCGGGAAATGGACTCCAAATCTCTCTTGCTCTTCGACGTCCCATAGGACGACCCCAAAAATGCCCCCGAGTGCAAGGGCGATGGTCATCAATGCCGCCAGGGCCAAGCCTTGCCTCACGTCCTTACTCCTATCGTGCAGCGCTACGACGGGCAAAATTACAAGAATGCGTGTTCCAGGAAAGTGTCGGCCCGAACGCAAGCCGCGGCGTCGATGCTTGTTGCGACCATTTTTTGTGATCGCTTCCCGCGACCGCCCGCAGCGGCAGCGCCGGCAACGTATAAGGGACGCCATTCGAGCAGTCCGACCGCGCGCTCCAATAGGGCGAGCGGCCGCGAGGGCTTGTCGGCGGCGACGTCGGTCATGGCCGTACCTCCCCAGCGCTGGGCGGGCTCGAGCGGCGCCAGGCGGAAATCGACGAACCGCCGGGCGGCGAGGTGTTCGGCCAGCGGACGAACGTCCAGCACCGCCTGGTGATGCTGGAAGCGCAGCCCTATTCCGGCTTGTGCCGGAATAGGGCCGGGATGGGCGACGAGTTGGGGAGACATCAGCCCGCCATCACGTCGAGGTCGTCTTGCCGCCTTGAATCTTGGCGCAATCGCCGCCCGGCAGCAGCACGAACGACTTGGGATCGCGGGCCTGGGTCGATTGTCCGGCGCAGGAATGCGCGCCTTCGGCGCAATCGTTTTTGGCGGCGGCGTTGATGCCGTAGCACTTCTCCAGCTTGTTGGCGGCCGCGCGCGCCATGTTGTCCTTCACGATCTGCGGCGGATTGGCGCCCTGGGCGCGCACCGACGGCGCTTGTGCGGCGAGCGCAAGCCCGACGGCGGTGGAGAGAACGGAAGCGGCGATCAACGGGTGCTTCATGATAATTCCTCTTCATTGGTCTCGGAGCGAGACTATAGGAGGTTCGACGCAGGCATTGGAAGGTTACACCTGCGTTGAAGAATTCATTTCTGCTGGCGTGCCACTGGGGGGTGTATTGGGAACATCAATTGACGCACGGCCGTTGCGAACACTCAAGCGGCCGATGAGGAGAGGGCAATATGTCCCCCGGGCAGCGCAGGTAATCCTGATCTGGAATCTTGGCACAGCCGTCCTTATCACCGGGCTTGGGGGTGTGTTTGGACGGCGCGTCCTGCGCCGCACTGAATAGCATCTACTGGTTTCTTAGCCGGTGAAATCTGCAATTCGCGGATTCTAGGCCGACGGGGTAAAGCTGAAGCAGCGCTCATAGCCTCATTGATCCGCTGGCAACGACCACCTGTTGTTATCTTCATCATCTTCATTCTCATTCAAAGACAAGACTTGAGGAATAGAGTTGTCCGACACTGCGCCGGCTGGACCTTGCGGCCGAGATTTATCACCTCCGCGAGCCGCAGAAGATACCTCTGGTGATGAGCCGGGGCGAGACGCGCCGCCTGGTCGCGGTCGCCCGCAGCCCCGAGGTGCGCATACTGCTCAGCCTGGGCGATCTACGCCCATGACTGGACGTGCAGGGTGGCACCTCGGCGCTTCGAGGCTGTCGGCCATTCATCGACGCGCAGCAAAGCTTAGCCGCGCCAATTCCTAACGACGGAGCGACGGACAAATTTCATGGGCCAAGCCATCAGCCAGATCATCGTCTCAGGCACCACATCGTCGAAAGCGGCGGGGTTTTGGAAGTCCTCAGCGGCGGCCTCGTGTCCGGGCTCATCTCCGTGAGTTCGGGCGGCACGACAATGGTAACGTCCGGCGGCACGACGCTGAGCGCGACGATCAGCGGCGGCGTCCAGTTCGATTACAGCTTCGCCAGCGGCGTTACGATTTTCACCGGATCGCAGGTGGTGGAATCCGGCGGCGTCGCGAGCGGCACCGTGATTTGCGGCGGCGAGCAGATAGTGAGCGGGGGCACGGCCAGCAGCACCACGATTGTCGATTCCAACGGCGCCCAATACGTCGGGTGTTTTTGCCGAAACCGGCATGGCGATCGACACCACAATCAGTGGTGGTGCCACTCAGAACGTCGGATATGAGGGCGGAAGCGGTACCACGATCGGAACCATGATCGCCGCCTTCGGCGATCAGTTCGTTGGATATGCTTCCGGGGTCGGCGCGGCGACTGACACCACGATCAACGGCAGGCAGTTCGTCGGAGACGTCTATGGGAGCGGCACCGCGAGCAGCACCACGATCAATTTCTGTGGCGATCGATCTGTGGGATACGACTTCGGCGACGGCACGGCGAGCGACACGACCATCAACAGCGGTGGCACCCAAAACGTCGGATATGATTCCGCATTCGGCGTAGCTAGCGCCGCGACGATCGACAGCGGCGGCATCGAGATCGTCGTAGCTTCTAACGGAACCGGCACTACAATCGGCACCACGATCTATGCCGGTGGTTTGGAGATCGTCTCTTCGGGCGGCGCCGATTCGAGCGCTCAAATTTCCGGCGGTGAGCAGGACGTTTACGGCTTCGCCAGCGGCGCCACGGTTTTTACGGGCTCGCAGGTGGTCGAATCCGGCGGCACCGCGAGCAGCACGATCATCAGTGGCGGCTCGGAGATCGTCAGTGCCGGCGGCATCTATGACGGTACTCAGGTCGGCGACGGCGCCTACGAGGAAGTCTCCGGGATCGCGAGCGGCACAATGATCGGCTTTTTCGGCGAGCAGGACATCGACTCCGGTGGGACGGCGAGCGGCACGACGATCAGCAGCTACGGTGCGCAAAATCTCTATGGCTACGCGGACAGCACGACGATCGTCAGCTTTGGCGCGCAGTACGTCTACTCCGGCGGCACGGCGATCGCCACGACGCTCAGCGGCCACGCCGTCCGGCAGGACGTCCTCTCCAGCGGGACGGCGAGCGACACGACGATCAGGAAAGGCGGCCAAGCGTACGTCTACTCCGGCGGCACGAACATCGACACGACGCTCAGCAGCGGCAGCTTTGAGCAGGTCGATTCTGGCGGCACGGCCATTGACACCGTCCTATCGAGCGGCGGTTCGCTCATCCTCTCGGGCGGCTTTGGCGGCACCGACCGCGGCGCGGGTCTCTGGGGCGGTTCCTGCGCGGCGGCACGAGAGCGGCGCCGTCGTTGTCGCCGGCACCGAAGCCGTGTCGTCCGGCGGCACCGACCTCAGCGGGACCATCGTCGGCAGCGGCACCGAGATCGTCGTCAAGGGCGGCGCCGCGCTGAGCGACACCGTCTCCGGCGGCGGCTCGGCAGTGATATTTGGGTCAGGCGCCAGCGGGACGGTCGGCGCCGGCGGCACGTTCGTCAGATGCCTCGCAAGAATGATTGCGCGCCGCGTTGGCGCCGAACCGGTTCAAGGCGGCCCGTGCAGAGCTTGGCCGCCCAGAAGCCCGTGCCGGAAGGCCGGCAGGATCATGGTTACTGGCGGCTCCCGGCTTTCGCCGCCTTGGCCGGGTCCCACCACCACACGATCGGGAAGGCCGACGCGCCGTATTCGGGCAGCATGTCGGGATGGGAGAACCGGTCCCAGCGCGCGGTCCGCACCTTGCCATAGGTCCATTGCGGCACGACGTAGTAGTTCCACAGCAGCACGCGATCGAGTGCCCTGGTGGCGGCGACCAGTTCCTCCCGGCTCTTGGCGAAGACCACGCGATCGGCCAGCTTGTCGACCGCGGGGTTTTTGATGCCGATGAGATTGCGCGAGCCGGGCTGATCCGCGGCCTGCGAACCCCAGTATCCGTGCTGCTCGTTGCCCGGCGACAAGGATTCGCCCCACGATTCGACGATGATGTCGAAATCAAAGGCACGCACGCGGTTCTCGAACTGCGCGTCATCGATGGTGCGCATGGTGACGCCCATGCCGAGCCGTTCCAGTATCGGCTTGTAGAACAGCGCGACCTTTTCGAATACGGGCTCATCGAACAGAAACTCGACGGTCATCGGCTCGCCGGTCCTGGCATTGACGAGCTTCTGATTGCGGATCACGTAACCGGCTTCGCGCAGCAGGCGGGTCGCCTCGCGCAGATTGTTGCGGACCGATTCCGGATTGCCGTTGACGGGGTTCTTGTATTCGGTGGTGAAGACCTCCGGCGGAACCTGGCCGCGCACCGTCTCCAGGATTTCGAGCTCGAGGCCGGTGGGAAGCCCGCTCGACGCAAGCTCGCTTCCCTCGAAGAAGCTGCCGATGCGCTTGTAGGCGCCGTAGAAGAACTGCTTGTTCATTTCCTCGAAATCGAGCGCAAGATTGAACGCGCGCCGCACCCGCGGGTCGCTGAACTTGACGCGCCTGGTGTTCAGGACGAACCCTTGCATGATGCCCCGGCTGTGGATCGGAAATTCCTCTTTGACGACGCGCTTGTCGTTCACCGCCGGGAAATCATAAGCGGTCGCCCAGCTCTTCGCGGAGTCCTCAATGCGCCAGTCGAGTTGATCGCCCTTGAACGCTTCGAACGCCACCGTCGAGTCGCGGAAATACTCGAAACGCAGCTCGTCGAAATTATCCCGCCCAATATTCACCGGCAGGTCTTTGCCCCAATAATCCTTGACCCGTTCGTAGACGATCGAACGTCCCGGCACGAATTCTTTTAGCCGGTAGGCGCCATTGCCGAGCGGGGGCTCCAGCGAGGTGGCCGAAATGTCGCGCTTCGTGCCGGATTTGTCGACGCCCTCGTACCAGTGCTTGGGCAGAACACTGAGCTCTCCGACGATCTGCGGCAATTCGCGATTGCCCGGAACATCGAAAGTGAAAGTTATCTCACGCTCGCCGGTCTTCTCGGCCTTCGTCACGTGTTGATAATAGGCGGAAAGTTGTGCGCTGTTCTGCTTGAAAGAATTGAACGAGAAGATCACGTCTTCCGGCGTCACCGGCGTGCCATCGTGAAACTTCGCCTGCGGCCGCAGGCGATAGGTCACCGAGGAGAAATCATCGGGATGGCTGACGCTCTCGGCCAGTAGGCCATATGTGGCCGACACCTCATCTAGCGCGGGGACCATCAACGTGTCGTAGGTGAGATCGACGCCGGCGGCCATCGTCCCTTTCGCCCCCGCGACGACCAAGTTGAAATTGTCGAAAGTGCCGATCGCGAGCTGACGGACGCTCCCGCCTTTGGGCGCATTCGGATTGACATAGTCGAAATGCTCGAAATCCGGCCTGTACTTGAGGTCGCCGAACAAGCGAGAGCCCATGCCGCCACTCCTTTTCGGCGGCACCGGCCGGGACGGCAGCCACCACGGGAATCGCCATCAAAAACGCTGCAGCGCATGCGCGCTGAAACAATCTGGCGTTCAATCGGCGCTCCTCATCATTGATGCCCGCATGCCGCGAACGGGCGGCTGCGGGTCGGGATCAGCCATTTTATAGTGCATTGGATTGCGGCGCCACCCGCCGCAACGTGAACGATTGCAGCGGGTCGAATGGCTCGGCGAAGGGCTGATTCATGGTCGACTGCCGCGACCGAAAGACCGCAGTCCCCGGCGGGGTCATGGCTTCGACAGAACTAGCTCCTTGAGGGCTGATCGCGACGCGGCCCGGGCGAGGCCGGCCAAAAGTGGGCAACTATCACAATCCAAAAATCTTATTATAGCGCGCCTTGATCTCCTCGCTCTGGGCGTCCACCGCCGCTGGGTCACTCTTCATCAGCTTGATCGCGGACAGCGAAACGCGGCCGGGTCGTTCCTTCACAAGCGCATGGAACGAGCGCAAAGCGGATGTGTCGACCAGGACCTGCTGCGCCTCGACGCTAAACAGGAAGCTCTGGAACAAGCGTGCCGCATTGGGATGGGGCGCGCTCCGGAACACACCACTGGGCGCGATGATCAGTGGCGTGCCCTCGGTCGGATAGACAGGTTCGATTGGTGCACCCTGCTCCTTGAGCAACAGCAAGTTGGAATCGGCGCCGTCGGCCTGTATAGCGCTCTCGCCGAGCGCAAGCATCTTCCCCCGCTCGATCGCCGCCTGCACGTGCGTGATATTCTGCTGAGCAAGTTTCTCGAAATAAGGCCAGCCGAGATCTCGCGCAATCTGGAATGTTGCGGTCAGAACCGTGCCGCTATAATCCGGGCGGCCTTTGATGATTTTGCCCCTCCACTTGGGATCCAGCAGGTCGGCGAAACTCTTCGGTGCATCCTCAGGTTTGACCAGATTGGTGTTGTAGCTGATGGGGCTGAGCAAGGCTAACACGGTTGCGTACATTCCATCCGAATCGATCTGCTCGGACGGGAAGTGCTTGGCTACGTCCTCTGGTACGTAGGGCGTCAGCAATCCGTCGCGCTTCCAGTTTATGAAATGTCCTGCGTCGGTGCTGCAGACGACATCTACTTCGTAGATGCTAATGTCCTCTTCTTTGCCGATGCGCTGGAACACGCGCTCCGCTCCCGATCGCTTAACCCGGACTTCAAGGCCGGGATACTTGGCCTCGAACGCCTTCCCGAGGCTTTCCGCGAGCGGAATCTCGATGGCGGTGTAGAACGCGACTATCCGCTCCCTGCGGGCAGCCTCGATCATGGACTGGCTGACCACCGTCGGAGTGGGTCCGGCGGCCTTGAGTGGCGCTGGAAAGACAACGCTGGCGACGAGGGCCGTTGATGCCTGGAGAGCGTCGCGTCTGGAAGGTTTGCTGTCTCGCATGTCGTTTGCCTCGGCGCGGTCGCTAATTTGATTGCTCTGTGCACCGTCGCGACCGCACCAGATAATCGGACTTCACTGCCACCACAGTCCCACCATCGCACTCCGAACTCAAGGGGATGAAGTTGACCCGGTTCCCGAGGGGTCGAAATCGCCGACCTGTACGACGGGCACCAGCGGCCCCGCATCCCGTTCTCTTCGACGCCCTCGCGCTTCGGCGGTACAATCGGCTGTTGAGACGCCACCGAGACGCGCTTCTACATCACCTCGCTGGTGCTTCTTGCCAACGCCGTCGGCCCGATCATCCGCGCGCACTGGGCCATCGAATGCTCCTTGCACTGGGTCATGGACATGGTCTTTCGCGACGACGCATCCCACGTCGGAACCGACAACGCGCCACCCAATTTCGCGACCTGCCGGCACATCGCCCACAATCTCACCCGCAAGGCCCCGGGCAAGGATTCCATCCGCCTCCGTCGCAAAACCGCCGGCGGGGACGACGAATATCTCGCCAGCCTCGTCGCCGCGTGATTTCCTTCACCCGATTCTCCTGTCACCCCTCCATGGTCGGCGTTGGATTTAGCCCACCAGGCTCGCTTGCGCGAGCCAAATCCTATTCATCAGTTCGAGGAAATGGCGGCGGCGGGGCGCTTTGCCCGCAGACCGGCAACACTGGTACCGCAGATCACGAGGATTGCCACATCTTCTGCGCCCGATGCAATGACTGCACTACAATTCTCGAAATGACGATACACTGCCGATCAATACTCCTCTATGCCTCTTGCCTAGAAAAGTCCCGATCCGGATTTCAATACGATGGATACCCTTGCGAGCATGATTGGTAAACTCTGATGATGACGGGAATTAAGGGGTTTGCGCGAAACAGGCGGTGGGTGCCGGACGTGTGTTCGGGCAGTCGTCCGGCGTTGCGCATTGCCTGATCCGCCATGAGAACAAGTGCGCCGGTGACGATAACGGCCAACTTTGTTTTCATGTACTCGCCCCTGTCGAACGGGGCCAACCCGATTCGGCGAAATCGGGCGACGGCGACGAGCTAACGTAGGCTGAGGATGTACGCGATTATATCTTCTCTTTGCGTGGCCGTAAGCAGGAACATTGGCATCCCCGCGTGCGGCGTCGTTAGCGCGACCATCAAGGCACCGACCGTCATTCCGGGCGTGGTCGCGAGTTCTGAGAACGTCGGTGACCGGGTGTTCGGCGAGCGAGCCTGTCCGCGCCGGATCGCGTGACACTCGGAGCAAACCTGTTGCGCCCACGCGAGGCCATTCTGCGTATCGCCAATCTCCTGTGCGCGAATTTCGTTGAACGAAATCGAAAGCGTCAGAAGGATCGCTAAACAGCACAAGCGTTTCATGCAGGCGCTCCCATCAAACATCCGAACGGTCACAAAACGACCAGTTAGACCACAGACTTGGCTTGGACCAGAAGCCCTACTTCAGCGTGCCGACGTAAGCCGCGATGTCGGCGGCCTCGAAGCGTGTCAGATTCATGTCTGGCATCTTCGCATGGGGGTCAAGAAGAAAGGTGGTAAGACCGGGTTCGCTGAAACGCTTTGCGATTTCCTCAAAGGGCGGCGCGTCGGCGTTTGCCTCGCGCTGGTCATTCGCGACCACATGGCATGCCGAGCACCACCGCATCGCCAGTCGTTCACCGTTTGAGGCGTCGGCGGCGAGCACGAGCGAGGGTTGGGTTATGGCAGCGGCGAGAACTCCGAACGCCGCACCACGAAGCACAGCGCCACGAAGGAAGGGAGTGTTGATGGTCGCGCCCATGGAAGCCTTTTCACTGTTGAAGATTAAAGTTGAAGATTAAACAAGTTTGCTCACATGCAAACGCGGCGGCCCGCCGTCAGCAAGGCTGACGCCTCTTGCGGGCCAGATCGGCGGGCTTGCGCACCCACCCGGCGGGCGTCATCAGATCGTAGCGTATCCCGCTCGGCATCACCACGTACCGCGAGACGATTCTCGGTTGCGTGCCTTTTCTCGGTTCACCTTCAACAATGTAGTGGGTCCCGACCGGGAACCGCGACGGAAGCCGATGCAGCGGAGCCATGATCATCGTTCCTTCAAAAGCGATTGCACTTATGCAAATTTGGGAGGCTTCAGTGTTGATGCACATCAACGCCTGCGGATGCCGGCCCCGACGATGTAGCTGTTGCCCTCCGACGTTTCGATCCAGCGGCACAGTGCACCAGGTCCGGGGATCATTCTGTTCGGGATGCCCTTTGAGATATCGGATCGCCTTGCGCAGGCGTTCCGGGTCGATCTCGACTGGCTCGGCTCGACCCGGGTACGCTGCATCCCATGTGCGGTTTCGGGACGCTCGCCGGTCATCTTCGCGGAACGCCGTGATCAACTTCAGGCCATCGCCGAACGGTTGCGGAAGTTCGCCGAAAACGTCATCGCCCTGAAGGGCAGGATGACGGCAAAGCCGCGCGATCAGGCGAAGGATGCGCCGGAGGCCATCCCTGATGAGGCGGAGCGGGTAAACGTGGTAACCGGTCGCTATCTTGGGGACGGCTTTGACGGTGCGCGTCTCGACACAGTATTAACCGCGCGAGCCCGTTCGGTACTTTCAAAGTGTTCTTGCCCTGCTGGGCAAGGGCCATGCCGCCCAAGACTGCGCGCGGTACCGCAGTGATCACAATCGGCGGGGAATTTTTATTTCTCATCTCCGACGCCCCCTTTTGTTGCCGGTCTCGGGTGCGATTTTGATCAGGGCCCTCAAGCCAGGATTTGCGATTTCGACCAAGTCCTCGCGCCCCCGCAGCGCTGAACACACTGCGTGACGTGCCACGAGTTTATTCCGTCGTTTGGAAGGCGTCACATGGCCTTCCCCCGCGGCGACCGCGAGGTTGACGGCCTGTCTTCCGAAGGTGCGCTCTTGGCAACCTCGCGTTTTGTTCTCGGCTCGATTCTGTGCCGTTCACCCCCAAGATGCGGGCGATTGCCGGCCGCTTCAATTTTTTCGAGGTCCCGAATAGACTAAGCCCCGTGTCTCGCCTCCTTGATGAAGGCTAGAACGTTGGTGGCGCACTCGTCGGCATTCGAGGCGGCGATGTGGTAGCCGTCGCTCCGCAGAACCACCAGCCGCGAATTGGGAATGAGCGTCTGATACTGCCGCGCCCTCTCGACCGATTGCGACTGGCCGCGGTCGGCCGTCATCAGCAGAGTTGGCGCTTTGATGCGCTGCAGGACGCCGTCTCTCGCCGGGTCTGACTTGGAAACCGCTGTGAGAAGGCCTTTTGTCGGGATTTCCGGCGCCGTCGCAAACATGTTCTCCCAATAATCTACCATCTCTTTCGAAGCGGCTGACCCGAGCCTCGCGAGCTGCGGAGCAAAGGAGGTCGCGGAAGCGGGAACGCTCGTGTTGGTCACCGCCGAGGGGACATGGACGACCGAAAGCGTGCGGGTGCGAGTTGGGTAATCCGCGGCAAACTGCATCGCAATCGCGCCGCCAGCCTTGGCGCCGATGATGTGAGCCGAGTTGGCGCCCGCCTTATCGAGGACATGCGCCACGAAGGCGGCAAGACTGGGCAGCGACCACTCGAAGCCCGCGGGAATCCGCGACCGACCCAACCCAGGCAGGTCGGGCCGCAGCACGCGAAATACCTTCGCCATGCGCGGCAGCCACGCGTACCACACGATGCTCGATTCGGCGTTGCCGTGGATGAGCAGGGCAGCCTCGGGGTTGCGCCACGGTTCACCAAACCAGTCGTCTCTGTAAAAAAGCTCTTCCCTGGAAACATCGCCAGGCGCCCCTTGCGCTTGAGCGCGTCCCGAGCCGAGTTCGCCAGCTACGACCGAACCACAGAGCGTCGCCGCTGTTGTTCCATAGCCGACGTGCAGCAAATGCCGACGAGAAATTGTGATCGCCATCGGTGCCACCTCTCCATGGAGCCTTGCGCCATTGGGGTACGTTTTCGGTGGCCCGATCGAAAAGCTGATTCTACCCAGCCGGTCTGGCCCCTGCAGTCTCAACTTGCGAAAAACCTACTTGACGCATGTCGGGTCTGTCAAATGGTGGAAGGATTGGGTCGCGTCTATCAAACTGAGACACGGCCAAGGATTGGGGCGGTGCAGGCGGAGGAGTGGAAAGGGGCTTGACCAGCGGCGATCGACGGGACGATTTAGGCGGCCGTGAGCGCGTCCGTTGAGATCGACGGTATTGGGCATTGCAGGAACTTCGGGACCGGCACGCGCGTTGCGATATTGAACATCTTGACGGTTTTTCAAGGCCAGTCCCGGCGAAAGGCGCGGCTTTCATCGCCCGATGGATGGGAGTAGTCGATTTGGCCTCCACCCGGGAGTTCGAGTATAACCATGGCCAATCGAATGGACCGCAAGATCGCGATCGTCACCGCCGCGGGACAGGGGATCGGCCGCGCCATCAGCGAGGCCTTCATCGCCGAGGGCGCGACGGTGATCGCGACCGATCTCGACCCCGGCAAGCTGGAAGGCCTTGCCGCGGCCCGGCGCGACAAGCTCGACGTCCGCTCGACGGCCGCAGTCGATGCGTTCGCGGAGCAGGCGATGCGGGCGTTCGGGCCGCCCGACATCCTCGTCAATTGCGCCGGCTTCGTTCATCACGGCAGCGTGCTCGACTGCAGCGAAGCCGACTGGGCGGTCTCGTTCGATCTCAACGTCACCTCGGTCCATCGCATGCTGCGGGCGTTCCTGCCGGGGATGGTGGAAAAGCGACGCGGCTCGATCATCAGCATTGCCTCGGCGGTGTCCTCGATCCGAGGCGTGCCCAACCGCTACGTCTACGGGGCGACCAAGGCCGCGATCATCGGGGTCACCAAGGCGGTGGCGGCCGACTTCATCAAGCAGGGCATCCGGGCGAACGCGATCTGCCCCGGCACGATCCAGACGCCGTCGCTCGACACCCGTGTCGCCGACCTCTCGAAATCGAGCCGCCGGCCGGTCGATGCGGTGCGGCAGGACTTCGTTGATCGCCAGCCGATGGGACGGCTCGGCACGCCGCAAGAGGTGGCGGCGCTGGCGGTGTTCCTCGCCTCCGACGAGGCGAGCTACATCACCGGACAGACCCATCTGGTCGACGGCGGCATGGCGCTGTGACGGGAGACGCGGCGATGCACATCCTCTCGATCGGCTCGGCCGGCATGATCGGCTGCCAGCTGACGGCGCCTGCGCAAAGACGGCGCGCTCGGCGGCCGCGCCATCTCGCGTCTGACGCCCACCGACATCGCCGCGCCGCAGGAGCCCGCGGGCGGCGGAGCGGACATAGTCACCGCCGCCGTCGATCTCGCAAAGCCCGGCACCGCAGCCCATGCGATCGTCGGCCGCGCGCAAGCCGGGGCAGGCGGCACGTTATTGAGGCAGCTGCGGCCCTGCAGTCGTCGAGCCAACGCAATCAAGCTGAAAAAAGGCCGGGACGAAGATTCGTCCCGGCCCGTACTCCACAACGCAAAAACAACTACGCCGGATTGGCTGGCGTATTCTTCAAGGAGCGATAGACCATCCGCACCATGTTGTCGTCGAGCTGCTGCGTGGACCCGAGGATTTTGCCGATGGGGGCAAGCGGTTTGTCGGCGACGGCCTGATCCTCGGTCTTGTTGGCTTGGATCTCGGCCCTGACGAGATAGCGCACCGCGGTCAGCATGTCGCGATAACGGACGATGTCGGCGCGGGTGGCGAGAGGTCCATGTCCGGGCACGTATTTGGTCTGGCCGTTGGTCATCGCGAGGTAGTTGTTGACCGTGTTGATGATGCCGGTGATGCTGCCGCCATTGGCATAGTCAATGGTCGGATAGCGTGGGCCGAGACTTGTGGTATCACCCATCGCGATGACATTGGCATCCGGGAATAAGACCCATGAATCGGTATCCGTATGTGCGCTGTTCGGATGTCCGACGACCGCGCTGCGGCCGGCCACTTGGAGCAGCGGTCCGTAGTTGGAATCGTAAGTCTGAGTCGGGATCGCTTCTTTTGCAACCGGTTGAGTGCGCTGGCCCGAGAGTCCATTGGTCGAGCCGTGCTCGAGACGAAGCGCGAGATTGTGGTGAGCGACGACAGTGGCCTTGTCCTTGGTCGCGAACTCGCCATTACCGCCGGTATGATCGCCGTGGAAATGGGTATTGACGATGTATTTGATCGGCTTGCCGCCGCATGCTTGATCGATGGCCGCCTTGATCTTATCGTGCAGCGGCGCGAATTCGGTATCCACCTGGATTACCGCGTCATCGCCGCACGCTGCGATGATATTCCCGCCCTGGCCTTCCAGCATGTAGGTGCGATTGCCGAGGTCGGTGGTCTTGATCTGAACTTTCGAGAAGTCCGGCCCCTGCGCAAAGGCTGCGGTCGCGAACAGGGCGGTTGCGCCGGCGATGGTGAATCCAAGCCTCATAGAACCCTCCTCCTTGAAACCTTAGATTGTCGGCTGTGTGTCGGTGGCATAATCCGCAGACTATGCCAGGCGCGACCATAGCCGATCTGGCGGGGTTATGCAAAAGCCATACACAGCAGCGGCGCGGATGCCAGCCGGCTCAATCGCTTGCGTTCCAGTTAGGTGTTCGATGATCGCCGACTCCCACGGCGACACGCGCCGACCGCCACCGCAACGGCGAGATTCTGTTCCGGGCAAATCCGAAATCGCCGCCTGTTGACTGGACGTCGCCGTCGAAGATGAGATCTGCGACCTCGGCGTCCCTTCGATTACCGGCGACCCCGGATTGCCATCGGTGATGTCTTTGGTGGTGGCGGAATTGAACGGATGCCGGATCGAGTGCGGCGCCCGTCGCGATCCCGCTGGCCAGCTCCGGAGGTGGCCGTCATCGAGGCCACCGTCAACTGCGCCCAAGCGGGATCGAGGCGCAAGGCAGTGGCGGCCCCGTATGCGCGGATGCGTGGACCGCCGCCGGGCCGATGTCCGGCCGAATCGGGCGAGCAACGATGCCGGACTTGCAAGCTGCTGACTGGCGGTGCCAAAAAGGATAGCAAAGCGAAAAGGCCGCACACCATGGGCATCCGACGCCGCACCGACGACATGAGAGCCTCAACCCCGGCCCACGGGGCCGACCCCGCGGCGCGCGCGAAGGCCATCAGTGTCGTCGAGCGGTGGAAAAAACAACTTGCCGCCGGCCAAGATTTGGAAAGGACTGGGGAGCCTTCGACCAACGAGCCAAGCAGCAAACGGTCCGCGTCGGGGGAACCGCACCACAAGGACCGTGGCGGTAATCAGGGGCTGTCAGACGTTGGCGTCCTGATCAACCTGGCGGTCCTGGCCTTGGTATGTGTCGGCGGCTATTTTTTGCTGATGAAGCTGGTTGAGATTTCCCGGCAGGAGGATTGCTTTCTGGGCGGCGGTAGGAATTGCGTGCGGCTACAGGTGCCGTCTAATCGCTAATCTGCCGACGCGAGCGTAACCTGCAGGTCTGCTCAAATTGGGAGCCGAACTTTCGACCCCGGGCGCCCGTCGTTTCGGGCTGCAGAGCCGAAGCGGCTGCGGACCGCGTCGGATCATCGTCCCTCGGGCCCCGCCTAGGCGCGTTCGACCTTGGCGACCCTCAACTCGTAACGTGAGTACCAACGCTCCTTGCCGAGAAGCGGCCCTGGCCGGGTCCGGCTTCTGGGGCGCTTTTCCTGCCGCGCGGCCTGCGGGCGGGGAGTTCTCGCGAAGAACGGTCCAGCGGAAAGCCGTGTTCGCCTGTGCAGATGCCATGCCGTTCGATATCGGATTGCTCGACGCGCCGAGTATCGATTAGATGCCCATTTGGAGGCTTTGGTTCATGCGGTTCCCGGGCACGCTTCTCGGCTTTCTGGCCCTCCCCGCCGCTGTAATTGAGGCGGCTGCTGACGCCTGCCCGCAGCCGGGCAGCGAGATCGCCACTGATCGGCCCGATACCACCAACTCCAGTTTGGTGGTGCCGCAGGGAAGCCTTCAGCAGGAGAACGGCGTCAACATCTCCGGACGCGACGGCGGCCAAGTCCTCGACGGCACCAACACCAGGCTGCGTTTCGGCATTGCGCCCTGCCTCGAAGCGCTGGTCGACGTTCCCACTTACTTTGACGCGCTGTCCGGGCGGTCCGATACGGGGTTCACCAACGTCACTCCTGCGATCAAATGGCAGATCAGTCCGTTGCCGGGCAAATTCGATCTCTCCGCTACGTTCGGCGCTGGGCTGCCGACCGGCACCAAGGCGATCGCGGGTCCGGGCGTGCAGCCTTACGCGCAATTCCCGTGGTCGTGGGAATTGGGCGATGGCTGGAGCGTCAACGGCATGCTGACTGATTTCATTGTGCCCGCCGACCCGATCAACAAGCTTTCGACCGAAACGACCTTCGTGATCGAACGGGAGATCGGAAAGCGGGCCTTCCTGTTCGTCGAATATGTTGGCGACTACCATGTCCATGGCGGCCCGAGCCACCTCTTCAACTCCGGCGGAGGCTACCGGATCACCGACACCCAGCAGATCGACTTCCACATTGGCATCGGCCTCAACGACAATGCGCCGGCCTATATCTTCGGCGTCGGCTACTCATTCCGTTTCGACCGACTGTTCTGATAGGTGGATGATGCCGGTTCGCCTGCAAGGTCACCGGCACGTGGCCGGCAAATCTCGCTGCCCGGCCGCGGGGAGCTATCGGCCGCCGCCGCGGCGAATGTGCCGGCGGGGAGGGCCAACAGGCCGAGAAGCACCGTCGGAACAAGCCGCACTCGCCAAAATTCAGTCATCGAAGGCAAATTGGGTGGACGCGGATCCCCCGATGCCCGGCTGCTAACCAGGCGGACGCCGCCGCGCCAAGCCGTACCCGCCGTCTGTCGGCGTCTGTCATGGTGTGACAATCACCTTGCCCTTCATGTGGGGATGCAGCCCGCAGAAATATTCGTACGTGCCGGCGGCCGCGAAGGTGAAGGCGTACTTGTCTTCGGTGTCGAGGGCGGGGGAGTGGAACTTGCCCTGGGTCTCGACGACGGAGTGGGGGATGTCGTCGTCGTTCTGCCACACGATCCTGGTCCCGACCGGCACCGTGACGACGTCGGGCTTGAACGTGAAGTTGTCGATGGGGATGCGGATTTCGGCCGGCGCAGCGAGGGCGTAGGCGGCGCAGCACGCGGCCGCGCCCGCCGTGAAGGCGCGCAGGCTCTGTCTCAGCAGGCACATGGAAATAACCTCGTTGTTTCGGCAGTCGGGCGGCCTGCCCCGGCGATGGTCGCCGGGGGGCTCCTCCCGGGGTGACGGGAGGAGCGGCGCGAGCCCGGGAGGCTCCGTCAGGCCTTGGCGAGCGCGCTGTCGGTGATCGCGAGCGGCAGGGTGCCCGGCTTCACCATTACTTCAGTGATGCCGAGCACGCCGCGCAGCCTGTCATCGGGGACGCGCATCGGTCCGGGCGACGGCGCGGTGCCGGGTGCGGGCTGTGGGAAGGCGGTCGAGCGCGCGGTGTGGAAGGTCACCGTACCTTCCACCTTCTGCATGATCTGGTGGATGTGCCCGTTGAGCACGGTGACCGACCCGAAGCGCTTGACGAGGTCGAGCGCGCGGGCGGCATCGTCGGTGCCCCAGCCCCAATCGGCGCTCACGGTCCACAAAGGGATGTGGGCGAACAGCACGATGGGGGTGGAAGCCGTCTTCGCCTCGAGGTCGTCGGCGAGCCAGGCGAGCTGCGCTTCGCCGACCGCGCCCATGCCGCCCGACTTGAGGTCGGCCACATTGACGAGGGCGACGAAGTGTACGCCGTCGTGGTCGAATGAATACCAGCCGGTGCCCCTGCCTTGGGTCCGCTTGCCGTAGCGCTCCAGATAGGCCTTGCCGCGGTTCTCGTCGACGATGTCGTGCTCGCCGGGCACGTAATGGGTGTCGAGCCTCGCCTTGCTGATCGCCTGGTCGGCATTGTCGAATTCCTCCGGCTTGGAGAGGTGGGTGATGTCGCCGGTGTGAATCATGAAGGCCGGTTTGCTGCGGGAGCGCGCCGACCTTGGCGATCGCCTCGTCGAGGGTCGCCAGCGGGTTCGGATTGGCCGGCTGCTTGAAGCCGATGTGGCTGTCCGAAATCTGCAGGAAAGTTGAATCCTTTCGCCGCCTGGGCATTGGCCGCGGAAATGCCGAGCAGCGAGGACGATCGCGGGACCCCGCCCGCCATCGTCCACAGCACGCCCGTTCCCGCCCAGATCATGCATTCCAGCGCGCCGCGCCGGTCGAGGCCGTCCTTGTCATCCTGCGCCATTCCGTCTCTCCTTCCGCCATGGTGGCAGATGTGGAAGAGACGGGGCGAGGCGGCGGTTTATTCCCAGGCGATTCGGAAAAGATTGCGCGGGCCGGCGCGGCCAGGCCAAGAAAGGCAGCCCAAGGCGCTATTTCCCCAAGGACGCGATGTAGGCGGCGAGGTCGCCCGCTTCAGTGCGCGTCAGCGACATGTCCGGCATCTTCGGGTGCGGGTCGAGCAGGAACATCGCAATCTGGTTCGGATCAAATCCCGGTCTCTTGGCGATCGTGGCGAAGGGCGGCGCCTCCCCGGTGGTGCCACGCTGATCGGCCACGACGACATGGCAGGGCTCGCACCAGCGTTGCGCGATCTGCCCGCCATTATAGGCGTCGGCCGCGAAAGCCGCGTTCGCCATGATGCCTCCGGCAAGCAATATGCAAACCCCAACAAGCTTGAGATGACGTCGTGACTGCATTGTGATCTCCCTGCCGGGCGAATCGGAGGGCCCGCCTCGCCGATGCCATGTCCAAATTTGCGTCCAAATCCGTCGCGCCGTCAGGTCTCTTCAGTACAAGCCCGACATCGTCGACGGGATGATCAAATTGTCATTCACGGCGCGCACGCCCGCCGTGCTCTCGACCAGAACCCGGACCGCCTTCTTTTCCGTCTGCGATTGGACGATCCCCCACAGGTCGACGGTTCCATCGTGCACGATGAGGTTGAGCAGAGACGGCGTGGTCCAACGCTCGTTTGCGAGCTTGGCCATCAGCTTGGCGCGGATGCTCGCATCGTCGGTCTTGCCTGCCGGCATGTTCTTGAGGCTGGCCAGAGCCTGCAGAAGGTTGGCCCGGCTGACGATGCCGACGACCTTGCCGTCCTTGACGATCGGGACCCGCTTGATGGCGTGCCTTTCCAACAGTTCGGCGACGTCGCCGACCGGCGTCTCCGGCGAAGCCGTGACGACGTTCCGGCTCATCACGTCCACGACCTTGCGCGAGTGCGATTTGATGTATTCGGAGGCCAAGCCCTCCTTGGAGGCGACCAAATGGAGCCACCAGGAATGACGCCGCTGCGTTCCCGCCTCCGGACGCCGCATCAGGTCGCCCTCGCTGACGATGCCGATCAGCTCGCCTTGCGGTCCCGTCACCGGAACGCCGCTCACTCTGTTCCGGAGCAGCACCTCGGCGACCTCCTGCACGGAGGCTTCCGACCCGACCGATATGACGTTGGTAGCCATGACATCGGCGGCTTTCATGAACCAAGCTCCGCTTCCCTTGCTTCGCATCAGCGACTTTCGTTTAGGCCTGCGCGCGACGGCTTGCTTTGCGGTGGATCAAGGCCCGGCGCCGGACAATCCGGTCCCGTAAAAGCGGTTGCCCTTGATGACCCGCGACGTGGACGGAGACACCGTGGACGGAGTCACCGATGAAAGCTATCCTTGCTGCAATGACGATTTCCGCGTTGGTGGCCGCTCCGTGCGTGGCTCATGCCCAGATGGCCGGCGACCGGGCGAAGGGCCATGAATAGGTCATCTCAGCACTTTTATCCGGAGTCCGGCTATCTCGGTTCGTCGTTCGACCACCACCGCGCCATGTGGGCGACGGTCGTCGCCTTGGCATGTGGCGCGGTCGGTGCTGGGGTCGGGGCACTGGCGCTGATCGGCGGCCAAGAGTTCGATTTTCCGGCTCCGCGGGCCACAGTGGAACCGGGATACGCGGAACTGTCCCATGACTTCGCCGCCCTCCAGGCCGCCGTGAGGCCTGGAATCGGCAATCCGACGGCTGGCGCCGGAAACGGCGGCGCGTCCAATCCTGCGGAGGCCGTCGCTGCGCCGTCGGACGCCGCAGGCGCGGCATCAGCGGCCGCCAGCGCCGCCGCCAAGGGCTGCCCGCAAGCCACCTGGCCGTTCTTCGACAAGGACTGCCTGTGGGGCGGCACAGCCGGGTTCGGGCAGGACGACAGGCCACGCAGGCGGATCGTGCCACGGCTCAGGAGTCCGTGGTGTTCCGGCCTGCGATCCAACGAAGGCGCCTACATCTGCCGCTCGCGGACATGACGCTATCGCCTCGGTCATCGCCGGTCGACACTGCATCGCCGGCGGCGTCGCGCAGGAAGAGTTCGGCGCGCACTGTCGGCATCGCCTCGGCGATCTGGGGCGTCTCGATCTTCCTCAGCCGCATCATGGGCCTCGTGCGCGAGCAGATCATCGGCCGCACGCTCGGCGCCAGCCGCGAGGCGGACCTCTATTTCGCGAGCTTCACGCTTCCGGACTTTCTGAACTACCTGCTGGCAGCGGGCGCCTTGTCGATCGTCTTCATTCCGATGTTCCTGGAATATTTCGGACGCGGGGACCGCGAGGGCGGCTGGCAGGCCTTCAGCGCCATCGCGAATTTCATTCTCCTGGCGGGAAGCATCGCCATCGCGGTGCTCATGGTCTTCGCGCGACCGCTGGCGGGCGTGGTGGCGCCCGGGTTTCACGGATCCCGGCGAGGTCGACACGCTGGTGCGGCTGATGCGGATCATTCTGCCGGCGCAATTCTTCCATGTGATCGGCGGATTGCTGTCGGCAACGCTGCAGGCCCAGGACCTGCACTTCCTTCCGGCGATGGCGCCGCTCGTCTACTCCGCCGGCATCATCGCGGGCGGCCTTGCCGGAGCGCATTACGGGATCGGGAGCCGACGGCTTTGCGTGGGGCGTGCTCGCGGGCTCGGCGCTCGGACCGTTCGCGCTGCCGCTCTACGGCTGCCTGCGGACGCAGATGCGCTGGTATCCGATCCTGTCGCTGCGCAATGCCGACCTGCGGCGCTATCTCTGGCTGTCGTTTCCGATCATGCTCGGCTTTTCGATCGTGGTGGTGGACGAGTGGATCGTCAAGAATCAGGCCTCCTACCTCGCCGCCGGCGCGCTGTCGCAGCTGCAATACGGGCGCACCCTGATGAAGGTGCCGATCGGCGTATTCGGCATGGCGGCGGGGGTGGCGGCCTACCCCACCATCAGCCGCATGGTCGCGGCCGGCCATGTGGCCGAAGCCTATGGCGTGCTGTGCGGCGCGGTGCGGCTGATGCTGTTCGCGACCTTCGCCGCGCAGGTGTGCATGACGCTCGCCGGATTCGAGGCGGCCTACCTGATCTGGGGAATGTTCACCAGCCGGTTCAGCGTCGCCGATGCGCAGGCGACCGGCACATTGCTCGCTTTCCTGTGCCTGGGGCTCGGCGGCTGGGCGGCGCAGACCGTGATCAGCCGCGGCTTCTATGCGCTCGGCAGCACGTGGCTGCCGACGATCATCGGCACCATCGTGGCGATTGCGGCGGTGCCGCTGTATGTCGTGATGCGCCGGCATTGGGGGGCGATCGGGCTCGCCATCGCGAGTTCGATTTCCATCCTGGTCTACGTCCTTGCGCTCGGCTGGCTGCAGCGCCGCCGCTTCGAGCGCGAGGCCGCGGCCAAGGGCACCACGCTCGACGACATTCCGGGCATGCTGGACGCCGCGCTGCGGCTCGCCCTGGCCGCGGGTATCGCGATCGTCTTCGGCCTTGCGCTGTCCGCATGGCCCTCCTGCGATCGCTGCCCGGTGTCGACTTGCCCGTGATCCTCGTGCGCGCCACCGTGCTGTGCACGGCCGGCAGCGCAATCTACCTGGCTCTGGCCCGGCTTTTCGGCATACGCGAACTGGAGCGGTTCGAACGCATGTTGCTGCGCCGGCTCAGATTCCGACAGCCACGCTGAGGTCGGCGGCGCATGCGCTCATGCAATGAATTGGCCGAGTCGGCGGCGGTGCCCGGTCCGGTCAACCGGATTTCAGTGCAATCCTGTCCGGCATATCCGGCGCACTCCGAGCCCATATTTTTTGCGTGATCTTGCACGAGAATGCCTGCAAGCTCTCGCGGTCATGTCGGCCGGCCCGACAGCGCCCATCGCTTCACACCGGATCGACCCACCCTGCAGGCAGGCCCGCATGCTGCACCTGGATATGAAGGCCCTGGCACGCGCACGCGAGCGTGTCCGCGAACCGCTATTGACCGCACTGACCGTCATCATGGCGACGCTGATGTTCATCATCGTGCCGATTCACGCTGCCGGCCTGCTTCAGACGCAGACGATCGGCTTCGGGGTCTTGTTCATATTCATCGTCGGCGTGGTGGTCCTTTCCGGAAGCGTTGCGGCCGCGCTGGCAATGGGCGTCGCCCTGGCGTTGGGCACCATAGGTGCGGGACTGCGCCTGAACGGCCCCTCGACAATCGACGTCTATCTCGACGCGACGGCTTACATCATCGTCACATTCGCGCTCGCCATGATCGTTTGCCGCGCGGTCTTCGGTCCCGGTCCCGTCACCTATCACCGCGTCGTCGGGGCCATCCTGCTTTATCTGACTATCGCGATGATGTTCGTCGCCCTTTATGCATTTGTCGGGTTGAGTTTTCCCGAAGCCTTCGACGGCCTGTCGGTAAGCGATACCCCGAGGCTCACCGACAACCTGATCTATTTCAGCTTCGTGACGCTGACCTCCACCGGATACGGCGACATCGTGCCGATGCATCCGATCGCCCGCAGCCTGGCCAATCTCGAGGCCATCATCGGCCAGCTCTACCCGGCGACGCTGTTGGCGCGGCTCGTGACCCTGGAACTCGAGGGCCGCGCCGGCCGGAGACGCGACAACGGCGGGTAGCTCGCTCCCGATCTGCGACATCGAAAATGTGGCGCACACACGATCCGGTCAATGCGCCATCAGGCAGCACACCGGGCTCGATGCGAGCAGGTCCCGCGTCGCGCCGCCGAACACCCATTCGCCGAGGCGGCTGTGCCCATAGGCGCCGGCGACGATCAAATCCGCGCCCTCGGCTCTGGCGAGACGGATCAATTCATCCGCGACGCTGTTCTCGGGGCAGGCCGCGATCATCGAGACGGCCTGCACGTCGCGCCGCGCCAGGTAGCGGACCACGTCATCGACCTGCCGCCGCCCGTCGACCTGCAATTCCACGTCGCTAATTTCGACGATGGTCACGGCGTCGGCCCGTTGCAGGAACGGCAGCGCATCCCGCAGCGCGCGGCGTGCCTCGCGGGTATCTCTCCACCCGACGATGATCCGTTCCGCCGCAAGCACGTCGACGTTGGGCGGCACCACCAACACCGGCCGGCCCGCACGCAACACCGTGCCGCCCGGATCGAGCGAACGGGTGACGTCCGCCGGCGCGGCGTCGCGACCGATGATGAGGAGGTCCGCGGCGCGCGCCTCCGACGCCACGTAGAATTCAGGAAGCTCGATGCCGGATCGCCATTCGAGTCGCGGCCGCCCCGCGCCGGCCGCTGCGCGAAAGGCCGCCTCGGCGCGCGCCAGCGAGGCCTCGATGTCCTGGCGCTCCCGTTCGACCATCTCGCGGGTGACGAAGTAGGCGCCCTCGGCGGGATATGGCGGCAGGATGCAGGCGGCAATGCCGATCAGGTCGGAAGCAAACCGGTCGGCCAGATTCGCAGCCAGCCGAATTCGGAGGATCGACGTGCCATCGACGTTTACATGCACCATCATCGTCGCAAAGGACACGGCCGATCTCCCCATATCGTCTGGCAATTCGCGAACATTGCCTATAAACCCTATTTCGGTTCGGAACTGCCCGACATGCGCTGGATCAAGCTCATCGCAGATCGAGCCGCACGAGGTTTAATGTCTTGTCGTTCGGGTCGTCGACGATCTGAAAACCGAGTTGCCGGCACATGTCCAGCATCGTGGTGTTTTCCTGCAGCACCTGGCCTTCGATGCATCTGAGATTCTCGCTGCGCGCATAGCGGATGATCAGTTCCATGAGCCTCCACCCGATGCCGCGGCCCTTGAGATCGGAGCGCACCAGCACGGCGTATTCGGCGCTTTCGTAGTTGGAATCGGCGTGCAGCCGTACCACCCCCAGCAACTCGCCGGAGCCCCCGTCGAGGGCGGCGAAGGCGATGGCGCGGGCGTAGTCGAGCTGTGTCAGGCGGGCGAGGAAGGCGTGGCTGAACTGCCTGACCGGGGCGAAGAAGCGCAGCCGAAGGTCGTCGGCGGTGATTTTTTCGAGGAACTTCTGCAACCGGGGTTCGTCTTCGGGACGCAGCGGCCGGGCGAAGAATTTCGTGCCGTCGCCGAGTTCCAGCCACTGTTCCCACTGGGTCGGATAGGGCCGCACCGCGAACCGGTTGTAGCCGACGCCCTTGAATTTCGGCTCCGGCTCCAGCGGCGCGACGGCGATACGGACGTCGAGCGCGAGAATCCCGTTCTGGTCGGCAAGGAGCGGGTTGATGTCGAGTTCGCGCAACTCCGGCACATCGGCGGCGAGCTGGGCGAGCTTCACGAGGGTCAGCGCGATGTCCGCCATCTTTGCCGCAGGAACGTCGCGGTAGCCGCGCAGCACCCGCGACACCCGGGTGCGGGCAATCAGGTCGCCCGCCAATTTGAGGTCGAGCGGAGGCAGCGCCAGCGCCTTGTCGTCGAGCACCTCGACCGCCGTTCCGCCCTGTCCGAACGCGATGACGGGACCGAATGTGGGATCGTCGGCAATGCCCGCGATGAGCTCATGGGCCTTGGGGCGCACGATCATGGGCTGGACGGTCACGCCGGTGATGCGCGCATCTGGTCGCACGGCGCGGGCGGCGGCGATGATATCGGCGGCGGCGGCCCGCACCGCCGCCTCCGATGCGAGGTCGAGCCGCACGCCGCCGACATCCGACTTATGGACGATATCCGGCGATAATATCTTGACCACCACCGGCGTCCCCGCAGCGAGAAACGGCCTTGCCACCGCGCCGGCCTGGTCGGCATCGCGGGCGAGCAGCGTCGGCACCGTCGCGATCCCATAGGCCGTCATGACCTCGACGACTTCCAGCGGGTCGAGCCAGCGGCGGCCGCCGCGGATCGCCGCTTCGACCGGCCGTCGCGCCGCGGCGACATCGGGCACGAAGTCCGCCGGCAGGCTCGGCGGCGTTTCCATCAGCGCATCGCGGACCTGCGCCCAGCGCACCAGATGGGTAAAGCCGCGGACGGCATCCGCTTCCGTCGGATAGGCCGGTATGCCCGCGGCTTCGAACGCGGAATCAACGGCGCTGTCGGCGCCGATCCAGACCGCGAACACCGGCTTTGCCTGCAGGGTCTTGGCCCGGTATTGACGCACGACCGTCGCGACCGCGTTCGCTGTCGCCGCCGCCGAGGCCAGTGCGGTCGGAACGTTGAGCACCAGAACGGCATCGTTTCCGGGTCGGCGAGCAGCGCCTCCAGCGCCGCCGCATAGCGGCGCGGCGTCGGCATCGCCGACGATGTCGACGGGATTGGCCTTCGACCAGGTCGGGGCAGCACCGCATCGAGCCGTGCCCTGGTAGCGGGGGAGAGTTCCGCGAGGACGCCGCCGAGATCGATCAGGCGATCGACGGCGAGCACGCCGATGCCGCCGCCATTGGTCAGGATGGCGAGGCGCTTGCCGGGGAACGGCTTCAGGCGCCCGAGCGTCTCGGTGGCGTCGAACAGCTCCTCGAGGTCGAACACGCGGAGCAGGCCGGCCCGGCGGAACGCCGCGTCATAGACCGCGTCCGAGCCCGCCAGCGCGCCGGTGTGGGTCGCGGCGGCCTTGGCGCCCTGGGTATGGCGGCCCGCCTTGATGACGATCACCGGCTTCGCCCGGGCCGCTGCCCGCGCCGCCGACATGAACTTGCGGGCATCCTTGATGGACTCGACATAGAGCACGATGGCGCGGGTGGCGCCGTCGGCCGCGAACAGATCGAGCAGGTCGCCGAAATCGACATCGACCTGGTCGCCGACGGAAATCACGGCGGAGAAGCCGATCGCGCGCTGCGCCGCCCATTCGATCATGCCGGCGACGATGGCGCCGGATTGCGAGATGACGGCGAGATCGCCCTGCGCCGGCATCCGCGTGGCGAAGCTCGCATTGAACCGTGCCGGCGGCACCAGCACCCCGAGGCAATTGGGGCCGACCAGCCGCAGGCCGGTCGGCGCGCGCCGCGTGCTCAGCCGCCTCCGCGAGCGATCCCGGGCCATGCCCGAGGCCGGCGGTGATGATGATCGCAGCCGCCGCACCCTTGGCCCCGGCCGCCGCGACGGTTTCCGGCACCGCGGCCGGCGGCACCGCGATGACCACGACATCGGGCGTCCCGGCGATGGCGTCGATGGATCCGACGGTGTCGATGCCCTCGATCTCAGGATGATTCGGGTTGACCACGTGAACCGGTCCGGCAAATCCGGCGGCCACGATGTTGGCGATCACATGCCGGCCGACCGAAGTTTGACGCGGGCTCGCACCGACGACGGCGAGCGAGCGCGGCGCGACCAGCCTGTCCAGGCGATATGTCGACATCGGCGGATCCTAAGCGAGAGCAACAGGCAGCGTCGCGCAGGCGAACATGAATCGTCTCCCCGAAATTGGCCGCCGGCAGCGCATCTGAAGGCGCCGTCGCGCAGCTAACAAGCCGGCGAACCCTGCCTCTTGATATGCCTCAATGTAGGAACATCCATGTCATGCGAGTGACAGAGCCGTCAGCGCGAAGACGTTCGGCGTGCGGCGATGGGACTGTGCCGCAACCGTTTTTCACGACGTGTCCCATGGCGAGCTGAGGCGATGTGTTGCTGCGGCTGCGCGATGCCTCTGCTCGAGCCCGGGACCGGTTCCGGGAGCTGGGGCACCCTGCTCGGGCTCGGTTCCGGACCACACTGGAGATCATCGATGAAAGCCAAGGATGTGATGACCCAGCATGTGATCACCGTCACGCCGGATGCCCCGATCCTCGAAGCGCTGCGCCTGATGCTGGACAACAGGATCAGCGGCCTGCCGGTGGTCGACACCAACGGGAACCTGGCGGGCATCGTCACCGAAGGGGATTTTCTGCGCCGCTCGGAGACCGGAACCGAGCGCCGGCGTCCGCGCTGGGTCGAATTCCTGCTCGGCCCCGGCACGCTGGCCAAGGATTACGTTCACGCCCACGCCCGCAGGATCGACGAAGTCATGACCGACGACGTCAAGACGATCGCGGAGGACGCCGATCTCGGCGCCGTCGTCGCCCTGATGGAGAAGCATCGCATCAAGCGCCTCCCGGTCGTGCGCGGGAACGCGGTGGTCGGCATCGTCAGCCGCGCCAATCTTCTGCATGCGCTGGCGAGCCTCGCCCGCGAGACCGGTCCGAGCCCCGAGACCGACGAAGCGATCCGCGCCGCCGTGCTCGCCGAACTGGACCGCCGGTCCTGGGCGCCGAGACGCATGATCGATGTCGTCGTTCGGAACGGCATCGTCGAATTGTGGGGCACGGTCATCGATCCCGGGCAGCGCGATGCCGCGCGCGTGGCGGCCGAGACGGTGCCGGGAGTGAGGGCCGTGAAATGCCACATCGTCTGGGTCGAGCCGATGTCGGGCATGGCGTTCTGCGATCCGCAGGACGAGTCAAACCAGGCGAACGCCGCCCCGCTCTCGCCCTCGACGCCGCCTCCGATTCGGGCAGCCGCCAGCTGATGCCTGTGCGGGCTCTCCTTGTTGACCTGCCTCAATGCATGCGGGCGCCGCCGCGACGAGTTTGCCGCCGACGTGAATACCGATCGAGCCGCATGCGATGAGCGACGACATCGAGTTGATCACATCGGCGTGGAATTGAACGTGGGATTGAACAATGACTGAGGCTGCCCCGAGCAAGACGATGACCGAGGGTGAGGCCGGGCTGGTGATGGCCTTCTCGATTTTGGCGCTCCTGGCCCTGGTCGGAGCCGCCAAGGCCGAAGACACCGCGTTCGCCTTCCACGCCTATCTCACCGCCGCCGCCAGCATCGCCGTCGTGTTCGGCATCTTCAATCACTACTTCGACCGGCCGCCCGCGCTGCCGCCGCAGGAGATCGAAGGCAGGCCGAACTACCATTTCGGGCCGGTCAAGCTCGCGATCGGGCTCGCGGTGTTCTGGGGCATCGCCGGATTTCTGGTGGGCCTGTGGGCGGCGCTCGAGCTCGCCTGGCCGGTGCTCAACTTCGATCTGCCCTGGATCAATTTCGGCCGCATCCGGCCGCTGCACACCTCGGCGGTGATCTTCGCGTTCGGCGGCAACGTCCTGATCGCGACGTCCTTCTACGTGGTCCAGAGGACGTGCCGGGTTCGCATCGCCGGCGAATTGGCGCCGTGGTTCGTCGTGCTCGGCTACAATTTCTTCATCGTCATCGCGGGCACCGGCTACCTGCTCGGCGTCACCCAGGCGAAGGAATATGCGGAGCCGGAGTGGTATGCAGACCTCTGGCTCACCATCGTCTGGGTCGTCTACCTGCTGGTGTTCCTGGGGACGCTGATCAAGCGCAAGGAACCGCATATCTTCGTCGCCAACTGGTTCTACCTCGCCTTCATCGTCACCATTGCGGTGCTGCATCTCGGCAACAACCCGGCCTTGCCGGTGTCGGTGTTCGGCTCCAAATCCTACATCGCCTGGAGCGGCGTGCAGGATGCGATGTTCCAGTGGTGGTACGGGCACAATGCGGTCGGCTTCTTCCTGACCGCCGGCTTCCTCGCCATCATGTATTACTTCGTTCCCAAACGCGCGGAGCGGCCGATCTATTCATACCGGCTGTCGATCGTGCATTTCTGGGCGCTCATCTTCCTCTACATCTGGGCCGGTCCCCATCATCTGCATTACACCGCGCTGCCGGATTGGGCGCAGACGCTCGGCATGACGTTCTCGATCATGCTGTGGATGCCGTCATGGGGCGGCATGATCAACGGCCTGATGACGCTGTCGGGCGCATGGGACAAGCTGCGCACCGATCCGGTGCTGCGCATGCTCGTGGTGTCGGTCGCCTTCTACGGGATGGCGACCTTCGAAGGCCCGATGATGTCGGTGAAGGTCGTCAACTCGCTCAGCCATTATACTGATTGGACGATCGGCCACGTGCATTCCGGCGCGCTCGGCTGGGTCGGCTTCGTGTCGTTCGGGGCGATCTATTGCCTGGTGCCCTGGCTGTGGAACAGGCAGCTCTACAGCCTCAAGCTCGTCAACTGGCACTTCTGGATCGCCACCATCGGCATCGTCTTCTACGTCTCGGCGATGTGGGTGTCGGGCATCCTGCAGGGGCTGATGTGGCGCGCCTATACCCCCGTCGGCTTCCTCGAATATTCGTTCATCGAAACGGTCGAGGCGATGCATCCGTTCTACGTGATCCGGGCGCTGGGCGGCGCGCTGTTCCTCGTCGGCGCATTGATCATGGCCTACAATCTCTGGATGACCGTCCGGCACGGCGAGGCGACCAGCGCCTCCGCCGCGCGCGGCCCTCCAGCCCGCGGAATGAGGACGCCATGTCGATCTGGGCCAGACATCAAACGCTCGAAAAGAATTCGATCTTCCTGGTGATCGGCATTCTCGTGGTGATCGCCATCGGCGGCATCGTCGAGATCACGCCGCTGTTCTATCTCCGGAGCACGATCGAAAAGGTCGAGGGGGTGCGTCCCTATACGCCGCTGGAGCTCGCCGGACGCAACCTCTATCTGCGCGAGGGCTGCTATCTCTGCCATTCGCAGATGATCCGGGCCTTGCGCGACGAGGTCGAGCGCTACGGGCATTATTCGCTCGCCGCGGAGAGCATGTTCGACCATCCGTTCCAGTGGGGCTCGAAGCGCACCGGGCCCGACCTCGCGCGCGTCGGCGGCAAATATTCCGACGAATGGCACGTGACGCATCTCGCCAATCCGCGCGCCATCGTGCCGCAGTCGGTGATGCCGGGCTATGGTTTCCTCGGCGACACCGAGCTCGATTATCACGACATCGCCGCCCACCTCCAGACCAGCCGCGCGGTCGGCGTGCCGTATTCGGACGAGCAGATCGCCCGCGCCGCGGCCGATCTGCGCGCGCAGGCCAATCCGGACGACAAGGGCGTCGACGACTTTCTCAAGCGCTATCCCAAGGCGGTCGTCCGCGATCTTCGACGGCAAGCCCGGGCGGGTCACCGAAATGGACGCGCTCGTCGCCTATCTGCAGATGCTCGGCACCCTGGTCGATTTCAAGCTCTACGACGACAAGGCCGACCTGCGCTGACCGGAACCGGAACGACGATCATGGAAAGCTTCATTACGAACTTCATCACGACGTTCTGGACGCCGCTCTTCGTTGCGATCTTCCTGGGGATCCTGGCCTACGCCCTGTGGCCGGGCAACCGCGAAGAGTTCGAAGACGCTGCCCGGATGCCGTTGCGAGAGGACTGATTGATGACCAAGCGCGAGGCCGACACCGGCTCCCACGCCCCCACCACCGGGCCACGAATGGGACGGCATCGAGGAGTTCAATACGCCATTGCCGCGCTGGTGGCTGTGGACGTTCTACGCCACCATCGTGTGGGCCTTCGCCTATTGGATCTTCTATCCGGCCTGGCCGACTGATCAGCGGCTATACGAGCGGCGCGCTCGGATACACCGATCGCGGCCAGGTCGCCGCCGATCTCGCCGACCTGCAGAAGGTGCGCGGCGCGAAGGGCGCGGCGCTGCAACAGGTGTCGCTCGCCGACATCGAGAAAGACCCGGCGCTGCTCGCCTTCGCGCAGGCGCAGGGCAAGGCGGCCTTCGGCAACAATTGCGCGCCCTGCCACGGCGTCGGCGCGACCGGCGCCAAGGGCTATCCGAACCTCAACGACGACGACTGGCTGTGGGGCGGCACGCTCGCAGGGATCGAGCAGACGATCGCGTACGGCGTGCGCTCCGGCAATGCCAAGGCCCACGAAAGCGCAATGCCGGCATTCGGAAAGAACGAGCCTGCTCAAGCCGGCCGAGATCGTGGCGGTGGCGAATTACGTGCGTTCATTGTCCGGGCTTGCCGTGCGTCCGGGCGTCGATCTCGCGGCCGGCAAGAAGATCTTCGCCGACAATTGCGCCGCCTGCCACGGCGCCGACGGCAAGGGCAACCAGGAGCTCGGCGCACCGAACCTGACGGACAAGATATGGCTGTACGGTTCGCAGCGAAGCCGACATCGTCGAGACCATCACCAACGGCCGCGTCGGGCGTGATGCCGGCGTGGACGCGGCCGGCTCGATCCGGCCACCATCAATGCGCTCGCGGTGTATGTGCATACGCTCGGCGGGGGCAAATGAGGCAAGTGGCCGCGAGCGTTTGAAACCGAGGCGTGCAGCGAGACGCGGCTCGTCAGTGTGGCGTCTGCGCTGGCGGCCGCGTTTTGCGCTGCATCAAAGTGCAGCCCGACCCCATTTCGCTAATGCGTCGGCACACCGGCTCAGCCCCGATGACGGCCGAGCCAAAATCCATGACCGGTTGGTTCTCCCCCCATGAACAAACCTCTGGACCCTGCGGCGCTCGCAAGCGACCAGGCCCCACTCTACGCGCCGCGCAAGCAGGTCTATCCGCAGAGCGTCTCGGGCACGTTCCGGAACATCAAATGGGCGCTGATGGCGTTCTGCCTCGCGGTCTATTACATCCTGCCCTTCGTGCGATGGGATCGCGGCCCGAACGCGCCGAGCCAGGCGGTGCTGATCGATTTCCCGACCCGCCGCTTCTACTTCTTCTTCATCGAGCTGTGGCCGCAGGAGGTCTACTACTTCACCGGCCTGCTGATCATCGCCGCGATGACGCTGTTCCTCATGAACGCGCGTCGGCGGCCGCATCTGGTGCGGCTATCTCTGCCCGCAGACGGTGTGGACCGACCTGTTCTACGCGGTGGAGCGCTTGATCGAGGGCGACCGGCGCGAGCGCATGCGAAGGCCGACGGCAGGCTGACCGCCCGGCACGTCGGCGAGATCGCCGCCAAGCATTCGATCTGGCTCTTCATCGCCTGGTGGACCGGCGGCGCCTGGGTGCTCTACTTCGCCGACGCCCCGACGCTGGTGAAGCAGCTCGCCACCTTCCAGGCGCCGGCCGCCGCCTATGTCTGGATCGCGCATCCTCACCTTCACCACCTACACGCTGGCCGGCCACATGCGCGAGCAGGTGTGCGTCTACATGTGCCCGTGGCCGCGCATCCAGGCGGCGCTGACCGACGAATGGGCGCTCAACGTCACCTATCGCTACGATCGCGGCGAGCCGCGCACCTCGATCAAGAAGGCCGAGGAGCTGCGCGCCCACGGACAGCGCGGCCGGCGATTGCATCGACTGCCATCAGTGCGTCGCGGTCTGTCCGACCGGCATCGACATCCGCGACGGCGCCCAGCTCGGCTGCATCATGTGCGGGCTGTGCATCGACGCCTGCGACACCGTCATGAAGAAGGTCGACCGGCCGACCGGCCTCATCGCCTACGACACCGACATCAACATCGCCCGCCGTGCCGAAGGCAAGGCCCCGATCTATCGCATCGTCCGCCCGCGCACCCTGATCTATGCCGGCATCATCGTTCTGGTCGGCGCCGTCATGCTCTACGCGCTGCTGACCCGGAGCCATCTCGACATCAGCGTGCGGCACGACCGCAATCCGCTGTTCGTCACCCTGAGCGACGGCTCGATCCGCAACGCCCACACCGTGCACCTGCTCAACAAGCGCCAGGACGTCAGCACCGTCGCGCTCGATGTCGAAGGCCTGCCGGAGGCGGACGTCCGCGTGGTCGGGCTCGATGCGCGCCGCGCCCGGCAAGCCGCTGATCCCGATCGGTCCGGACCAGGGCCGCGAAGTCCGTGTTCTCGTCACCATACCCCCGAAATGCGCAGGTCGAGCGTTCCACGCCGCTCACGTTCCGCGCCACCGACATCGCGACCGGCGAGACCGCAGTGGCAACCGATCACTTCATCGCCCGCTGAGGAGAGATGCCGTGAGACCCTTCGAGAGACTCCGCGCCCGCGGACCGACGGCCGGGACGGCCGCGGCCTCGTCCAGCGGACCGCTTACCGGCCGCATGGTGCTCCTATCCCTGCTCGGCTTTTTCGGCGTCGTCATCGGCGCCAATGTCGCGCTGACCGCGCTGGCGATCTCGACGATGCCGGGAACCGAGGTCGAGAATCCTTATCTCGCCGGGATCAAGTACAACGATGAGATCGCGGCCGCGCGCGAGCAGGCCGGGCGCGGATGGAAGATGACCAGCCACGTCCGACCGCGATGCCGGCGGACGCGCCGCGGTGGCGGTCGAGGCGCGAGACCCCACCGGAGCGCCGCTCACCGGTCTCGCACGTCACGGTCCGGCTCGCCCGACCGACCGACCAGCGCGCCGACCGCGGCATCGTGCTGACCGAACACGGCGGCGGCAGCTATTCCGGCGAAGCGGGCGACGTCGTCGCCGGAGTATGGGACCTCGAAATCGAGGCCGACCGCGGCGCCCGGCGCATGTTCCGCTCGAAGAACCGCGTCACCCTGGATTAGCTTCATGACCCCGACGCTTCATTCGGTTTCAGTGTCATGCCCACGAAAGCGGGCATCCAGTAACCCCTGTGCCATCCGTGGAGCTCATATCGTGCCCAGATTGAAGTGCAGGGGTTACTGGATCGCCCGGTCAAGCCGGGCGATGACAACGTTGGGATTCAAGCGTCAGAGACAGCACGCGAGTGGACCGATACGATGACACAGATGCGTGACCTGTCCCATTTCGTCCATCATCTCGATGGCGGCGTCGCGCGCATGGAACTCGCCGTGGAGGGCATCCACTGCGGCGGCTGCATGCGGACGATCGAGAACGGTCTCACCGCGATGCCCGACATCATCCGGGCGCGGGTCAACCTGACCGACCGCCGGGTCGCGGTGGAATGGCGGGACGGCAAGGTCGACCCCGCCGGTTTCATCGACCGGCTTTCCCAGCTCGGCTTCCGGGCCTATCCGTTCGATGCCGGCAAATCCGCCGACGACGAGCGGCGCGAGGGGCGAATGCTGCTGCGCTGCCTCGGCGTCGCCGCCTTCGCGGCGATGAACATCATGCTGCTTTCGGTCGCGGTGTGGTCCGGCAATGCCTCCGACATCACGCCGGAGCAGCGCGACTTCTTTCATTGGCTGTCGGCGTTGATCGCGCTGCCGGCCGCCGCCTATGCGGGCCGGCCGTTCTTCAATTCCGCCATTCGCGCGGTGAAGGCGCGCCGGCTGAACATGGACGTGCCGATCACCGTGGGCGTGCTCCTCGCGCTCGGCATGTCGGTGGTCGAGACGCTCAACCACGCCCAGCACGCCTATTTCGATTCGGCTCTGATGCTGCTTACCTTCCTGCTGGTCGGGCGCACGCTGGAACAGGCGATGCGGCGGCGCACCCGCGCGGTCGCCGGCAATCTCGCGGCGCTGCGTGCGGAGACGGCGACCAAGTTCGTGAGCGCCCATGAACTGAGCGACGTGCCGGTGGCGTCGATCCAGCCGGGCGACCTCGTCCTGGTGCGACCCGGCGAGCGCATCGCCGTCGACGGCATCGTCGCCCAGGGCCGCTCGCGAGATCGACCAGAGCCTCGTGACCGGCGAGACGGCACCGGTCACGGCGTCGCGAGGGCAGCATGGTCTATGCCGGCACGATGAACGTGTCCGGCACCCTGCGGGTGCGCGTCAGCACCGCTGCGCAGGGCACGCTGCTCGATGAAGTCTCGCGCATGCTCGCGCGGGCGCTGGAGGCGCGGTCGCATTATGTGCGCCTCGCCGACCGCGCCGCGCGGCTCTATGCGCCACTGGTGCACGCCGCCGCGCTCGTCACCGTGATCGGCTGGCTCGCGCTCGGCGCGACCTGGCACGACGCGATCATCGCCGGGATCGCCGTGCTCATCATCACCTGCCCCTGCGCTCTCGGGCTCGCCATTCCCGCCGTCCAGGTGGTGGCGTCCGGCGCGCTGTTCCGCGCTGGCGTGCTGCTGAATTCCGGCGAGGCCATCGAGCGCCTCGCCGGGGTCGATACCATCCTGTTCGACAAGACCGGCACCCTGACCTTGCCGGAGCCCGAAGTGGTCAATGCCGCGCAGATACCGCCGGACCGGCTGGCGCTCGCCGGGCGCCTCGCGCTGGCGAGCCGCCATCCGCTGGCGGCGGCCGTCGCCCGCGCCGCATCCGCCAAGGCGCCGCTCGACGCCGTCGAGGAACCCGGCCAGGGCGTTCGCTGCAGCTATGACGGCGTCGAGTTGCGGCTCGGCCGGCCGTCGTTTTGCGGGGCGCAGGCCGTGGCGCAGGGCATCGTCGCACGCCGATCCGGAGGCTTCGGTGATCGCCTTCGCCTGCGGCGCCGAACGCTACGTGCTTGGCGGTGCGCCAGCGGCTGCGCAGCGACGCGGCCGATGTGATCGCGCGGCTCAAGCGGCGACGGGTTGGCGGTGGAAATCCTGTCCGGCGACCGCGCCGGCGCCGTCGCCCATGCCGCGCGGGCGGTCGGCATCGACCGCTGGCATGCCGCCATGACGCCGGCCGACAAGATCGCCCACATTGCCGCGTTGCGGGCGCAAGGCCGACACGTGCTGATGGTCGGCGACGGCCTCAATGACGCGCCCTCGCTCGCCGCCGCCGACGCTTCGCTTTCGGTGGCCACCGCGGCTCATCTCACGCAGGCGGCCGCCGACGCCGTGTTCCTCGGAGATCGCCTCGGCCCCGTCACCGCGGCCGTCGCGATCGCGCGCCGGGCGCGGCGGCTGATGCGCGAAAATCTCGCGCTCGCCGTCGGCTACAACGCCATCGCGGTGCCGATTGCGATGCTCGGCCTGGCGAGCCCGCTGATCGCCGCGCTCGCCATGTCGGGATCCTCGATCCTCGTCACCCTCAATGCATTGCGGGCAAAACGCGCCCGCGCGGAGCAGGCGTCATGGAAGTCCTGATCTATCTGGTGCCGATCGCGCTGGGGCTCGGCCTGCTGGGGCTCGGCGCCTTCCTGTGGGCGCTGCAGACCGGCCAATATGACGACCTCGAAGGCGCCGCCTGGCGCGCTTTGATGGACGACGACGCGCCGTCTGCCCGTCCGAACGAAAGCGGGACGCGGCAATAGCGGCGCGGATTCGTCATCCCGATGGCCTCGTCTTGCGAACTGTCTCCCGGAACATGACGTCCTTCGCCCGCGACAGCGTCTGCGCCGGCGTCCCTGACGCATCGATCATGCTCCAGTCCATGGGGCCGAGCGCATAGCTCTCCTGCCGTTCGGCAACCGCCGCGTCCGCATCGGACGCGTCGCCGGCGCGATGGCCGACTCCGCGCCATCCGGGTCGCGAGATCGGCGGTGAGGAACAGGCCGCGAAACGCCACATCTGTTGCCGCGGCAACCGCCGCCATGGCCGCACGCTCGGCGGGGGCGGCAAACACCGCGTCGATGACCGCGGAATGGCCGGCAGATGTCACGCGGCGCGCCTTGTCGGCCAGCGCAGCATAAGTCCGTGCGGTGATTTCCGCGGTGTAGGCCTCGGCCGGCAGGCGTTCGGTTTCGGCAACGCCGAACCAGGCCTTGCGCTCGATGTCGGAGCGCAACAGCACGGCGCCGGGTGCCGGCATGAGGTCGGGCGCGAGCGCGCGGGCCAGCATCGACTTGCCGGTGCCGGACAGGCCGCCGATGGCGACCAGGACGGGCGGCGGCGGAGCGATCAGGGCCGCCGCCAGCTCGAAATAGGCCGCGGCCGCCATCGCGATCGGGGCACGATCGGCGTCGGGTGCGAACGAGATGCGCGCGGCCGTCACCTTGGCGCGGATCGCCGCCCGCATGGACATCAGCAATGGCAGCGCCGCCAGCGCGTCGAGGTCGTCCGCGCGCCCGGCCTCGGCGAGATAGCGGTTGAGCACGACATTGGCCGCCGGCTGCAGCTTCCGCTCGACGAGGTCCATCAGCAGGAAGGCGAGGTCGTAGAGCACATCGCCCGATGCGACGAGCGGATCGAACTCGAGGGCGTCGAACGGCACCGGCTTTCCTTCGATGAGCGCGATGTTGCCGAGATGCAGGTCGCCGTGTCCGCGGCGGACCAGGCCGCGCGACCCGCGCGCCAGCAGCAGCGGCCGAATGCGCGACAGCGCCTCCCGGCTCGCTGCCGTGAGCCGCTCGGCGGCGGCGGCGGAAACAGCTCGGGGTGCTCGCGGAAGGCGGCGTCGTTCTGCTCGACATAGGCGCCGAGCGCATCGATCCACGGCGCGGCGTCGACCACGGGCGCACGGGCATGGGCCGCCGCAACCGTGCGCGCGAGGCTGTCCGCGAGCGCAAGGTCGACGGCGCCGTGGTCGGCGAGGCGATCGAGCGTCTTCGTCTCGTCGAAGCGGTGCATCTCGACCGCCCATTCGACGGGCTCCCCCGCGCCCCCGAGCGACAGCGCGCCATCCCCCTCGCGCGTGATCGCGATGACGCCGCGATAGAGGCCGGGCGCAAACGGTCGATTGGCTTCGATTTCGGCGTTGCATGCGGCTCGGCGCCGTTCCAGCGTCGAGAAATCCAGGAACGGAAAGCGCACCGCACGCTTGACCTTGTAGGCGCGCTCTCCAGCCAGGAACACCGCGGCCGCATGGGTGTCGATGCGGCGCACCCGGGCGCCGCCATGGGTCGACGGCCGCTGCAGGAACGCGAAAACGTCGTCCTGGGTTTCGACCGTATCGGTCATTTCAGCGGGCTGTCCGGTCGCGCCGCGAAGAACGATAGCATGCCTGCCGGCTATTTCTCCACGGCCTCGACGGACGTCACCACGAAAGTGTGCAGTTCGCCGTCGTCGTCCTTGATCGATACATATTCCCCGGGCGCGAAGGCATGCAGGCCGAAGCGGAAGCCCGATTCTTCGTTCTCAGCGGCGCCGGGGCCATATTCGAACGTCCAGCGCGCGTGCTCCGCGCCTCCCGGCTTGTGAACGAGGTGCCCGAACGCATCGTCCTCCCCCTCCCAGAACCTGCGCACGCGGCAGGCGTCGCGGTGCTTTCGCCACAGCTCGAGATCGATGTGTCCTTCCTTGTCCAACGGCGCGACGAGATCATAGCCATGACGTGCCGAGCCGTTGGGAAACTCCTTCGATCGCGCAAGCGCGAGCCTGATGTGCTTCAGCACATGCTGCGGCGTAGCGGTCATGGTCGGCTTCCCCCGGGCTTGCCAGCCGCCTCATGCATCGAGACGGATCAACGCCTTGCGATTGCGCAACACGATATGGCGCGAGGTCGGCAGCGCGATCGCGGCCTTCGCTTCGAGATGGGTCAGGGTGCGCGACACGGTCTCAATGGTCAAGCCGAGGTAGTCGGCGATGTCCTGGCGCGACATCGACAGTTCCACCGACTCTGCCGTCGACAGGCGATCGGCCATTTCGAGCAGGAAGCAGGCCACTCGTTCCTCCGCGCTCTTGATGAGCAGCAGCATGTGCGCGCGGACCCGCTGCAGCTCTCCCGCCGTGAACGTCCACAGCTGCCGCGCAATGTCCCCGCTGTGCTCGGCCAGCGCGACCAGGGCGCTGCGCTTGACGAGCAGGACGACGCAATTTTCGATCGCCTCGGCTGAAAATTGGTGCGTGTCGCCGACCTCGAGACCGAACATGTCGCCGGGGAAATAGAACCCCCCGATCTGTCGCCGGCCATCGTCGAAAATCTTGTAGGTGCGCACCGATCCGCTGACGACCTTATAGAGGTAATCGGCTGGCTCGTTTTCCCCGTAAATCTCGGCATTGCGGGAAAACGACATCGGCGCTCCCATGAGTTCCATTTGGCCGACCAGGTCGAGAGGAGAAGTATGCGGACGATTCGCTCGGAAAGCCACGCTTGGGGAAGCCGCGCCTGGGGAAGCCGCGCCTGGACAGGCCGCGCTTGCGGAGGCTGCGCCTGGGGAAGGCGCGACACGGGCCGACGGAGCGAGGGCTGCGATCTGCATGGGGTCAACTCCACCTTTCTTAGTTCCTATGTATGCCCCAGCGATACCGGTGGACCCCGGAATCGAAAATTCAGATAATGTCCCTAAGGGGTTCTACGGAGGCGGAGGCGGCCGCGAAAGGGGCCGCGCCGGCGGCTGCTGATCTGTTGAATTGAATAAACAATTCAGGGACTTCAGTGGACTTCAACCTGATCGATAGCCGTGCGGAAAGGCGCTCCATGGTTCGCTCCGCACTGGCGGCGAAAGCGGCGATCTACGCGGTGTCGCTGGCGCTCGTCGTCATTGCATTCGTGCTGTGGTCGCTGCTTTCCCCGATACTCGACCACCAGGCGCTCTACCTGTTTCTGGCGCCGGCCGTCCTCGTCGCCGGCGTGCTGGGAGGGATCGGGCCCGGCCTCGTCGCCACCGCTCTCGGCCTCGTGCTTCACCTTCACGCGACCGGGGAATTTTCCGAGCCTGGCGCATTCGGATTCGCCCTCGTTCGCGGCCGGGCTGGTGCGTGCCGCCGTGTTCGCCGGGCTCGGCGTCGCGATGGCGTGGTTCGGGGAGTTGCTGCGGCGGACGCGCCGCGAGGCCGTCTCCCGCGAGGTCCATCTGCAGTCGATTCTCGATACCGTGCCGGAGGCGATGATCGTCATCGACGAGCGCGGAACGATCAACTCCTTCAGCTCGGCCGCGGAGCGCCTGTTCGGCTATGCGGCGGACGAGGTGATCGGGCAGAACATCAAGGATGATGATGCCGTCGCCCTATCGCGAGAACCACGACCATTATGTGGAACGCTATTTGCGCACCGGAGAGAAGCGGATCATCGGAACCGGCCGGGTCGTCGTCGGCGCGCGAAAGGACGGCTCGATCTTCCCGATGGAGCTCGCGGTCGGAGAAATGAGATCCGACAATGCGCGCTTCTTCACCGGATTCATCCGCGACATCACCGAGCGCCAGGAGGTCGAGGCGCGGCTCCAGGAACTGCAGTCCGAGATCGTCCACATCTCCCGGCTGACGGCGCTGGGCGAGATGGCCTCCGCGCTCGCCCACGAGCTCAATCAGCCGCTCTCCGCCATCGCCAATTACATGAAGGGTTCGCGGCGGCTGCTGCAGGGCCGCGACCGACGACCAGTCGCGAATGATCAGGGAGGCCATGGACAAGGCCGCCGAGCAGTCATTGCGGGCCGGCGAAATCATCCGCCGCCTGCGCGACTTCGTCGCCCGCGGCGAGACCGAGCGCCGGATCGAAAGCCTCAACAAGCTGCTGGAGGAGGCGAGCGCGCTGGCCCTGGTCGGCACCCGGGACCGCGGGGTGCGCGTCACCTATCTGTTCGATCCCACGCTCGACCTCGTTCTCGTCGACAAGGTGCAGATCCAGCAGGTGGTGCTCAACCTCGTGCGCAATGCGATCGAAGTCCATGGAGAACTCGGAGCGGCGGGAATTGACGATCGCCACCGAGCGCGATCGGGACGGCATGGCAGCCGTCAGGATTTCCGATACCGGTAGCGGCATTTCGCCGGACATCGCGCCGCAGCTGTTCCAGCCGTTCATCACGTCTAAGCCGCATGGGCTGGGGGTGGGACTGTCGATCTCGCGCACGATCGTGGAATCCCATGGCGGCCTGATCACCGTCGCACCCAATCCTCAGGGCGGCACCACCTTCAGATTTACCGTTCGCGCCGTGAGCCAAGAGGACCTTCGCGATGACCGCTGATACCGACGCTCACGTGATCGACGACGATGAAGCGGTCCGCGAATCCATCGAATTTCTGCTCCGCAGCGCGGGCCTCAAGGTGAAGACCTATGAATTCCGCAGCGGCGTTCCTCGAGGTGGCGCCGACGGTCGGCTCCGGATGCATCATCACCGACGTGCGGATGCCGGGGCTGAGCGGAATCGATTTGCTGCGGCGCCTCGCCGACATGCAGATTCGATTGCCCGTCATCGTGATCACCGGGCACGGCGACGTCCCGCTCGCAGTCGAGGCCATGAAGTCCGGTGCGGTGGATTTTCTCGAAAAGCCGTTCGACGACGAAGTCCTGCTCGCGTCGGTGCGATCGGCGCTCGATCGTTCGGAGGCGAGCGCGGCGCTGAGCGACCGAGCGCGCCGAGCTGCGCGCCCGGATCGCCGCCCTGACGCCGCGCGAGCGGGACGTCCTCGACGGGCTGGTCGCCGGCCATCCCAACAAGATCATCGCATTCGATCTCGAGATCAGCCCGCGAACGGTCGAGATCTATCGCGCAAACGTCATGACGAAAATGAAGGCGGGGAGCCTGTCGGAACTGGTGCGGATGGCCCTGATCGCCGGGGCGATGAATTCGGCGCCCGACAGCTGACGTGTGCGACGTCGCGAAGCCCGATTCGGATCGAATCACTCGGACCGAATTGACTCGGACCGAATTGACCTGGGTCAAGGCGCGTCGGGCATGCCGCTCGGCCTGATGCCGCGTGCTGCTTCGAGCTGCGACGACGAGGCATTCCAAATTGACGCAGGCGACGATCCTGATCATCGACGACGACCCTGCGGTGCGCAATTCGCTGAAATTCGCATTGGAGGTGGAAGGCTTTGCGGTGCGGGCCTATCCCACCGGCGCCGAACTGCTGAGGGAGGCGGAGCTTCCCGACAACGGATGCCTGGTCGTCGACTACAAGCTGCCGGAAATGAACGGCCTGGATCTGCTCTCCGAGCTGCGGAGGCGAAACATCGACCTGCCGGCGATTCTCATCACCACCCATCCCAATCCCGCAGTGCGAGACCGCGCGGCCCTGGCTGGCGTGACCGCTGATCGAGAAGCCGTTGCTGAACGACACGCTGTTCCAGGGCATTCGCACCGCGCTCGGCCGATTTGCACCGCGGCGTTGAGCGGCCGCGGCGAGGTTTCCGCGACAAGGGGCCGGCGCCGCATCTCTCCGTAATCTCCCTTAGGGACATTATCTGAATTTTCAACGACGCGCCGGGGGCGTATCCAACGCCGACAATTGATACCGGGTTGCCGTACCGATCCACATGCGTCGCTACTGGTCCACAGGAATGAGGGTGATGAGACAGCGCATTCAAACCATGCGCGCGGTCTGGCCCGCGAGCACCGTTCCCTGCATCGTGGAACGGAAGCGATGCGATGACAAGGCGATGCCGGCCCGCGCGCGGTCGCAGGACGAAATCGACACCGCCATACGGCAAGGGGGATCTCCGATTTGCCGCTCGGGCACGTGGGGACGCGACGTCGAGGTGGGCGGTGAGTCGCAAGGCTCGCACTGAGGCGGTGCAGGCGACCAGGAGGCCGTCATGATTTGCCGGCGCCGCTCGCTATTTTTTTCGTGACGTTTCGGGGAGGCGCTGGTGAAACTGATATCGCTCGGTGCGGTTCTCGCCTTTGCGGCTACGGCCGCAGCTGCGCAGGATGCGGCCGCGCTCAAGCGCGGCGAAGCTCTGTTGGCCAGGAACTGCTCGCGTTGCCACGCCACCGCGCGGACCGGTGCGAGCCCGCATCCGCAAGCGCCGGCGTTCCGTACCCTGGGAAAACGCTATCCGATCGAATCGCTCGAAGAGGCGCTGGGCGAAGGCATCATCTCCGGCCATCCGGACATGCCCGAATTCATATTCGAGAGCAACGAGGTCGGCGTCATCATCGCCTATCTGAAGTCGATTCAGGAGCGTTAGAAAGCGCAGCGGCGAAATCCGCGCCGGGCCGCAGCCGGTCGGATTGACCTAGCTCAATGCCCGTCATTGCGGCCGCGCGATATGAACGCCAGCTGAACCCTGATGATGGAGGATATCCATGAATCTGAGATCGCTGATACCGGTCGGGCGCAGCCGCATGCTGGCCGGTTCCGACACCCAGCCGTTCGGCTCGCTGCAGCGCGAGATCAACCGGCTGTTCGACGATTTCGCCACCGGCTTTGCGGGTTTCGGCGGCGTCACGCGTGACCTGACCCCGACCATGGACGTGGCGGAAACCGACAAGCAGATCGAGATCACCGTCGAGTTGCCCGGGCTCGAGGAAAAGGACGTGCAGATCAACGTATCCGACAACACCTTGACCATTCGCGGCGAGAAGAAAGCGGAGCGGGAGCAAAAAGACAAGGACTACCACCTGGTCGAGCGCAGCTATGGCTCGTTCGCCAGAACACTGGAGTTGCCCGCCGGCGTGAACGCCGACGACATCAAGGCGACGATTTCGAAAGGTGTTCTCAGCGTGACGGTGCCGAAGCCGGCTCCGGCGCAGGTGAAAAAGATCCAAATCAAAGCCGCTGCCTGAACGCGCTACCGCGAGGAGCGCGCCATGCATCGAGCACGGCACGCTCTTTTTTGCCCGTTCACATGATGCCTGCCGTCCACGTCACCAGGCCGGTGACCGTCTTGCCGAACGCTTCATCGAGCGCGGCCGCGGCGCCCGCCGCGCCCGCGTTCTTCACCGGCACCGCCGCCTCGAAGGTTCGCGACCCGACGATCCGTCCGGCTTCGCCGAGAAGCTTCGCGGCAAATTCGACGCGGGCCGACGGCGCCACCGGCGTGCCCGCGATCTGGAAGCTGCGAACATCGATCAAGAGCTGGTAGTCCGCAGCGAGCCCCTCCATCGGCCGGGCGACCGCGCCGATATAGTTCGACCTTTCGAAGCTTTCGATGATCCTTTCCTGGAGCAGCTTCGGAATAGTGTCACTCCATTGCGCATTTTCCAACGGCTCGCCCGCACCGGGATCGACGATGATCTTCTGGGTGTCGAGCATAACCAAGGCGGTCGGCTCGGGAACGACGAGTTGGCTGTTCGCCGCCTTGTCGGGCGCGGGAAAGGCGCGCGGCGCGGCGAGGTCGTAGGAGGCCGGCGCCGCCTTCGATGCGCCGCCGCCGGTCATGTGCTCCAGGCCGGTCAGGATCCCGTCGACCCGATCGGAATTGCGCGCCAGCGCCGCGGTGAACGTGTTGAGGTTGGCGATCGCGCTGTGCAGGGAATCGGAATTGTCCGCCAGCAGGGTATCGAGCTTGCGCAGTGTCTGGCGCGCCGCCTCGGTCATGCTTTGCCCAGCGGCAGGGTCGGCGACGAGAACCGCGGGCTGCTCGCGCGACGAGGCGAGCGGCGGCGCCGCCGGGTCGCCGCCCAGGAGCGAGATCACGGGAACCCCGGTCAGGCCCTGGAACTCCAGCCCGGCATGGGTGTCAGCCCGCACCGGCGTGCCCGCGGCTACCGCGACGGCCGCGGTCACCTCGCGCGGATTGTCGGGATCGAGCTGGAGATCAATGACCTCGCCGACGCGAATGCCGTTGAAGAGGACCGCGGCTCCGGTCAGCAATCCAGCGACGTTGTTCTCGAACCGAACGCGGTAGACGGTGCGCTCGCCGAGGCCGCCGGTATTGTGCAGCCAATACACGAAGCCGAAAACGGCTCCGATGGCCGCCAGCACGAACAGCCCGATGAGTGCGTAGGGTGCGCGGGTTTCCATGGTCGTTCCGTCAGTTGGGGGCCGGCTGCGCGGCGGCGCGCGAGCGCCGGCCGCGGAAATAGGACTTTACCCAGGGGTGCTCCGAAGCGAGCATCACCGGAATCGGTCCCGCAGCGACAACCTTGCCGTCGGCCAGGACCGCGATGCGGTCGCACACGGTGTGCAGGCTGTCGAGGTCGTGGGTGACCATGAAGACCGTCAGGCCCAGGGTTTGCTGCAGGGTCCGGATCAGCGAATCGAAATCTCCGGCGGCGATCGGGTCGAGCCCAGAGGTCGGCTCGTCGAGAAACACCACCTCGGGGTCGAGCGCAAGCGCGCGGGCGAGCGCGGCCCGTTTGGTCATGCCGCCCGAGATTTCGGCCGGAAACTTGTCGCCGTCGCGGTCGCTCAAGCCGACCATTTCGAGCTTGGCCGTCGCCATTTCGTCCAGCAGCCGGTCGGAAAGGCTCAGATATTCGCGCAGCGGAAACTGGATGTTCTGGCGCACCGTGAGCGAGGAAAACAGCGCGCCCTGCTGGAACAGCACGCCCCAGTGCCGCGTCATTGCGCGGCTGTTTCGTGCCGTCGCTCCGTCGGCGCCCATGCGCGAAGAACTCGACGCTGCCGCCGCGCTTTGGAACCAGACCGATGACGGTGCGCAGCAGCACCGATTTGCCGCTGCCGGAGGCGCCGACGACGCCGAGGATTTCGCCGCGCCTGACGTCGAGGCAGAGGTGGTCGAGCACGGTCTGCTCGCCGAAGCCGACCACGAGGTCGCGGGCGCGGATCACCACCTGGTCGGGGGGCGCGTTCACGGCACTACATTCCGATCGACGCGAAAAACACCGCGAACACGCCGTCGAGCACGATGACGAGGAAAATCGACTTGACCACGGACACCGTCGTTTGCGTTCCGAGCGACTCGGCGCTGCCTTTCACGTTGAGCCCTTCGCTGCATGCGACGACACCGATCGCCAGCGCCATGAACGGCGCCTTGATCATGCCGACCTCGAAATGGGTGACCGAGATCGCCTCCCTGAGGCGGGCAATGAACACGGCCGGGCTCATGCCGCCATAGAGCCAGGCCACCAGCCCGCCGCCATAGAGGGCGGCCAGCGAGCCGAGAAAGGTCAGGATCGGGACCGCGCAGACGAGAGCGATGATCCGCGGCAGGATGAGGACTTCGACGGGGTCGAAGCCCATGGTGCGCAGCGCATCGATTTCCTCGCGCATCTTCATGGCGCCGAGCTCGGCGGTGTAGGAGCTGCCGGAGCGGCCGGCGATCATGATCGACACCAGCAGCACGCCGATCTCGCGCAGGACCAGGATTCCGACCATATCGACCACATAGGCGTCGGCCCCGAACTTGCGGAAATGGAATATCCCCTGCTGCGCGATGATGCCTCCGATCAGGAAGGTAATGAGAACCATGATCGGCACCGCCTGCCAGCCGACCCGGTAGAGCTGATAGACCGTCGAAGTCAGCCGAAAGCTGCGCGGGTTCAAAGCAATGCGGCCGAGCGCAACGCTGAGATCCCCGAACATCGCGAGAAAGACCAGGAGATCCGACATCAGGCCGGCCGCGGCGCGCCCGACGCGGTCGAGCATCGACCACAGCAGGCTCGCGGCCTTCGGGGATGGCCGCCGGTGCAGATTGACCCCGTGAAGCTCGTCGATCAGACCGCGATAGCGCGGCGACAGGCCCGTATATTGCGCATGCCTGCCGTCTCGATCGGAGCTGCGGACCAGCCGCTCCAGCAGCCATGCACCGATTGTGTCGAGGGCTTCGACGCCCGCCATGTCGAGCGAGATGCGCCGGGCGGCGGCAACCTGCGGCGCGGCTTCGTCGACCAGGCGTTCGAGCGCATCCGCGTGCGCCGCCGTCCACGGCCCACCTGCGGCGAGGTCGAGCCGACCGTCGGTCGTCGTGCCGCTGAGGACTGGTATCGGAGTCATCTTTCCCATGCTGGTAAAGTCGAGACTCCCAGCACATAACTCCGCGCCGGGGCCAACTCAACAGCGATACCGGTCCGCACCTCGCCTCGGTCTCTATCGCAAGCTCGGAATGTAGGCCACGACGTTTCTGAGGTCATCGTCGGGGATGACGATATTGGGCATGGTGCAATGGGAGGTGCGCAGAACCGCGATCAGCGCAATCGCCGTCAATCCCGGCGTTTTCGCGACCGTCTCGAAGTTCGGGGCCAGCCCGTTCGGCGACGGCCGCCGTCCCTTTTCGATGGTGTGACATTCCGAGCAGATCTGCTGCACCCCATGGGGGACTTGCTGTCGGTCCGGCGTCCGGCGGCTATGATTTCGATCAATTCAAGTTATGAAGGCCCTACGTTCGCTCTTCGTTCCGAGACGTCTCGGGCGGCTCTTGTAGCGCGCTTGCACATCGGGCACCTGCATTCATGGCGCGGACGATCCCTTAGCAGCACCGAGCGCGACACGATGTACCTTCGCCGCTGCCAGCAACGGTTCCGTGCGATCGAGGCATGCGAGGCGCTCTTGGGCAGGCATCGAAGCCGCATCCGAGGAACGCTCTCCCGCAGCGGCGACGCCTGCCGCCGCTGAAATGCCGCGCAAGGCCGTCATGGGCATGGGCTATAATGACAGCCAGCCGGCGAATTGCTCGGAGCGGTCGCTCCCGGTCGACCTCCTGCGGATGACCGAGTCCCGAAGGGCCACGCCCGCAAAGTCCACGAACCCGGTAGAGCTTCATGTCATCACTCGTATTCCTCGCCCCGGTCGTCTTCCTTGCTCTCTGTCTCGTGCCCGTGTTGCTTCTGCGGCGAAAAACATACCCGCGCGCGCAGGACTACTTCGTCTCTTCCAATCACACGCCGCCGGGCGTGATCCAGAACAGCTCCATTGCCTATGTGTTGAAGCTGAGCATTTTCGGACCTCTCTTTGCCTGGGGTGCGAGCGGCGACTTCTGGCCGGCGATCGTCAGCGCGGCGTTCCTCGGATTGGGCCTCTATCTCATATACGTCTTGCGTCGGCCGATGCTCGGGTTTCTCGGCGACGCATTGAGTTGCGACCGGTCCTTCACCATGAACGAGTTCGTCGCCCGGCGGCACGGCAATGATCCCCGGGTGCGCCTGCTCGCTTCCGGCCTGACGATTTTTGCCCTGGCCGGCCTCATCGTCTGCGAAATGATCGGACTGGCGACCGTACTCAAGCCGCTGCTTTCGGATCACGCCGGGCTCTGCGGCCTGGCGGTCGCCGGTGCCCTGGCGCTCATGGTCTTGTACACGACCCTTTCCGGCAATTCGGGCGTCATGTACGCGGCCCAGATGCAGCTCGGCGTGCTCTATCTCGGCCTGTTCGGAGCGGCGACTTTTCTGCTGTATTTGCAGGTTTCAGAACTGCGACCGATGCCGCCGCACGCCACGCTTGCCGTCGTATTTGCGGCCGCTTTCTGCGCCATTATCCCGATATACCGACGATCGCGATACGTCGACAACAACCTCATCACGAAGCCCGCGTCGGATATCGACGCGGCTCGCGACCCGTCGGGCGCAAAGCCGCTAAGGGGGATTCAGAGAATTCTCAACGTGTGCATCACCGTGTTTGCCGTTCTGGTGGTCGTCATTGCGCTGATGCAATTTTCCTCCCAGAGCCTCACCGTCATCCTGCGTGACAGCGCCGCCGCCTTGCTGGCGGGGACGCGCGTGCCGGGCATGGGACTGGTGGCGCTGGCCCTGCTCCCGGTTTTCCATCCGATTGTCGACATGACGAACTGGCAAAGGATCGCGGCATTCGAGAAGGATCGCGACGCAGGCTTGGACGAGGCGAGCAAGTGGTTCACGGCGTTCAAGAGGTTTTGCGTGATCTACGCGGCGGAGAGCCCCCTCGCCTGGCTGTTCATGTGCGCATTCGGCGCCATCGTCGTCGTATCGATGACGGCGCCGCAGGGGACGGACGTCATGCAGGCCTTTCTTGCACAGGTGATCTCGCAGCAAAATTCGGTCGCCGAAATGGCCCTGTCCTTGCTGCTCGTCAGCGTGCTCGCCATGGCGCTGTCGACGATGATTTCGCTGTTCTCGGCAAGCCTCTGCACGCTTCGCTACGATGTCCTGCCGAATATCTGGCCGGAGCCGGCGCCGGGGGAGGCGCGGGCGTCAGCCGAGGCGAAGGCGGCGCGGCGCACCTTCGCGGCAGGGGCCGCGCTCTGTCTGGCGATCCTGGCGGCGTTTTATTTCTTCGCCGAGTATCTTCAGATCACGTTTACCGGCAGCAAATTTCTCGCTTTGGTGTTCGCATTTTGTTGCGCCCAGCTCTCGTTCGTGCCGCTCGTATTGGGACCACTCGTCGGCCGAACGGGAGAACGCTCTGGAACCGTTAGCCCGCCATGGGCGCTCGGCATTCTCGGCCTCGGCACTGCCGCGGGAGTAGTCGCGGCCGCAGCATATCTCGCGACCGGGCATGAGCCGTGGCTGTGGGCCGCGATTCCCGCCTGTCTCGCGACCGGGACCCTGCTGTTTGGCGTTGCCCGGCTGCAGAGCGCCGCGGCGGCATAGGCGCTTGTTATTTCGCCTGAGCGAGGGCCGTGATCTCGCGCATGAGATCGGCGTGGACCCGCGTGCTCTTGTCGATGTTGACATGAAAGATGGTGGGGTCCCCGGACATGTCGATGTTCGACAGTTTGCCGTGGAACTTGCTGTCGGCGATCAGCGGCGCGCCCCAGCCGGGCGACTGGTAGTAGTTGATTGCGCGCACCACGTTGCCAGGGATGGGGTACTGCATGAACGGGGCGAGGGTCACCAGCAACTCGACCGAAATCTGGTGCTCTTCGAGCGAGCGCGCCATGTCGATTACGTTGTTGGCGCCCTGCGAGTGGCCGACGAGGACGATCGGGCGAACCTTGCCGGCCGCCCGCTCGCGCAGGATGTCCGAGACCGCCGTCGACCAGTGCAGGTGCGAGGCGACCTCGGCGTCGATGCCCTTGCTTTTGAGATCGTCGGCGAGGTTGTCCAGCCCCGTCGAGAACACGCCGAACCAGCCGCGCAGCAGGAGCACCCGCGGTTCGGCGGCGCGCGCGCCGTCGCACCAGAGCAGGGCCAAGGCCATGACGGCCCCGACCCACCACGCGCCCGTTCTCGAAGCGATTCGGTCACGAGCCTGTGGCTCGCGCATCGCGTGAGCGTCGCCCCCGCTTCGGTCCCCTAATCCGGATCGTGCCAGCATCGCAGTCATCCATTGCCGATAAAACGTTGCAGATAGAACGTCGTCAGACCAATGACAGCCTTGCGCCAATCACTCCGGCGGCGCGCCCGGCCTGCGGAACAACCCTGCCGCACCCAGACCCAGGATAGCGAAAGCTCGGGGGCTTTTTAATGACAGCGATCTGCGTGCCCGGCCTTCGCTAAGATTTTGCCACGTTCTCGCCCCTGTTCGGCGCTGCCGTTCGACTCTGCCGGCCGTGCCGATTGGTCGCCGCGGCCCCCGATCATGTCGAAGCGCGCTCCTCCGGCCTGCGGCGGAGAGCCGCCGGCCTACCTTGGCGCGTACCTGCCGTCGGTCCGCCGATGGCGGCACGGCGGCATTCGCGCCGCCGCTGCAGTATGATACAAGCAGGTGAAAGTTTTTCGAACGCGGGGCGCCAATGCCCGCCGGATAAGGAGCGGTGACATGAGAAGGCACGTTTTCACCGACGCATCATTCGCGGCCGTCGCATTGGCGGTCTTGCTTAGCGGGTCTCCTGCCCCCACCGGGTTCGTCGGAACCGCCGCCGCGCAGGATCAGAAGGCGGGCGGCACGCCGGTCCTGCCGGTCTTCGAGGTGGATCCCAATTTCCCCACCATGCCCGACCACATGCTGCTCGGCGGCGTCGGTGGAGCGACCGCGGATTCCCACGGCAATGTCTGGGTGTTTCAGCGCCCGCACACCCTCGAAGAAGGCAACGCGACCGAGAACGGGTACGTGCCGGCTCCGCCGGTCCTCGAATTCAGCGAGACCGGCCGCTACCTCCAGGGTTGGGGCGGCCTCGCGAAAGGCGGCCAGTACGAGTGGTTCAATCGCGGCGGCCTGCATTCGGCCTTTGCCGAATGCCAGTCCTGCACCGCGCAACGCCGCACCAATGGCGATGGACGTCCCGGGAGCGGCGAGCACGGCATCGCCATCGATGCCAAGGACAATGTCTGGCTGACCGGCAACGGCGATGGCGACGGGCAAATCCTCAAATTCACCAGGGACGGAAAGTTCCTGCTGCAGATCGGCAAGGGCGGCGTGTCCGCCGACAGCAACAATACCGAGCATCTGAGCCGGCCGGCGGGCATCACCGTCTATCCGAAGACCAACGAGGTGTTCGTCGCCGACGGGTACGGCAACCGCCGCGTCATCGTGTTCGACGCCGACACCGGCGCCTACAAGCGCCACTGGGGCGCCTATGGCAGCAAACCCGACGACAAGGCCCCGAAGGCGCGCCAGGCGTCGGGTCCGGGGCCGCAGCAGTTCGATACGCCGCACGGCATCGCGGTCTCCGAGGACGGCATCGTGTATGTGTCGGACCGCGCCAACAACCGCGTCCAGTCGTTCAAGCTCGACGGCACCTTCCTCAAGGAAGGCTTCGTCAAGCGCGAATTGAAGGGAACCGGCACCGCATTCGGCGTGGCGCTGTCGGCCGATCCGCAGCAGCGATTCCTCTACGTCGCGGACGGCTCGAACGAGCGCATCGCGATCCTGGACCGCACGTCGCTCGAAGAGATCGGCCATATCGGCGGGCCCGGGCGCAAGGCGGGCCAGTTCTTCCACCTGCACAGCCTCGGCGTCGATCCCAACGGCAATCTCGTCACCGGCGAGTTGCAGGGCTACCGCGTGCAGAAATTCGTCTACAAGGGCCTGTCGACGGCGGCGGTCCGATAGGGATCGCAGTTTCGCGACGTTGCGGGCTCGCTATCCGGTCTGGCGCGCCGCGAGGCTCGCGGCCCTGACGCGGAAGGCCTCGTGGTAGGCCGCTGCGAGCACGAACAGCAGTCCGAACGCCAGGACCTGCCATGCCGGCGGGACGTCCACGTCGAGGGTGGCCAAAGTGAAATTGCTGCGCAGCGTTTCCAATGGGTCGTAGCCGCGGCGGCCCCAAAGCGAGCCGGCTTCGAGCAGCGCGGTGAAGATGCACGTCGCCACCGTGAGCATCGCCAGCGCCTTCACCTCGGTGCCCCGCCCATGGCGGGCCAGCACCCTCCAGGCCATCAGCCAGACGAAAACTCCGGCCAGCATGTACTGCTCCGCATAGGTGCCGCGCGCCAGCACCACATGGAGGAGCGCCAGCCCGGTGATGAGGTATGTCATGTTGTGCAGGCGCTGCCAGTTCTTCGCACCCATGCGCCGGATCGCGGCATCCACGGAGGTCGCGCCCAAGGCGAGCAGGCCGATGGTGGAGAGGGTCGCGACGACCAGCGTCAGCCGCGTCACCATCTCGTTGGCGATGAACCCGAAGTTCCACAGCCGCAGGCCGAAATAGAAGACGATGTGGGCGATCGTGTAGGCGAGCGCCGCCACGCCGATCATCCGGCGCACGTCGACGAGGGCGCGCCAGCGCAATATGGTCAGTGTCGGAGTGACGGCCAGCGCCATGAGCAGGACCACCGTCGCCCACACGCCCGACCAATAGGTGATACTGCCGAACCCCATTGGGAGCGATCCGTATTCTCCGGTCTCGAACTGATAAACGAACCGGACCGCCGGCAGCAGCACGAGCGCGAACGCGCTCGCCTTGAGCCAGGAAAATCTGCGATTCCTATCCTGCCAGGGCCAGATCAACCGCAAGTCACGTCCTCCATTGAAATCGATTTCTTCCCGCGCCGTGCGAGCAGACTATTGCATGCGGGCGCCGCAATCCAGGTCCGGAAGACAGTTCCGGCGGAGCGGGTACCTGTCGCTGGCGCCTTCGATCCGACGTTCTTGACCCGGCCGGTGCCTCACTCCGGCGGTCTGGCGGCGAATTCACGCCCGGCCGGCGCCGTCGGGCAAAGCCGGTAGGCTCGCGGCCGTCCGGCGGCGACGCTCCCTCTCCCCGCACGCGGGGAGAGGTGCAGCCGCGCCGCGCAAAGATGTGTCCACCCCCGTAGACGCTGCGGGCGGGACACCGGGGGGAGGGGATTTCGGTGTTTTCGCAAAACAACCCCATGCAAAGTAGATTCCGTCTTGGCAGGCCGGGCTCGGGTGGTACGATTTATATCTCAAAATCAGGCGCATGCGCTGGCAATGATGCGCGTCAATAGGAGCTGTGAAATGACCGCGACCTATGATCCGCGCGGCTTTAGGTCAACTGCTCGCCTGCTCCGCGCTGCTGGCGTTGGCGGGGACGCCCGCTCACTCTCAGCAGATAACCGGCGTGCCCGGTTCGCCCAGCGCCACCACCACGATCGATGGAAAACAACTTCCGCCGCCCGATCCGAAATTCGGCGGGGTGATCCAGGAGAAGGCCTCGGAATCGCAGCCCTGGTGGGCGCCGCGCGTCGTGCCGCCGAAGGGCGCGCCCAACGTGTTGCTCATCATGACGGACGACGTCGGCTTCGGCGCGCCGGGCACGTTCGGCGGCGTTGTTCCGACCCCGGCGCTGGATCGCATCGCTAATGCGGGACTGCGATACACGAATTTTCACTCCACGTCGCTCTGTTCGCCGACGCGCGCGGCGATCATCACCGGCCGCAACCATCACGTGGCCGGCTTCGGGGTGGTGGGCGAAGCCGCGACTGGATTCCCGGGCTACGACTCGATCATTTTGAGAGCCAACGGCACCATTGGCACAATCCTGAAGGAGAACGGGTACGCGACGTCGTGGTTCGGCAAGGATCACAACACGCCCTTCTATCAGGCGACCCAGGCAGGACCCTTCGACCAGTGGCCGAACGGGATGGGCTTCGAGTACTTCTATGGCTTCGTCGGCGGCGACACCAACCAGTGGGCGCCGAACTTGTACCGCAATACGACGGCGATCTATCCCTTCCAGGGCAATCCGGGCTGGAACCTGACCACGGCCATGGCCGACGAGGCCATCCAGCACATGAACGGAACTCAAGGCCGTCGCACCGGACAAGCCGTTCTTTGTCTACTACGTACCGGGCGGCACCCACGCGCCGCATCAACCGACGCCGGAGTGGATCAAGAAGATCGGCGACATGCACCTCTTCGACGAGGGCTGGAACAAGCTGCGCGAGACCATCTTCGCCAACCAGAAGCGGCTGGGCATCATGCCGGCGACTGCCCAACTGACCCCTTGGTCGAAGGAGCTGCCGGAGTGGGGTTCACTCAGCTTTGAAGAGAAGAAGCTCTTCATCAAGCAAGCCGACGTCTATGGGGCATATCTCGCATACACCGACCACGAGATCGGCCGGGTCATCCAGGCCGTCGAAGACCTCGGCCAGCTCGACAACACCTTGATCATCTACATCAGCGGCGACAACGGCGCGAGCGCGGAAGGCATGCTCAATGGCACGCCGAACGAGTTCACCTACTTCAATGGTATCCAAGTGCCCGTCAACGACCAGTTCCTCTGGTACCCGTTCTGGGGATCGGAACGGACGTTCCCGCACTTCGCGGCAGGCTGGGCATGGGCGATGGACACGCCGTTCAAGTGGGTGAAGCAGGTGGCGTCGCACTTTGGCGGTACCGCTCAGGGCGTGGCCATGTCCTGGCCCGGCCATATCAACGAGGTGGGCGGCATCCGCCGCCAGTTCCACCATGTGATCGATATCGTGCCGACGATCCTCGAAGCTACCGGCATTCCGCAACCCGACACGATCAACGGCATCGAGCAGCGCCCCATCGAAGGCGTGAGCATGATGTACACGTGGGACAAGGCGAACGCCAACGCGCCGACCCGGCACACCACGCAATACTTCGAGATGCTCGGCAATCGCGCCATCTATCATGACGGGTGGGTGGCGGCCACGACCCCGGCGAATCTCCCGTGGGAGCCGAGCACCGCCACGCCGCCGGACGTCATCGCCGGGTACAACTGGGAACTCTATAACGTCCAAGAGGACCCGACCCAGTTCAACGATCTTGCCGCCAAGATGCCGGAAAAGCTCAAGCAGATGCAGGCCCTCTTCTATTTGGAGGCGCAGAAGTACGACGTGCTGCCGCTCGACAACTCGACACTCGCGCGCTTTCATACGCCGCGTCCGAGCCTGACGGAGGGACGAACGGTCTTCACCTATACGGGAGGACTGACCGGCGTGCCCAACAGCGGCGCTCCGAACATCCTGAACAAGTCGTACATCATTACCGCCGAGGTCGAGATCCCCGCTGGTGGCGCTGAAGGCATGATCGTCACCGACGGCGGGCGCTTCGGCGGCTACGCACTCTTCCTGAGCAAGGGTGATGGCGGGCGTTCGTCGGGGCAAGCCGGTGTTCCTCTACAACCTGCTCGACCTCAAGCGCACGACGTGGGCAGGGCCTGAGTTGAAAACCGGCAAGCACACCATCGTCTTCGACTTCAAGTCCGATGGTCCGGGCTTGGGCAAGGGAGGGACGGGCGTGCTCTACGTGGACGGCAAGGAAGTGGCCAGGAATTCCATGGAACACACGACCCCGATCACATTCCCGGAGGACGAAACGTTCGACATCGGCCAAGACACCCGCACTGGCGTCGCGATGGTGGAGTACCGCTACGATGTTCCGTTCAAGTTCACCGGCAAGATCAACAAGCTGAGCTTCAAGCTCGAACCGGAGCAGGACACGAAACGCTAGCGCCTTCCACCAATGCCAGCAGGTTCGCCAGCGCGAAAGACAAAGTGAAATCGGGCGAATGAAACAGGGGCTGATTTTCGCCGCTATCGGTGAAGCCGCTACCGGATTGGCGCTGCTGATTGTCCCCTCTCCTGAAACTCAAAGGGATCACGCTGCCCGGCTGATGTCCACTTGGTAGCCGAGTGCGCGGATGCGATTGGCGAGGTTTGCGGCGGCGCGGGCCGGATTGCGGGGACGGCGGTAGGCCTCGCCGAGGTCCTGGTAGTAGGTGCCGTCCTTGAGCATGTGATAGACGACGCGCAGCAGATTTGCGGCGACCGCGACCGCGGCCTTCTTTGGTCCGACGCGGCCCTTGAGGGCGTGGTAGCGGGTTTTGAAGCTGGAGTTCTTCTTGCGGCCTGCGGCCAGGGCCGACTGAACCAGAACAGGCTTCAGCCATGTCGCGCCCTTGCGCACGCGCGTCGAACGTCGTTTGCCGGCGCTCTCGTCGAGCCACGGACAGAGCCCGGCCCACGAGATCAGATGGTCTGCGCTCGGAAACTGGCTCATATCGACTCCAATCTCGGCAATCACGATCTGCGCCGCCGTCCGGCTGATGCCGGGCACGCCTTTCAGGCGCTCGACGGCATCCCGAAAGGGAGCCAGCGCGGCCTCGATCCGTGCGTCGAATTCGCCAATGGTGGTTTCGATCTGTTCGATCGTCTTCTGGTGCTGGCCGATCAAGAAACAGTGGTGAGCGCGGATGCGACCGTCGAGGGCCGCGACCAGAGCCTCGCGCGGGGCGGCAAGCCGGGAACTGCCGAGATCGGCCAGACGCCGCGCGCCGGTTTCGCCCGGCGAGGCATGAACGGCGCAATGCGCTACGCTTATTCGCCCTGCGCGCTGCGAGTTCCCTCGGTCGAACGCGCTGACGCGTTACGCATCACCTCAACACGTCGAGCCAACCTTGTGCGGCCAGCAATCCGATCACCACGACACCGATCACTGCACCGGCAAGTCCGAACCCGAGAACGTAACGCACGTTGTGACCAGTAACCCCCTGCCTGGCCTGGTCCGTAAGCAGGACGGTGGGAACTGGCGACTCGTCAATCGACGTGTTCATTTGGGGCCTCCTTCTTTGCACGGCCCGGGTGTATCTGGACGCGGCGGCTTGCCGGCCATCACAGCCGACGCCTTCTCTGCCCTGCCGGACTTATCTCATGCAGCTGAAACAAACGCATACCGGAAGGGGCCAGAACCTCACTCTTGCGGCCCTGAGGCCGCTCCCGGTACGCTGTTCGCGGAGGAAAGCCGCTACGCGGAGGCCCGAACGTCCTCGGCGGTCGCTGCGGCAGTCTGCGTCGGTGGTTTCATTTCCACCTCTCTACATCTACAGCAAACGTCTCATATGAGACGTTTGGTCGTTGGCACCTGAGCCAACCATATCGACGTCGTGTCGATGACGCGGCTTGTCAAGGGTCCAGGCGGCCATTGACCGACTCCGGACTCGCGGCCAGAAAAGATGATGCAGCGCAGCAACGCGTTCATTGGCTCGCAGTGTACCCGTCCGCCGGCATACTCATCGCCGGCGGCGTGGCGGCGTCATTTCGCGCTTTGCTTGAAGAACCGCAAATCCGGCGGCGGCTGGTCTTTTTTGGCGGGCATCAAGTAGCCGTCGGCGCGCAGGACATACATTTCCTTGCCGATGGCGACCAACCCGGTTCCTTCCACACAGGCGCTCTCGCGCCATTCAGGATGCGGATTTGAATCGTGCACATACCTTTTGTCCACGGTCCAGGGCCGCGTCAGGGCATGGTCGATCACGGTGATGACGTCGTGAATGACGTTGGGGTCGGCCTTCTCGCGGTAGATCCGTTCCTTGAAAATGGACTGGTTGTCGAAGTGGAGCGGAAGCCCGGAGGCATCGTAGACGCGCGGCCCCTTGAAGCCGCGGGTTTCGGCTTCGAGCACGTCGTAGGTGCCGTCGCCGTCCTCGTCGATCCACTTTCCGATCGAATAGCCCGCATAGCTCGGGTCGATCTCCTCGGGCCAGTCGCGGCCGTCGGTGAAGATGCGACGCGCCTGCGTGCCGATCAAAATATAGGTGGTGTCCGGAGTGACGACGAATTCCAGCGGCCCGAAGGTGAGCATGTGCGGCATGCCGGTGGGCATGCAGCGGGCGCGGTCGAAATTGTTGCCCTGGCCGCCACTCGCCTGGTCGGCAATGCTGTCCTCCAGGACCTTTTGATACTCCGGCGTGAGCGGGGCCTGCTGTCCGCGTCCCCACGGCTTGGTCTGATCGAACGACGGCTGGCCCCCTGCGGTACGCAGGCCGGACGGGGAAACCACGGAGACCGGGGGGACATACCGCTCCCACGAGCCCTTCCATTCGGGGTATTTCGCACCGTCGGCCGCCATGACGCCGCCGCAGATCATCATCAAGGCGCCGGCCAGTCCGATTGCACGGATCGATTTGCGGTAAAGCACGCTGTACCTCCCTTTGATCGTTTCTTTGGATCGTTTCTTAGGATCGCTTCTTTGGATCGCCAGCCGAGCGGCAGCAGCCGTGGCAGGTGGATGCGGGCGCCGCCGAACTGATTTCAAGTGGTTGCCCGCCAAGGGCATCGCTGCTGCCGTTCAAGTCACGGGACATCGGCACGTCCCGCCGGCAGTGCCTCGGCAGAACTTACACCGATTGCCGGTGCGCGCGGAAGGGGTTTGGCGGCGGGACAGGGCTCGACGGCGGGTAACCGGAGCGATCCTGGGCGCTTTCAAAGCATTGGGCAATGCAGCAGCCTCACGCCCCTTTCTTCGCCCGCACCGAAAACGACAGTGGAATGCGGGGATGGCCATCGGGCAGCCGCCACCGCCCATCGGGCGCCGGTACCAACATCGGCACGGCTCGCCACGGCAAAACCTCGTGCTCGCGAAACATCGTAATCGTCAAGCCGGCATCGATGAGCGCGCCGAGGATCGCGGACAGCGGATGTATCCATTCCCGCGTTGACTGATGCGTCATGACGGTCGGATCGCCCGTATAGGTCGTGGCATTGTTGAACTCCAGCGGCCGGTCGACAGGCGTTTGGAAGTCGAATGTGGGCACCAACTTCCCTGCGACTTCCTCCAGCATCGAGAATCCCGGATGAGTATCGGCGCAATAAAGTTCGCCGCCCGGCGCCAGCACGGATGCGATGACCCGCGCCCAAGCCCTCATATCCGGCAGCCAGCACAGGACTCCCCACGTCGTAAAGACGAGATCGAACGGGCCGCGCGTCAGATGCGGAGCCTCATCCACCCTCCCTTGAACGAAATCGGCCTTCAGTCCGGTCTCCTTGGCAAGGTCGCGCGCGGTGTTGAGCGCCTCCCCGGAGAAATCGAGTCCGGTCGCGAGGGCGCCGAGTCGCACCAGGCAGAGCGTATCCAGCCCGATATGGCATTGCAGATGCAGGACGCGCTTGCCACGGACATTGCCGAGTTCAGCCGCTTCGATCCCGTGGAGCGTGCTCTCGCCCGCACGAAAGCGGTCCAGCGTGTAGAAGCCGGTCGTGTCGCGGGCGTGGATCGCCGCGCGCTCGTCCCAGCAGCGGCGATTGACGTCGATCGGATCGGCCATGGGGGCCTCGAAATTACGGATGCACAAACGAAAGCGAAAGGTCTCATCCGTAACAGCTTTGTCGGCTGCAAAGTAAGCGGCGCCGGCTCGTCTCGCCCCGCGCTGCGTTACCGCAACGGCTCGTCATCAAATATGAAACCATCCTTCATGGCGTCCCTGGTCGCCGGATCAGGACCTCGCCCTTCCGCGAAGGCGCGCTCTTCCATGCGTCGCCCATGAATGATCCCCGGGAGGCCATAGTTCCCCTCGATGCAACGCGGCTCGGCGTAAAGCCTGTTGTCCTGGTCGCTCTGCCGGGTGAACTCCTCCTTGACGGTCCATGGCTGCGCCCACACCGTCGGGATCTTCGATCCTGACCTCGTATTCGAGCGTGCTCGGCCCGGTACGGGTCCAGCGCTCGACCAGATGCAGGTTCTCGCGCGAGCCCTGAAAATCGGTCTTGGGGCTGAAGTTCGTCACGTCGATCACGAGCGTATCGCCCTCCCAATGGCCGCGCGAATCGCCGTACCACTGGCGAATGCCGGCCGGCAGATGCGGGCTTGCGTTCATGACGATGTTGCGCTGCCAGCCCTGGCCCTGGCCGACGTCGTAGAAGATCGAGATGCCGCCCGGGCGTCTGCACGATCCGGCGGAAGCTGCCGGTCGGGCCGCCGAACTCGGGCAGCCCGCCGGTCAGGCAGCGCTCCCCCAGCGAGCTGTCCTCCGGACCGTCGTTGCGATTCATGCGCGTCGGTGTTGTAGCGCGGAGGCGGATCGGCAAATCGCGGCGAGCGCGCCGGATCGTATGTCCCGCCGCTGCAGGCGGGCTCCTTGTTCTTGCAGGTCTCGGTCGATTGCAACATGGCGAGACGAAACTCCCGCTCGGCGCCGGCGAGCTTCTGAGCCTCCGGCGTCAGCGCCGGCATCCGCCCGTTGGGCGGATCGACGATCAGCGACGTGCGCGCGCCGGTCCGCTTGAAGGAGACGAACACATTGTTGTAGGAGCCCGAGACGTCGCGCTCGGTCCCGCGCTCCGCCCGCCGCTCGCGACCGAGCACTTCCGATCGCACCCGGTCCAATTCGGCGCGCTCCGCCGCGGTGAAGAATTCCTGGTTTGCGTATTTGGCGGGCCGCTGCAGGGGCGTGGTCGTTTCGTCGGTCCAGATGCCCTGCAGGTCGGGTTCGCCCCAGGCCGTTTTCGGCGACGGGGCCGTTGCAGCCGGCGCGCCGGAAGCGGCCGGAGCCTGAGCCTGCGCCATTGTCGTTGGCGCCGAAATGACCAGGCCGCCCGCGGCCGCAGCAATGGCTACCATTGTCATCGAGCCTGAGAACCTTTTGCGCATGATGGTCTCCTTCGGCTTGCAGTTGCGTCGGTGCAACGGAATTTCCCATGAATATCCAGAGATGGCGTTGGCCTGTCATCCCGATGCAAAGTCGGGACCACGGATACAGCCGGGGCCTTCGGCACGTCCCGCCATCGGTGTTCTGGTGAAATTACAGGGAATTTCGCCGCGCCGGAACAGGCCTTGCGACCCGGGTCTTCGGCCCCGCGGCAGGCCCGTGGCGCCGCCCGACACCGCGGGCCTATCGCAGGGGCATTCCAATTCGCTTCTATTCGCCTGGACCCGCGAACAGAAGAAGGTTGCCATCCGGGTCCTTGACGACGAAATTGCGCGCGCCCCACGGCTCTGTCTCGAGCCTTTGGAAAAATTCGGCATCTGCCGATTGGAACTCCAGAAACAGTTCCTTGATCTCGGCTGCGGTGTCCACCGTGACCGCGGCCGACAACAATTTCTCTTTTTCTCTGATGTTGCCTACAAACACCGGCTCGCACACGAGCCTGAGACAAAATCGTGCGCGATCCCGCTTTACCAGCCCGTAGAATGGCGGCTCGCCATAGGTGAACTCGATTTCGAATCCGAGCTTTGTGAGGAAGTAGTCGCATGAACGCCGAAAATCGGAAACGTAGAGTACCGCCTCGGTCGCGGTCAAAATCGGTTTGGTCCGCATGGGATTTTCGTTGACTTGCATGGTTGCGGCTCCTGACTTCAGTGGTGCGGAGACGTTTCACCCTGCGCGACAGCTATTCTGTCGCTCCATCCGGGCTACGCTTGCTCATGCCAAAAATTGAGATCGAGGATCGTTCCAAGCTTGTCAAGCTGTTCAGGCGACGCATACACGACGAGAGCGCCACCATCAAAGATTGAACCAAAACGGCCCACTGCTCCGGGAACCAAATACGCCCCAATCGTTTTCAGAATCGACCAATCCACGTCCTTACCATACCTCAATACAATGACATTTGCCTCTCCGTGCCGCTTCAATGTCAACGCCACGCTTTTTGTGTCGGTGTCAAAATGTTCTTCAACATCGGAAAAATGCAGGTCGCCTCCCGACATCGCACATAAAGCACCAACCAGACTCGAATAATAATCGACCGCGACGTCCAAACAATGATCTTGGAAACGCCGTGCATTTTCAAACATGGGCCCGCTATGGGGCGGTTTAACGAGCTTGCCAAGCGTCTCTCGCTCGTCCGCCAGTAGAGATAGCACTTGGTATCGATGGTACTTTCCGACATTCAACCATCGCTTCGGAGGCTGGCCGTCATCTTGGTATCCATATCGCGCGGCTTCTTCGCACACTCGATCGATCAATTCGTCAACCGGCACACCGGCGACCGGACGCAATCCGTTAGCGATGAAAAGCGCGATCGTGTCGCCAATAAAGCGCCGATCCGCTTCCGCGACGACGGGGTAGACTGGCCGATACGGAACTTTCGTCCCGTCTGTTCGAGTGTACCAACCGCGCGACACCTTTTTTCGTCTCCACCACCTGAAAATCATTGCTTCCTCGACCAGCGCATAATCTGCGGCGGTTTCTCCGCAGTTGGAGAAAAACTGACGGTGTACCGCCGGCGAATTCGACCGACGAAAACCTACCTGGTGGCGGGGCCGCCTGGATTTCGCGATTCGCCGCGGAGGGGTACCCTGGAAACGACCGAGTCATCTACCCCGGACCGGCCGGCATCGGCCCGTTCATCCGCGCCGGCGCCGCCGGCTGGAGTCGGGCGGGGCGGCGTCTTGGTCAGGATCTGGCAGAGCCGGGACAGCGTGGCGCGCAGCTCGTGGCGGTGGACCACCATGTCGACCATGCCGTGCTCCTTGAGATATTCCGCCTTCTGGAAACCCTCCGGCAGCTTCTCGCGGATGGTCTGCTCGATCACCCGCGGCCCGGCGAAGCCGATCAGCGCGCCGGGCTCGGCGATGTGGATGTCGCCGAGCATGGCATAGGAGGCCGTGACGCCGCCGGTGGTCGGATTGGTCAGCACCACGATGTAGGGCTTTTTCGCCGCGCGCAGGTTCTGCACCGCGATGGTGGTGCGCGGCATCTGCATCAGCGACAGAATGCCTTCCTGCATGCGCGCGCCGCCCGACGCCGCGAACAGGATGAACGGGGTGCGTCTTCTGCGCCGCGGTCTCCAGGCCCTTGATGATCGCCTCGCCGGCCGCCATGCCGAGCGAGCCGCCCATGAACTCGAAATCCTGCACGGCGATGACCACCGGCAGGCCGTCGAGCTTGCCGAGCCCGAGCTTGATCGCATCGTTGAGGCCGGTCTTGGTGCGGGCATCCTTGAGGCGGTCGGCGTAGCGGCGCTCGTCGCGGAACTTGCAGCGGATCGTGGGTCACTTCGGGAACGCCGATGTCGAGCCAGGTGCTCGCCGTCGAACATCGACTTGAGGCGCGCCGCCGCGCCCATGCGCATGTGGTAGTTGGAGCCGGGAATGACGAAGCCGTTCGCCTCGACGTCCTTGTAGAAGACGAGCTGCCCGGTGTCGGGGCACTTGATCCACAGATTGTCCGGCACGTCCCGCCGGTTCAGGATGCTGCGGATCTTCGGTCGGACGACGTTGGAGATCCAGTTCAAGCCGCTACTCCGCCGCCTGCCGGCGCCCGTCGCGCACGCCCGCCGCGAGCTCGGCGACGAGGCCGACGACGGCAGAGCACCGTGTCGGGCGTCGCCTTGCCGGCGGCATCGAGGCTCGTGCGCACCCGTTCGACCAGCGCCGAGCCGACCACCACGGCGTCGGCGCCGCGCGCGATCGCCGCGGCGCTGGCCGCATCCCTGACGCCGAAGCCGACCGCGACCGGCAGGCTGGTGTGGCGCTTGATCCGCGCGACCGCCTGCGCGACCCGGCCCGCATCCGGCGCCGCGGCGCCGGTGATGCCGGTGATCGAGACGTAATAGACGAAGCCCGAGGTGTTCGCGAGCACGGCGGGCAGCCGCTTGTCGTCGGTCGTCGGCGTCGCCAGGCGGATGAAGTTGAGGCCCGCCGCGCAGCGCCGGCAGGCACAGCTCGGTGTCCTCTTCCGGCGGCAGGTCGACCACGATGAGGCCGTCGACGCCGGCGGCGATCGGCGTCGTGCGAGGAAGCGTTCGACGCCGTAGATGTAGATCGGATTGTAGTAGCCCATCAGCACGATCGGCGTCGCGTCGTCGCCGCGGCGGAACCGGCGCACCAGGTCGAGCGTCTTCACCATGTTCTGGCCGGCATGGAGCGCGCGCAGGCCGGCGGCCTGGATCGCCGGTCCGTCGGCCATCGGATCGGTGAAGGGCATGCCGATCTCGATCACGTCGGCGCCGGCCTGCGGCAGCGCCTTGACGATGGCGAGCGAGGTCTCCGGGTCGGGGTCGCCGGCCATCACGAAGGTGACGAGCCCGCAGCGGCCGGCGTCGGCCAGCGCCGCAAATCTGCTGGTCGATGCGGGTGCGTCATCCGATCCGGCTCCCGAGATGCTCGGCCACGGTGAAGATGTCCTTGTCGCCGCGGCCGCACATGTTCATCACCATCAGGTGATCCTTCGGCTTCGTCGGCGCGAGCTTGATGACCTGCGCCAGCGCGTGGGCGGGCTCCAGCGCCGGGATGATCCCTTCGAGCTTGCAGCAGAGCTGGAACGCATCGAGCGCCTCGTGGTCGGTCGCCGACAGATAGGTCACGCGGCCCATGTCGTGGAGCCAGGAGTGCTCCGGACCGATGCCGGGATAATCGAGGCCGGCCGAGATCGAATGGGCTTCGTTGATCTGGCCGTCCTCGTCCATCAGCAGATAGGTGCGGTTGCCGTGCAGCACGCCGGGCCGTCCGCCGGTGATCGAGGCCGCATGCAGGCCGGTCGCGAGCCCGTGGCCGGCCGCCTCGACGCCGTAGATCTCGACGCCCTTGTCGTCGAGGAAGGGATGGAACAGGCCCATCGCATTGGAGCCGCCGCCGATGCAGGCGACGAGCGAGTCCGGCAGCCGGCCTTCCGCCGCCAGCATCTGCTCGCGGGTCTCGCGCCCGATCACCGACTGGAAATCGCGCACCATCATCGGATAGGGGTGCGGGCCGGCGACGGTGCCGATGCAGTAGAAGGTGTCGTCGACATTGGTGACCCAGTCGCGCAGCGCCTCGTTCATGGCGTCCTTGAGGGTCTTCGAGCCGGACTGCACCGGCCGCACCTCGGCGCCCAGCATCTTCATGCGGAACACGTTGGGCTCCTGCCGCGCGACGTCGACGGCGCCCATGTAGACGACGCATTTGAGCCCGAAGCGCGCGCACAGCGTCGCGGTGGCGACGCCGTGCTGGCCGGCGCCGGTCTCCGCGATCACGCGCGGCTTGCCCATGCGCTTGGCCAGCATGATCTGGCCGAGCACGTTGTTCACCTTGTGCGCGCCGGTGTGGTTGAGCTCGTCGCGCTTGAAATAGATCTTGGCGCCGCCGGCGCCGCCGGTCGCGGCGGATATATCGCGCAGATGCTCGGTCAAGCCGCTCGGCGAAATAGAGCGGCGAGGGGCGGCCGACATAGTGGGTGAGATAGCCCTCCATCTCGCGCTTGAATTCGGGATCGACCTTGGCCTGCGGCGTAGGCCTTCTCCAGCTCCAGGATCAGCGGCATCAGCGTCTCGGCGACGAAGCGCCCGCCGAACAGGCCGAAATGGCCGCGCTCGTCCGGCCCGTTGCGGAAGGAATTGGGCTGCTGCGAGGCTCATGCCTGATGTTGCCATTCGTTTGCCGCCCGCCGGCCGCGGCGGCGCGCGCCGCACGGACGAAGGCGCGGATCTTTTCGGGGTCCTTGTCGCCGGGCGCCCGTTCGACGCCGGACGACACGTCGACCCCGCCCGGCCGGGTGATGCTGACGGCCTCGGCCACATTGCCGGGGTCGAGACCGCCTGAAAGCATGAACGGAACACGCGGGTCAAGGTTCTGCAGCAGCCGCCAGTCGAACGCCTTGCCGAGTCCGCCGGGGCGGGTGGCGTCGCGCGGCGCCTGGGCATCGAAAATGAGGCGGTCGGCGACCTCGGCATAGTCCGGCACGACGGCGAGATCGTCCCGCGTCTCCACCGCGATCGCCTTCATGACCGGCAGCTTGAAACGCGCCTTCACCGCGAGCACCCGCTTCGGCGATTCGGTGCCGTGAAGCTGGAGCAGGTCGGGCTCCAGCGCCGCGATGCTGGCCGCGCAGTTCCGCGTCGTCAGCATCGACCGACAGCGCCACCTTGCGGGCGCGGCCCCGCACCCGGGCGCCCGAGCGCGCGGGCGGTCGCAGGCATCGACATGGCGCGGCGACGGCGGAAAGAATACGAAGCCGACCATGTCGGCGCCGGCATGCGAGCGCGACATCGAGCGCTTCGGGCGTCCGCAGGCCGCAGATCTTGATGACGAAGGACATGCCGAAAAGAAGCCTTTCGCGCAAGTTTACCCGGCGAGCCGTCGAATCGCCATTCCTCGATGGCAGATGATCGTGGCGGTGCGGCGACATCGTTCCGGGAAGGAATGCAATCGCGGGGAGCCGCGTCCTGGCTCAGTTTGCCGGCAATCTTGCCGGCAACGGAGCCTTGGGCGCGATGGCACGCGCATCTCGCGCAGTGCCGCATCGCGCTTGGCGCGATCGAGCTCGGCCCGCACCCGCGCCAGTTCCGCTTCCAGCCGGCGCGCGGTGGCGGCGCCATTTGCCCTGGTTGAACCAGGCGACGACGCCGCCGATCACGACGCCCAGGATCAGGATGACAAAGGCCAGGAGGTAGAGCGGCAGGGTCACCACATAGGCCCGGTCGGTCGGGGTCGAACGGGTCGAACGACACGCTGACCGGGGCTCGGTTGGCGATGGCGAACGCCACCATGCGCGGCGGCGACCAGGATCATCAGGATCGCGAGCAGCAATCTGGTCATGCGATCTCAATCCACGGCGGCATGCCCGGGCGCGGCCGCATCCTTGCAATGAATGCGCCGGCGATGCTCACGGCGCGGGCGGTCGGTTGAGGCGTTCGCGCATTTCCTTGCCGGTCTTGAAGAACGGCACGCTCTTGCGGTCGACCGCCACGTGCTCGCCGGTGCGCGGATTGCGTCCCGCCCGGGCCGGCCGGTTCTTGACCGAGAATGCCCCGAATCCGCGCAGCTCCACCCGGTCGCCGCGGGCCAGCGCGGTCACGATCTCGCCGAGGATCGCGTTGACGATGTTCTCCACGTCGCGCTGGTAGAGATGAGGGTTCTGCGAGGCGATGCGCTGAACGAGCTCTGATTTAATCATCTGGTGATGCCCGCCCTTGGAGGTAACGCTGCGGTCAGTATCCGAATTATGCTTGCAACCGAACCCGTGCGCCCGCCGCTAATTTTCCGGCGAAGGGTGCCAAAGCGCCAACATCCCGTCAAGGTTGAGCTTTTCGACCGCCTGCAGCAGCCCGAGCGATTCCAGGCGGTGCGCCAGCGCGCCGAGGCCGACGCTTTCGAGCAGGGCGACCGTGCCGAGATGCAGGAACGACAAATCGTTGAAGCGCGTGGTGCAGGCGCCAATCGCGGACCGGCGTCTTCGGATCGATCTGGCTGGTCTTGGCGAGCCAGTCGATCGCTTCCCGTTCGCTGCCGATCTCGTCGGCGAGCTTGAGCTCGATCGCCTGGCGACCGGTGAAGACGCGGCCGTCCGCGACGTGGTCGAGCGCCTCGCCGTCGAGCTTGCGGCGGTCCTGCACCATGCCCTTGAACCAGCCATAGGAATCCACGCACCAGCGACTCGATCGCCGCGTGCGCTTCCGGGCTGGTCGGCTCGAACCCGTTGGGCGCCGCCTTCAGCGGCGATGATTTGATCTCCTCGACCTTGACGCCGATCGTGTCGAGCAGGTCGGTGACGTTGGGGAACTGGAACAGGACGCCGATCGAGCCGACCAGCGAGGTGTTGTGCGCGATGATGTGATCGGCCGCCATGGCCGCGATATAGCCGCCGGATGCCGCCATCCCGTCGACCACCACCACCGTCGGCTTCTTCAGCGCGACCCGGCGCAGCGCGTCGTGCAGTTCCTCGGAGCCGGCGGTGGTGCCGCCGGGGCTGTCGATGTGGATGATGACGGCACGGGTCGCGCGGGAATCGGCGAGGTTGTCGAGCGCCTTGGTGCGATCCTCGTCGCCGCGGATGATGCCCTGAATGGTGACGCGGGAAATCTGCGCGGCGATCGGCTGCACGAAGGTGCCGCCCGGTCCCCGCACGGCGGCGGCGATCCCGACCACGGCGATGATGGCGATCAGGAAGGCGACCACGCGCCAGAACGTAAGCTTGCGCCGCATGCGGCGGCGATCGACGATATGGTCGGTATCGAGCGACATTGCTGCATCTCCGTAGGCTCGTCGGAAGCAAGGTGCAACCGCGGTCCGGCGCGGTCAATGGCGATCAAGAACCGGCCGCAATTGTGGCAAACAGACTTAAAAGACCCCGAGGGCACCCCCCGGGGTCCGTTTTCCGTGCCGTCCGCAACGGGACGGACGGCACACTCATTCGTCAACGCGGGCGCAGGATGCGGTCCGGGAGCGTCCGTGACGCCTCGCGAAACGCGCTACTCCTTCTTCTCGGTGGCGCGCTTGAGCGCGGTGCCGAGAATGTCGCCCAGCGTCGCTCCCGAATCCGACGACCCGTATTGGGCGATCGCCTCCTTCTCCTCGGCGACTTCGAGCGCCTTGATCGACACCGTGACCTTGTGGGCGCGGCGATCGAACTGGGTCACCCGGGCGTCGACCTTCTCGCCGACCGCGAAGCGCTCGGTGCGCTGCTCGGAGCGGTCGCGGGCGAGCTCGGAGCGCTTGACGAAGGCGGTGAGGTCGGTGCCGACGAGCTTCACCTCGAGGCCGGACTCCTTGACCTCGATGATCTCGCAGGTCACCACCGCGCCCTTCTTGATGTCGCCGGCTTCGGCGAACGGATCGCCCTCGAGCTGCTTGATGCCGAGCGAGATGCGCTCCTTCTCGACGTCGACGTCGAGCACCTGGGCGCGCACCTTGTCGCCCTTCTTGAAGTCGTCGATGACCTGCTCGCCCGGCCGCTTCCAGTCGAGGTCGGAGAGATGGACCATGCCGTCGACGTCGCCGTCGAGCCCGAGGAACAGGCCGAACTCGGTCTTGTTCTTGACCTCGCCTTCGACCACGGCTGCCGGGCGGATACTTCTCGACGAACACTTCCCACGGATTGCGCATGGTCTGCTTGAGGCCGAGCGAGATGCGGCGCTTGACCGGATCGACCTCGAGCACCTGCACCTCGACCTCCTGGGAGGTGGAGACGATCTTGCCGGGATGGACGTTCTTCTTGGTCCACGACATCTCGGAGACGTGGATCAGGCCCTCGATGCCGGGCTCCAGCTCGACGAAGGCGCCGTAGTCGGTGATGTTGGTGACGCGGCCCTTGAAGCGGGCGGCGACCGGGAACTTGGCCTCGATGCCCTGCCAGGGATCGGCCTGGAGCTGCTTCATGCCGAGCGAGATGCGGTGGGTCTCGTGGTTGATCTTGACGATCTTGACCTTCACCTGCTGGCCGATGTTGAGCACCTCGGACGGATGATTGACGCGCCGCCAGGCGATGTCGGTGACATGCAGCAGGCCGTCGATGCCGCCGAGATCGACGAAGGCGCCGTAATCGGTGATGTTCTTGACCACCCCGTCGATGACCTGGCCTTCCTCGAGGTTCTGCACCAGTTCCTGGCGCTGCTCGGCGCGGGTCTCTTCCAGCACGGTGCGGCGCGACACCACGATGTTGCCGCGGCGGCGATCCATCTTCAGGATCTGGAACGGCTGCGGGACGTTCATCAGCGGGGTGACGTCGCGGATCGGCCGGATGTCGACCTGGCGACCGCGGCAGGAACGCCACCGCGCCGTCGAGATCGACCGTGAAGCCGCCCTTGACCTGGTTGAAGATGACGCCGGTGACCTTCTCGTTGCCCTGGAACGCCTTTTCGAGCTTGCCCCAGCTCTCCTCGCGGCGCGCCTTGTCGCGCGACAGCACGGCCTCGCCCGAGCGCGTTCTCGACCCGCTCCAGATAGACCTCGACGGTGTCGCCGATCTTGATGTCGTTCTGCCGGCCCGGCCCGTTGAACTCGCGCAGCGGCACCCGGCCCTCGGTCTTGAGGCCCACATCGATGACGGCGAGATCCTTCTCGATCGCGACCACGGTGCCCTTGATGACGGCGCCTTCCTGCAGATTGCCGGATGTGAACGAATCCTCCAGCAACGCGGCAAAATCTTCGCGCGACGGCGCGGCAGCAGCTAAAGCCATGAAATCTCCTGTGCGGGGGCCGCCGGCGGTTGGATAAAGGGTGCACCAATGGCTCGGGGCCGAGGCTCCGCGGACCTTCGGCCGCCGCCGGACTAGTCCGACGGGCCGGCGTTGAACCGAGCGTCTTGGTACTGGTGACTGTTTCGCCGGGCGCCGCGAAGAAGCAGACGAGCGGGCGATCCTCCAGATACGAAGGCGGTGTTGATCACCCCTCCGGCCCGCTCGGGCGGCTTCGACCTGTCAGCGGTTGCCCGGGCTGCGCGGATATAGCGGAGCGGGCGGTTCCCGGCAAGGGACGCCGGGCCACGGCGGCATAAAAATCGCCGCCGGTCGCAATGCGGTCCGTCCAATTCGAACCCGGTCGCGCCGCCGCCTCCCAAATTTTGAGCAATGATCCGCTGCCCGGCGCTTCGACGCTCACCCGATCGTGGGCGCCCGCCCCCCCGCTCGGGCCGTTTCCACGATTGCGATCGCCGCCCCGACCACCGCTTCGATGGCGAGGCCCGACGTGTCGAGAATATGGGCGTCAGGCGCCGGCTTGAGCGGGGCGACCGTGCGGGCGGTGTCGCGCTGGTCGCGGCGGCGAATGTCGGCGAGGATGGTCGCCTCGTCGGCGGTCCGGCCCTGGCTGTGCAACTCCAGCATTCGCCGTCTGGCGCGCACTTCGGGGGTGGCGGTGACGTAGATCTTCACGTCGGCGTCCGGGCAGATCACGGTTCCGATGTCGCGGCCGTCGAGCACGGCGCCGGGCGGCGTCGCCGCGAAGCTGCGCTGCAGCGCGAGCAGTGCGGCCCGCACCTCGGGGATCGCCGAAACGATGGAAGCGGCCTCGCCGGCCTCATGGCTCTTGAGCGCCGCCTCGTCGAAGGCGGCGGGGTCGAGCGCGCCGGCCGCCGCCGCGGCCTGGACGGGGTCGTCGAGCCGGTGCCCGCCGATACGCACCGCATGCGCGACCGCGCGGTACAGCAGCCCGGTATCGAGGTGCCGCAGCCCGTAATGGGCGGCGAGCCGCTTGCCGAGCGTGCCCTTTCCCGAAGCGGCCGGTCCGTCGATGGCTATGATCATGGCCTGGGCAAAGGCATCTGTCGCCCCGCTCCGACCTGCGCCGCTGCATTGCGAATCTCCGGCAGAGCGGCGGCGTCGAGTACGATATTTCCGCAGAGTTTCGTTCCGATCAGTCGAGGCTTGCTGCCCGAATTGTCGAATAACCACGCGCCGTCCGCGTGTTCAAGAAACCAAGGAAGCTGTTGCAACGACCTCTCCCGACGCTAGATGATTTTCCGCTTTGCGACGTGATGTCCGCCTTCGGCGACGCGTATCCTCACCCGCTCGACGTTCAAGTCGGCGGATTTCAGGATGCACGTGGCGGGCTTTCGCGGCGAGCACCAAGTTCCGGTATTTATCGGTGGAAAGAACAGTTTCGACACCGACCGTTCGATGCGCCGCGATGGAAGCCTCCAGCCAAGTGTAGATGCGCCGCACGGCTTCGAGATTCGCCTTTTGCAAGCCGATCGATTCAACGGCTCGGATGCGGGCGGTCAGGAGGTCCGGATTGATGATCCAGACCGAACGGTTGAAATCCTTGATGGTGGCGCCCGTGTATAGGGTACTCTTCCCCGACCCATTCGGACCGGCGACAATCCAAAACTTCGGACGATCAAGCTGTTTGACCGGCACGACCGGCGAGACCCGATTTCTTCTTGTGTTCGCGCCGTGCCCTCCCGACATTCTTCTCGAACATCAAAGTCAGATCGCTTGCAAAGGTCGCGCTGTTCGCATCCAAGGTAAGAACGCGCACGCGATGGCCATCCGGGCGAAACAGCCGCTCCTCTGAGACGGTACCTTGCGAGACGGTACCTTGAATGCCCTTCGTTCAACTCTCTTTCAGCGTCGGCTTCGCCGCCCGGTGCTCCTCGGCTGGTTTTTTTTTGAGCTTTTTCCGTTCGGATTTGTTGACGACGCGTGTCACGTCCCTCTCCATCATGGAAGCAATATCCAGTTATATAATCACGATCACGGCACCCCACCAATGCCGATCTTGGCGGTCGCTGGGCCCGGTTCAGGAAACATCGCCGCCGAGCCGACGCATCATGTCGACGAAGCCCGGAAAGCTGGTCGCGATGAAGGCGCCGTCGTCGATCGTCACCGGCCGCTCCGACGCGAGGCCCATCACCAATGCCGACATGGCGATGCGATGATCCATGTGGGTGGCGACGCGCCCGCCGCCGGCGACCCGGCCGCGGCCATGCACGATCAGGTCGTCGCCTGCGATGTCGGCCTCGACGCCGTTCGCCCTCAGCATGGCGGCCGTCGCGGCGAGGCGGTCGGATTCCTTCACCCGCAGCTCCTTGAGCCCGCGCATCACCGTGGTGCCTTCGGCATAGGCGGCCGCCACCGCGAGCACCGGATATTCGTCGATCATCGACGGCGCGCGCTCGGCCGGCACCTCGACGCCGCGCAGCGGCGCGGCGCGCACCCGAAAGCCCGCCATCGCCTCGCCGCCTTCGCTCGTCGTCTCCTCGGGCGAGATCGCGGCGCCCATCTCGCGCAGGGTCGTCAGCAGCCCGGTGCGCAGCGGATTGGTCATCACGTCGGCGAGAAACACGTCCGATCCCGGCGCGATCAGCGCCGCCACCATGGGAAAGGCGGCCGATGACGGGTCGGCAGGCACCGCGACCGCGGCCGGGACCAGTTCCGGCTGGCCGTGGAGCGTGATCTTGCGGCCGTGGCTGCCGTCCGGCTCGGACACGACTTCGGCTCCGAAATGCTTCAGCATCAGCTCGGTGTGGTCGCGGCTCGCCTCGGATTCGATGACGATGGTGGTGCCGGGCGCCGCAAGCCCGGCCAGCAGCACCGCCGACTTGATCTGCGCCGACGCCACCGGCGTGCGGTAGACGATCGGAATCGGGTCTCGCGCTCCGGCGAGGGTGATCGGCAGCCGGCCGCCCTCCGCGGCCGCGATCACTTTGGCCCCCATCAGCGCCACCGGATCGAGAATCCGGCGCATCGGCCGGCTGCGCAGCGAGGCATCGCCGTCGAACGTCGCGGTGATCGGGCAGCCCGCGACCGCCCCCATCACCAGCCGGCAGCCGGTCCCGGAATTGCCGAAGTCGAGCGGCCCCGCCGGTGTGGCGAAGCCGGCGACGCCGACGCCGTCGACCTGCCAGGCGCCCGCGCCGGTCCGCTCGATCCGGGCCCCCAGCGCCCGCATCGCCGTGGCGGTGTTGAGCACGTCCTCGCCCTTCGAGCAGGCCGGTAATGCGGGTGGTCCCGACCGCCAGCGCGCCGAGGATCAGCGCCCGGTGCGAGATCGACTTGTCGCCGGGGACGCGCACCCGCCCCGTGAGCGGCGCGCCGCGCCGGGCCGTCAGCGGAGTGGATGGCGACATTGACATCACGAGGAAATCCGATCAGGCGCGGCTCCTAGCACGCGGCGGGGGCGCGGTCACGCCGCGATCCGGCGCCAAGCTGGGCGCTGGCTCGGGTGCGCTCGGGAGTCAAAGGTCTATTGACAGAGCCGCCGCGAAACGCCAAGGGGAGAACCGCCTTCAACCGGGTACCCGAGGATTGCGAAGCCGTGGCAAAGCCAGAGCTTGGTACGAAGCGTTTGTGCGCCCATTGCGGTGCGAAGTTCTATGACCTCAATCACGCCCCGATCGCCTGCCCGAAATGCGGCACGGTGTTCGAGGCCGTGCAGGTGAGCTCGCGGGCTCGCGCAGAAGCTGCGCGCGCGCCGGTGCGCGAGGTCGAACCGGCGGTGGCGGAGACCCAGGAGGCCGAATTCGTCTCGCTGGAAGAGGCCGACGCCGAAGCGCAAGGCAAGAAGAAGCCCGGCGAGGCCGCCGAAGCGGAGGATGAGGTCGAACTCGACGACGAGAGCCTCGACGATGCCGCCTTCATCGAGGAGAGCGAGGAAGAGGACACCGACGTCACCGAGATCATCGGCGGCGACATCGAGAACGAGGAAGAGACTTGAGGTGACCGCCGATATGTGATTTCAGGTGCGGCGGACACCGGGCCGGTCGCCCGCAGCGGCTGCGACATCATGCGGTTTCCCGACACCGCGTGCCGAGATGGGGCCATAGCTCAGTTGGGAGAGCGCTTGAATGGCATTCAAGAGGTCGGGGGTTCGACTCCCCCTGGCTCCACCAATCGGGTAGAATTGGACCAGTCGGGTAGAATTGCCGGCGTGGCTGCGGCCCGGTCGATGCAGATCGTCGGCCCCGGCGCGCCGGCCGAGAGAGCGGTCAGCATTGCAGGTGGGCAATGAATCGATCTTCCGAAGTAGAGGCCTTGATCGACGCGGTGGTCGCCAACATCGAGGCCGCACGCGTGGTTGAGCAAGCCGTTCCGTCATCTCGAGTTCGACCGGGTGTTTCCCGACGACATCTACGCCAGGATGATTGCGGCAATGCCGAAGGCGGCGGACTATCGGCCGCTGCCGGGCCGCAACCGGGGCAATATCCGCGCCGACGGCAGTTCGACGCGGGTGAAGATCGATCTGTTTCCCGAGTACATTCGCCACCTCACCGACGAGAAACGCGCGATCTGGGATGTCGTCGGCCGCGCCTTGTGCTCGAGCGAGGTGCAGGACGCGTTCATGCGCGGCCTCGCGCCGGGGCTCGAGCGGCGGTTCGGCAGCGACTATGCCAGGGTCGGGATGTATCCGATCCCGGTCCTCACCCGCGACATCCCGGGCTACCGCATCACCCCCCATACCGACACCCAGTGGAAGGGCATCACGGTCCAGCTCTATCTGCCGCGCGACGCTTCGGCGACCCATATCGGCACCATTTTCCACGAGCGGCTGCCGGACGGCTCGCTTCCCAAGGCGATGCAGATGCGGTTCGCCCCCAACACCGGCTATGCCTTCGCGGTCGGCGACGATACCTGGCATTCGGCCGACCCGGTCGGGACCGAGGTCGAATCGCGCGACAGCATCCTGCTCACCTATTTCGTCGATGCCGGCCTGTTGCGGATCCTGCGCAACCGCGGCAAGCGGATCGGCAATTTCCTGCTCAGCGAGGCCAAGCACGTGGTGCGAAGGTAACGCGCCAACAAGCTCGAATGCCTCGGCTCGAACGCCTCCGCTCAAAGGCCCCACTCGAGCGCTTCCGCTCCATAGCCTCCTTGAACCCCTGCCCGGGCTTGCCCATATTACCGGCAAGCCCGACGGGGGAGTCCGCACCACGGACCTTCGCAGGGCAGGGGCGCCGCAAGGGCCCCGCAAAGTCGCTACCACAGGACTTTGAGGATCATGTCACGAGTTCCATTGCTATCGAGCCCCTTCCTTCTCGGCTTCGATGAGATCGAGCGGGCGCTCGATCGGGTCGCCAAGGCTGCCGACGGTTATCCGCCCTACAATATCGAGCGGATCGTCGGAGAAAACGGCCGGCCCGAACGGCTGCGAATCACGCTGGCGGTTGCGGGGTTCACCCGCGACGAGCTCGACATCACCGTCGAGGAAAACCAGCTCGCGATCCGCGGCCGTCAGCGTGACGAGCAGACCCGGCAATTCCTCCACCGCGGCATCGCGGCGCGTCAGTTCCAGCGCACCTTCGTGTTGGCGGACGGTATCGAGGTATTGGGTGCGGATCTGAAGAACGGGTTGCTGTCGATCGATCTCGCGCGTCCGGAGGCGGAGCGCGTGGTTAAGACGATCGCAATCACTGATCGCGAATAATGGGAATCGAGCAGGACTCGACAAAGTTGGTCAAGTCAGGAGTCGAGGGCCATGAACAACACGATGATAACGCGCCCACCGCAAATCTCGCCCGAGGCGCTCGCGCATCTGGGCGACGGCCAGATCGCCTATGTGAAGCCGATTCGCTCGGAGGATGTGCCGGCGATGTTTCCGCAGGCGCCCGAGATCGCGCCTGGGCTCAAGCTGTTCGCGCTCCACGCCGCCGACGGCACGCCGATCATGGTGACGGACAGCCGCGAAGCCGCGGTTGCCAATGCCTGGTCGCATGAATTGCAGACCGTGAGCGTGCACTGAGCCTGCAGCGGCGCAAAGGCCTTCATCGGGCCGTTGGGAACACCGCCCAGGCGGCGCTGCGCTATTTTCCCGGCGAGGACGTCAGCACCGCATAAAGCGCCTCGGCATCGCGCAATTCGCGCAGCCTGCGCGCGACTTCGGGGTCGCGCAGCAGGCGCGCGACGCGCGCCAGCGCCTTGAGGTGGTCGGCTCCGGCCGCTTCCGGTGCGAGCAGCAGGAACATCAGGTCGACCGGCTGACCGTCCAGCGCCTCGAAGTCGACCGGCCGCTCCAGGCGCGCGAACACGCCGAACAGCCGCTCGAGCTTGGGAAGCTTGCCGTGGGGGATGGCGATCCCGCTGCCGATCCCGGTCGAGCCCAGCCGCTCGCGCTGCGTCAGCACGTCGAGCACCTCGCGCTCGCCGCGGCCACAAATGGCGGCAGCGCGCGCGGCAAGTTCCTGCAGCGCCTGCTTCTTGCTGTTGACCTTGAGCGCAGGAACGACCGCCTGCGGCGTCAAGAGGTCGTTAAGCGGCATGAAGATCGTCCGAAATCGGGGGCGCTCAATGCAGTTCGATCGGGCGGCGGACCATAAGGACGGGCCTATAAGCCGTCAATAGGCGGCGATTGCCTTGATTGCCCTGTATTTCCGCTTGCGACCCGTGAATTGTGCGCCGCAGACATGCCCTGAGCCGGATGCCGCCGGGGTTGGCGCGAAGATGCGCGCCGGAGATCACGGCCCAAGTCGAAGCGACGCAAACCCCTTGCCCTCGGCGGCGAGTTCTTCCAGCAGCGGCGACGGGCGCAGGCCGTCATCGCCGGTCTTGGCGGCGAAGGCCGCGAGGCGATCACGGACACGCGCAAGCCCCACGCTGTCGGCATAATGCATGGGCCCGCCGCGATGGGCGGGAAAGCCGTAGCCATAGACCCAGATCACGTCGATGTCGCCGGGGCGCCTCGCAATGCCCTCGGCGAGAATGCGCGCGCCTTCGTTGATCATCGGGAACAGCAGCCGTTCGACGATCTCGTCCTTGCCGATGGCGCCGGGCGCCGCGCCCCGCCGCGCCCGCTCCGCCGCGATCAGGCGGGCGACCTCGGGGTCGGGCTGCGGCGTGCGCGAGCCCGGCGCATAGAGGAAGAATCCGCGCCCGGTCTTCTGGCCGAAGCGGCCGGCCTCGCACAGCAGGTCGGCGATCGGCGCGCTCAGCCCCTGCGCCTTGCGCATGCGCCAGCTGACGTCGAGGCCGGCAAGGTCGGCGGTCGCGAACGGCCCCATGGGAAAGCCGAAATCGGTGAGGGCGGCGTCGACATCCTGGGGCAGCGCGCCTTCGAGCAGGAGCCGTTCGGCCTCGACCGCGCGCACCCGGTGCATGCGGTTGCCGACGAAGCCGTGGCACACGCCGACCACCACCGGGATCTTGCCGATCCTGCGGCCGACCGCGATCGCGGTGGCGAGCGTCGCCGGCGCGGTCGCGGCGCCACGCACCACTTCGAGCAGGCGCATGACGTGCGCCGGGCTGAAGAAGTGCATCCCGACGACGGCGTCGGGCCGCGTCGTCGCTGCGCGCGAGCGCGTCGATGTCGAGATAAGACGTGTTGGTGGCGAGCACCGCGCCGGGCTTGGCGATGCGGTCGAGCGCGGCGAACACCTGCTGCTTCAGCGCCATGTCCTCGAACACCGCCTCGATCACGATGTCGGCGTCGCTCACTGCGGCGAGGTCGACGGCACCGGCGATCCGGGCGAGCCGCGCGTCCGCCTCGCCGGTGGCGAGCGCCCCGCGCGCCTCTGCGCCGCGATAGTGCTTTGCCACGGCATCGAGGCCGCGATGCGAGCGCCGCGATGTCGGCCTCGACCACGATCACCGGCATGCCGGCATTGGCAAAGCACATGGCGATGCCGCCGCCCATGGTGCCGGCACCGATCACCGCCGCGCGCAGGACCTCGCGCGGGCTTCGCGCCGGCGAGTTCGGGCAGCTTCGCCGCCTCGCGCTCGGCAAAGAAGATGTGGCGCTGGGCCTTCGACTGCTCGCCGGCGACGAGTTCGAGGAACAGCGCGCGCTCGCGCGCGAGCGCCTGCTCGACCGGTAGCGTGATCGCCCCGCGCAGCGCTTCGATCGCGGCGGCCGGCGCGTTGCGCCCACGTGCGCGCTTGAGATAGCCGGCCGCGGCGGCGTCGAATTTTTGCAGGTCGCCGCGCCGGGCCGCGAGTTTGTCGTCGCGGTCTCTCGCCAGCACCGGCGCGCCGCCCTCGCGCCACGATCCCGCGTGCGAACGCGACCGCCGCCGCGGTTAGATCGCCGTCGACGATGGCATCGATCAGGCCGGCTTCGAGCGCTTCGGTGGCCGCGATCGGATCGCCGGTGAGGATCATCGCCATCGCCTTGTCGAGGCCGACGAGGCGCGGCAGCCGCTGGGTGCCGCCGGCGCCCGGGATCAGGCCGAGCTTGATTTCGGGCAGCCCGAGCCGGGTGCCCGGCGCCGCCACCCGGCAATGGCAGCCGAGCGCGACCTCGAGGCCGCCGCCGAGCGGCGTGCCGTGCATCGCCGCGATGACGGGCTTCTCGCTCGCCTCGATGACGGCGATCACGTCGATGGTGGTGGGCCCGTGCGCCGGCTTGCCGAATTCGCCGATGTCGGCGCCGGCGATGAAGGTGCGCCCGGCGCAAACGATCACGATCGCGGCGACTGCCGGCATCGGCGCGCGCCCGCGACACCGCATCGACGAGTCCGGCGCGCAGGGCGTGGTTCAGCGCGTTGACGGGCGGATTGTCGACGGTGATGACGGCGACATTGCCGTCGCTGCGCAGGCTGACAGGCTTGGACACCGCGTGCTCCCGGTCGAACTCGTATCACGGCCCGGAAACTAGCGGTTCGCTGCGGAAAATGCGATCAGTCCACGGAATTGCACAGGAGCGTTGCATGAAGGGACGCCGGACCAGCGGCATCGGGCTGGCGATCGTGGGGGCGGGCCGGGTCGGGCTGTTTCGCGGCGAGGTGGCGGCGCGCCATCCGGCGGTCGAGTGGATCGGCATCGCCGAGCGCAACGACAACCGCGGCAAGTCGGTCGCCGCCCGGATCGGCGCCGACTTCGTCACCACCGATCATCGCGAGCTCCTGGCCCGCCCGGAGGCGACCTGCGCCATCATCGCGTCCGACGAGCATCTCGCATGTCGATCCGGTGATGTGCGCGGTGGAGCATGGCCTGTCCATGCTGATCGAAAAGCCGCTGGCGACGACGCTGAAGGATTCCGCCCGCGTGCTGGCGGCGATCGAGGCTTCGGGGCTCGACGCCGTGGTCGGCTACACCCAGCGCTTCCGCCGCCGCTGGCTCGCCGCCAAGGAGAAGTGCCGCACCGGCGCGCTCGGCGACGTCACCCTGGTCACCTCGCGCGCCTTCATGAACCGGCTGGTCGCCATCGACAATTACAAGCGCACCGACAGGCCGGAGACGATCTCGCCGATGGTGATCTCCGGCACCCATGCGCTCGACATCTGCATGTGGTGCCTGGAAGGCAAGACCCCGACCGAGGCCTATGCGCGCTCCGTCGACAAGGTGCTGGGGCCGCTCTATCGCGGCATCGACGCCACCGCCGGCATGATCGGCTTTTCCGACGGCACCGTGCACCACCTCGCCATCTCCTGGGCGCTGCCGGTGACGTGGCCGGCCGCGGTCTACAGCCTGGAGGTCGGCATCGTCGGCACGTCGGGCGTGCTCACCATCGACGATACCCACCGCGACATCGTGCTGGCGGTGTCGAAGCCGCAGGCGGAAGGCTATGCGCCCGACGATAGCCGGCTGGTCGACTTCATGGGGAGCTACCCGCCCGGCGACATGGCGCTCGGCGAGCTGCGCGGGCCGATGCGCGAGGAGACCGAGTCCTGGCTCAACCGCATGGCGCTGGGCGTGCCGACCCCGGCCGCCACCGCCGCCGAGGCGCATAACCGGCTGATGCTCACCAAGGCGCTCGACCTGTCGGCGCGGCTCAGGCAGCCGGTGTCGCTGCCGCTCGATCCCGACGACGACCGGGTGGGGTGAGGTGGGTCAAGTGAATGCAGTCATTCCGGGGCGCGCATCTTGCGCGAACCCGGAACCCAGGCTGGTGTGACGGCGGCAAGGCGGTCCGGATTGCGATTCGCCGCGGAGCGGCGCACCGGAATGACAGGGCATCACTTCGGCGCCAGCAAAAGTGCCGCCTGCTTGGCGATCTCCGGCGGGGTCTTGTAGATCTCGGCGACCAGCGTCTGGAGTTCCTCTCCCGCAACCGGATTGACCTCGAGCTGCGCCTTGTCGGCATCGGCGATGAAGGCGGGGTCCTTCATGGTCTCCATGAAGGCGGTGCGCAGCGCCGCGGCGCGGTCGGCCGGGATGCCGGGCGGCGCCAGGAACGGCCGGCCCATCACCTGGCGGGCGAAGATCAGCTTGAGGATCTGGCGCTGCGCGTCGGTGGTGGCGAGGTCGATGACCAGTGGCACGTCGGGCAGTTCCGGATGCTTATGCAGTGCAAGCTGCACCAGGACGTTGAGCTTCTTCTCGGCGATCCACGCACCATGGGTCGCCTTCACGCTCGACCACGACCAGCCGCAGCGGCCCTGCAACTCGCCGCGCTCCATCGCGAGCACGATGTCGTTGCCGCCGGGATAGCCGCTGACGACCTTCATCTTGGTGCCGAGCACGCCGTTCACGACCTTGGGAAACTGGTCGGTGTCGGCGCTCGCGCCGGTGCCGCCGACCGTCATCTCCCGGGTCATGAGATCGCCGAATTTCGTGATGCCGGAGCGCTCGGCGTACGAGACGCACACGCTGACCTCGTGATTGCCGCTGCCGACCCAGGTGAACTTGGTGCCGTCGAACTGCGCGCGCCTGCTGTCCGAGCAGCGGGTCGAAGCCGGTGCCGCGGCCGATGATGCCGAACACCGAGCCGTCTTTGGGGGCGATGCGATAGAGCCAGTTGGCGAGCCGCAGGCTGCCGGCGCCCTCCATGTTCTTGACGACGACGGTCGGGTTGCCGGGAATGTGCCGACCGATGTGCCGGGCGAGCACCCGCGCATAGAGGTCATAGCCGCCGCCGACGCTGTAGCCGATGTAGAGGTCGACATTCCTGCCCTTGTAGAAATCGGCCGGGCTCTGCGCCTGGGCGAGCGAGGCCAAGCCCGCCACCAAGCCCGCCGCTGCGGCGGCCGTCACGCGGGCGAACGTGCGATAGGTCATCTTGCTCTCCTCCCGGCCGCCGGTCGTACGGCGGCCTTTGGCGACAGGGTAGACTATTTTTCGCCGGGATGCTCAAGCTGGCGATCCGCAGCGTGGGATTCACGTGCCTGATTCACGTTTCCGGCCCGCGCGATCGGGCGTATGATGCCTCCGATGTCCATCGGGAGAAAACCGCCATGTTCCGCCTGCGGTCTGCGACGCGCGATCTACGCTTGGGGCCGACGCCATCTGCAATACGGGTGACCGGAATTCGGATGGCTGGAATACGGATGGCCGGTCCCGGGCGCAGGTTCCAGCGGTTCCGTATGGTCGTTCTCGGCGCCCTCGCCGCTGTCGCGCTGGCCGGTCTGCCCGCCATGCCTGGCCGCGCCGCCGAGCGGCCGCCGGTGATGGGCCCCAATGGCGGCGCATCGGCGGGACATCCGCTGACCACGGCGGCGGCATTCGAAATTCTGGCGCGCGGCGGCAATGCGTTCGACGCCGGCGTCGCGGCGCTGCTGGTCGGCGGCGTGGTCGAGCAGGATTTCTACAGCCTCGGCGGCGAAGCGCTGGTGCTGGTCTATCCGCGCAGCGCCGGCAAGGTCGTCGCGGTGGTCGGGCAGGGCTGGGCGCCGGCGGGCGCATCCATCGACCGCTACCTCGCGCAGGGAAAGACCCTCGACGGCAACGGGCTCGACCCCGCGGTCGTTCCGGGCGCGCTGCACGCGGCCCTCACGGTGCTCGACCAATGGGGCACCATGAGCTTCGAGCAGGTGGCGGCGCGGGCGATCCAATACGCCGAGACCGGCTTTCCGCTGCGGCCGCGCACCGTGGCGGCGATCGCGCGGAATGCGAAATTCATCCAGCAATGGCCGGACAATCAGCGTTATTGGCTGCAAGCCGGACGGCGCCATGTACCGGCCCGGGGAAACCATCAGGTTCCCGACGCTGGCGCGCACGCTCACCCGCATGGTCGAGGCCGAACGCGCCCATAAGAGCGAGGGCCGCAGCGCCGGCATCGTGGCGGCGCGCGACCGCTTCTACAAGGGCGACATCGCCGGCGAAATGGTCGGCTTTCTCAAAGCACATGACGCCCCCTTCGAAAGCGCCGATTTCGCCGAGTTCTTCGCCCGCGTCGAGCCGGCGAGCATGACGACCTATCGCGGCTACGAGGTCTACAAGCACAGCTTCGGCGGCCAGGGGCCGGCGCTGCTGGAGACGCTCAACATCCTGGAGAATTTCGATCTGCGCGCAATGAAGCTCAACAGCGCGGAATATCTCCACACCGTGGTGGAAGCGCTCAAGCTCGCCTACGCGGATCGCGACAGCTACTACGGCGATCCCGCCTTCGTGCGCGTTCCCGGCGAAGGCCTGCTGTCGAAGGCCTACGCCAAGGAGCGCGCGAAACTGATCGATCCCGCGCATGCGTCCCGCGCCTTCGTCGCCGGCAACCCGCTGCCGTTCGATTCCCACGTCAGGGAATGGAACTATTGGGTCGCGAACATCAAGGACGTCGGCGAGCGGACGACACCGCTGCCCGATCCGGAGCCGGTCTCCGGCTCCAGCAGGGACACCACCCACATCGCCATCATCGACCGCGACGGCAACATCTTCGAACTCGACGCCGAGCGGCGGCTGGATCAGCGGCGCCGTCATCCTCGGCGATACCGGCATCGGCATGAGCGTGCGCGGCGAGCAGTTCTGGCTCGACGGGACGCGCGCCGCGCAGCTGCGCCCGCGCGCACGGCCGCGCTACACCCTCACCCCCAGCATCGTGCTGCGCGGCGGCGAGCCCTTCATGGCGCTGGGCTCGCCCGGCGGCGACAACCAGGAGCAGACCATCCTGCAGGCGTTTCTCGACATCGTCGAGTTCTGGCCCGACTGGTATCCGAACCTGCACGAGGCGTTCGAGTGGCCGCGCGTCCAGACGCTGCATTTCTACGGCTCGTTCTGGCCGCACAATTCCGGCTTCAACAAGCTCAATGTCGAAGCGAACGTTCCCGATGCCGTCTACAACGACCTTCAGGCGCGGGGTCACGACGTCTCCCGGATGAGGGCGTTCGGCATGAACGGATGCGCCACCGCCGTGCTCATCGACCCCGCCACCGGCAACCGCATCGCCGGCGCGGAGCGGCGGCGGGACTGCTACGCGATCGCGTATTAGGACGGCGCCCGGCGTAGGCTGGAATGCGTGGTCACGGCTTTCCGGTCCGTGGCCGCAACCAGTCCATCATCACCAGATACGGGTCGCGGCGGCTGCGCGGAAGCTCGTGGCGCTGCGCCGCCTTCGCGGCAAATCCGGCGGTCTGTTCTTGGGTCTGTCGCTGGTCGCGTGGAAGCGCCATCCACTCGCGAATGACCGCCCTGCGAGTCTCTTGTCTGTTCATCTTGGCTCTCCTCATCGCAGGTCGAGCGCCGGCATCGCGCGGGATGCTGCGGCGCCGGAGCGGCTGTGCCGAATTTCAGCTGCGACCGTCCATCGACCTGGTCGATGCGGCATGCTTCTGCCGCCATTTCGGACCGGGTCCGCGCATATAGTGCATCTCAGGACGATATGAATCGGTGAGTGCATCGACGACCGCTCGCCGCAAGTTCGCGACAGCGGTTCGAATTGTTCGGACGCGGCCGATGAGCGCAAATGAGAGCATGACAACCCTCCACGGGCGTTGACGCCGGGAAGATGTTCATCGAGACATAGGAAATCGAGAAGAGTGCGAGGCAAATGGCATAAAGAAGCCATAAGGATTGCCTCATCGCCGGCGCGGCGATCAGGCGAAAAAGAATGTCGCGGCGCGATCGCGCCCGGCGGCTCGGAAACGCCATTTCGATCGCTTATGACATCCATATTTCGCGGCGTTTCGTTCCCTCTGGTTTCTTTATGACCTTCGGCACCATCTTGGGATCCGGTCGCATAAGGCCGTTATTCCCCGTGAGATCGTGTCATGCTGTTGGATCCGAAACACAAGGACCGTCTCGATCGGTTGACGGACCAGCTTCGGCTTGCGCCAGCGCCCGCTTGCGATCTCATCCTCGATGTCGTCACAGGAGTTTATCCGGTTCTGAAACGGACTGGTAAGGCGGCATTCATCGATCAGTTGATCGAGGCCGGCGCGTGGACTGACTTGGCGCTTGCCCTGATCGAGCTCGCGCTTCCGGCCTGGAAGCTTCGTCGCCTCGTCTACGAGGATGGCGAATGGCTCTGCACTCTTTCCAGGCACCCGAATCTGCCCGCGGGGCTCGACGACACTACAGACGCGAGTCACGAAGTGCTGCCCCTGGCGATCCTGAATGCGCTCGTTGAAGCGCGTCGCAAGGCTGGCGCTGCGCGGATAACCGGTGCGCCGACGGTCCAGCATATGTGGCCGCCATCAGGCCGTGCGCTGTGCTGCGACAACTTCACTTGAGCAGCTCTTGCGGAGTTCCCGCTGGCTGGGGATCAGGATGTCAAATCGTTCCAAGAATACGATCGACTCGGCGGACTCTGCACATTTTCCAAATCGTCAAGCGGTCGCTCCGGAACGACAGCCTGGCGTTGTTCTTCTGATCATGGCGCTCTTCGCCGGCGGCGCGGTGATCTGCACGGCGCTGATCGCCCCGATTTTGCTGACGGCCGTGACCGAAATTGGCCAGCCGCCCAGACTGACTTATCAGCAGTGCGGCGCGGTGAGGCAGGATACGAGCAGACTGGCCTGCTATGATCGCGTCCTGCGCCAGAATTCGCTTCATTCGGCGAAGGATGTGCGCCCCGATGATGTCGGGCGAAGCCCTCGCTGAGCAACCTGAACCGCGCGGTCCGCAATGACCTCGGTTGCCAGTGAAGCAGGCGCCGGTAAGCGGCAGCGGCCGGTCCGGGTTCTCTCTTTATATCGCCTTTATGAGAAGCTGCGCCGTTCCGTCTCGAATTCATATCCGGTCGCGAACACATTTGCGACGCGGATCACGTGGTCCGTACCGGCGGCGGATCATGAACCCGCAGCCGATCGCGAGATCAAGGATCCCGGGAGATATCCCGCAAGACCAACAACAAGGAGCGACGGCGATGACGTCGATCAGTTTCAACGGCGCGCCTTACACGGCAACTCGGGACACTCGCTCCCCTACCGATGCGGCGTGCTCACGCCGGATTGTCGTAACAAATGTCGCGATCCGGATTCCGCACCTCAACCATTGACGAAATTGCGCTGCCGGCCACCGGCCGGCGGCGTTCCAAACCCACAAGGAGACGTGTCATGGGCCAACTGGAACCTCCCTCGCCGACATCTCGCCAAAGATCTCACATCTTCTTTATCGGTAAGGACAGCCGCGGAAACTGGATCGTTCAAGACCAGCAGCACCTTTGCGGCGGCCTGTTCGTCGACCGGGCGGAAGCACTCCGGTTCGCGATGTTCGAGAACGGACATCAGCCCCAGGCCGTCGTCATGGTTCCCGGCGTTTTTGAGCTCGATTTGACTGGCAAGGCAAGCGCCGTGCATCAGCGGGTAGACCATGCCGACGCGCCGCGTGCACGACCGGTCCTCGAAGGACTGCTGTCGTTTCCACCCGTTCCAGAAGTCGTTCCTGTTTGAGGGGCGCACGTGACGCAATCCGGTCCCATTGCCTCGGACGAGCGGATCGTGGGCGCCATGATCCAGCTTGCCCGCGCCGCCAAATCACATCGAATGATCGTGGCGGGCTCCAACAGCTCCGAGGTCTTGCTGGAGTTGCGCCGCCGCGGCTACCGGCGTGTGACCACCACAAAAGCCTGCCGCTCGTCCTGCAGCCGACACGACGTGGCTCTTGTCGCCTGGCGGGAGCACTCGATCAGGTGTGTCGAAACGACGCTCGACCAGGTCGCGCACTTTCTGAGCGCTGCCGGCGTCTTGGTCGTTTGGGTCGGTCGCATGAACGCACGCCCAATCGGGCGCTCAGGCCGGCGCTCCGAAAGATTGGGCTTTCGCATCGAGTCCGGCACCTGCTGTGAGAACGGTGTGGCCGTCTGCGCGCGCCGGCTCGAGTCGGACCCGGTCGCCAATGTCGCGTGAGGAAATGACGATGACTTCATCGGTCGACACGTTTCAAGGCTATCCGGCTACGCGCCTGCGGTGCCGACTCCGTTCGACGATGACGGAAACGTCGACCACGCCGCATTCGAGCAATTTTGCCATCGCCAAATCCAGCAGGGGGCCACCGCACTGGTCGTGTGCGGCACAACCGGCGAAGCGCCCACGTTGAGCCCCGCAGAACACGGCACGCTCATCCGCATCGCGGTCGGCGCTGCCCGCGGTCGGATACCGGTGATCGCGGGAGCCGGCTCGAATTCGACCGCTCACGCCATCGAATTGAGCAAGGACGCCGAAGCACTCGGCGCCGATGCCATCTTGTCCGTCGTGCCGTACTACAACAAGCCGACACAAGCAGGCCTGTACGCGCATTTCCGTGCCATCGCTCAATCGAGCGGATTGCCGGTCATCCTCTACGACGTGCCGTCTCGAACCGCATGCAGCCTTGCCGACGAAACGGTTGTCCGCCTGGCCGAGGTGTCACAATTCGTCGGTCTGAAGGATGCAACGGGCGACGTCACCCGGCCGGCACGGCTGAGGTCGCGCGTCGGGCCGGATTTCGGCTTCTTTCAGGTGACGATGCGACCGCACTGGCATTCTTGGCTCAAGGCGGCGACGGCTGCATTTCGGTCACGTCCAACGTCGCGCCGGCCCTGTGTCGGGGCATGTTCCTGGCGTGCAAGCGGGGCCAGATGGCCAGTGCGCAACGCCTGGGCCACCCGATTGCGCAACTCACCTATGCGCTGTTTCGCGAACCCAATCCTGTTCCGCTCAAATATGCACTGAGTCTGCTCGGTCATATGTCGCCCAAGGTACGCTTACCCCTGGTTGAATTGGCCGATCAGTCGAAGGCCGAACTCGCGGCCCTCATGGCGAAAATGTGCGATGAAAACGCATTATACATGATCGGCAGGATGGGTGCGCCGCGGCCCGGCAATTGCCGGGCCGCAACCGGTTGAGCGCGGGGACATCTTCGCGGATTCGTCGATACCGTCACCATGGTCTTTGCCATCGCGCCGCGCTACGCTCGCGCCCGAACGGTCGGCGGAGATGCCATGATCTTCGAACCCATGTCCAAATCGCTCCTATCCAAGTCGCACTCCTATCCAGGTCGCTCGCGGCGGGAGCGTTCGCCCTCCTGTTCGTTTTCGCGCCGGTAGCGACCGTGCCGGCCGCCGAAACCGGCGGCAAGGTGGCCGTCGCGGCCTTCGGGCTGTTCGGCGACCAGAGCGTGTTCGAGAGCGAGGCAAAGGGCGCAGCGGGAATCGTCGCCAAGCGCTTCGGCGCCGATCCCGTCGTCGTGCGCGCCAACACCAAGCGCCGGGGCGATGCGACCGTCGGGACGTTCGCTGCCACCCTGGATTCGGTCGCGAGGAAAATGGATGTCGAGAACGACATCCTTCTGGTGATCCTGACGTCGCACGGCTCCCGTGCCGGGCTCGTGGTGAAGGCCGGCGCCCGCGAGGAACTCCTGTCGCCCTGGCTGCTCGGCACCACGCTCCGCTACACCGGCGTGCGGCATCGACTGGTGATCATTTCGGCATGCTATTCGGGAATTTTCTTGCCGCTCGCCGATGCTGACACGCTGATGATCACCGCGGCCGACGCCGATCACCCGTCGTTTGGATGCCGGGATGGGGCGCAATGGACCTATTTCGGCGACGCCTTCTTCAATACCGCGATGCGCCGGGCTCCGAATCTGAAAGATGCGTTCAACCAAGCGCGCGAGATCGTTCGCAAACGCGAATTGCAGGACGGCTTCGACCCCTCCAACCCCCAGATGGCCGGGGGCGAGAACATCGAGCGCCTCCTGGAAGCCACGGCGGCGATCGCGTTGCAGCCGATCGCGGGCAAGCGCCCCGGTCCGATCGAAAAGCCTTCGACGGCGCGATAGTCGGGCGTCGCGGCCAGGGCGTGCGCGCCGACGGTTTGCCGATGCGGACGGTCTGCGGACCTGTCCGCCTGCGGATCTGCCCCTGGATGGTTTTTCCATGTTATGTTTTGCGCCGCCACAGGGAGCGTGAGCGCATGAATGGACTTTCGGCGGAACTGACACGGTGTTTCAGCGTAGCCGCGTTGACCGCGCTCGCGATTTGCACCGGCTCCTCACCTGCGGCGGCGCAGGCGCCGGGCCCGACGCGTCAGACGATCGCCGTGCTGCCGCTCGACAACAATTCCGGCGACACGAGCCAGGATTTCTTTGCCGGCGGCATGACCGACGAGATCGCGGTCGCGCTCGCCGGCGTGCGCGGGCTCGGCGTGGTGGCCCGCTCGTCCTCGTTCCTGCTCGCGCCGCCGAGCCGCGACACCAAGGCGATCGGTGAGAAGCTCGGCGCGGCGTGGCTGGTGCAGGGTGCGGCTCGCATCGTCGGCGATCGGGTGCGCCTGAACCTCCGTCTGGTGCGGGCCGGCGACGGCGCGGCGCTGTGGTCGCAGGACTATGACGCCGAGCGCGCCAGGATCTTCGACATCGAGGAGGATATCGCGGAAAAGATCGCTGCCGCGCTGATGGTGCCCGCCGCTCCCGGCGAAGTGCTGGTGCGCAGCCGCACCGGCGACTTCGACGTCTATCTGGATTTCCTGCGCGCCAAGGTCGCGGCGCGCCCGCGCGGCGCCAGGCCGTTGGCCGACGCCGCGGCGATCCTGGAGCAGGTGGTGATGCGCGATCCGAACTTTGCGCCGGCCGCCGCCCTGCTCGCCTACGGTTACGCGCTGACGCCGCTGTTCGCGCCCTCGCTGCGCGCCGGCATGCCGCAGGAGGAACGCAGGATCGTCGAGCGCACGATACCGCGCAGCGACGCCTTAGCGCGGCGCGCCACCGCGCTCGATCCCGACAGCGCGGAGGCATTCGTGGCGCTCGGCTACGCCAATCTGGTGCAGCGGCGGATGGCGGCGGCGGAGGACGCCTTCAGGCAGGCGCTCGCGCTCAACCCGAACCAAGCCGACGGGCTGCACGGCTACAGCCAGCTTCTCGCCGCGTTGGGACGCGTGAAGGTGTCCCTCGCGATGCGCGAGCATCTCCAGGCCGGCGAGCAGTTCATCACCAATTACACCGCGGATACCGCCGAGATCTATTGGCTCGACGGCGACACCGAAAAGGCGGTCGCCATGCTGCAGCCGTTCCGCCCGGGACGCACGCTCGAGCTCGCGCTGGTGCAGGCCTCGGCCGGGCGCTACCGCGAAGCCGCGGCGGCGATCCGCGAAATGCCGGCGACGAACTACCCGCCCGGCATGGCGGAGGCGGCGGCGAAGATTCTCGATTCCGCGCCGGCGAAAGCCGCCGCGCCGGCCGCGCTGCCGCGGATCGGGAATCTGAGCTTCGCCTACATGCATGTGGGGGCGCCGGAGCGCGTGCTGGAGTTCTACGAGGACGAGATCAGCGGCGATTATTTCCAGCCGATCTCCAGCACCTGGTTCTGGCATCCGACCTATGCCGCGGTGCGCAAGACCGACCGGTTCAAGAAGGTCGCGCGCGGCCTCGGCCTGGTCGAGTATTGGCGCGCCCGCGGCTGGCCGGCGCAGTGCCGTCCGGTGGGCGCGGACGATTTCGCCTGCGATTGATTGATGGGAGATTGCGAAACCCATCACGGGCCGCCCCGACCGGCCGATGATGCCGCTCGGTCGCCCGCCGGTGCAGCGACCGGCAAGCGGGCGAAACCATTCGGCCTCGGGGCACCGGCATCGCCTGGCGCCCCGATGGCGCCCGCCGTCACTTCTGCGTCTGCTTGAAGTAGCGCAGGTCCGGCGGCGGCTGGTCCTTGCGGGCCGGCATCAGCATGCCGTCGCCGCTGAGGTAATAATTGTCCTTGCCGATGGCGATATAGGCGCTGTTCTCGGTGCAATAGCTCTCGTCCCATTCGAGGTGCGAGCTCTGCTCGAGCACGTATTTCTTGTCGACCGTCCACGGCCGCGTCAGGGCATGGTCGATCACGGTGATGACATCATGGAGAATCTTGGGGTCGGCCTTGTCGCGGTAGATGCGCTCCTTGAAGACCGACTGGTTGTCGAAGGCGAGCGGCAGGCCGCTCGCGTCGTAGGCGCGGGGCCCCTTGAACGGGCCGCGCGTCTCGACCTCCAGCGACGTCGTAGCGGCCATCGCCGTCCTCGTCGATCCAGTGGCCGATCGTGTAGCCGGCAAACGTCGGCTCGAGGTCCTTCGGCCAGTCGCGGCCGTCGGTGAAGATGCGCCGGTAGTGCTCCGAGCCGCCGATCAGGATATAGGTGGTCTCCGGCGTGACGACGAATTCCAGCGGCCGGAACGCGATCATCATCAGCGGCATGCCGGCCGGCAGGCACAGCGCGTGGCCGACAAAATTGCCCTGCCCGCCCTGGGCCTGGTCCGCCAGGCTCGCCTCCAGGACCTTGCGATATTCCTCGGTCAGCGGCGCCTGCTGACCGAAGCCCCATGGCTTGGTCTGGTCGAACGACGGCTGGCCGCCGAGCCCGGGCACGACGAACCGCGCCCATGCGCCCTTCCAGTCGGGGTATTTTGCATCGTCGGCCCGCGCGCCGCCGACCGGCACCAGCAGTGCCGCCACCGCGATTGCACCAATTAAACTGCGATAATGCATGCGTAACCTCCCTGATGGCCGATTGAAGCTCGCTACACTCCCCGGCACTCGCGCCGCCGCGACCTTGCACTGAGCCACGGGCTGCTTTGCATTGACTTTAATGCATTCCCTTCGACGTTGCACGCGCCGGATGGCGGCTGCATCGGGGCGGTGCCTCTTCGCCCTCGACCCGCTTGCGGGGAGAGGTAATTCCGCCCGCGGGGAGAAGGTACAGCCGTGCCGCGCAAAGATGCGTCGATCCCGTAGGGCCGGTCCGGGGTTGGGGACATTTACCGTGTGGCCGGGCGGCCGTTGGACGCCCATCGATCATAAGCTAAGCTGCCGGATTGATTAAGGTCCAGGTCGTGCCGCAGCCCCTTGGTCTGACGCCTTTGACTGTCCCGGCGATAGCGCTGGCGCTTTGTCTCGGATGCGACGCCGGCTGCGCCCAGGAACGCCATGCCGCCGATCTGGCGATGCGGATTTTCGTGGATGCGACCACATTGTGGGAGCAGCATCAGGCGCTGATCGTCGCGACGATCGGCGTCATCGTCTTCCAGTCCGCTTTGATCACGGCTTTCCTGATCCAGTTTTTCCGGCGCAAGCGGGCCGAAGGATCTTTGAGAAGCAGCGAGGATCGATGGCGGTCGGTGGTCGAAAACCCGATATTCGGGATTTCCTTCATCGACCGGGAGCATCGCTTCATCGCCACCAATCCGACCTATCAAAGGATGATCGGCTATACCAACGAGGAACTGCGCCACCTCACGCCTCTGGACATCAGCGTTGCCGGCGAGCGTGAGGTGAACGAGATGCTCTTCAAGGAGCTGCGGGACGGCAGACGGCAGCACTATGAGATGGTCAAGCAGCTGCGCCGCAAGGACGGGAAGCTGATCTGGATACAGCTCTATGTGTTCGCCATCCCGGACGCCGAAACCAAGGCGCAGCTGATGTTCGAGATGATGCAGGACATCACCGACAGCAAGCGGTCCCAGGATGCGCTCGAGGCGACGCGGGCGGAGCTCGTGCGGGTCGCGCGGATCAACAGCTTCGGCGCCATGACCGCCTCGATCGCCCACGAAATCAACCAGCCATTGGCCGCCATGGTGGCCAATGCCAATGCGGCGCAACGCTGGCTGGCCAGCGCGGTCCCGGATCTCGACGAAGTGCGGGCGGCTCTCAAGCGGATCAGCGCCGACGGTCATCGCGCCGCGGAGCTGGTCCACGGCATCCGCGCCATGTTCAAGAATGACGGCCAGAAGCGCATCCCGGTCGATCTCAACCAGCTCGCTCGCGAGGTGCTCGCCCTCGTGCAGGTCGCGCTGCTCGATCGCCGGATCGCCGTTTACACCGAATTGTCCGCGGATCTGCCGGAGGTCATGGCGGATCGGGTGCAGCTGCAGCAGGTGATCATGAACCTGGTCACCAATGCCATCGATGCCATGGAGTCGATCGCCGACCGGCCGCAAATCCTGCGGGTGAAATCGGAAATCGGCGAAGCTGGCGTCGTCGTCGTGGCGATCGCGGACTCCGGCATCGGCATCGATCCGGACAAGCTGGACCGCCTGTTCGATTCGTTCTTCACCACCAAGCCCCACGGCATGGGGATGGGCCTGTCGATCTGCCGATCGATCATCGAAGCCCATAACGGCCGCCTGTGGGCGTCGCCGGGCACGCCGTACGGATCGGTGTTTCGGTTCGAATTGCCGATCCGGCAGGACCCTCCGGAACGGCGACTGCCCGGGCTCGACTGACTTGGCGTCGAGTACCTTCTTCCTCCCCGCGCGAGGAGGGATACGCTAAAATCCCGGCGCGTTCTCGATCTGGTCGAACCAGTCGAAGCCCATTTCCTTGACCATGCGGTTGGAGATCACGATCAACCGCGCCTCCGACGTCGCGTCGGCATTGTTGAAGTGCTGGTGGATGGTGAAGGGCGGCACGTAGATGAAGTCGCCGCGCTGCCACTCGAATTTCTTCGGTTCCGGCGCCCACTCCCATTCGAAGGCGTCGATGCAATCGAATTTGAGGTCCCAGTGCAGGTCGTAGCCCTCGCCTTCGAGCACGAACAGAACCTCCTCCCACATGTGGCGATGCTTGCCGGAGCGTTCCCCGGGCCTGAGGAACTGCATGTAGGCTTCGACGCATTTCTCGCGGGTGTTCATCTTGTGATGGACGAGATGCTTGATCAGCCCGTCGGCGGAGCGCTCGAACGGCATCTCCTCGGCGGTCACCACATTGGGCAGCGTCTCGTAGAACCTGCGGAATTCCTGCGAGGCGAGCACGTCTTGCGCGCGCAGGCTCGTGGTCTGGTCGCCGACATGGGCGAAATCGCGTTCGTCGAGGATGGACATTGCTGGTCTCCGGATGCGTTGACGCTTGATTGACCTCAGCAGGCTTCCCCCGTCTTGCAACCGTCTCGCAAGGGAAGGAGAGGGTTCGGCTCACAGGTCCTTGGGCGGGCGGAAATCCTCGTGGCCCGGGGTCGCCTCGTTGGGCGGGTAGGACACGATCTTCTGGAACAACAGGTGCATGAACAGGAACAGCGGCTTGGCCTTGAACACCAGCAGGATCGCCTCGTTGTCGGGGTCGTCGTTGAAATGCTGGTGTACGCAGCCGCATTCGACGATCATGATGTCGCCGGCCTTCCAGTCGATGTGGCGGCCGTCATGCACGTCGTGGCCGCGGCCCTTGAGCACGTAGAACACCGCGCTGTTGAGGTGGCCGTGCTTCTGGCCATAGGCGCCGGGGGCGTAGCATTCGATATGGGTCTCGATCGACTGCACCACATTGGCCGCCTGCGGGCTCACCACATGCTTGCCGTAGAGCGCCGGCCCGCCCTTCCAGGGATGATTGCGCGACGAATACACCCGCGGCTCTTCGAGCAGCGACTTGAAGACGTCGCTGTAGGTGCCGGAAAGCTCGCGCACGAACGTGCGCTTCTTCGACCAGCGCTCCCACTTGCCTTCCTTGTCCTCGAGGGGCGGGCGGTTGTGCCCCTGCCCCGGTTTCTGCTCATAAAGCCCGGTCATGTGTTGCTCCCGTCAGATGAAACCAAGGGTGGCGCGCAGCGCCGGGAAGGCATCGCCCAGGACAGATTGCGGCCATGCCACCGCCAGCAGCTTGTGGAACAGGCCCCAGCACAGCAACGCCGTCGCGCCTGCATAAATGGCCGAGCTGCCGGCCTTCTCCTTGAAGCCGAAATGCATGTACACGAAGATGAACACCACGATCGCCGGGATGAAGCCGATCAACGCGATGAGGCCCATGAGGCCGCCGAGCCAGAGAAAATAGATCGCGGCGCCGCGCCGCACCGCGGCGTCCGGCATGCCCATATCGGTTCCGGCATGGCCCCCGGTCGCGACCCCGCCGTCGACGCCGGCGACGACGGCCTGCTCCTTGCCGAACAATTCGTTGACGAGGTTGAGCGTCGCGGCGGTCAGCGCCATGTAGCAGGCGGTGAGCGGCACCGGCTTGGCCGCCGCCGGCCAATCCGACGACAGCAGGATGGCGACGACGATGAAGGCGATGATCCCCACGGTGAACACCGCCGAGGCGGAGATGCGCAGCTTGTGGGTGCCGACCTGGCGCAGCTCGGCGACGACGCTGCGCACGATCTCGGCGAACGGGCGAAACAGCGCCCAGGCGACCAGCACGAGGATGCACAGCACCACGGGCCGCAACAGCCATGCGGCGCCGTAGAGCGAGGTCGAGATGTAGAGGTAGCGCTCGAAGATGCCGCCGATCACGATGCCGAGCACCATGGGCGGGCGCGGCCAGCCGAGCCGCTTCATCAGCCAGCCGACCACGCCGAAGGTCATCAGCGTGAACAGGTCGCCCCAGTCATGGGTGCCTTCGAAGGCGGCGACGAACACCAGCGACAGCACGATCGGCAGCAGGATTTCCGGCCGCACCGTGGAGATGCGGGCGAGCCACTTGCTGCCGGACAGGCAGATCAGCGCGCCGATCACATGGGCGAGCGTCAGGCTCCACACGATCGTATAGGTGACCTCGAGATTCTTCGTCAGCATCTCCGGGCCGGGGGTGAGCCCGTGCATCAGGAAGGCGCCCAAGAGGATCGCCATCGACGCGCCGGAGGGAACGCCGAAGGCGATCGTCGGCACCAGGTGGCCGCCCTCCTTGGCGTTGTTGGAGCTTTCCGGCGCGATCACGCCGCGCACGTCGCCGGTGCCGAAGGTCTCGGGATTCTTCTCGGTGCGCTGGGCATAGCCATAGGCGATCCAGTCGATCACCGCAGAACCGATGCCGGGGATGGCGCCGAGGCCGGTGCCGAGGATACTGCAGCGCAGCACCAGCCACCAATGCCGGCCGACGTCGCGCACGCCCTCCCACTGGCTCGACATGCTGATGTTGGCGGCATTGTCGCCGGCGATCTTCTTGCGCGCCACCGCGAGCTCGCACAGCTCCGGCATCGCGAACAGCCCGAGCGTCGCCGGCACCAGCGGCACGCCGTCGTAGAGGTAGAGCGTGTCGAAGGTCCAGCGCAGCGTCCCGCTCTCCGAGCGCGAGCCGATCATCGAGACCATCAGGCCGAGGCCGGCGGCGGTGAGGCCCTTGAGCGGCGCCCGGCCCGACAGCGTCGCCACCATGGACAGGCCGAACAGCGTGAAGGCGAGCAGCTCCGGCGAGCCGATCGAGAGCAGGACCGGCCGCAGCACCGGGATGCTCAGCGCCAGCACGACCGCGCCGACGAGGCCGCCGGCGAGCGAGGCGGCAAAGCCGGCGCCGAAGGCGCGGCCGGCTTCGCCGTTGCGCGCCATGGCGTGGCCGTCGATGACGGTGGCGGCGGCGCCGACATGGCCGGGAACCCCGAACAGCACGGCGCTGATGAAGTCGGACGATGTGATCACCGCGGCCATGCCGAGCAACAGCGCCATCGCGGTGGGCGCGTCCATCCCATAGGTGAACGGGATCAGCATCGCCATGCCGACGATGCCGTTGAGCCCCGGCAGCACGCCGATGGCAAGCCCGATCACCACGCCGATGACGAGGACCATCAGGCGCGCCGGCTCGACCAGGAGCCAAAAGGCGTGCGCTGCCGCCACTGCCATGTCAGCCGGCATTCGGGTGTTTCCTCGCCGCCGCGCGGTGGACGCTTCGGACCGTATCTTGGACCGTATCTTGGACCTTACCGGAAGCCGCGGCCATCGGCTTGAATTGCCGCGGTTTTCGAGCATCGTCTCGCCGCCGCAGGGAGGAATTTACAGCGCAATGGCGCGGCAGCGTCAAGCTTCGTCGCGCGTGGCGCCGCGGGGCAGGGGCGGGGCCGCGCCGAGGTCCCGCGCTCCGTTGGATGATGAGGCCGCGTTGCGGCGCGTCACGCCGATGCGCAAACGGCGGTGATGGACCCCGGACGATCCAAGGAGCCGTGCCGCCAAGATCCGGCCGTCCGGTGCAGCCGGCAAAATCCCGGATATTGTCAAGTCTGCGATGATCGACAGTCCGCCGGGAAAAGCGATATTGTCGTCGGGCCTGCGATGTTGACCGAACCGCTCGCAATGCCTTCGCGAGTGTGCTCCGCACAGCCGATCATCGATGCGGGGGCGGGAGACGCGAACTTCAATCACAACATTTGCCCGGCATTGCAGATGCCGGGGCAAAGGAGGGAGAGAACCATGAAACGAACGTCCACGGTTGCTGCTTTCATCGGTGCGGCGCTGGCCGTCTCGGGTCCCGCGCTGGCACAGGCGCAAAAGCCCGATGCGGCGGGCGGCAAGCTGAAAATGACCTGGATCGATACCGAGGGCGGGGCGGCCACGCTGCTGGTTTCGCCGTCGGGGAAATCGCTCTTGATCGATACCGGCTACCCGGACGGCGACCGCGACGCCAAGCGCATCTATGCGGCGGCCAAGGAGGCCGGCCTGGACAAGATCGATTATCTCGTGATCAGCCACTGGCACGCCGACCATGTCGGCGGCCTCGCGGCGCTCGCCAAGATGATACCGATCGGCCGCTTCTTCGATCATGGCGACGGCGTGGAACCGGAGAATGCGCAACGGCTGGCAGGCTACAAGGCGGTGGCGGGCGACAAGCGCACCATCGTGAAGCCGGGAGACAAGATTCCCATCAAGGGCTTCGACGCCCTGGTGGTTACGTCCGACCAGAAGCTGCTGGCCGAGCCCGTCAATGGCGGCGGCCCCAACCCGCTATGCGCCAATGCGGCGCAGATGGCGCCGGCCGCGCCGGAGAACCTGCGCACCGTTGGACTGCTCCTCACTTACGGCAAGTTCACCTACCTGAACCTGATCGATCTCGACTGGTACAAGGACATGGAGCTGGCCTGTCCGGTCAACAAGGTCGGCCAGGTCACGCTCTATCAGACGAGCCGCCATGGCGGGCTCAGCGACGCCGGATCGCCGCCGTTTCTCGGCGCCATCAAGCCTCAGGTCATCATCGTGAACAACGGTCCCCGCAAGGGCCTGGGCCAGAGCGACGACCGGGTGAAGCCGCTGTCGATCCCGGGTCAGCAGACGGCCCCGTACGAAAAGAATTCGTATTTGAGAATGGCGGGGCTGCCGGGAGTCGAAGGCATCTGGCAGGGCCACCTGTCGCTGGTCGACAAGGACCCCAAGCACAACACCGCGGAAGCCATGATCGCGAACTTCGAGGAGAGCGCGGACTGCAAGGGCAACGAGATCACCGCGTCGGTCGAGCCGGACGGCAAGTTCACCGTCACCAACGGCCGCAACGGCTTCAGCAAGACCTACATGGCGCGCGGGACGAAATAGCATCCGCGGCGATAGCCGCGTTTGGGCAATCTGTCCAAGCAGATGGGAACCATCTGTTTGGACGCTCCACGGGGAGACGGCGGGGAGGCCGGATCGACGCGGCGATGAATGCGACGGCCGCAGGCGGGGAGCGCGCTACTCCACCTGCGCGCCGGAGGCCTTCACCACCGCGGCCCATTTCGGGATCTCGCTCTTGATGTAGGCGGCGAATTCCGCCGGCGTGCTGGAGCCGACCTCGACGCCGAGGTCGTGAAGCTGCCGCAGCGTGTCGGGGTCCGCGAGCGCCTGCACCATCGCCGCGTTGAGGGTGTCGATGACCGGCTTCGGCGTGCCGGCGGGCGCCACCAGGCCGTGCCAGGTGGTGGCATCGAAGCCGGGCAGGCCGAGCTCGGCGACGGTCGGCAACTCCGGCATCTGCGAGAAGCGCTTGAGCGTGGTCACCGCCAGCGGCCGCAGCGTGCCCGCCTTGAGGAATCCGATCACCGAGGCCGAAGTCGCGAACATCAGCTGGGTGTGCCCGGCGATGAGGTCCTGCAAGGCCGGCGCGGCGCCTTTGTAGGACACCGACACGATGTCGACCTTGGCCTGCGACTTGAACAGCTCCGCCGACAGGTGCGCGGCCGCACCGAAGCCCGAATTGGCGTAGTTGAGCTTGCCCGGATTGGCCTTCGCATAGGCGATCAGCTCGGCCATGGTGGTGGCGGGGAATTTCGGATTGACCACCAGGATGTTCGGTTGCGAGCCGATCATGCTGATCGGGGCGAAATCCTTCCCGCCGTCGAAATTGAGCTTCTTGAACAGGCTCTGGTTGGTGGCGAGCAACCCGTTATTGCCCATCAGCAGCGTGTAGCCGTCGGGCGTCGCATGGGCGACCGTCTCCGCGGCGATATTGCCGGCGCCGCCCGGCCGGTTGTCGATCACGAAGGTCTGCCCGAGGAGCTTCTCGAGCTGGCGACCGATGATGCGGGCGAGCACGTCGCTGGGGCCGCCCGGCGTGAAGGCGACGAGGAGCGTCACCGGCCGGGTCGGATAGTCGGCGGCGAGCGCGCCGGTGGCGAGGCAGAGGGCCGTCGCGAGGCCGAAAAGCGCGGTCAGGGTTCTGCTCATGGATAGCTCCCGTTCGGGCCGATGGAATGGAATTGATCGTGGTCTCGCATACCATCTCTGCGGACCTCCGGGCACCCCCTTCCGGCCTATCCGCCATGCTGCGCTCGGCGTCAACCCGGCTGTACCACGACCGACATGTCGCCCGCCTTGCGGCGGCGCGGCGCGGGCTTCACCGTCACCTTCACGTCCTGCCCGAGCGCGGTCAGAAATTCCATTAATCGGCCCACCGATACCGACACGGGCTTGCAGCGCATCAGTGCGGAGACTTGGGCTTGCGTTGTGCCAAGGAGCTTCGCGGCCTCCTGCTGCCTGATGCCGCGCGCCTTCAGGTGTCTGTAAATCTCCACGGTGAGCTTCGCCTTCAGCAGCTCCTGCTTCGAGTTGCGAAAGCCGAGATCGGCAAACACGTTGCCGCTGCTCTTCTCGTAATCGCGCTTCATTTTCCGCTCTCTTTCATCTTCTGTGCGTGCAGTTCGGCTACACGCTTGAGTCTTGTCCCCACTAAATTCATGTCCTGCTGCGGCGTCGCCGCGCCGCGCCGGGATTTTTTCTGGAACACGTGCAGCACATAAATAGCTGTCGCGTAGCGCACGGTGTACACGGCGCGATAGGTGCCGCCCAAGTCGTCCTCGATCAGCTCCAGCACACCGGCGCCGCCGAAGCCGCGAAGCGGTTTCGCAATCGGCGGCGTCTCGCCGGCCTGCACCGCCCACAACGCCACGCCGAAGGTGCGCTGCACCGCTCGAGGCAGCGCCCGCATGTCGCGGCGGCTCGATGCGATCCAGACGACTTCTTTCACGTTCCTCCGATCCCATGATCTAATTATATGAATTTATATATATCATGCACGCCTTATGTGAAGGCCAAAGCTTCAAAAGCCCTTCGCCTCCGCGAGTGGGATCGGGCGGTGGCCGGCGCCACATGGAGAGCGCTGCGACGAGGACACGAGGAGCGCGGGCTTAACTCACCGTCCCGCCGCGTAGCCCTGCATGCCGCGCGGATTGGCGGCGGCGCGGCGGCGGCGGCCGTCGCGCGAGGCCGCGGTGAGCCGGCCTTCCGACCAGGCCGGGCCGACTTCGACCACGTGGCCGCGCCGCTCCAGCTCCTTGCGGGTGTCGGCGGGAACCCGGCTCTCGACCACCAGCACGCCGGGGCGCGCGGTGCGCGGCCAGAACGAGATCGGGAAGTGCTCGGAATGCCAGGCCGGGGCGTCGATCGCCTCCTGGAGATTGAGCCCGGCATGGACGTGGCGCAGGAAGAACTGCGTGGTCCACTGGTCCTGCTGGTCGCCGCCGGGCGAGCCCCAGGCGAGATAGGGCTCGCCGTCGCGCAGCGCCATGGTCGGCGACAGCGTGGTGCGCGGGCGCTTGCCCGGCGCCAGCGAGGCCGGGTGGTTCTCTTCGAGCCAGAACATCTGGCCGCGGGTGCCGAGCCCGAAACCGAGTTCCGGGATCACCGGCGAGGATTGCAGCCAGCCGCCCGACGGCGTCGCCGACACCATGTTGCCGGCGCGGTCGACGATGTCGAAATGCACGGTGTCGCCGCGCACCTCGCCGAACCGTCCGACCGTCGGCTCGCCGGCGCCCATGGCGCCCACCGCCTCGCGCGCGCCCTCGGCGCGCTTGAGCTTGACGACGGCGCCGAAGCCTTCGACCGAGCCGGGCTGCAGCTCGAGGGAGGCATTGTGATGAATGAGCTTGCGCCGCTCGTCGTTATAGGCGTCCGACAGCAGGGTCTCCATCGGCACCGTGACGAAGTCGGGATCGCCGTAGAATTTCTCGCGGTCGGCAAAGGCGAGCTTGGAGCATTCGACCACGGTGTGGATGAAGTCCGGCTCGGTGACGTCGAGCCCGTCGAGGGCGAAGTGCTTGAGCAGCGCGAGCTGCTGCAGCATCACCGGTCCCTGCGCCCACGGCCCCGGCTTGCACACGGTATAGCGGCCATAGCGATAGGTCAGCGGCGCCTCGATGGTGGCCTGCCAGCGCGCCATGTCGTCGCCGGTCAGGACGCCGCGGTGGCGCCGCCCGCTGGTGTCCATGATCTCCTGGGTGCGGCAGAACCGGTCGATGGCCGCGGCGACGAAGCCCTGCGACCACACCTTGCGGGCCCGCTCGATCTCCTGCTCGCGGCTGCCGCGGACCCGCGGCCTCGCGCAGCACCCGCGTGTAGGTGTCGGCGATCGCCGGATTGGTGAACAGGGTGCCGGTCTCCGGCACCTTGCCGTCGCGCAGATAGACCGCGGCCGAGGTCGGCCAATGCTCGCGGAACAGCTTCTCTACGGTGGCGATGGTGGCATTGGCGCGCTCCACCAGCGGGTGGCCGTCGCGCGCATAGGAGATGGCGGGCGCCAGCACGTCGGCGAGCCGCATGGTGCCGTAGTCGCGCAGCAGCATCATCCAGGTATCGAACATGCCGGGGACGCAGGCGGCGAGCAGGCCGGTGCCGGGCATCATGTCGAGGCCGAGGCTGCGGTAATGGGCGATGGTGGCGCCGGCCGGCGCCGGGCCCTGGCCGCAGATCACCTCGACGCGACCCTTGCGGGTGTCATAGACGATGACGGGAACATCGCCGCCGGGGCCGTTGAGATGGGGCTCCACCACCTGCAGGGTGAAGGCGGTCGCCACCGCGGCGTCGAATGCATTGCCGCCCTTCTCCAGGGTCGCCATGCCGACGGCGGTCGCGATCCAGTGGGTCGAGGTGACGACGCCGAAGGTCCCCTCGATTTCGGGGCGCGTGGTGAAGGGATTGGGATTGACGTTGCTCATCGAGGCACTCCGCCGCTTCACGAGGGCGGCACCCGGGGACTGAAACTGTATATACCCGGGCCGCGACAGGGTCCAAGCGCGGCGAGAGGGCGCGGCGGGAGGGCGGCCGGACCGGCGCAAGCAGAAGCGGCGCGGCTGCGTGCCGGGGGGCCTCGGCCCGCCCTTCCGGCTAGGCCTTGTCGAAGCCATAAAGGGTCGCCGGGTTGTCGACCAGTAGGCGATGGCGCGCCGCTTCGCTGGGTGCCCAGTCCGACACGAGGTCGAACAGCGCCGCATCGTCCGGCTTGGCCTTTTCGTTGGGGTGCGGCCAGTTGCTGCCCCACACCACACGCTCGGGCGCGGCCTGGACGTAGGACCGGCCGACCATGTTCACGTCGGCATAGGTCGGCGGGCCGAGCTTGCTGCTGTCATAGGTGACCGACAGCTTCACCCAGGTGCGGCCCTTGTCGATCAGCCCGCGGATGATCCGGTAGGTCGGATGGGCGGTGCCTTCCGGCTGGGGAATGTGCCCCATGTGGTCGAACACGATCGGGGTCGGCAGCCGGTTCCACAGATCCTCGGCGGCGGCGATCTGGTCGGCGGTCATGTTGATCTGCACGTGCCAGCCCAGCGCGTCGATGCGCTTTGCCAGCGGCTCGATGGTGGCCATCCTCGCGGCATCCGACGGCGCCAGGCTGAAACGGATGCCGCGCACGCCGCCGGCATCGAGGGCCTTGAGCTCGGCATCGCTGATGGCGGCACCGACGACGGCGACACCGCGGGCATTGCGCCCGAACTGGGCGAGGGCATCGAGGGTCACGGCGTTGTCGCCGGCATAGGCCGCGGGCGTCACCACGATGTTCCGGCCGGTTCCGATCCGCCGCTGCAGCAGCCGGTATTCCAGGACGCGGGCGTCCGGGATGATGGTGGCGCCGGCGTTCTTCGGCGGAAACCTGGCGGCGTCATAGATGTGGTGGTGGCAATCGCAGGCCAGCGCCGGCGCCTTGAGCTTCGCCGCCCCGGTGCCGGAGGAATTGGGGACCGCACCGCTCTCCTGGGCGCCGCTGCGTTGGGCGTCGAGCGCGCCCGTCGCCGCCAGAGCCGCAACGCCCGCACCGGTCAGGAAGGTGCGGCGGCCGATCACGTCACCCATGGAACGTCTCCCCTGTTTTTTCTCGATTTGCGCGAGCATAGCATGGGGGAGGGCACACGGCACCTTCGTCTTCGGTACCGTTAAAGGCAGGGCAGGCTGCCTACAACACGGCACGACGGCCGGCCCAAATTCCATATCTTTGCTTTGGTGCCGCCTTGTTTTCGTACCCCCCGCGGCAGATGCTCCCGGCTCCTTTCCAGGGGGTTGGGGGATATCAGATGGCAAGACCAGCAGTAATTCTGGTGGGCGCAGACAAGGGCGGCGTGGGCAAGACCACGGTGTCGCGCACGCTTCTCGACTATTTCGCCTCGCGCAAGGTTCCGACCCGCGCCTTCGATACCGAATGCCCGCGCGGCACGCTCAACCGGTTTCATCCCGACATCACCGACGTGGTCGACGTCACTTCGGTGCCCGACCAGATGAAGATTTTCGACACCATCGAGTCGTCGGCGGCCCAGATCACGCTGATCGACGTGCGCGCCGGCCTGATGCTGCCGACCCTGCGGGCGCTGCGCGACATCGGCTTTCTCGACATGGCGAAGAAGGACCAGCTCCATTTCGCCGTGTTTCATATTCTCGGGCCCTCGATCGCCTCGCTCGACGAGATCGCGGAGACCTCGAAATTCCTGGTCGATGCCCGCTATTTCCTGGTCAAGAATTTCATCAATGACACCACCTTCTTCGATTGGGACCAGCGCACCTACAATTCCTACTTCAACCGCATCAAGGACGCCGTCGAGATCAAGGTGCCGAAGCTGAGCGAAATGGCCTGCGAGCAGGTCGAACTCGCCTCGGTCCCGTTCGCGAGCTTCATCGCCGACCGCAAGGCGAATGGCGAGGCCGCTTCGAACTCGTTCGTGCTGCGCGGCTATGTCCGCCACTGGCTCAACAGCGTATGGTCGGAATACGACCGGGTCAGGCTGATGGATCTCATCGACGCCAGGGGCTCGCTCACCAAGCCGCGCGAGATCGTTTCGGTCGCCGCGGCCTCGTAAGGCGCGATCCGAGCGGTACGGACTTTCGGAACCGGACCGCGCTCGAAGACACGGCGCTGAAATCAGACGGATCTGAGCGCTCATCCGATTGAACCTGACACCATGGCGCAGGGGCCGCGCGCGCCGCGCGGCCCGACGCGCTCCGGGGGCCGAAAACCATGTGCGCGATGGCCGTTGCGCCGCGGGAGGCGCCACGCAATTCCGCGCCCGCAGCGGCCGGCGGCCCGGCGCCGCTCTACATCGTGTGCTCGCCGAGCCGCAGGGTCGGCAAGACCCTGGTGGCGCGCTTCCTCACCGAGCACCACCTCGCCGACGGCCGTCCGGTCGTCGCCCACGATCTCGCCGACGAGACGCCGCAACTGGCGGACTTCCTGCCCGGTCACGTCGCCTCCGCCGACATTTCCGACATTCGCGGCCAGATGGCGCTGTTCGACGGCTTGATCGCGCAGAACCGGGCGCCGAAGGTCATCGATGTCGGCCATCGCGCGTTCGGGCCGTTCTTCGCCATCGTGCACAAGATCGGCCTGTTCGAGGAGGCGCGACGCCGCGGCATCGAGCCGGTGATCCTGTTCATGATCGACCCCGATCCCAAGGCCGAGAAAGCCTATTCGCTGCTGCGGCGTTCGTTTCCGGGAACCGCGCTGCTGCCCGCCCGCAACCTCGCCGTCGCCAAAGGCCTGCGCTATGGCGACGCCTTCCCCCATGCGAGCACGCTGGCGGCGTCGCTGGAGATATCGGAACTGGCGCCGCCGCTGCGATCGCTGGTCGATCGCCCCGGATTTTCCTTCGCCGATTTCGCCCAGCGCCCGCCCGCGGGCGGGCCGCTTTCGCCCAAGGCCCGCGACGAGCTCCTGAGCTGGATCAGGCGGCTGCGCTTCCAGCTGCGCGAAATCGAGCTGTGCCTGATCTACGAGCAGATTCTCTCGGGACTGCGGTGAGGCAGCGGGCTGTGCGGTCGGGAGAATCGAAATCTAATTTTCAACGCCTTCCGGGGCGCGCGTCTTCGCGTGAACCCGGAATCCATCTGCGGTGCGCGCGCGCATCTGCCGGAGTGGTGGCCGCGGTGAATCGAAGCGATGCAGCCGCGCCCCCGCTTGTCCAAGCTCCTTCCCGCCAGTGGGCAGGGGATTCCATTTTTTGAAAAACAACCCCATGCAAAGTACCAAGACGGTACGAACATACCTTTCGTAGGTCAGATTCTCCCTGACGCAGTCGTGCGGCCGGCGCCCCCGGAATGACCGCGCCAAAGCGTCCGATCTCCCTCTACGCCGCCCTGCCGGGCTTGTAGCGCTTGATCTTTGCGACATCGCCTGCAATCCGCCGCTTCGCTTCGAGCATGTCATAGGCGTTCTGCAAGCGAAGGAAGTAGCCCTCGGAGAGGCCGAAGAACTTGCACAGGCGCAGATCGGTGTCCGCCGTGACGTCGCGCGTGCCGTTGACGATTGCATGGACACGATTACCCGGCACGCCGATCGCGTGAGCCAGCCGGTTCTGGCTGATGCCGATCTCTTCGAGGAACTCCTCTTTCAGAATCTCGCCGGGGTGCGGATTGTGAAGGTGTGCCATCCTGTCATCCTCTGAATTACCGTGCGCTCAATGGTAGTCCGCGATTTCCACCAAATCGGCATCGCCCGACGACCATCGTGTATGCGGCGTTTTGGATTTTCTCGATGGGCTAGCACGAGTTGATCTGGCGTAGTTTCCGCTGTCCTCTGGGCGGCAAAACGAATTCGCTTGGTTGCAGCGGTCCGATGTTGGGCGGCTTCGCTGGATATCCGTTGGCAAGGAGTTCCGGCGAAATCGGTTCGGGATAGGGCGTCCGGGTGGACCTTCGATGAAAGGGAGTCCGACGATTTGATTTTTGACGACATGTCCAAGAAGCATCCTGAAGCCGGTTTGCCCGTGTCTGCGTTTCCGCGTAAGCGTAATCAATGCATCCCAAGATAGAGAAAAGTGTCTGGCTCGCCAGTTTTCATGCCCGATGGCTGATATTCCCTAGCGTCTGAGCCGGTGACCCGGTGGATTGCGCAGGTCCTCCAGCTTCGCGATCAAATGGCAAGTTGCGCGATGCCCTTGCCGATATCCGGAATTCGATCCAGGCTGGTTTTCGCGGCATCCAATTGGCGCAGCTTGCGCAATGCCCTTCCTGACTGTCGACAGGCCAGAACTCGACGCGACGCCTTTCGATCCTTCGACCCATGTCGCCAGCTGCACCGGTCGGATGTCGCCGCGAAACTTCCGCCTCGAGTGACCCTGCCAAATGCCTTCCGTCTCCTTGCAGTTGAACGATCGGATCATCGGCGTCGTTGCAGCAACGTAGGTTGATATGCGCTACGTATCAAGTAGCGCACTCTTGGAGACTGCATCTCACTCAGTTCGAGGAGAAGCCGCGTTGGATAGCCGGCTGCGGCCGCCCATCCGGCCGGCCAGCGTTGCCGCTCAATAATCCTTGAGCAGGCGCTCGATGTAGTCGAGTTCGAGCTGCGGGCGGAACGCCTCGCCGAAGCGGCGGCGCAATTCCTCGAGGATGCGGCGGGCGCGTTGGGCGTCGATCTCGCCGGGCACCTTCACGGTGGTGTCGTCGCCGTAGTCGCGCCCGCGCAGCGGGCGGCCCAACGGATCGGTCTCCTGCTGCGCCCGCGCCGAGCCCATGCGGCCGGGCTGGCCCTGTCCGGGCCCTGGCTGGCCCTGTCCCATTTGCTGTTGCAGCTGCTGGGCGAGGTTCTGGGCACCCTTGCGCATGGCATCGAGGGCGCGGCCCTGGCCGTCGACGGCGCGGTCGGAATTGCCCTCGCCGAGCGCGCCGGCGGCGTCACCCATGGCCTCGTCGGCCTCGCCGAGCTCATCGCCGCCCTGTCCGGGTTGCTGGCCCTGGCCCTGCTGACCTCTGGCCCTGCTGACCTTGCGCCCTGTTGCTGACCTTGGCCCTGGTCGCCCTTCTGGTTCTGGCCGAGGCCGCGCTTCTTCATGTCCTCCAGCAGCTTCTTGAGCTGCTCGCGCAATGCCTGCTGGTTCTTCTGCAGATCGCCGAAGCCGTTCTGGTCGCCTTGCTCGCCCTGCTCGCCCTGCTGGCCTTGTTGACCCTGCTGGCCCTGCTGCCCCGCTGGCCGCGCTGTCCACGCTGGCCCTGCTGCTGGTTGCGGCGCTGATCCCGGCCCTGACGGAAGGTCTGGTCGCGCAATTGCTGCTGCTTGCGGATCATGTCGCCGAGCTCGTCGAGCATCGACATCATGTCGTCGTCGTCCTGGCCCTGCTGGCCGGGGCGTGCCATCTGCAGGTTTTCCAGCATCTGCTGCATCTGGTCGAGCAACTGCCTGGCGGCGTCCTTGGCGCCGGAGCGGGCCAGCTGCTCCATGCGGTCGATCATGCTCTGCAGGTCCTGGCTGCGGAGCTGGCGGGAATTCTGATCGAGCGGCCGCGCCATCTGCGGGTTCTTGCGCATCTGCTCGGCGAGCGCCTGGAGGAACTGGTTGAGCGCGGCGCGCAGCTCGTCGGTGAGCTTCTTGATCTCCTCGTCGGAGGCGCCGCGATCGAGCGCCTGGCGCAACGCCTCCTGGGCCTGGCGCAGCCGCGCCTCGGCGTCGGAGACGTTGCCCTCCTCGAGCGTGTTGGCGAACGTCCACATGGCGTTGACGACCTCGCGCAGGCCGTCGTCATTGGTGGCCTGCGCAAGCTGCCAATAGAGCGAGCGCAGCCCGAGATAGGTGCCCATCTCGGGGGTGAACTGCTCCGGCGCGATGGCGAGCGCGTCGAGCGCGATCAGCACGCGGTCGCGGGCGTCGGCATCGAGCGCGAGATCGCGCCGCTGCTCGACGATGGCGCGCGCCAGCGGCTTCACGAAGACGCGCTGGGGCAGCCGGAACTCGTGGGGGGCGCTGTTGCCCTCGTTGTTGGCCTCGTCGCGGGCGGTGAGGGTCATCACCACCTCGGCGCCGGCCCAGGGATGCTCGCTGAGGTCCTTGATGGTCTGGCCGACCCCGTTCTTGACGCGGGCCTGCGGCAGCGACAACGGCATCTCCGGCGGGCCGAACAGCGGCCGCGCGCCGCCGGCGTCGCCGGCGGGAGCGCCCTTGAGGGCGAAATTCGCCCTCGCTTCGACCACGCCGTAATCGTCTTCCATCTTGTAGTTGAGCTGCAGCGAGCCGCGCACCTGCGGCTCCGGGTCCTTGGCGAGCGCGATCACCGGCGGCTTGTCGGGAATGGCGTTGAAGGCGTAGGTGAGGTCTTCGTCGCTCAAGCCGTGCACGATCGCGGTGCCGCGATCGGTGATGAGGTAGCGCCGCTCGTCGGTCCCGGTGGGAGCGACGGGCCGCTGCTCGGCCGGAACTTCGGCGACCCCGCCGGAGGTCGACGACGTCGAACCGCACCTTGCCGCTGGCGCGGACGACGAGAACGCTGCCGGTCGGCACCGAGATCGCCGCGACGGAAGTCTGGGGGCGTTCTCCCGGCCGCAGTCCCGGCAGGATCACCGGCGGCCGCGCCGTATAGGTCGGCGGCGACACCCACGCATCGAGGCGGAAATTCACCGGCACGACCACGCCCTGCCAGTCGAACGCCGCGGCGATGCGCCGGCCAGCGCTCGCCGCCGGCGGCGATGAAAGTCGTGACCACCAGGATCAGCACCAGGGCCCGCAGCGCCATGGGATCGCGCATGTCGAGGCGCGGCGCCGGCCGTCCCGCCTTGAGGTTCTTGGCCGCCAGCAGCGCGCGCTCCACATGGGCGCGCCACAAGCGCCACCGACCACGGATCGCTCTTGGAGGTCGCCAGCTCGTCGGCGATGGCGGTGGCCGGGCGATGGGCGAGGCCGGCCACGCGGTCGAGGCGGCGCAGCCCGTCGGCGCGCGAGGGGAACCGCACGAAAATCAGCGGAACCGTCGCCGCGGCGGTGAGGACGAGGAAGATGAACAGGGCGACCGCGCGCGCGATCGGCGGCAGCCACAGCCACGCCCCGGCCCACGACACCGCGAGGAACAGGCCGATCGCGGTGGCGATGGCGGCGAGCGGCGGCCACAGCCGCTCCCAAAAGGTGATCCAACGCGCCTTCTTCAGAGCGCGGACGAGCATGGCCCCGGCATCGTCGCGCTGGGGCGCATCTGGCGAATTGGCTGGCGTCTGTCAATCTATTCTCCGCAGCCGGGCCGGCACCTGCATCTTCACATACAAAGGAACGCCCGAAAACAAGATTTCTGATGGTGCCCGGGAGGTTAAATTTCGGCCTGTTGACGGCACCTCGCCGGGCCTGCGGGCAATCCGCGGTCGCTGTCGGAAAGCACAGCCGGATCAATCACATCCAATCGGGCAGCCGATCGAGCGCAACGATCTGGTCGACCTCCATGCGCGGCCGTATCACGCGCAAAGCGGTCGCCGTTTACCATCACTTCCGCCACCAGCGGGCGCGTGTTGTAGGTTCCGGCCTGCACGGCGCCATAGGCGCCCGCCGTCATGACGGCGAGGAGATCGCCCGGCGCCGGCTCGCACGATGGCGCGGTCGCGGGCCAGGAAATCGCCGGATTCGCACACCGGGCCGACCACGTCGGCGACGATCCGCGGCGCGTCCGGCGGCGCTTGCCTGACCGGGCACAGGTCGTGGTGGGCGTCATAGAGGGTCGGCCGGATGAGGTCGTTCATGCCGGCATCGACGATGACGAAGGTCTTCGCCTCGGCCCGCTTCACGTAGAGCACCCGGGTCACCAGGATGCCGGCATTGCCGACGATCAGCCGGCCGGGCTCGAAGATCAGCGGTGCAATCGAGCGAGCGCGTCGCCCGCTTGACCACCGCGGCATAGGCCTCCGGGTCCGGCGGCGGGTCGTTGTCGTGGCGATAGGGGATGCCGAGGCCGCCGCCGAGATCGACATGATCGATGGCGTGGCCGTCGGCGCGCAGCGTGTGCACGAATTCGGACAGCAGCACGAAGGCATCGTCGAACGGCTGCAGCTCGGTGATCTGGCTGCCGATATGCATGTCGACGCCGGACACCCGGACGCCCGGGAGCTTGGCGGCCTGCGGCGTAGACCTCGCGGGCGCGGCTGATCGGGATGCCGAACTTGTTCTCCGACTTGCCGGTCGCGATCTTGGCGTGGGTGCGGGCGTCGATGTCCGGATTGACGCGCAGCGAAATGTCGGCGCGGCGGCCCTTGGCGGCGGCGACCGCCGAGAGCAGCGCCAGCTCGGGCTCGGATTCGACATTGACGCAGAGAATGCCGGCGTCGACGGCGGCGGCGAGCTCGGCCTCGGTCTTGCCGATGCCGGAGAACATGATCTTGTCCGGCGCGATGCCGGCCAGCAGCGCGCGCCGCAGTTCGCCGCCCGAAACCACGTCGGCGCCGGCGCCCAGGTTGGCCAGCGTCTTGATGACGGCCTGGTTGGAGTTCGCCTTCATCGCGTAGCAGACCAGCGCGCGGACGTCGGCGAAGGCGCCGGCGAACACCTGGTAGTGGCGCGTCAGCGTCGCGGTCGAATAGCAGTAGAACGGGGTGCCGACCGCCGCCGCGAGACGGTCGAGCGCGACGCCTTCGGCATGAAGCACGCCGCCGCGATAGTCGAAGTGATGCATGATGCCTGTCGGGACCGTGATGCGATGCAGCAGCAAGCAGCCCGCATTGAGCGTAGCGAAATGCGGGGATCGCAAGCACTGAGATCGACCCGCTGCTCCCGGATTTCGCTTCGCTCAATCCGGGCTGCTGATCTCGGGTCAGGAGTTACTCGAAATTCCGGCGCACCGCTATGCCGTCGATGCCGGCAGCCGACCCTGCTCGCTGGTGTCACTCCGGCTCGAACTTCATGGCGATGCCGTTGATGCAATAGCGCAGATGGGTCGGCGGCGGTCCGTCGTCGAAGACATGGCCGAGATGGCTGCCGCAGCGGCTGCAATGCACCTCGGTGCGGACCATGCCATAGCTGCGATCGGACGAGGTTTCGACCGAGCCCTCGACGGGATCGTTGAAGCTCGGCCAGCCGGTGCCGCTCTCGAACTTGGTTTTCGACACGAACAGCGTCTGGTCGCATCCGGCGCACACGAAAGTGCCGGGACGCTTCTCGAAATTCAGCGCACAGCTTCCCGGCGCTTCGGTGCCGTGCCCGCGCATGACCTCGTATTGCTCCGGCGTGAGCAGACGCCGCCATTCCTGGTCGCTGCGGGTGACCTCGAATTTTCTGGGTTCCATCGGCGTGGGCCTCTCATTGCGGTGCTCATGGTATTCAATCGAACGTGGTCGATTCGGCCTGGTATCTGACGACCATCATGCGAGCGCAGGCACAGACTGCGGGAATGTCGCCAGCCTTGCAATGCGCTCTCCAATTGGCGCGCTTCAATTGGAGGGGCCGGTCGGTTCATTCCTGAGGGCGACGAAGCGCCAGATTCGTTTTGGGTCGGCCGGGACCAAGTGACGAACCTCAGCCACGAATTCCGCGGTCCTCGGCGGCTCTTTCCGCCTTCGCCTCCGCGATCACGTCGGCCATATTCAGGGGGCCCGCCGAGCCGCTGGCCTTGCCTTCGTCCCAGGCGCGGCGAAGCATCTCGACTTCACGCCGGCTCAGCTTGCGGCGCAAGACGTCCCCTCTCAGTTGAGCAGAAAGTCGAGCAGGAAACCTTTCTTGGCAGGCGGCGGCGGTGCCGGTTGCGGCGCGGGCTGCGGGGCCAGCAGGGACGGGGCACTCGAATCGCTCTGGGAGCCGAGCGAAGGGCTCTGGTCCGGCTGTTGCTGCGGGTTGGTCAGCGTCGCGGTCGGCGGCAGGTCGAGGCCGCCCTTTCGCCCGCAGCCGGCAAGGCCTGCTGCGGCAATCATCGCGGCCAGCAAGGCCAGCCGGCCGAATCCGAATGACGGTCTGCGCACGAACCCCACTCCCATTTCCCGCTGCATCATACCAGATCGGCAGGCCTGGGTGAAAGCCCTTTGAGCAGGTCCTTTGAGCTGGTCCAGAGCAGCCCCATGTCGTTGTCGTCGCCCGCTATTCCGCCGTCCGGCCGAGCCTGGAAAGCCATTTCTTGGCCTGGGTCCGGACATGTTTCGGCGCGGTGCCGCCCAGGCTGGTGCGGCTCGCCACCGAATGTTCCACCGCGAGCACCTTGAACACGTCCATCGTGATCCGCGGCTCGATCGCCTGCATCGCCGGCAAGGGCAGCCGGTCGAGCGCCACGCCGGCCTGTTCGGCGGCGGCGACGATGCGTCCGGTGACGTGGTGGGCATCGCGGAACGGCATTTCCAGGTGCTGCACCAGCCAGTCCGCGAGGTCGGTCGCGGTCGCATAGCCCTGGCCGGCCGCCGCACGCATGCGGACGGGATCGGGGGTCATGTCGCGCACCATCCCGGTCATGGCGGCAAGGCAGAGCGACAGCGCGGCGAGCGCATCCATGGCGCCTTCCTTGTCCTCCTGCATGTCCTTCTGGTAGGCGAGCGGCAGCCCCTTCATCACGATCAGCAGCGCATCGAGCGCGCCGATGATGCGGCCGGTCTTGGCCCGCACCAGTTCGGCGGCATCCGGATTGCGCTTCTGGGGCATGATCGAGGATCCGGTGGTGAACTTGTCCGACAGCTTGAGAAAGCCGACCAGCGGCGAGGTCCAGATCACGATCTCCTCGGCAAAGCGCGACAAATGCATCGATGCGAGCGCCGCCGCGGCCAGCGTTTCCAGGACGAAATCGCGGTCCGACACCGCATCGAGCGAGTTGGCGGCCGGCCGGTCGAAGCCGAGCGCCTTGGCGGTCATGATGCGATCGAGCGGAAACGATGTGCCGGCCAGCGCCGCGGCGCCGAGCGGGCATTCATTGCCGCGCTGGCGGGCATCGGCGAACCGGCCGCGGTCGCGCGCCGCCATTTCCACATAGGCGAGCAGGTGGTGGCCGAAGGTCACGGGCTGGGCCGTCTGCAAATGGGTGAAGCCGGGCATCACCGTCGCGGCATGGGCGAGCGCCTGCTCCGCCAGCGCGCGCTGGTAGGCGGCGAGGCTCGCATCGATCCCGTCGATGGCATCGCGCACCCACAGCCGGAAGTCGGTCGCCACCTGGTCGTTGCGGGAGCGCGCGGTGTGCAGCCGCCCGGCCGCCGGCCCGATCAATTCGGCGAGCCGCGCCTCGACGTTCATATGGATGTCTTCCAGCGCCCGCTTGAACTCGAACCGGCCGCCTTCCATCTCCGCCAGGATGGTGTCCAGACCGTGAACGATCGCCTCGGCATCCGGCGCCGAAATGATGCCTTGATGTCGCGAGCATCTCGGGCATGGGCGCGGCTCGCCGCGATGTCCTGGCGAAACAGCTTGCAGTCGACATCGATCGAGGCATTTATGTCCGCCATGATGGCGTCGGGCTCCGCGCTGAAGCGGCCGCCCCACATCTTGTTGCTCATGACAGACCCGTGGTTGTGAACATGACGATCGAAACCGAACCGGCGGCTGCGGCGAAGCGGCGCAAGGGCCCGCTGATCGCAGCTGCCGTGCTCGCCGGGCTCGCTGCGCTGGCGGCGGTATACGGTGTTGTCGGTCTGGGACGCAATGCGGACGACCCCGCCTGCCGCCCGGCCCGCGACCTTGCCCGCCGGATCGAGCCGCTGGCGCGCGGCGAGGTGGCCGCGGTCCGGCCCACCGAGGATTCCCGCAGGCTGCCGGCGCTCGCCTTCCAGGACGCCGCCGGGCAGCCGAAGACGCTCGCCGACTGGCGCGGCCGCACCGTGCTGGTCAATCTGTGGGCGACCTGGTGCATTCCCTGCCGCAAGGAAATGCCGGCGCTCGATGCCCTGGAGGGCAAGCTCGGGTCGCCGCAATTCGAGGTCGTCGCCGTCAATATCGACACCCGCAACCTGGACAAGCCGAAGGCCTGGCTGCACGACATCGGGGTCGGCCATCTCGCCTATTATTCCGACGCCAACGCCAAGGTGTTCCAGGACCTCAAGGTCGCCGGCAAGGCGATCGGCATGCCGACCACGATTCTGGTCGATCCCGAACGGCTGCGAGATCGCCTCGCTGTCGGGCCCGGCGGAATGGGCGAGCCCCGACGGGCTCAAGCTCGTGAGCGCGGCGCTGGGGCGGTAGGGTTTTGAGGCGCCTTGCGACGCTCGTCAAAACGAGGCGAATTCGACCGGATGCGCTGATCGCATAATCGGGATGGTCGCCTGGCTCAGTCGCCGTTGAGCACATCCAGATGGCGACATAGGCGAAGACCGCGTCGGCGCATTCCCGTCATTTCGCGCGCGATGCCCAGCTTGACCAAATGCTCCATCGCCTTGGCGACGGTGGGCTCAGACAGAGGAAGCTCCTTTGTCGCAGACGGAATCGATAGCACGGGGCGCTTCTGCAGCAACTCGTGTACGCGCAGCGTCGAGGCAGCCAAACTCCTTACCGGGCAGCCTGCGCCTTGGCCGCCTGCATGTCGGCATCGCTGCGGAACGACATCACCGTGACCTTGCGGGTCCGGTAGGACGGCAGCACCACCTTCATCTGGCCGTCCTTTTCGTACAGCGAGACGTAGCGCACCTCGGAGCCGCGCGTCGGCAGGTCGAACGCGGTGAAGCTGTTCGCCGCCGGATCGTATTTGAGCACCTGGTCGGTCATCCAGATGTTGAGCCACGCATTGTGCCTGGAATCGACGGCGATCTGGTAGGGCTTGCGGTAGGCCGGAAGCGGGATGGTGGTCAGCTCCTGGGTCCGGGTGTTGATCCGTGACAGCGTGCCGGCCCATGAATTGCCGACATAGAGCACGTCGTCGTTCTTGTCGGTGCCCATGCGCCGCGGCCCCTGGGCATAGGGAACCGGATTGCTGAAATCGGGGGCGCCGACGCTGTCGTAGAACGCGATCTCATCGGGCGGGAGGCGGTCCCGCGCCGCCGCGTTGGGCGGCAGCTTGAGTTCCTTGGCGGTGCCGTATTTGCCGTCGCCGATGCCGACCGTATCGATCGCCATCTGGGCCCAGTAGCCGTTGCCGTCGCGGTCGGCCGCGACACCATAGGTCAGGCCGACCCCGCCGGTGGCGGATTTCGCGGTCGGCGACTTGTACTCGGTGAACTTCTCCGTGGCCGGATCGAACCGCAGCGCACCGGTGGGCGACGACACCCAGATCATGCCGCGGCCGTCATAGTCGACCGTGGTGGCGCCGCCGGTCGGAGCCATGCCCTCCGGCGGGATGAACACCTCGATCTTGTCGGTCCTGGTGTCGATCCTGGCGAGGCCGCCCTTGCTCGGGTTGACGTTGAACCAGATGGTGCCGTCGGGATCGCGGGTCATGCCGTGGGCGGGAGCGGCGAGGCCGTTCGCTGCACTCACCTTGATGGGGGTGAACGCCCCGCTGGCGAGGTCGAACTTGCCGAGGGTGAGCACGCTGTTGGGCACGTTGCAGGTGAAGTACACGCTCTTGCCGTCGGCATCGATCCAGGCGTCGTGCACGCCGAAGCCGGGATAGACGTAGGACGGCGTGCCCAGCGACCAGTCGGTGCCGTTGTTGGTGAGCACCTTGTAGGGCATGCCGACATCGGGATCGGCCGGCGCTTCGTAGTCGGTGAACACCACGCGCGCCGCTTCGCCGCTCGGGCGCGGCCGCAGGTCGAACTTCATCGAGGTCTCGCCGGGGCCGCGGGCGCGGGCGAGATAGGCGGCGAGCCGCTTCTGCTCGTGCTCGAGGACGGGAGCCGCCTTGTGGTCCGGCCCCTGATAGATGCCGGACACGTTGACGTGCTTCATCAGGTTGATGATGGCGTTCCAGCCGGCCTCGTCGAACCTGTGCTGCAGTATGTAGCTCGGCGTGTGGCAGCCGGTGCAGCTGTTCTGCACGAGCTGCTTCATGGCGGCGTCCTCGGGGGTCGCATCGGGAAGCGCGGCGAGCAGCATGTCGCCGGGCAATTGACGCACGAAATCCTTGATCGGCGCGAGGGTGAAATCCTGCCGCCGGGCGGCGCCGAGGTCGACGTCGCCGCGGGCGGTGGCGAAGGTGATCGCCTGCGCCCACACCTGGTATTTGCCGCCCGCCATCGGCGGGAAGTAGTAATTGCCGGACTCGTCGGTAAAGACCGAGGTGACGACGTTCGAGCCGTCGGCGCGGGCCGACACCGTGACGCCGCCGAGCGCTTGCCCGCCCGCCGCTCTGATCGTCCCGTTGAGCACCGCATCGGCTGCCTGCGCCGCCACCGGGGTCAGCGCCGTCGCCGCCATCGCCGCGGCAAAGACGGTAGCGAGGCCGAATATCGCGAAATTCCCGGTGTTCCTCATGGCGGTTCTCCTCAAAGCGCGGGTGGCGGTGAATGGCGTGATCACTTGGACCGGTGCGAATTGTGTAGCGGTGACGTCAGTCGTCGTTCTGTCCGGGAGTGCTGGCCGGCCCGGGCGCCGCTTGCGCGGGCGCGGCCGCGGGCGCCGCTTGCGGCGGAACGGTCTTGAGATATTGCGCGATGGCCGCGATCTGCTCGGGCTCGAAATTGTACCGGAAGCCCGGCATCCGCGGCGTTCCGCTGCTGATGTATTCGCGTATCAGCTCCTCGTCGCCGCCGAGCGTCTCGCGCGACAGCGTCGGCGCGTATTGCCGCGCCCGTTGCTGCACCGGAGTGTGGCAGACGCCGCACGATTGGCTGAACAGGCGCAGCCCCAGCTTCTGCGCGTCGGTGAATGACGCATCGGGAGAGGCCTGTGCGTATGCCGGAGCCGCGAACGCGACGACAAACGCTGCCACCAAAACGCTTCGCATCGCGCATGCTCCGCGGCTGAATTGCCGCCGTGCCTGGCGGCGATCTTACTCCTCACGGCGACGCCGTGAAGAGGCTTCCATGCACCCAGCCTGTTCGCGGCTATCGAATTCACACATCGTGAGACGGATGGAATTACCTCTCCCCGCGTGCGGGGAGAGGTCGGATCGCGTAGCGATCCGGGCGAGGGGGCCGCGCCGCGAGGGCCATACGTTTTGCTCTCGCCGGATTGTTACGTCTCCACCGGCTGCGATACCGGCTGCGGCGCCGGGGTCTCGGTCGTCATGAACTGCGCCTTGGCGAGCGCGGCAAAGCGTCCGCCGATGCGGACCAGTTCGTCGAACGTGCCGGTCTCGATGATACGGCCGTGCTCGAACACCAGGATGCGGGTGGCGTTGCGCACGGTCGAGAGCCGGTGGGCGATCACGAAGGTGGTGCGGTTCTTCATCACCTCGTCCAGCGCCGTCTGCACCTTCCGCTCGGTTTCCGCGTCGAGCGCGCTGGTGGCTTCGTCGAGGATGAGGATGGGCGGGTCCTTGAGAATGGCGCGGGCGATCGAGAGGCGCTGGCGCTCGCCGCCCGACAGCGAGCGGCCGCGCTCGCCGACCGGCGTGCTGAACGTGTCGGGCGCCCGCTCGATGAAGTCGAGCGCCTGGGCGCGGGTGGCGGCATCGCGCATCTCCGCCTCGGTGGCATCCGGCTTGCCGACCCGCAGATTGTCGGCGACCGAGCGGTTCAGCAGCAGCGACTCCTGGTAGACGACGCCGATATTGCGGCGCAGCGCGGCGAGCTTGACGTCGCGGATGTTCATGCCGTCGATCTGGATCTGCCCGGTCTGCGGATCGAAGGCGCGATGCAGCAGCGCCAGCGCGGTCGACTTGCCGGCCCCGGTGCCGCCGACGATGGCGATGGTTTCGCCGGGAAGCGCGGTGAAGGAGAGGTCCAGCACCGCCGGACGCTTGCCGTCATAGGAAAACGACACGTTCTTGAACTCGACCAGGCCGCGCATGCGGCCGGGATCGACCGCATCGGGCGCCTCGCGCACCACCGATTCGGTGTCGAGCACGTTGAAGAATTCCCGCAGCCGCGGCGCGTCCATGAACACCCTGTTGATGAACCGCACGAATTTCTCGAGCTGGCCGATCAGCAGGCCGGCGAAGTTCATGAACATCACGATGTCGCCGATGGTGGCGCGGCCGTCGAAATGCAGGGTCACGCCGACCACGAAGATCGCCAGCATGGTGAGGGTGGTGGACGCCCGGGTCAGCACCGCGACCACGGCCCACCACGACAGCACCGGGATCTGCGCCGCCAGCAGGTCGTCGGCGATGGTGCGCAGCCCCGTGACTTCCGCCTCGACGCGGGCGAAGCCCTGCACCAAAGCGACATTGCCGAGAGTGTCGGAGGCGCGTTCGGCGAGGTTGGAATAGTGCCGCTCGACCGTGCGCTGCAGCGTTTCGGTCTTGTTGATGACGAGGGTGGTCAGGATCGCGAACACGACGGCCACCGCGAGCAACATCAGCCCGAGCGGCCAGTTCAGGTAGAGCGCGACCGGCAGCAGCACCACCAGGGAAGCGCCCGCCGCGAAGGAGTCGCGGAAGAAGTCGAGCCACAACATCCACAGCGCGTCGGTGCCGGCCAGCATCACCTTCATCAGGCGGCCGGAATGGGATTCGCCGTGAAACGTCAGCGGCAATTGCAGCACATGGTCGAAAAAATCCGTGAGCACCGCCTGGCGGCGACGGTGGGCGAGGCGATCGGCATAGAGCGCGACGGTCACTCCCACCACGATGGTGAACAGCCCGAAGGCGACCCAGGCGCCGATCAGCCTGATCAGATCCGGCCACGCCGCGGTGGTGCCTCTCGCCTGGGCGCCGGCGAGCGCGTCGATGATCCGCCCGAACAGCACCGGCTCGGCGAACATGGCGCCCGCCAGGGCAAAATTGGCCACGGCAAGGTAGGTGCCGAGCTTGCGTTCGGGGCCGAGCAGGGTGAGCGCCCGGGCATAGACGTGCAGAAGGCTGGTTTGCATTGGCAGCTCTGGTTTTTCGGGAAACCGGCGGAGCCCCCGATCATCCGGCGTTCGGGTTATGCCATTGCCCAATCCATGGCAATCCCCTCGCAGGTTGCGACCGGGACAGGCGGTTCAGCACCGATCGGATCGCGCACCCGACCGGATCGATATGATTTGGCGGGCAGCCGAAAGCGGGTTGATCGCATCATGCCGCATTCGCCCATGCGCGAGATCAACGAGATCGAGGCCCGGTTCGATACGGTGCATATGGCACGCGTCCGCGGCACCGGATGAATGGCTTGCCACCGCGCCTTCCGGGCGTCATGACGGGCTGGTTCGATCGCAGGGTTCGGCCGTCGCGCAAGGAGGAGAGAACCCGATGGAAGACCGCGTTCCCCCGTTCCGTGCGCCCTATGCGCCGGCCGACGAGCACATCGCCGCGCAATTTCTTCGCGACGCTCCGCTGCGGCCGCAGGCGGAGGCCCGCATCGACGGGCGCGCCGGCGCGCTGGTGGCGGCGATCCGCGCGCGCGCCGGCGGCGTCGGCGGCGTCGGTGGCATCGAGGATTTCCTGCACGAATTCTCGCTCTCCACCAAGGAGGGGCTGGCGCTGATGGTGCTGGCCGAGTCGCTGTTGCGGGTGCCCGACAGCGCCACCGCCGACCGTCTCATCGAGGACAAGCTGTCGGCCGGGGACTTCGCCGGACACGAGGTGCGCTCGCCGGCCCTGCTGGTGTCGGCCTCGGCCTGGGCGCTCGGCATCTCGGCGCGGGTGATCTCCTCCCACGAGACCCCGGAAACCATTCTCCACGGCCTGGTGAGCCGGCTCGGACGCCCCGCGGTGCGCACCGCCACGCGGCAGGCGATGCGGCTGATGGGCTCCCATTTCGTGCTCGGCCAGACCATCGGCGAGGCGCTGGCGCGGGGCGGGGCGCATCCGGAATTCCGCTATTCCTTCGACATGCTCGGCGAGGGCGCCCGCACCGCCGCGGATGCCGAGCGCTACTTCGAGGCCTATGCCGAGGCGATCGCGGCGATCGGCGCGGCCGCCGCGGCACCCGGCCTGCCGCAGCGGCCCGGCATCTCGGTGAAGCTGTCGGCGCTGCATCCGCGCTACGAGGCGGTCTCGCGCGTGCGGGTCGTGGCCGAGCTGACCCCGCGGGTGATCGAATTGGCGCGCGCCGCCAAATCCCACCAGCTCAACCTCACCATCGACGCCGAGGAGGCCGACCGGCTGGAACTGTCGCTCGACATCGTCGGCCGCACGCTCGCCGATCCCGGCCTCGCCGGCTGGGACGGCTTCGGCCTCGCGGTGCAGGCCTATCAGAAGCGCGCACCGGCGGTGATCGACTGGGTGGCCGCCGCGGCGCAGGCGCTGGGTCGCCGGGTCATGGTCCGCCTCGTCAAGGGCGCCTATTGGGACACCGAGGTCAAGCGCGCCCAGGAGCGCGGGCTTGCCGATTATCCGGTGTTCTCGCGCAAGGCGATGACCGACCTCTGCTACATGGCCTGCGCGCGCAAGCTGCTGGCGGCGCGGCCGCGGCTCTATCCGCAGATCGCCACCCACAACGCGCTCACGGTCGCGAGCGTCATCGAAGCGGCCGGCGGCGTCGAGGGCTACGAGTTCCAGCGGCTCTACGGCATGGGCGAGGCGCTCTACGAGGCGCTGCTGCGCGACGCGCCGGCCGCGGCGTGCCGCGTCTACGCGCCGGTCGGCGGCCATCGCGACCTGCTCGCCTATCTGGTGCGGCGGCTGCTGGAAAACGGCGCCAACTCTTCCTTCGTGTATGCCGCCGCCGATCCCAAGGTGCCGGTGTCGGCGATTCTCGAACGCCCGGCGGCGACCATCGGGTCGCCGGAGCGCGCCCGCCACCTGAGGATTCCGCGTCCGCCCGATCTCTATCTGCCGGGGCGCCTGAATTCGTCCGGCGTCGAATTCGGCGACGCCGCGAGCCTCGACGCCCTGCTCGCCGAGGTCGGCGCCGGCCAGCGGGTCGATGCGGATTCCTTGGCGCATTCCCTGCCGCACGCGATGCCGCTGGTCGACGGCATCGCCGTCCCGGGCCATGCGCGCCCGGTGCGTTCGCCGATCGACGGCGCCGCCATCGGCGTCGTGACCGAAGGTGACGACGCCATCGTGGCGTCGGCGATGGCGGCGGCGGCGACCGGCTTTGCGGCCTGGGATGCGACCGCGGTCGAGGCCCGGGCCGAGGCGCTGGTGCGGGCCGCCGCGGCGCTGGAGCAGAGCCGCGGCCACCTCATCGCGCTGCTGCAGGCCGAAGGCGGCAAGACCCTGGACGATGCGCTGGCCGAGGTGCGCGAGGCGGTCGACTACTGCCGCTATTATGCGCAGCAGGCCCGCCTCACCTTGACGCCGGAAACCATGCCGGGGCCGACCGGGGAGGCCGACACGCTGCGCCATCGCGGCCGCGGCGTGTTCGTCTGCATCAGCCCGTGGAACTTTCCGCTCGCGATCTTCGCCGGCCAGGTGATGGCGGCGCTCGCCGCCGGCAACGCGGTGGTGGCCAAGCCCGCGGAACAGACCCCGCTGATCGCCGCCGCGGCGGTCGCCCTGTTCCACCGCGCCGGCATTCCGGCGACCGCGCTGCATCTCGTCCCCGGCGACGGGGCGGTCGGCGGCGCCCTGGTCGCGCATCGGGACGTGGCCGGCGTCGCCTTCACCGGCTCGACCGAGGTCGGCCGGATCATCAACCGGGCGCTCGCCGCCAAGGACGCGCCGATCGTCCCGCTGATCGCGGAGACCGGCGGCATCAACGCCATGATCGTCGATGCCACCGCCCTGCCGGAGCAGGTGACCGACGACGTGATCGCCTCGGCGTTCCGCTCGGCGGGCCAGCGCTGCTCGGCATTGCGCCTGCTGTGCCTGCAGGACGACGTCGCCGACGGCATCATCGCCATGGTGGCCGGCGCGGCGCAGCAACTCGCGGTCGGCGATCCCCGCGACATCGCCACCCATGTCGGGCCGGTGATCGATGCCGAGGCCAAGGACAAGCTCGACAAGTGGGTCGCCGGCATGGAAGCGCAGGGCCGCCTGCGGTTCCGCTCGGACCGCGGCGACACGGCGCCTGCCTCGGGGACCTATGTGGCGCCGGCGATCATCACGCTCGACCGCGCCCGCGACCTGAAGCAGGAGGTGTTCGGCCCCGTGCTTCATGTGGTGCGATACCGCGCCGACGAACTCGATCGCCTGCTCGACGACATCGCCGCGAGCGGCTACGGCCTCACCCTGGGGGTGCAGTCGCGCATCGACGCGACGGTGCAGCAGGTGGTGGCGCGGCTGTCCGCCGGCAATGTCTATGTCAACCGCAACATGATCGGTGCGGTGGTCGGCACCCAGCCGTTCGGCGGCTCCGGCCTGTCCGGCACCGGGCCCAAGGCCGGCGGCCCGAACTACCTGCGCCGCTTCGCGCTGGAGCAGGTCGTGAGCGTGAACACCGCGGCGGTCGGCGGCAATGCGAGCCTGCTGGCGGAGCAATCCTGAGCCGGAGCGCGTTTGCTGCGGGCGGGGCGGTTGCCTCGAGCAGAATGGAACCGCCCGACCGACGGACACTCCTCTCGTCGTGGACCCTATCCGCACCTCGGCGAACGGAGACATCCGAGCGCTGGAGAGGGGCGGGAATTGACCCAAGCGGAAGCCAACGCTTGATTCGTCCCAAATGCGCCTGAGCGCCGAAGTGACGACGGATGCGGATTGCGGCGTCGATCCCTCGGGCGCCATCCAGTTCCAACTCAGAAATCCGGATGGTCCGCTCTCGGCAACCCGATCCACTCGCCTTCATAATGTTCGACTGGGTTCTCGGCGCAGACCTGTTCCTGCCATGGCGTGAGCAGGCGCCGATAGGTGACAAGGACGGAGAGCGGCGCCGCAAAGACGTTAGGGTCCTCCATCGTCAATTCAAGCTGTAATCCCTTTGGGCGCGTATCGGGGTCGGCGCGCCCGGCGACGACGCCCTGAACCTTCTCGTAATTGTCCTGCGCGGCCTTGGCGAGAGCACCGTCGATCAGCCGGTAGCGTTCGATTACATGCATCGCCGCGCTCTGCGGCGTGCCGTACATGTCAGCCGCCGAGAAAGCGTTCGTCTTGATGCCCACGGTGTCGATGACCAGCGTATCGCCTTCCCAGTGGCCGACCGCATCGCCCATGGGCGAAGGCACAAGATTGGTGGGATGTGTGGCGTTCATGTGAATGTGGCGGACATTGTCATCCTGGTTATAGATGATGGTTATGTCGCCGTCGCTCTTTTGCAGCATTTGAAAGCTGAGCTGCATTGCAAAGGTGAAAGGCGGCGCATAGAGCCGGCACTGGTCCGACAAATTTGGAAAGCCCTTGCCGGCAATGGCGAGTTCGCCCTTTTGCTTCACCACCGCCCCGGCTGCCGGTTTGAGAATGGGATTGTTGTGGTCGCCGACGAGCTGGGCGCCGTCGCTGGTGCCGTCCCGACGCCTCTTCAGGTTGGTCACGGGCTGCGGACCTGAGGGCAGCGGCTCGTAACCGAAGGTGTTGCGGCCCCAGTGAACCGCGGTGATGTCCGCGTTGTCGCCGGCGGCAAATGCCGGCACGGCAAGGATCGTCGTCGCAAAAATGCCAAAGAACAGAGTTTGCCGTTTCATCTTTCGTCTCCTTCTCATCTGCGTCCGTTAATATCCCCGTCTGCCGCGTGTCGGCATCGGCTTCAAACGCCGCGCGTCAAGGAGCGCCCCTTTATGCCCGCTTCCGGGAAAAGCTGCCGACATCACGGATATGATTTTCGGTCTCTGATTGACCCGGAGCCAACATGCCGACGACTTCCTCATCGCAGCCGGGCCCGTGAGGGCGAGGGCGTGGACAGCGGCGGTGATCGCGAAGCTCGCGCATGGCGTCCACTTGTCGCCTTCCCTTCGATCCTTACCCTCAGAAGTCCGGCTTCTCAGCGCGCGGAGCGTTGGTGTCGCTGTGGTCGTAATAGTATTGATGGAGGTTTTCGGCACAAACCTCTTCCGGCAAGTATTCGTCGCCCGGCACATAGGTCAGGGTCGCGGTCCAGGGCGTCGTGAACACGCCGTCATCTTCGATCGTCAGATGCAGCTGCAGGAACTTGCCCCGGTGGTTGCTGAAGACATCGCCCAAGAATAGCCAATTCTCCTTTTTATTCCGCTCGATTGCGTCTTTCACGTCATCGTAGTCGCGCAGCCGATAGCGTTCTACGATATGCAATGATTTTGTATAGGGAGTGCCGAAAAGGTCGATCATCGCATAGCGCCGATCGGTCCTGACGCCGACGGTGTCGATCACCAGCGTGTCACCCTCGTAGTGGCCCACGCTATCCCCATACCAGGACGGCGTTACCTTGGCAGGATGATGCTCATTCAGCCGCACGCGGCGGATGTCCATGTGCTCACTGTACAAGAATGTGATCTTGTCCGGCTGCTGAATAATCTGCACCTGGAATTGCTTGTAGATGAACGGCATTGGTTCGGGCCAACACTGGTTCGACGGGTTCGGATAGGTGATGCCGGCGCGCGACATTTCGCCGAACTTCTTCACGACCTCCGCTGCCCAGGGCTGCAAGATCGGATTGGTGTAGTCGCCGACCAGCTGGTCGTAGTCGCTCACGCCTTCCACGCCCGGAGGAAGCGGCGGAAGAGCCACCGAGCCCGAAGCAGCGTCGCTGCGCACCTGCGGCCAGCGCGACAAGTTCGTTATCGGGCCGGGCCCCGATGCCGGCGGCTCGAACCAGGGGAAGGACGGGTGAAACCATACGCGGGAAAAGTCCGGGATCGATGCGGCGTCGTTCGTTGCGTCGCTGCCCGGCGAGACTGGCGTCGCCGTCTGCGCCAGCGCGGAGGTCGCAGCCGCCATCGCCAGTCCGACGCATAAAAGAAACTTCCGCGGCTTGTGCATACCCAACTCTCCTCTCGTGGTCTGTCCGCAAAGCAGCCGGCACAGTTGGGCCAATCGGTTCGCAGGGGACATCGGATCAAGTTTTGAGAGTGCGCGCCCCGCTGCGGGCACAAACGCTGCCTTTGATTGGCGGGGAACGGCAGGCCCCGCTGGCAGCTCTCGAATAAAATTACAACGATTGCCATCGCTCACGTAAGGGGGCGCTGGACTTATTGTGCAGCGCAAAATCGCAAGGCGCCAGCCACGAGCTTCGTTCGCGGTGCGGGAGACAGGAAGTGGCCCATTCCTGCCGAGGGTACGTGCCACGACATCTCTGCAGCCGGCGAAAGCCGATGCGTGAGCGTGAACACCGCTGCGCTCGGCGGCGATGCGAGCCTGCTGGCGTAGCGATCCTGAGCCGGAGCCGTCCGCTGCGAGCGGGGCCCGTTGCCGAGGCCCTCTATTCCGCGATCAGTCCGGCCCGGCACCGGGAGAGCCTGAGAATGTGCGCCAAATTCGCGGTTTCATCCGCGCCCAGCGAGGCGATGGCAATTTGCGCCGGACGGAGAACTGCGGTTCATCGCGATCACTTGGTTTCGAACAGGTTCAGATCGACCGATTTTCCCATCTGGAAATAGCCGAGCGGGGAGGGATGAATTCCGTCGCCGCAATTGTATGCGACTTTCAGGACGTCGGGGTTTTCGGCGCTGCGCACGACGCGGTCGAAATCGATGATGCCGTCGAAGGCGCCGCTCCCTCGAATCCAGGCATTGACCTCGTTGCGCACCTTGGTTTTTGCGTCGTCCCAGCCGGTATTGCCGGCGACCGGCGTGACGTTGTGGCGCGGGACGATGGTGACGCCGATGACCTTCAAGCCGCGCGCCTTGACGCGCGCGACGATGTCCTTCAGTCCATTGATCACCTGTTCCGCGTTCGCTTCCCGGCGGATATCGTTGGTGCCCATGAACACCACGACGTGCGACACGCCCGCATGGGCCAGCACATCGCGGTCGAGCCGTTCGGTGCCGGGCGTGCTGTCGGGCGGCGGCGTGACGTTGCCGGTCACGGTATTGCCGCCGATCCCTTCGTTGACGACGGAATGGCCCGTGGTGGCCTGCAGCGCCAACCGCTGCGCCACGACATCCTCCCAGCGATCATGTCCATCGAGAGTCGTGCAGGTCCCGTCGGTAATGGAATCGCCGAAGGCGACGATGGCGGTCGTCGGTGCCGCAGCGCGAACATCGATGGCCTTCAACCACGGCATCGTCGTGATCTTGGTCTTGAAGGGCGCTCCGGATTCCGACGCCGTCAGATCGCCCGCGCCATTGTCGGTGGTAAACGACGTCACCACCGCGCCGCTGTGCTGGCTGGCCTGGACGTCCGCGCCCGGGATGAAGACGCTGACGGCGAGGTCCTCCTGCGCATCCACGCTTAGAGCAACGGGATCGCTCGTCACGGAGCCGCCCGCCGCGATGGTGACGGACGGCTCGCCGGCGAACATGACCGGCAAAAGAAGGCCGGGCGAAATGCCGGCCGGACGGTTGGCGGATTGGCGCGGCCCCACCGTCACCTTGCCGAACTTGACCGGCGCGGCGCCGAATGTGTTGTCGAAGCGAAGCCGGATCGCATTGCCCGGCGCGGTCACACGCGCGATAAGGCGCAACGTCGCGTTGCTCACGCGGGCCTGGCCGAGCGCCTGCTGCGATGTCGCCCAGGCAGTGGTCCAGCCCGGGCCCGTTTGCGCGAATGCGGGCCAGCATGCAAAGGCCATAGCGATCGCGAACCCTGCGGTCTGAAGCCGCAGCAAACCACTTTGCATCCGTTCCTCCCGAACATGACTTCAAATCGCAGGATCGAACCGCTTTTTTGCACCCTCTCCCGCAAGCGGGAGAGGGGACGAAAACTGAATCGATTGTCGGCGAAACCTCGCCGCGCGTTATTGCAACGGGTCGGGCTCGCCGTCATTGGCCGTGACGGTGCTTATGGTTCTCGGATCGACGCCGCGCCCCTCCGCAAAAGCGGCTTCTTCCATTCGGTGTCCGTGCAGCAGGCCCGGAAGGCCGAAGTTTCCTTCGATGCAGCGCGGCTCGGTATATATCCTGTTTTCCTGGTCGCTCTGCCGAATGAATTCCTGCTTGGCCGTCCAGGGCCGCGCCCACACGGTCGGATCCTCGACCGTTACGGCATATTCGAGCGTATTGGGGCCGGTTCGCGTCCACCGTTCGATCACGTGAAGATTCTCGCGCGACCCCTGAAAATCGGTCTTCGCACTGAAATTCGTCACGTCGATCACCAGGGTATTGCCCTCCCAGTGGCCGCGCGAGTCGCCGTACCACTGGCGAATAGTGGCAGGCAGATGGGGCCTCCCGTCCATCACGATGTTGCGCTGCCACCCCTGGCCCTGACCGACGTCGTAGAACATCGAGATGCCGCCGGGCGTCTGCACGATGCGCCGGAAGCTGATGCGGTCGGCGATCGCGCCGAGGGTGCCGATCTCCGGCAGCCCGCCCATCAGGCAGCGCACCGCCAACGAGGCGTCCTCGGGATCATAATAGCGGTTTATGGTCGCCGTGTTGTAGCGGGGAGGGGGATCGGCGTATCGCGGCGAGGGCGTCGGATCGTACTTGCCCCCGCTGCACGGCAATTCCTTGTTTTTGCAGGTTTCGGTCGCCTGCAACAGCCCGACCCGAAATGCGCGTTCGGCAGCGGCGATCTTCTGGGCCTCGGGCGTCAGGGTCGGCAGCCGGCCATTGGGCGGATCGACAATCCGCGAGGTCCGCACGCCCGTGCGTTTCTTCGGCGTGAACACGTCATTGTAGGCGCCGGCGACGTCGGCCACGGTCCCGCGCTCGGCGCGTCGTTCGCGACCCTTCATGGCCGATCGCTGCCGGTCCAGTTCGGCGCGCTGGGCCTCGGTGAAAAATTCCTGGCTCGCATATTTGGGCGAGCGTTGCAGGGGCGTGTCGGTTTCGTCGGTCCAAATGCCCTGCAGGTCGGGTTCGCCCCAGGGCGTGGTCAGCGCCGGCGGCCGGCGCCGTGGCGGAAGCCGCCGGGACCTGGGCCGACGCCGGTGTGATGGACGCCGAGATGACAATGCCGACAGCGGCCCCGGCAATGGCGACCGCTATTGTTGTGCCTGAGAACCTCTCACGCATGATGGCCTCCCTTTGCCCTGCAGTGCCTTGCTGCAACGGAATCCCATGAAACCCGGAACGACGGCAGATAATAGCGCTTCTCGGCATTCGCTGATAGCGCGATCCTGGGAGCCGGCCTACGCCGCCTCGGTCGTCAGGATGCGCCCCTTGGTCTCCGGCAGCAGCAAGGCCGCGCCGGTGAGGAGGCCATAGGCGATGACGGCGAATATGCCGATCGACTGTCCGAGCGGCATCACGGCGCTGAGCATGCCGACCAGCAGCGGATTCATGGCGGCGATGCCGCGGCCGAAATTGTAGGTGAAGCCCTGGCCCGAGCCGCGCATGCGCGTCGGGTAGAGTTCGGTCAGGAAACCGGCCCATGCCCGAGAACACGCCCTGGGCGAAGAAGCCGAGCGGGAATCCGAGAAACAGCATCATGCCGTCGTCGATGGGAATCTGGGTGTAGCCGATGACGGTGACGATCGAGCAGACCGCGTAGAGGATGAAATTCAGACGCCGGCCGATCCGGTCGCTGAGCCAGGCGCTGACCCAGCCGCCGGTGATCGATCCGATGATGATGACGGCGAGGAACCCGCCGCTTCCGAGCACCGTGAGCTTGCGCTCGGTGCGCAGATAGGTCGGCAGCCAGGTGGTGATGGCATAGAAGCCGCCCTGCGCGCCCGTCGTCAGGAGGCAGGCGAGGATGGTCGTCTTGATCATGACGGGCGAGAAGATTTCGAGGAAGTCCGGCTTTTTGCCCGCCGCCAGCAGATTGCGCTGGGTCTGCGCGAACACCGGCGGTTCCTTCACATAGCGCCGCACGAAGAAGACGAGCAGCGCCGGCGACAAGCCGACCCAGAACAGTACGCGCCACGCCGCCTGCTGCGAAAACGCGCTGAAGAACAGCGTCGCCAGCACCGCGGCGACGCCCCAGCCGATCGGAAAACCGGTCTGCAGGGCGCCGACCGCCTTGCCGCGATGTTCGGCCCGCACCGCTTCCCCCATCAGCACCGCGGCCGCAGCCCATTCGCCGCCGAAGCCGAGCCCCATCAGGGCGCGGAAGGCGAACAACTGGCCATAGCTCTGGGCAAAACCGCAGAGAAAGGTGAAGACGGCGAACCATGCGACGGTGAATTGCAGTGTCCGCACCCGGCCGATGCGATCCGCCAGCGCCCCGGCGATCCACCCGCCGATCGCCGACGACACCAGCGTCGCCGTTCCGATCAGCCCGGCGTCCGCGTTGGTGATCGCAAACGCCGCGATGATGGCCGGAATGGCGAAACTGAACATCTGGACATCCATGCCGTCCAGCATCCAGCCGGCGAAGCACGCCCAGAACGTGCTCTTTTCGTCCGCGCTCATCTCCGAATACCACAAGGTCGGATGATGATCGCTGGTGGATGCCGTGGTGCTCGGCATGTCTGTGCCCCGCTCGATAGGCTGTGCCGCAGGCGTCGGATACGTCAGCATTTTAGCACGGGCGCCGGCGGTCTCTCGCGCGGCGCCGGAAGCATTCCAGCATCCGAGCCTGGCACGGCTGGCGTGCCCCGATATGAGGTGGAGCCGGCGGAACTGGACGAGCGCGTCGATGCTCATGCCGAACCGCCTCGTGCCGAACTGTCGCGCAATTTCCGGATCATGGCGCGGTCCAGGGCCTGCCTTCAAGCCGTCCCGCACCAATCTTGAATCGGATTCGTGCGCTGAAGAATATCGGCCTTTCGGGAGGCGAGCCCAGGTCGCAGGCGCGCCCGGATCGGGCGCACCGGCGTCGGCACCCCGCATTCATTTGATCGAACCTTCATGGCGCCGAGCGTTGCGGGCGATGCCGACCGCCTGTCCGATGAGGCTGCGGCGGCCACATGACGCCGTGGCCTTCGAGGCCGTGCCGCGATCTCCCGAGGCGGTCCGGCCTTTGCTCGGGGGCGAGCATCCGCAGGGAGTTGATGGCGTTCAACCTGCCACGCGGGGGCAATCTTGGCCATGGTCGCGACCGAGCACCGGCCCGGCCGCAGCGTCGAATTCATGCGCCGCGGAGCGTTGCCGCCCAGGAGACGTTTGTCAACGCGCCGGCCGCCGGCCATCGCGTTGCAGGCATCACCGGCGGCTTGCTGACCATCTACCCGAGCAGGCGCCCTGCGAGCCCACGCCGCGCCAGGTGCCGCCGCCCGAACTTGCAGACAATCGGCCGCTGCCGTTGGCGTTCCGATTGCCGGAGGCGACGCTGACGCTGACCGAGCCATTGCGGGCCACGCGGCCACTAACCGGGATGCCGCCGGAGCCGGAGACGATGCCGTCGCGGATCTCGACGCCGAAGCCGGAATTGGGATCGCAGGCGCCGCGCTGGGTAATGATCTGCACGGTCCAACTGCCGTCGAACGGCGTGCTCGCCTGCACTGGGCCGATGCCGGCGGCGGCCGCAAAAGCGGCGGTCATGAGAGCCGAAACGGTTTGAGGCGAGATCAGTTTCATGACAGTGACCCTCGACTAAGATGTTTACAAGCTGATGACTTGCACGAAGACTTGCACTGAAGACTTGCACTGATGAATTGCCGATCGATCTCACCAAAACCCGGCACGGACCGGCGGGTGTGGACGCTATCTAGCAATTTTCCCGACTGCCTGGAAGACGCCGCCGGTATTTCCTCGGGCCTCCATCAATACGAGCGCGGCATGCCCAGCACGTGCTCGGCGAGGAAGCTCAGGATCAGGTTGGTCGAGATCGGTGCCACCTGGTAGAGCCGGGTCTCGCGGAACTTGCGCTCGATGTCGTATTCCTCGGCGAAGCCGAAGCCGCCATGGGTCTGCACGCAGGCTTCGCCGGCCGCCCATGACGCGTCCGCCGCCAGCAGCTTCGCCATGTTGGCCTCGGCGCCGCAGGGCTTGCCGGCCTCGAACAGGGCGGCGGCCTCGCGGACCATCAGCTCGGCGGCGCGCATCTGCGCATAGGCCTTGGCGATCGGGAACTGCACGCCCTGGTTCTGGCCGATCGGCCGGCCGAACACGACCCGCTCGCCCGCGTAGGAAGCGGCCTTGGCGATGAACCATTTGGCGTCGCCGATGCATTCCGCCGCGATGAGGATGCGCTCTGCATTCATGCCGGACAGGATGTAGCGGAAGCCCTTGCCCTCCTCGCCGACGAGGTTCTCCGCGGGGATGCGGACATTGTCGAAGAACACCTCGGTGGTGGCGTGGTTCATCATGGTGCGGATCGGCCGGATGGCGAGCCCGGCGCGCCTCGCCTCGCGCATGTCCAGGATGAAGACCGAGAGCCCGTCGGTGCGCTCGCTCTCGCTCTTGCCGTCCCCTTGGCCGTCCCTTTTGGGCGCGGTGCGTGCCAGCAGCAGCATCAGGTCGGAATGTTCCGCGCGCGAGGTCCAGATCTTCTGGCCGTTGACCACGTAGTGGTCGCCGTCGCGGCGCGCCACCGTCTTGATCGAGGAGGTGTCGGTGCCGCTCGACGGCTCGGTCACCCCGAACGCCTGCAGGCGCAACTGCCCCCGACGCGATCTGCGGCAGGTATTTGCGCTTCTGCCCGGCATTGCCGTGCCGCAGCAGCGCGCCCATGATGTACATCTGGGCGTGGCAGCCGGCGCCGTTGCAGCCGGCGCGCTGGATTTCCTCCAGGATCGCGGCGGCCGCCGACAGCGGCAGGCCGGAGCCGCCATATTCCTCCGGGATCAGGGCGGACAGATAACCTGCCGCGGTGGCGGCCTTGACGAATTCCGCCGGATAGGCACGCGCGCTGTCGAGCTTGCGCCAATATTCGCCGGGGAAATCGGCGCACAGCCGGCGCACGCCGTCGCGGATCTCGCGGTACGGGTCGTCGTCGCGGTCGAATGCGGCCATCACGACGCCTCCTGCGCCAGCACGTGACGGGCGATCTGGGCGCGGGTGCCGATCCAGATGTCGCCATCGGCGGCGGCCGCCTCGACGATCTTGCCGTAGTAATACGCCCCGCGCGGATGGCCGAAGATATGGGCGTGGCAGGTCACGTCGATAATGGTCACCTCGCCGGTTTCCCGGGCGATGGCGACGTTCTCGGTAAACGAGTCCAGCATGGTGCGCGGCGCGTTGCCGTATTTCATGAATGGCATGTCGTTGACGTCGGTGCCGAGCGGGATCGCCACGATCTTGCTGTCGCCGAACGTCCGCACATAGGGAAGGTCGTCGTCGAACACGTCGCCATACCAGGTGTAGCCGGCTTCGGCGAGCAGGCGCGGCGTCTCCGCCCGCGAGGTGCCGCGCGGGCTCAGCCAGCCCACCACCTTGCCGCCCGAGGCCTGCTCCAGCAGCGCCGTGCAGCGCGCGATGTTGGCGCGCTCGTCGGCATCGGAGAGCAGCGCCGGGATCACGTCCATGGCGTAGGAGTGGGACAGCACCTCGTGCCCGGCATCGGCCACGGCCTTGACCGCCTCGGGCGCACGCTCCGCGATCACCGCATTGACCATGACGCTCGCCGCCGCGCGGTGGCGGGCGAAGGCATCGAGCAGGCGGTAGATGCCGCGCCTGACCCCGTAGCCGGCCCAGGAGATCGCCATGGTGTCGAGCACGCCGGCGGGCAGCGGATTGCCCATCGGGCTGATGCCGGGCGCCTTGCCGTCCGACCACGCCTCGAGGCACACATTGAACACCACCGCGATCTTGCGGCCACCCGGCCAGACCCAATCCGCGTGCTGCCTCATGTTGCGCTGCCCTGTCCGGAAGACTGAAGACGGAAGACGGAGACGCGAGCCGCACATCACGCTGCCATCCGTCATCGGTCGTCCGCCATCCGGCATCATAGACCATCCGCCGGGGATCATGTTAGTAAGCCGGCCTCGCCTTCGACCACTCGGACAAACAACCGGTGTCAACGCAATCAGCGGATCGCTCCTGATGGACAATGCCAATCCCGCCGCTGCGCGGCCCTGGTACGAGATCGTGCAGAGCACCCTCAAGCGCAACGACGTGAAGCTGGTCGCCTATGTGCCTGACAAGGTGTTCACGCCGCTGATCAAGAACCTGCACGCCGACAAGGACTTTCTCACCTTCGCCACGGCGCGCGAGGAAGAGGCGCTCGGCATCCTGTCGGGCGCCTGGATGGGCGGCCGGCGCGGCGCCGTGCTGATGCAGACCAGCGGTTTCGGCACCATCCCCAATGCGCTGGCCTCGCTGGTGGTGCCCTACCAGATTCCCGCGATCATGTTCGTGTCCGAGCGCGGCACGCTCGGCGAGTTCAATCTCGGCCAGGCGCTGGTGTGCCGGACCATGCGTCCGGTGCTGGAATCGCTCGCGGTCGAGCACCACACCATCACCCGCCATGACGAGCTGGAATTCATCGTCGACCGCTCGGTCAAGCAGGCGGTCGCGACCCAGGCCGCCGTCGCCTTCATCCTGTCGCCGCTGCTCACCGGCGGCAAAGTGTTCGAGAAGTGAGACCGCCCATGTCTGCACCCACGCCTGCACCCAGCACGCCGCGCCCATGCCTGCCTCGACAACTCGACCTCCACGACCCGCGCCGCCGCGAGCTATGACAACGCCAAGGTGGTCAACCGCTTCGACCTGACCAAGCGCCTGGTCGCCAGGCTCAAGAAGGACGAGGCCGTCATCGGCGGCATCGGCAACACCAATTTCGACCTGTGGTCGGCGGGCCGCCGCCCGCAGAACTTCTACATGCTCGGCAGCATGGGCCTCGCCATCCCGATCGCGCTCGGCGTCGCGCTGGCCCAGCCGCGCCGCCACGTGATCGCGCTGGAGGGCGACGGCTCGCTGCTGATGCAGCTCGGCTGCCTCACCACCATCGCCGCGCTCAAGCCGGCCAATCTGACCATGGTGATCATGGACAACGGCCTCTACCAGATCACCGGCGGCCAGCCCACGGCCGCCGCCGGGGTCGCCGACTACGTGGCGCTCGCCCGCGCCGCCGGCCTTACCAGGAGCGCCTGGGCCGCCGACGAGGAGGATTTCGACGCCCTGGTCGACGCGGCGCTCGCCGAGGGCGGGCCGACGTTCATCGCCGCGCGCATCGACGACAAGCCCGGCGTCGGCACCACCGACCGCGACCCCGTGCAGATCCGCGAACGCTTCATGCACGGGCTCGGCGTGCGGGGGGTGCCGTAGCGGGCGGCAGGCGGATGCAGTCGGCTGCCGCTAAAGCGTCGATGGATTGCGGTATGGTGGCCAGCTCGTGAGATTTCTCATACGCTTATTGCAGCGCTTGCTGATTTTCGCGCTGGGCGTCTTCAGCGTCTGGTTGATCGTCTTTGTCGTCTTCGAATTTGCCGACCGCAGGCTGCCCTGGATTTTGGCTTTGGGCCTCACTTACGCAATCGGGGCGTATATCATCCTCCCGCGTGCCGTTCGCATGGGCCTTAAAATCCTCCAGCGCAAACATGTGCCCAGCTTCACGATCACCGGCGACGGATTGCCCGGCGACCCCGTCAATCTCGTGCTCGTAGGCACGCTCGGACAGCTTCGCGCCGCCTTCGCGACCGCGGGCTGGTCAGATGCCGATCGGTTGGGTCTGGCAAGCTCGTGGCGCATGGTCCGCGCATTCGTATTCAACTCACCCTATCCGACCGCCCCGTTCAGCACCCTCTACCTTTTCGGACGCGGCCAGGACATCGGTTTCCAGAAGGCGATCGATGACAGCCCGCGCAAGCGCCATCACATACGATTCTGGGCTTTGAGCCTCGCGCGTGCCGAGGATACGTTGGGAACGGCCGGCTTCTGGCTGAACACCGACCGCCCGCCGGAAGACGCACGCGTTTTCTGGGTCGGAGCCGGTACCAGGGATACCGGTTTCTCCCTCACCCAGCTCACCTTCCAGATCACCCATGCCACCGATTCCGATACCAATGCGGAGCGGGACTTCATCGTCGCGGAATTGAGGAAAATTCCAGTCATCGAGGACGTGCAATCGTTTCAATCCGGCCAGAATCTGAGCACGGAACGCGTCAACCACTACATTACCGATGGGGAGATGACGTTGGCGAACTTGGTGGTGGAAATCGGTTTGGGGTCATCGACCGGTGCAGCGCCGTAGCCGCGTTGAGCGCCAGCAAACCCGGGGCAGCATTTGCCGATCGGATGGGCAGTCCCGGATTTCGCAAGGGCTCAATGCCGGGCTACCTCCTCTTCGAGCCATGGGACTCCTCAGCCCGGCCGATCAGGGCGACGTCCCTCATACGCCTTCTTCAATCCCTCGATGTCGAGCTTGGTCATTTTCAGCATCGCCTCGGCGACGCGCCTGGCGCGCGCCCGATCCGGATCCTTCATCATCTCGCCGAGCGCCGCTGGCGCGATCTGCCAGAACAGCCCGTAGCGGTCCTGCAGCCAGCCGCACCGCTCGGTCTTGCCGCCTTCCGACAGCGCCGCCCACAGCCGGTCGATCTCGGCCTGATCATCGCATTGGACCAGGAACGATATGGAATGATTGAACGGGTCGAGCGGACCGGCGCCGATGGCGATGAACGGCTGCCCCATCAGGGTGAACTCGACCACCTTCACCGAACCGGCCGGGCCGCTCGGAGTGTCCGCAGCAAGGGGCGTGACGCTGTCCACCCTTGAGCGTGGCAGCACCGATGCGTAGAAGGCGGCGGCTTCCTCTGCCTTCTCGGTGTACCACAGGCTCGGGATTATTCTCGACACCGTTGCCTCCGTCGGGGCGCGCGCAGCCGCGCACGCCCCGCCGGCCGAAATGTGAGGCCTTAGTTAGTTACCAGCGGTCCCAGCGGCCCGCGTTGGATGATCTCGATGCGGGTGCCCCAGGGATCGGTGATGTAGGTGATGGTGGTCCCGGCCGCATTCGTGCGCGGCGGCTCGTCGAGCTTGATGCCTTCCGCCTCGATTTTCTTCACGAAGGCCGCGTGGTCCTTCACGTCGAAGCCGATGTGGTCGAGCACGCGCCCGCGGGTCGCCGCCTGCTTGGTGTCGGCCTTGGCGAACCGGAGCTGGACGCCCGGGAGGTCGACGACCGGCCCGTTGTTGCGGGTGCCGGCCTTGCCGCCGAAGGTCTTGGCGTACCAGGCCTGGGCCTTGGGAATCTCGGATTCCGGCAGTGAGAAGTGCACATGCTCGTTCTTGACCGGCACGGATTGCGTCTTGTCCTCCAGGATTTCGATGCGCACCCCGTCCGGCGTCACCACGAAGGCCTGGTCCGGCCGGTTGTTGGTGCCCGGCAGCACCGGTACGCCGGCGGCCTTCCACTTGGCGACCTGCTCCTGGACGTTGTTCACGATGAAGCCGACGTGGTTCACCACCGATCCCGGGGTGCCGCCTTCGCCCTTCGCGGTCCCGAGGTTCAGATTGATGTAGAGCCCCGGGAACATCATCAGCGGATTGCCGCCGGGCATGTACATCTTGGCGCCCATGCCGAGGAAGAGTTTCTTGTTCGCCTCCACATCCTTCGAGGCGATGTGCCAGTGACCCATGGTCACGCCGGCCTCGTTGAACGGGGCCGGTTGCGCGGCCGCGGTGCCTGCGGCCAGCGTCGATGCGAACAATAACGCTGCGAACGCGGTTGCCTTCATGGTTGTCTCCCTGTCGAGTTGGATTTCTCTTGTTGCTTGGCGAAGCGACGCGAACGCTATCAGCCGGCGGAACGATGCGAAAGCTCGGACCGGTGGATTTTTTCGGGGTTGCATGGCGGCCCGGTGACATGGCGGCGGGGCATGAGACAAAGCGCTTGCGGTCACATCGACGCGTGCGACATCGCCGGCCTGCTCGGAGCCTTTTGCTGCTCCGCGTGCTACGCCGGCCCTACGCCGCGACCATCACGTATTCGAACTCCCCCGGCTTGTTGTCGATGCCGACCTTGGGCGGCGCGATCCAGCCGGCGAACTGGCCGGGTTCCTGCACCGGCTGCATCAGCGCGGCGATGAAGTCGCCGTCCTCTTGCGAGGGCAGCCACTGGTCCTTCTGGCGCTCCCAGGCGGCGGCGTCGATCAGTTCGCCCGCCGGGTCGACGTGCACGTCGCGGAACTCGCCGATCTCGCGGTGGAACGCCACGTGGGGAAGCTGCGAGCTCGAACGCGACGCCGCTGCGCGCGATGATCTTGTTCCAGCGCTCGACGCCCTTGGCGCAATCGGCGGAGTAATCGTCGCGCAGGCGCATGTTGAGCGCGGTCAGCGCCGGCTCGTCGACCCGCCTGATCGCGCCGTCGACCAGCTCGAGCACCGGATAGGTCGCGTTCTCCAGCCGATGATCGTCGTCGATCCTGGTCTCGCGGTGACGGCCCTTGAGGCTCGCATTGAAGGCGTTGGCGGCGTTGGTGGAGACCTCGGAGCCGAACAGGTCGAGCGACAGCGTGTAGTGCAGGTTGAGCTTCTTCTGCAGCGTCGGCAGGTCGATGACGCCGAGGCCGCGCACCCGCGCGATGTCGGCGGGATCGTCGATGCCGGCCGCCCGCATCGCCTCGCAGGTGCGCAGGATGGTGCGGCCGACCCCGGTTTCGCCCACGAACATGTGGTGGGCTTCCTCGGTGAGCATGAACCGGCAGGTGCGCGACAACGGATCGAAGCCGGATTGCGCCAGGCCTTCGAGCTGCATCTTGCCGTCGCGGTCGGTGAAGAAGGTGAACATGAAGAACGACAGCCAGTCCGGCGTCTGCTTGGTTGAACGCGCCGAGCATGCGCGGCGCATCGACGCTGCCGGAGCGGCGGCGCAGCAGGTCCTCGGCCTCCTCGCGGCCGTCGCGGCCGAAATATTTGTGCAGGAGATAGACCATCGCCCACAAATGGCGGCCTTCCTCGACATTGACCTGGAACAGATTGCGCATGTCGTAGAGCGACGGGGCGGTCTTGCCGAGATGGCGCTGCTGCTCGACCGAGGCGGGCTCGGTGTCGCCCTGGATCACGATGAGCCGCCGCAGCATGGCGCGGTATTCGCCCGGCACGTCCTGCCAGGCCGGCTCGCCGTAATGGCGGCCGAACGGGATCTTGCGGTCCTCCTCCGGCGCCGCCAGCAGGATGCCCCAGCGGTATTCCGGCATCCGCACATAGTCGAACTTCGCCCAGCCCTTGGCATCGACCGAGACCGCGGTGCGCAGATAGACCATCGCCTCCTGGAAGCCTTCCGGTCCCATGTCGCGCCACCAGTCGAGGTAGCCGGGGTGCCAGCCCTCCAGCGCGCGCAGGATGCGGCGATCCTCGGTCAAGCCGACATTGTTCGGGATCTTGCTCGAGTAGTCGACGTCGGTGAGGCTCATGAAACGCTCCAGGTACTCGACGTGCCCCCTCCGTGCGGGCATTATTACACCCGCTTGGTGTCGAATTGTGGCTTGCGGCCGCTGCCGTAGCGGCCGAGCGCGCCGGCTTCGCCGACCGCGTTGGGACGCTGGAAGATCCAGTTCTGCCACGCGGTCAGGCGGCCGAAAATCTTGGTCTCCATGGTCTCGGGGCCGGCGAACCGCAGATTGGCCTCGAGCCCGGTGAGGCCGTCCGGCGAGAAGCTCGCGCGCTCCTCCAGGAAGACGCGGATCTCGTCCTCCCAGTCGAGCTCGTCGAGGGCGAATGTGACGAGGCCGCCGGCCTGCGCCGCCTGCGCATCGAGCGGCACGCCGATCCGGCCGCGCGCCGCCTCGACCAGCGCGGGCTCGCCGAGAAAGCGGGTGGCGAGGCGGGACAGCCCGTTGCTCATGCAAAGCGCACCGAAATTGACGCCGCCGAGGGCGATCGCCGCCGGCGCGTGGTTGTCGCCGCCCGGCGTACCGATCAGCATGTAGGAACGGTCGGCGGCAAATACAATTTCGGCCAGCGTGCCGGCAAAGCACGAGCCCGGCTCGACCAGTGCGACCAAAGACCGCGAGGTGAGGTCGATCCGCTTGAGCACGCGGCGCCATTTGAGGCGGATTTCGCGCGCCAGCCAATGGGCCCGCATGGGCGTCGAGGAAGGCGTCATGGTCGAGCACCAGACGGGCATCGCCCTCCGACTTGAACACGATGGCTGCGACATCGAGCTCGTTGAGCCGGATGTCGAGGATCGCGTCGTCGAGCTCGCGGGCGAGCTGCAGCGGCCAGAACGCCGCGCCCTGCGAGATCATGTCATCGACCGAGGCGGGCGGCGGGTCGGCCGGCCCGCGCAGGACGATGGTGGCGAGGCGCGCGCCGCGATCGAACGCCACCGCGACGTAGCGATAGTCGCGCCGGTCGGCGCCGGTGCTGCGGCGCGAGCGGCGTCAGCGCGATGCCGCCGGTCGACGCTGCCTGCGCCGCCATCCGCGCCGCCGGCCCATTCCCGCGTCGTGGCGGCGACGGCCGCTTCGAGCCGGCTCGCGGGCACGGCGGCATCGACCAGCCGCCATTCGACCGCGCGCTTGCCCTTCACGCCTTCTTCCGTGGTGCAGAAGAAATCGGCGCGGTCGCGGCGGACCTTGCGCTTGTCGGTGACCCGCGTCAGGCCGCCGGTGCCCGGCAGCACCGCGAGCAGCGGCACCTCCGGCAGCGACACCGCGGAGGAGCCGTCATCCACCAGCACGATGTAATCGGCGGCGAGCGCCAGCTCGTAGCCGCCGCCCGCCGCGGTGCCGTTGATCACGGCGATGGTGCGCACGCCCGAAGCGGCGCTGGCATCCTCGATGGCGTTGCGGGTCTCGTTGGTGAACTTGCAGAAATTGACCTTGTGGGCATGGCTGGCGCCGGCCAGCATGCGGATATTGGCGCCGGCGCAGAACACCCGCGGCTTGCCGGAGCGCAGCTGCACCACCCGCACGCCGGGATGCTCGAAGCGGATGCGCTCGAACGCGTCGGCCAGTTCGATGTCGACGCCGAGGTCGTAGGAATTGAGCTTGAGCTCGTAGCCCTCGAACAGCCCGCCCTTCTCGTCCACGTCCATCGTCAGCGTCGCGACGGCGCCGTCGACGGCGAGGGTCCAATGGCGATAGCGCGCCGGCTCGGTCGAAAAATCGATCCGCGTGCGTCCGTCGGCAAGCTTGTGCGCGGCTTGCGCCATCGCCCCGCTCCGTCATGTGCCAGCCGGTTCGCGTCCCACTCGCACGAAATCGCTTTCGTTCCCTCCCCCGCTTGCGGGGGAGGTCAGGGGGGTCAGGGAGGGGGCAATTCCACGGCACGGACTCGCGGCGAGAGCCCCCTCCCCAACCCCCCCAACCCTCCCCCGCGAGCGGGAGAGGGAGTAGAAAAGCGTCGATCACGCGATTTGACGATACTTCGCGGACGAGTCCCAAGGCTGCGACCGGCCGCGGTCCGCCTGCGGTCAGGGCGCCGGCGATGCGAGCGGCTTGCCCTTCTCGACGATATAGACGGCGAGGACCTTCATGCCGGCGGTGGTGCAGGCATCGTGCGGGGCGCCGACCGGGATCTGGAAGGATTTGCCCGCCTTCAGCTTCTGGTCCGGCTTGCCCTCGATTTTGACGGTGACATCGCCGTCCATCACATAGGTGGTCTCGACGCCCGGATGCGTATGACGGCCCGCGCAGCCGCCCGCCGGGACTTCTGCAATCGCGCTCACTGTCTGGAAGCCGGCCGGAAAGTCGACGGTCTGCAGCGGCGTCCGCTTGATGCCGGACTGTTGCGCCAACACCGGCGCCAGCAGGAAGGGGGCGGTGAAAGCGGCAATGACGAGCGTTTTCTTGAACATGGACTTTCCTCTCCTCGATCATCCCACGAATCGGCAGCGCGAACTTCGATGCCGCGTGGAGTTTCTGTTGCAGTCGAATAGCCCGCCGATGGCGCCTGCCCATTGCGGGTGGAGGTTTCGGCAGGTCCCCCGGCACGTCCCCCGGCAGGTCGGGCCAAGCTATATCACGTGTCCGCCGGTGCGAAAGGGGGAGCGCGCCAATGTGCAGGGATGGGCAGGCTCGCTCCGGCGCCCCGCGGGCTTTCTCACATCGTGACCACGAGGTATTCGTCCTCGACGCTGACCGCGAAGGTTTCCGCGACATAGGGGCCTTCGACCAGCCGCGCGCCGGATTCGACGCCGACCTCGAAGTTGCGCACCTGGACCCGCCGCGGATCGCACCACGACGTGCCGGTGCGGATGTCGTACTCCCAGGAATGCCAGGGGCAGCGGATCACCTCGCCCCTGCGGCTGTAGCGGTATTCGCCGGGCTCCTGCGATTCCACGAAGCCGGTCACGATGCCCTTCGATAAAGGGCCGCCCTGGTGCGGGCAGCGGTCCGACACCGCGAAGAACTCGCCGGCGAGATTGAACACGATGATCTTGCGGCCGCCGACCTCGAACAGCCTGCGCCCGCCCGGGGAAATCGCGTCCGGCCGGCGCGACGACGTATTTCGCCACGGCTATTTCTCCCCGGTGGCCGCGCCCGGCTGGAAGTCACCGATGCCCACGGATTTTACTCTGCCCGGGGCGAGGCTCTTCTCCGCCTCGGTGCGGACGTGGACATAGCCCGCCTTGAAATAGGGCTGCGCGCCGTACCAGATGCGGCCCTTGGCATCGACGACCATGTCGCGGGTGCCCCGCTCGCCATAGGGCGACGGATATTCCGTCACCTTGCCGGTCTTGGGGTCGAGCCTGCCCATGACGTCGGTGTACATCGAGGCGTACCAGACGTTGTCGTCGTGATCGACCTCCATGCCGTATGGCGTCGGCATCGGGCCCGGCAGCTTGAACACCTTGAACTCCTTGGCGCCGGGGTCGAAGCGCGTCAGGCTGCCGCCGAAATAATCGCCGATCCACACCATGCCCTTGGAATCGATCTTCAGGCGCCGCGGCGACACCCCGGCGGGGGGATCGAACCTGGTGACCTTGTTCGTCTTCACGTCGACCACGCCGATGTTCTGGTGGTCCTTCGCGTTGAACTGGGCGAACCAGACATTGCCTTTCTGGTCGACGGCGATGCCATAGGTGTCCGGCGCCTGCTCGCTGAAGAACGTGTATCTGCCGGTCTTGACGTCGAATTTCTTCAGCGGACGCCCGGAGACCCAGATGTTCCCGTCATGGTCGATCGCCGCGGTGTGGCTTCGCGCACCGCCGCCCTGCGTGCCGCGGGGGTCGGGAAGGTTCGGGAACGGATCGTTGGGATCCTTCTGCACCGGCTTCGACACGTTGTAATCGTCGATCATCTTCTGGTCGATGAAGACCTCGAATTTCTCGGCGCGCGTATCGAACCGCGCCAGCCCGCCCTGGGCCTCGAGCGTCAGCCACACCGAGCCGTCGGGCGTCGGCAGGACCTCGTGGATGAAGTTGCTGGTGAGGTCGGTCAGCCGCCACGTCTTGATCGCGCCGGTCGCCGGATCGAGCCGCGACAGGCCGCCGGACATCTCCATCCACATGAAGCCGTCCTTGTCCGGCCGCGCCGAGCCCGGGCGATCCTTCGGGTCGCCGGTCAGCTCGTAGTCGACATAGACGATGTCGAGCGCGTCATCGCTGAAATAGTCCCGCTCCTGCTTGACCCTCTGGTAGCCCGGCAGCTCGGCCGGCGATTCCGGCGTGGCGGAATCCGGGCCGAAGGCGGCGGCGAGATAGGCCGCCACCTGGTCGCGCACCTCGGGCCTGATCCTGGCCACGCCGGTTTGCCGCATCACCTCGATCTCGTCCTTCCAGCCGTCCAGGGGGTGGCGGCCCACCGCCCCGATCTTGCCGAAGGCATGGCAGTTGAAGCATTGCTGGATCAGCACGTCCTTGCCGTTGCCCAGCGCCTGCGGCAGCAGGGTGCCGGCCTGGTACTTGGTCAGCTCGCTCCACTCGACCGTGCCTTTCTGCATGGTGAAGTCGAGGGTCGAGGTTCTTGCCGTCTTCCACGGCGACATTGTTGCGCCGGAGCGGACTGGCCTTGAATCCGACCGAAGTCGGGGTCACCGCGTAGGTGCCGGCGCCGAGATTGTCGGTCCAATAGCGGCCCTGATTGTCCGACAGCACCATCATCGTCATCTTGGTCGCGAGATTCTGCACGCGCACGAACGCGGCGCGGAACGGCGCGCCGTCCGGCCCCTTGATGGTTCCCGAAACGGTCCCGGCTAACGCGGCATATCCGGTGGTCCCCAACAGCAGCGCCACCAGGCCGGTCTTGGCGAGTGTCTTCATGGTGTTCCTCCGCAGAAAATTTTCGGCAGGCCGATTGGGGGCCAGAATGACGGGTCTTTCCGCCGGCTGCAAGGCCGTGCCCTGCCGCCGCAAATTTCGCCGGAGGAGGAATTCGCGCGTGCCGCCGCGAAATCGCCCGATACCGGCGCGATACTCTCGTCTCGTTTCGGGGGGACCGGCGACTGCTCCGGTGTCGACGCGCAATCGTCGAGGCCGGAGCAACGCGTTCCAGTTGGCGTGAGCCGCTTAGCGTGAGCCCAGGCGCTCCGCGGCTTGTGAATTTTTCTCGTGAAATCTTGGAAACCTCGTCCTGAGTGGCGCGCCGTTGCGCGCGTCTCGAAGGATGGCCACGAATCCATGCCGTGCATCCATCCTTCGAGACGTCCCGCTGCGCCGGCTCTTCAGGACGCGGTCGTTAAATAGTTTCGCTCTCGGTTCATTCGTGATCACGCCTCCGCTTTCAGCGATCAACAGCATCCCATGGTCTTGAACCGGGGGAGGGCTATTTCTCCTCAAGGGTGTATCGCGTGAGATCCAAGGTGCCCGACCGCACGGGATCGTTGGCGAGATGGGCTGAGTTGATCGCATCGTAGACCGACCAGAACTTTTCGTTTGACCGCCGCACGCCGAAGCGGTCGACCAGCTGCTCATAGTCGGGACCCGACTTGAGACGGGCGACGGCGCTGGTAAACACGTCGATCTCGGCCTCCGGCACCACGAAGAACATGTTGGGGTAGGCGCCCGGCACGCCCGCGCGCACGGTGAGCAGAGTCCTCCTGTGGGGCGAGACGATCCGACTCTCCCAATATCCACGACACGTTGGCGTGCTCACGGTTGTGCACGAAGCTGTAGAGCTGTGGACTTCCGTCGTTGCCGCGCACCTGCACGACGGCGAGATCGGGAAGGAAGCGCGCGAACGGCGTGGCGTCGGCGGCCTTGATCGAAGCAACCCGGCGCAGCGCCTGCTCTGACCGGGGTGAGCTTGGGGGCCGCCCCTGCCTGCCGGGGCAGCCGCAATGCCTTCCAATTCAGCGTGTCGGGCCGGCCGCGCACTTGCGGCGCCAGATGCTCGTTGACCACCCGCTCGACCAGCTCCGCTTTGGCATTGGCCACGTTGCGGTAGACCACTCCGGTCGGCGCCGTGTCGTCGACGAGCGGGAACACGTACCGCAGCTTGAGGTCGGTCAGCAGGCCGCCGCGATACCATGACTTGCGCAGGCCGAGGCGTTGCGACGGCGGCAGGAAGGCCAGGAACAGCTCCTCCGCCTCCATCCGGATCAGATCCATGTAGAGTCGGGTCAGCGCCTGGTGGCCGACATTGCCGAACACGTCGTAGTTGACCACGAGATTGTAGACCAGACGCTCGAGCAGCGCGTAGTCGAGGACGAACAGCGTTTTCGGCAGGTCGCCCACCGCGCCTTGCGTGACGACGGCGTTGTCGAAGTGCCGGAATACGGTGAGCAGCGCATTCGGGTTGTGGCCATCGCCGTTCCAGATGTCCGCAATCGTGTAGCCGGCCGGGCGCAGCTTGCGCGCCTCGTCGGCCCTGAGCTTACGGTAGGCCTCGCGATGCGCGATGAGGCGCTGGAAGAACGGAATTCCGTCGAGGATCGGCACATCGCTTCCCCATACGCCGGGCAGGATCAGCAGGTCCTGGGCCCGCCGTGCATACTCTGCCGACATCACCATGCCATCGGCGTCGGGTTTCAGGAAGAATACGAAAAACTGCTCCTGGATCGAGTTGACCGCAATGCTGCCGTTGCACACCGGCCCCTTGATGAATGTGCTGATTTCATACTCGGCGTCGTCGAGCAGGAACTGGTAGCGCGCACGTGCAGGGATGTCGGCGAACGTGGCGAACGGATTGCCGGCCGTCTCGTCGGCGTAGCCGGGCAGGTTCTTCACCTCCCACTGTGGCTCGAGGAATGTTCGCCGGACCCGCTCGAGCTTCTGCGGGGATAGATCATAAGGAATGTGGGTCTTATCGACGATCGTGCCATCGTGCCGTTTCAGGCAGTAGTAGAAGCCGCCGGCGCCCGGATCGTCGTTCGGCCGCCGCGTCGCGATCTCGTCGACGCCCGCCTCACACGGCGTGCGCGAGCGCACGAGGCGAAAGAACGCCGGGTGCTGGGACCCGGTCTCCGACGTGAAATCTCGACTGCGAGCCCCGGCTGGTCCGTCAGCAGCGGCAGCAGCTCGGTGCTGAACCGCATGGTGTCGGTGCCGTTGAGCTGGACGCGCGAGACCAGGGTGTGGTCTTGACCTGCCGCTGCCTGGTCGGGACGCAGCAGCCCATAGTGGTCGAGCGGAAGATCGAGGCTGGCCAGAATCTTCCGCTCGGCTTCCAGATCCCGGTATCCGGCGTCAGCTGAACGCTGATCCAGCGCGGCGGTGAGCCGCGAATCGCCGACCTGGTAGGACCACTCCCAGCCAACGTCGACGCTGTGGCCAGCGCCATAGGACGCGTGCAGGACCAGAGTGGGTGCCGAGATCGTCGGCGGGGTGAAGGATCCGTCCGACGAGATCACCGTGGCCGCGTGCCGCAGCCGCGGGTAGTAGCCGTCGCGGAACCTGGACTGTTCAGCGACCGGAATCTCAAGCTGCTGGCCAGCCAGCGCCATGCGCTGCAGCTGCGGCGGAACCACCCTGGCGAGCCTGGCCAGCCGGAAGCGCCAGCGGCTGTAGTCGGCGCTCTGCCGGACTTCCTCGGGGTCGGCATAGACCAGGCCGTGACCCTGGGCCCCGATGAACCTGATCGGCGCGGCGTGAGCAGGTGTCCCTTCCACTCGGATGACGGGTCTGACCACGAGCGCCCCGGACGGCTCGCCGCGGGTGACATCCAGGCAGAAGTCCGCGGACCGGTACCTCTCCACGGCACCGAGCTTGCGGTCATGCACCAGCCGCAGACCGATCGACTCGGCCTCGTCCAGCAGCGGCCAGAGCTGGCGGGATTCGAATGCGGTCAGGTCGATCGACTTCTCGACGCCATAGGAGTAGTAGCCGGAATAGTCGACGTGCGACCGGTACGTGGCGTAGAGCTCCTGGAGCAGCTGTACATGCGCGGCGGAGTATCCGCCGTAGTAACGCAGCGAATCCAGCTTGCCCCAGCTCAACGAGCCGCCGATCCAACCGCCGTTCTTGCCCGGCTGCACCAGCCTGGCCAGCAGTTTCAGCGGCCCGGCCGCCTCCTGGCCTGGTGCGTACCCCGGCCGCGCCGGACCTGACAGCGTCAGCTCAATGGCCAGCGATGTCTGATCCAGACGGTCCGCAGCACCGGCAGAGCGTGGCTCAAGCAGCGAGTCAAGTGACTGCTCCCACGATTCGCGCCGCGAGCCCTGGCGCCGCGATGCGGTCCGCGCTGGACCGGCCTGCGCCGCGGTCAGGACCAGCGCCACAGCATGCTTGCAGTTGAAGCCGACCGGGCAACTGCAGTGGCCCTGCACGAACTCCGCCGATTGCCCGTCGTCCGGTGAGAGGTACGCGGTGGTGGTGTAGAACTCGCCGGTGCTCCCGTGCACGGTGCCGTGCAGCGCGCTTTGGGCAGGATCCCACGACATGTGAATGACTGCCCGTTGCCGGGCGTACTGCGCGCCCCTGGCGTAGCAGGCGGACCCGACGGCGTATTCGAGTGAGGCGGGATCGATGCCGGGCAATGTCGCTTGCAGCATGCTGGCGAAGCTACCGGCTCGCACCGACATTCTTCGTCTGACATCCCGGCACTGTGGCAGATCTGTTTCTGGCATGGTCGACTGGCCTGGTGACCCGCTCGCTCGCCATGAGATACGCGGCCGACTATTTCGACTCAGGTGCCTTCCTCGCCGACCTGAATCGCCGGGTCGCCTTCCGGACCGAGAGCCAGACCGCGGGCGAACACCCGGACCTGCGCGGTTACCTCGAACAGGAGATGGCTCCGGCAGCACGCCGGCTGGGTGCGACCGCTCGGGTGCTGGACAACCCGGGTGCTAGCGGCCGGCCGTTCCTGATCGCGCACCGGCACGAGGCCGACGACCTGCCGACCGTGCTCACCTACGGCCATGCTGATGTGGTGCTCGCCGAGGAGCACCGGTGGCGCGCACGGCTGGACCCGTGGCAGGTGACGGTCGAGCAGGATCGCTGGTACGGCCGGGGGACTGCGGACAATAAGGGCCAGCACTCGATCAATCTGGCCGCCCTGGAGCAGGTACTCCGAGCTCGGGATGGCCGGCTCGGCTTCAACCTGAAGATCCTGATCGAGACGAGCGAGGAGACCGGTTCTCCCGGGCTGACCGAATTCTGCGCGCGGTATCGCGATGACCTGGCCGCCGATGTGCTGATCGCGTCGGACGGGCCGCGGGTGGCCGCGGGGCGACCCACGGTGTTTCTCGGGACGCGCGGGACCGCCTTCTTCACGCTTCGCGTTGCGCTGCGTGAGCGCGCCTACCACTCGGGCAACTGGGGCGGCTTGCTGCGAAATCCGGCGACCGTACTGGCCAGCGCGGTGGCCAGCCTGGTGGACGGCCGCGGCCGGATCCTAGTACCCGGCCTGCGCCCGCCGGCCATCCCGGACAACATCCGGGCTGCTTTGAGCGTCATCCCGATCGGCGGCGGCGCCGACGATCCGCCGGTCGACGAGGACTGGGGTGAGCCGGGGCTGACCCCAGCCGAACGGCTGATCGGGTGGAACACGCTGGAAGTGCTATCGCTGGCGGCGGGCAATCCGGACACTCCGATTGGCGCCATCCCCGGCTCGGCGCACGCGCACTGCCAGCTCAGGTTCGTGGTCGGCACCGACATCGCCAACCTGGAACCGGCCCTGCGCGCTCACCTCGATTCCCGCGGTTTCGATCTGGTCGCCATCGAACCGGGGGCCATCATGCAAGCCACCCGAGCCGATCCCGACGACCCGTGGGTGCGCTTCGTGCTGGCCTCGCTGGAACGCACCAGCGATGTCCCGCCGACGCTGCTGCCCAATCTCGGCGGCAGCCTGCCCAATGACGCGTTCAGTACCGAACTCGGCATGTGCACCATCTGGATCCCGCACTCCTACCCGGCGTGCGCTCAGCATGCCCCGAACGAGCACCTGCTCGCCCCGCTGGCCCGGCAGGCACTGCAGCTGATGGCCGGCTTGTTCTGGGATCTTGGCGGCTACCGTGACCTTTGATTATCGCCGCAGATCAGAGGCGGCAGCCGATCCGCCGCCTCATCTCGCGCGCGACTAGGCAGCCCGGCGTAATCAGTGTGACGCAGGCTCGGCAGGCCGACTGCGGAGGTGGTGCGTGTCGGCGTCGGTCGCCAGGCAACGGCCGGTCGGCAGATCGAACTGCCAGCCGTGCATGGTGCAGGTCAGGGTCGTGCCTTGGATCTCGCCGAACCGGCTGAGATCTCCCCTCAGATGCGGGCACCGACGCTGAATGATCCAGCCATCAAGCTGGATGTCCTGCTCGTCGTTGCTCTCGTCCGCATACCAGCCTTCGGCGTACATGATCCGCTCGGGTGCCAGGCACTTGAAGAACGTGTACAGATACTCGTTGTACGCGCCGATCCTGCGGGCGCGGAACCGCACGCTCAGGAACAGGCTGTTCACCCAGTCGGTCTGGTGGTCGGCGACCAGGCGCTCGATCAGCGGGCGGTCGACGCTGAACTCATAGCGGCATGCTTCCCCGGCGAACGGGCGGACCTCGCCGGCCGGGAAGTCGATGACGATCGGCAGGTCGTCGCCCACCCGGAGCAGGACTGGTCCGCCCACCCCAGCCCGGATGTGGTCGGCTAGTTCAAGCAGCGGCTCGAACCAGGCCTTCAGCTCCGCGAGCACGTCCACCTGGCCGGCCGGCCAGCCGCGCTTCTCGGCCGCTATCCGGTCCCGCATCCGCGCGGCATAGTCGCGCAGATAGCGCTCCTTGTCGGTGTACGGCTGCATCGCCTGCTCAGCGCTCGCTGGCCAGCGCACCTCGCAATGGTCCTGGTCGACCTCAAGGACCGCACCGGGAGTCAGCGGCGTTCCTCCCGAGATGCCCTGGTCGCGGAGGTAATCGAGGAAGACCAGCTGGTCGGGGAAGGTGTTGGCAGGGTCGCGGTCCAGGTCATTGAGCCCGAACAGGTCCTCGTCAAGGAAGCATGGCGGTCCCGCCGATGGCACGACGTACCTGGCGCCGATGGCCTTGACGTAACGGACCGCCCGGTCAAGGCCGTTCGCGCGCTTCGCGGCGCCGAACTTGCGTTTCGCCGCCTCAGGCAGCTCATAGGTCCACGGCCACCAGATGGCGCCTGAGTACTGCAGGAAGTGGACGTCGTAGCGGCCGAACGACCGGATCGCGTCCAGGTCCGTCGGCCGGGCGTCGTTCTGGTTCAGGATCCGGGCGGTCCCGTCGTCGACCGCCAGCGCCGAGTCTCCGAGCGGCCCGTCCGCCGGAGAATCCAGGGCCTGCACCATCAGGCGCAGGCCATCGCGCTCCACCACTTGGCCGCTGGGCATCACGATGAACTGCTTGAACCCAAGCCGCTCCAGCTCATCCCGCAGGTTCGGCACCGGGAAATCCGGCAGCAGCACGGTGGCGTCGCGTGACACGTGCTCGCTAAGCAGATCCGGGTCGAAGTGGTCCCGGTGCAGATGAGATACGTACAGATAGTCGACGTCGCCGTAGCGGTCCCAGTCCAGGTCGCTGTTGTCGGGGAACACGAACCACGAGGCGAAGTACGCAGGGTTCATCCACGGGTCGCACAGGATGCTGCCGTAACGGGTTTCGATATGTAGGCCGGCATGGCCTATGCAGGTGATCTGCATCTCACCGCCTCAGTGACTCGGTGCAGCAGGCCCGAGCGGAGACGACGATCATCTCGGCATGAGCGCGGCTGCGCCATGATTCCGGTCCGGACATCGATCCTTACGACCCGATGCCAGCTCGCTTGGTTGGGTACTGGCGGCCTCTGGAGCACGTAGCCGCCGGGTAGCGGCCGCACTGCGGTCGCTCGGCCGGAGCGGGACGCTGGTCGAGGCTCATGGCAGGGTAGGTTACCCGGCTGGGGCCGCGGCCATGACGGCCTGGCGATGTGTCGTGCCAAGGCTCGCCATGGCGGCGCTGCTGGTCGGTGGCGGCGGACACCTGGCAGCCCAGCCCGGCACCGCGGCAGCCGCCGGGTAGCGCAGGCCGTAACGTGGTGGCCGTGCCGCCACTTGTCAGCAGAAACTGGGCCGCTCGGATGGCGGCCTTGAGGCGGCAAGGGACCGGCAGCGCAGGCCGGGTGATTTCAGGAGACCGAGCCGACGCCACCTCCGACCGGCCTGCCGAGAGTCCGGACACTAAGGCCGCCCCCGAGGCCGCCCCCGAGATCAGCGCCGAGGCCGGGCCCGGCGACGCCAGTACGCAGGCCAGGACGTCGGCGCGTGGCCTCGCGTCGCTCCGGCCGCTGCGCCGCCGCTCCTTCGCGCTGCTCTGGGCCGCCGGGTTCATCTCTAATGTCGGCTCCTGGATGCAGGCGGTCGCCGTGGGCGCGCTGGTCATCTCAGACACCGGGAGCGCGACCTGGGCGGTGCTCGTCGCGGCTGGCGCGTTCCTGCCGATCGGTTTGCTATCGCCAGTCGGCGGCGCGCTCGCCGACCGGCTGCCGCGTCGGCCCGTGCTCGTCATCGGGAACCTGGTCGCGACGACGACCGCGGCACTGCTGACCGTTCTGGTCGCGGTCGGCCGCGATAGCCCGGCGGCGCTGGTCCTGTTGGTGACGCTGCAGGGCTCGGCGTCCGCGCTGATCGGGCCGTTCCAGCAGGCCATCCTGCCCGACCTAGTGCCGCGCTCGGAGTTCCTGGCCGCGATCTCCCTCAACTCGGCCCAGTTCAACCTGGGCCGGATCGTTGGACCGGCGCTGGCCGGGGCCACCGTAGCGGCCTTCGGCTACCCAGCGGCGTTCGCGGCCAACGCGGTCTCATTCCTCGCCGTGGTCGTAGCGCTCGCGTTCGTCCGGCTGGCGCCACCCAGTGGTCGCCCGGCTGGCCTGCTCGCCTCGCTGCGATCGGGCTTCGAGGCTGCGCGGCGCGAACCGTCGTGCCGTGCCGCGATCTGCTCGATCGCCGTGGTGGCCCTTCTCGCCTCGCCGTTCATCGCCCTCGTCCCCGTGATGGCGCATCACCTGACCGGCGGCGGCTCGCGCGCAGTGGCGCAGCTGACCGCGCTGCTCACCACCGCGCAGGGTGTGGGTGCCGTGCTTGGCGCGCTGTCCCTGGCACCGCTCGCCCTGCGGTTCGGCCGCGGCCGGTTGCTCTCCTGGAGCCTGATCCTGCTTCCGGTGGTCCTGATCGCTTACGCCACGTCACAGACCCGCTGGTGGGGCGTGGCCACGCTGTTCGCCGTCGGGCTGGTGTATATCGGCGTTCTGTCGGGCCTCTCGACCGTGGTCCAGCTGCATGCTCCGCAGGCGTACCGTGGCCGGGTGCTCAGCCTCTTCCTGGTGGCTCTGGGAGTCGCCTATCCGGTTGGCTCCCTGATCCAGGGACCGGTGATCGGCCGGATCGGGATCGGCTGGGCCACTGCCGGGGCGGCGCTGCTGCTGTCGCTGATCATGGCGATCGTCGCGCTTGCCAGGCCAGGATTCGCGCGTGCGATCATCGGCCAGGCAGGCAGCGGGCCGGCCGAGCCGCCGGGCAACGCCATCCCGGCCGCTGCGGCGGCGGCTGTGCCGGGCGATGCGGCTGTGCCGGGCGATGCAGCCGTGCCGGGCGATGCAGCCGTGCCGGGCGATGCAGCTGTGCCGGGCGATACTGCGAGAAGGAGCAGCCGGTGACGGATCTATGCGCTTATGACGCAGTCGCGCTGGCCGGGATGCTGCGCAGCCGGGAGGTGTCGGCGCGTGAGGTCATCGCTGCTCACATCGAACGAATCGAGGCCCTGGACGGGGTCGTCAACGCGGTCATAACCCGCTCGTTCGACAAGGCGCTGTCCGCAGCGGCGGCTGCGGACAACGCGCTGGCCAGCGGCGGGACACTGGGGTTGCTGCACGGGCTGCCAGTCGCGCACAAGGATCTGGCCGATACCGCGGGGGTGCGCACCACCTACGGGTCACCGCTGTTCGCCGATCACGTGCCCGCCACTGACTGCCTGGTGGTGCGCCGGATGTCTGAGGCCGGCGCGATCAGTCTGGGCAAGACCAATACGCCCGAGTTCGGAGCGGGATCGCACACCGTAAACCGCCTGTTCGGCGCCACCAGGAATCCGTACGATCCGAGCCGCAGCGCTGGCGGCAGCAGCGGCGGGGCAGCCGCGGCTCTGGCCGCGCGCATGATCTGCCTCGCGGATGGCAGCGATCTGGGCGGTTCGCTCCGCAACCCGGCGAGCTTCTGCAATGTGGTCGGGCTGCGGCCGTCGCCAGGCCGGGTGCCGGCCTGGCCGTTCACCGATACCGCCGACACGATGTGGGTGGAAGGGCCGATGGCCCGCACCGTGGCGGACGTCGCGCTGCTGCTGGCCGTCCTGTCCGGGCCCGATCGCCGGGTACCGCTTGCCCTGGACGCGCCGCCACCGGCCCTGGCCGACCCGGCTCAGATCGCTGGCCTGCTTGCTCGTGACATTGCCGGGACCAGGGTTGCCTGGAGCCCGGACCTCGGCCTGCCAGTCGAGCCTGTCGTCCGGGCAGTCCTGGCTCCGGCCCGGCAGGTACTCGTCGACCTGGGCTGCGAGGTGATCGACAGTTGCCTCGATCTGTCCGGAGCCGACGAGGTGTTCAGGACATGGCGCGCGTTCCGTTTCGCCACCGTTTTCGGCCAGCTGCTGCGCGACCACCCGGACCAGCTAGGACCCAACGTAGCGTTGAACACCGAGCGCGGACTCGAGCTGACAACCGGTGACCTGAGTCGCGCTACCGTGGCGCGCGCCGAGATCGCCGATCGGGTCAGTGCCTTCTTCGACACCGTTGATCTGATCGCCTGCCCGGCGACCCAGGTGGTGCCCTTCGACGTCACGCTGGACTGGGTACATGACATCGACGGCGTTCGGCAGCACACCTATCTGGACTGGATGGCGTCCGCCTACCTGATCTCGGTGACCGGACTGCCGGCCATCTCGGTGCCCGCCGGCTTCACGCCGGAAGGTCTGCCGGTAGGACTACAACTCGTCGCTGGCAGGCGGGCCGATTGGCCGCTGCTGAGCGTGGCGTACGCCTTCGAGTCAGCGACCGGACACGGCCGGGTCACTCCTGCGCTGCTGCGCTGAGTCCGGCCCATGACGTCGGCCCGGCGCTCCGCCTCGCGGTGGGCCGGCCAGGACGTTCGCGGAAACGAAGCCTTACCGCCTGATGACACGAGCCATTTTGACGCCAGCTATACCGCGAATCTGCGCTACAAAGTCCTGATCAACCTGACCCTCGACATCAATAATGGTATAACCAAGCGTGCCCCGATGATGATTCAGCAATTCAGTGATGTTGAGTCTTCTTGCGGCCAGCTGCGTCGTAATCTGCCCGATCATGTTCGGCACGTTCAGGTGCGCCACGACAACTCTGACACCCTGGATCGTCACGAAGTCACAGTCCGGGAAGTTCACCGAGTTGGCGACGACGCCTTCCTCCAGGTAATCACGTAGCTGCCGCACAGCCATCATCGCGCAGTTGTCTTCTGACTCCGCCGTCGACGCCCCTAGGTGCGGGATCGTAATAATGCGATCGTGACCCAGCAACTCGGCCGATGGGAAATCGGTAACGTAACAAGCGATTAGGTCGTTTGCCAGCGCTGTCAGCAAGTCGCGGTTGTTCACCAGCTCGCCGCGAGCGAGGTTTATGATCCGGATCCCTGGCTTCATTTGGCGAAACGCCTGTGCCGCCAGCATGCCTCTGGTGCTGTCGTCAAGTGGCACGTGCACCGTAATATAGTCGGATCTGCTCAGCAGCTGCTCGAGAGTCGCTGCCCTAGCGACGTTACGCGACAATCCCCATGCCGAGTTAATGGACACGAACGGATCGTAACCCATGACTTCCATGCCGAGCGCAAGCGCATCATTGGCTACCATTACCCCGATGGCGCCGAGCCCGATCACTCCTAGCTGCTTCCCGCTGAGCTCGGGTCCGGCGAACTGCGCCTTGCCCTGCTCCACGAGCTGCACGACCTCGTCGCCCCGCCCGGCCAGAGACTGAGTCCAGCTGATGCCCTGGAAGATTCGCCGGGACGACAGGAGAAGTCCGGCTAGCACCAGTTCCTTCACGCTATTAGCGTTAGCGCCAGGCGTGCTAAACACCGCGATGCCACGGTCGGTGCAGGTGGCGACCGGGATGTTGTTCACGCCCACTCCGGCTCGCGCGATCGCCTTAAGATTCGCCGAGAAATCAAGCTGGTGCAAGTCCGCACTGCGCACCAGGATGGCGTCGGCGTCGGCATCTGATATGTCGCGGGAGACAACATACTCATCATCAGGAAAGAGCGCCAGGCCGGTGGCCGATATCTCGTTCGCCATGCGAATTCTAAACATCCGGCTCCTCAGGCGTTGTCGCGTTCGAACTGCCGCATGAAGTCGGCTAGCTTCTGAACACCAGCCAGCGGCATGGCGTTATAGATGCTGGCCCGCATGCCTCCGACGAGTCGATGACCGCGCAGGGTGGACAGTCCGGCCGCTGCGGCCTCGGCGATGAACTTCTCATTCAGCGTATCGCTCGGTGTGGTAAAGGGTACGTTCATGATCGATCTGTCGGCTGGGTTCACCGCAGTGCTAAACAGCTGTGACTCATCAAGCACGTCGTACAGAACCTGCGCCTTCGACTCATTGAGGGCCGCTATAGTTGGCACGCCTCCTTGCTGCTCTAGCCATTCGAATACGAGTCCGGCAAGATAGACGGCGTAACATGACGGCGTATTGTAAAGCGACTTCGAATCGCAGTGCACGTCATAACGCATCATTGTGGGCACGCCGCTTGCATGCTTACCGACCAGATCGGTCCGCACTATCACCACCGTCAGCCCGGCCGGCCCGATGTTCTTCTGCGCCCCGGCGTAAATCAGGCCGAACCTGGTCACATCAATCTCGCGGGAGAGTACCTCGCTGGACATATCGGCGACCAGGGGCACGTCGGGAGTGTCGAGGAATTCGTTGAATCTCGTTCCCTCAAGCGTATTGTTACTCGTAATATGCAGATAGTCCGCGCCCGGTGATGAGTAATAATCCCGCGGTATGTACGTGTAGTTTCGGTCCTCTGACGACGCGATGACCGTTACCTCGCCGAACAGGCTGGCCTCGGCGATGGCCCGCTCCGACCAGTTGCCGGTGTTAATGTAGTCGGCCTGAGCCGTCGTGCGCATGAGGTTCATGGGCACCATCGCGAACTGAGTGCTTGCCCCACCTTGCAGGAATAGCACCGAATAGTTGTCCGGGATGCCCATCAGCCGTCTCAGGGTGGCTTCGGTGCGCTCGATGATCTGCAGGAATTCCTTCGACCGGTGGCTGAGTTCCATGACCGACATTCCGGTGCCATGGTAGTCGAGCATTTCAGCAGCGGCCTTGCGCAGCACAGCCTCAGGCAGCATGGACGGCCCGGGCGAGAAATTGTAGATTCTGGTCATTCGATCCTCGCTTATGTTGCCTGCAGCCTACCGGTCGTAATCACCTGCGCGGTGGCCGGCATAGGCGGTGGGCGGTACGCCCGATACGGCTTGGCGCCGCTGGGGCGGTCGGCCACGCGGCGGTCCGGCCGGTCCTGCGGTGCGGGCCTGGTGCCCGGCGGGGGCCGGTCCGGCCTGCGGTGCGGGCCTGGTGCCCGGCGGGGGCCGGTCCGGCCGGTCCTGCTGGTCCTTCTGTGGCGGGCTTTGGTGTCGTCCCGCTTGCCGGTCTGGCACCGGTGGAGGTCGGTGCCCCGGCCGTCGGCGCGGTGGCGATGGCGCGCTGGGAAGAACTCGTGCCTGGTCACGGTTGGACCAGCTAAGGCCAGCAGTCCCGGCGCGCTGGACTTGGTCCAGGACTTCCGACTCTGGACCCGGCGGGCTGATGGCGAGAGCGTCGAAGAGTGACCATGGCTCGAAGGTCTGGTATAGGTGTGCACCATCCCGGATTTCTGAGGTACCGGCGGGGTTTGCGCGGTGGGTTGGCGACTGGCCGCGCGGCTGTCGCGCACCGGAACGCAGCTCACCAGGATCTCGGCGGCATCGTGTCCGGGCCCGCCTGGCGGCGCGATCTTCCGGACCAACCGATGCCCGGGCTGGGCACCATTGGCGTCATCCCGGTCGCCGCATCGTATTCGTGGCTGACCCGCGGCAATGCCCGCGCGGCGGTGGCCTGGATCTGCGGCGTTGCCGGATTGCTTGCGTACAACTGGTGGGTCCTCGTGCCGCTCAAGCCCGGCCTGATGAGTTCGCCTAACGAACTCTTCAGCAATCTTGAAGTAACCGGCCAGCCGTTCGCGACGGCGATGCAGCACGCCGATCTGCTGGCTGGCCTGCTGCTTGTTGCCGCGTTTCTGGCGGCCGGGAGCAGCAGTATCGTGGCTGGCCGGCGGGAATGGCTGGGAATGATGATCTTCTGTGCCGCCGGCGGGGTGGGCGGACTCTTCCCCGAGGTATGTGCTGACGAGATCAACGCGGCCTGCATGAGGATGGAGCTGCATTTCCAGCTGCCGGTCAATCAGTATCTGCACGTGGTCGCCGGGATAATCGAATTCGGCGGCATCACGGCTGCGCTGCTGTTCGCTGCTCGGCGGACTCGCGGCGACCGGACTCGCATCGCCAGGGTCTACCGGGATCTGGCGGTAGGAGCGTACGTCGGATATCCGGTCCTGGGTCTGGCCTACCTGCTGAACAAGCTGGGCGGCGCCATGGAGGCGGTGTTCTTCACCGGGTTCACCGTGATGGTGCTGACTCAGCTCGTCGAGCGGACTGAGTCCCTTCGCCGAATTCCACTGACCGGCGGCAGGTCGGGGCCGGCGCCCAGTCCCCGGCTCGGTTTCCAGCTGACCGCGGACCGGCTAGCGCTTTCCTGCTCCACCCGCAGCACAGGCGAGGTGCTGACCCGCAGGCGGAGGAGCCAGCCGCCGGCTGCGGCGCGGGGTAGCGAACCGGCGGCTGCGGCGCGGGGTAGCGAGCCGGCGGCTGCGGCGCGGGGTAGCGAGCCGGCGGCTGCGGCGCGGGGTAGCCAGCAGGCAGCCGCGGTCAGACGTCCTTGTTCGGATTCTGCCCCGTCAGGGGCAGCAGGCGGGCAGGCGGTTCGGGCAGGACTACGGCGGACTCGACGGTCAGGTCGGGGCGGACATGGATGAGCTCGCCCGGTGCAAGCATGCGCCAGCCGAGTTCCCCGTCGAGTTCTTCCGATGCGATGACGACCGTGGGAACGGCGCGCAAGGCCGGCGCATGAACGGCGGAGGTCGCGCTCCGCACGTGCAGTCCGGCCGGCGTCGTCATGGGCAACCGGTCGGCTGGGCTGACCGGCCCGGCCGGGCCAGCTGAGCTGGCCGGATTGGCTGAGCTTGCCGGGCTGGCCAGATGGAGCGAGCTGGCTGAGCTACCTGCACGGGACGGTCTGGCCGGACTGGTCGCGCTGGCCGGGATGCTGTCCCCGGCGGGTCGCTCGATGACATGCAATGCGTGCTGGCCGGGATAACGCAGCGCCCAGAGGTCGCCAGCAGTGGCAAGGACCATGTTCAGCGACGAGACCGGCAGATTCGCGGCGATCCAGCGCGCGGCGGCAGCGATTCCGGTGCCGACGTCTCCGCCGTGCCTGTCGATCTGCTGCGTGATCAGGGCGAAGTACCGCTCCGAATCGGTCTCGCCCTGCACGAGCTGCCCGTAGTCACCAAGCTGGGCGTCCAGGCGTGCGACTTCGCCGAAGCCCCCGTTGTGAGCCATGATCCGGCCGCGCATCGCGAACGGGTGCGTGTTCGCAGTGGTCCGGCCGCCTGCGGTAGCCAGGCGGACGTGCGCGACGAAGGTCGTCGAGGTGGCCTGCTTCGCCTCGCTGATGAACTCCTGGTCGCCGAACGCGGGCTCAGGCTGCTTATCCAGGATGGGCAGGCCAGCGGGATCAAAGAATCCGATCCCGCTGCCATCGACGTTGCGCCTGCTCTGCACCTCCAGCGAGTCCGGCGCGTCCAGCAGCCAGAAGGTCGCGGCGACACGCTCGGTCCCTGCGGTCATCGCGAAGAGTCGGCACATCGCCAAGTTCCTCTGCAGGCTAGGAGAGCGCCCGTGGGCTGATTCGCATTGATTTCGGGCGGGTTCGTCCCCAGCTTAGCCAGCCCTCATCGTTTCCCGGCGCCTAGCGGCGCCGGTGCTGTCCTGGGCCGTAGCGCAGCCAGAGGAAGACCAGGAGCGCGATCCAGATCCAGGGGGTGACTGGCCACATCCATGGGCCGAATGACCACATGATGGCACGTCCCGCGACGACGGCGATCGCGACGATCAGTACGAAAAAGAGAACTCGGCTGTATCGGCGCGCGCTATTCGGCCGGGCCACGGTGTTGGACTCCTGCGCTGCGTCAGTGCGTGGCAGGTCGGCAAACAGCCCGCTCAGATCGGAGTAGGTCTTGGCTCGCATTGCCTGATCGAGGCGCTCGTTGAATTCGGCCTGGTCGAGTCGGCCGTCGCCATAGTGCTTGGACAGCAGGTCAGCAACCTCGGCCCGCTCGGCGTCTGAGATCCGCATGTCGCCGTAGCTGGTGCGGCGGCGAGTCGCGGATGAAAGGAGCCAGTGCGGGCTGCTCGGCGCGGTCATGTTGGTGCGACCTCCTTGGTCAGCGCGGGCGGGACTGCAGGGACTGGATGAATTGGCTCGCGATCGACTGGTCGGAACCTTCCTCGGGGATCAGCAGCCAGCAGGCCAGGTAGATAGGAACTCCCGCGCCGCCGACGAAGGCGAGCACGGCCAGGACGATCCGTAGAATTGTCACGTCGACGCCGAGATAACGGGCGAGGCCGGCGGCGACTCCGGCGAGCATCCGGTCCTGGACCGGGCGGCGCAGTGGCTGCGGCCGGAAGGAGAGACCGGCTTCTGGCTCGGTCTCGGTTGAGTCGCTGGTTGGCGGGTTCGGTGCGGTCGTGTTCATAGCTCCAGCGTGACGCAGCCAGCCCGGACAGGTAATCGGGAAGATCACCCATTCGACCCTGATGATTCGCTCGCAGGATCAGGGTCATCCCGGATGGCCGGGTGGGCGTCGCGGGGAGATGATGGACACGTGGAGAAACGAACCGGCTCCCCGCCGCAGTGGCGTACGGCAGGCCAGCAGGACGGCGGGCGGCTGCCATGGCCCGCTGACGGCGACGTGCCGCGGCCCGAGGGCTGGCCGGACCAGCGGCAACTCGGTCGGCACGACATCGGCCGACGGGTTCGTCGGCTCTGCACCGGCGGGCCACCGCAGCGCGGACGCGAGGAACGCCTAGTCGGCGGGGTCGCGGCCGGCCTGGCGGCCCGGACGGGCTTCGACGTCACCGCCGTGCGCACCGTATTCGTGGTGGCTTGCCTGGTGGGCGGCTTCGGCGCCGCCGCCTATGTGGTGGCCTGGCTGCTGATGCCCGCGGATGGGGAGGCTGGCAGCATCGGCGGCAGGGCGCTGACCGACCGGCGGGGCATCGCGCTGGCCGCCGGCCTGTCGTCGCTACTCGTCGTGGTGCTGGTGATCGGCTGGGCGGTCGGCGCAGGCTGGATCTCCAGATTCGCCTGGTCGCTCGTGGTTACGGTGGCCGGCCTGGTGCTGATCTGGCGGAACGCCGACCCGGACGAGCAGGTGATGATGCGGCGCCTGGCCGGGCCGGTGCTTGGCCAGAGTGTGGGTTACCGGCGGTCGCGGTTGGTCTGGCGGGTGCCTGTCGCGCTGCTGCTGCTAATCGGCGGGCTGGTTATGCTGCTGTACCAACACCAGCATGGACAGCCTCTTGATCTGCTGGGCAGCGTGCTGTTGTTGATCGCCGCCGTCGTGGTGATGCTGGGGCCGTGGTGGCTGCGGATCGCCCGTGACCTTGTGATGGAGCGGCAGGCACGGGTGCGGGCCGAGGAGCGGGCCGACATGGCCGCACGAGTGCACGACTCGGTGCTGCAGACGCTGGCGCTGATCCAGCTTCGCGCTGGCGAGCCGCAGCGGGTCATCCAACTGGCCCGGGCCCAGGAGCGGGAGTTGCGGTCGTGGCTGTTCGACGGCCGAGCACCAGGATCTCTTGGCGGGCAGGACATGACCGTGGCGGCGGGAGTGCGGCTCATCCAGCAGGAGGTCGAGGCGCAGCACGGAGTAGCTGTCGAGGCGGTGACCGTCGGGGACTGCGACCTTGACGACAATCTCAGCGCCCTGCTCGCGGCAGCGCGCGAGGCGACGGTCAATGCCGTGAAATGGTCCGGCGCCGACGTCGTATCGCTATTCGCCGAGGTCGAGCCGGCGCAGGTGTCGGTCTTCGTCCGCGATCGCGGCCGCGGGTTCGACCCCGGTGCGGTTCCCGATGACCGCAAGGGCCTGACCGAGTCCGTCCGGGCCCGGATGGCCCGTCGCGGCGGCGCCGCGACCGTCCGCAGTGTCCTCGGCGAGGGCACCGAGGTGTCCCTGACGATGCCTCGCGTCGCGGGAGAACGCCAGCCGAGCCGGACGTGAGCGCGTCCGGCCACCCCGTCTCGGCCGGCGGCTGGCCAAGGGTCTTCATAGTTGACGACCACGGCCTGTTCCGCAGCGGGGTGCGTTCCGAACTCGCGGATCATGTCCAGGTCGTGGGCGAGGCAGACGACGTGCAGCCCGCGATCGCCGGCATCGCCGAGTCCGTCCCTGATGTCGTTCTGCTGGACGTGCACCTGCCTGGCGGAGGCGGCCAGATGGTGGTCTCAGCGGTGAAGGCCACTCTCCCGCAGGTGCGTTTTCTGGCCTTGTCTGCTTCCGATGCGCCCGAGGACGTGATCGCCGTGATCCGCGCGGGTGCGCGCGGATACGTGACGAAGACGATCTCAAGCATCGATCTGGTCGATGCGGTGCGCCGGGTCGCGGCTGGTGACGCGGTCTTCTCGCCTTTGCTGGCCGGCTTCGTCCTGGACGCCTTCGCCGCCTTCCCGCAGGCCGATTCCGGCCGCCCGTCGTTCGACCCCGAGCTTGATCAGCTAACCGCCCGTGAGCGGGAGGTGCTCCGGCTGATTGCCCGCGGCTACACCTACAAGGAGATCGCGCGCGAGCTCTCCATCTCGATCAAGACGGTGGAGACCCACGTCTCCTCGGTGCTGCGCAAGCTCCAGCTATCCACCCGCCACCAGCTGACCAGGTGGGCGGCAGAGCGCCGCCTGACCTAGCCAAACGTGGCCCGCTGAGCGCTGTTGTCGTGGCGCGGAGGTTGAGCGGGTTGTGGCCTGGCCGAGAGCGGGTGGCGCGGTGGCGGCGCGGCCGTCGAGCGGATGGCAGATTAGCGGATGATCAGGCTGAGACCCTCGTGGTCTGCGAAGTCCTCGAAGTCCTTGCCGTTGAGGGTCGCGAGTGTACCTGGCTCATGGATGATCAGGCGAGGTCCGCGTGACGCATCGCGGCGACGTGAGCGAGAAAGGCGTCCAGTTCCTCGTCGGTGTCGAAGACGCCGTCCTGAGCGAGATCATCGGCAGCCGCGATCGGGCGTACGCCCTTACGCCTCGCCTGCTCGTCGATCGACTCGACGCTGCCGTTCGGCGGGACCGCCGTGTCGTCAGCCCTGTTCGTGGTCGTTGTCACCTCAGTGCTCGTCCTTGCCAGTATCCCATGCCGACTGTCGTGTAAGCGACCGGGCGGAGGAGGGCCTCAACACCGAACTGAGATCGGACGTACCTCAGCGGGTTGGGGCCGGTTTCCGGCCGGGGCGGGGTAGGACCGACGCAATACGTGTGGTTTTCCCAGGTTCGTCGCCGCGCTGCGGTACGTAGTGTGCGCGTCATACCGCAATACACCCAGGAGGCGGCGATGGCGACGACCATCCGGTTTCTGCGCACCATGTTGCTCGCTAGCTCGGCCGCCATGCTGGTGTCCGCGACCGGACTGGCAGCTGCGCAGGCTACGACTCCGACCGGTTGGCGAGTCGGCGCCACCATCTCGATATCCGGCGAGAACATCGACCTGCACAGCGTGGCGGCGGTCGCGGCGGCTGACGCATGGGCGGTGGGGAGCGCGACCGGGAAAGTCACCGGCGAGTCCACGCCGATTGTCGTGCACTGGAATGGCCGGCATTGGCTGCGGGTCAGCCTGCCCGCAAGGATTCTCCGGGTGATCGGCCCGAGCGATACGGTCAGCGTCATCGGCGCCAGATCCGGCCGCGGCGCACTACAACGGGCACTCCTGGCACGTCGCATTCCTGCCCGCCACGCCGACCCCGGCCTCGTATGAGCTGGTCAGCATGGTTCCCGACGGTCACGGCGGGCTGTGGGCGCTGGGCTTCCTCGGGGACCAGAACTGGCGGCTGTGGCATTACGCGGCCGGCGGCTGGGCGATGAAGCCGGCCCAAGTCAGCGGCCCGGCCGACCTGACCGGGCTGGCCAGCAGCTTGGCCAGCGTGCCGGGTGGCACGTCCGCGTGGGCGGCCGGCGGGGCCGGCAGCTACCCGAACCAGGGCGGCTTGATCTTGGTGGAAGGGCGAATCCCGACCTGAGCGCGCGCTGGCACCAGTGCCCGGCGACTGATACTCCGGGTGCCGGGTCCGTCACTTGGCATCGGCATAGCAGTCGACGACTGCGGTGGTCAGCGGGAATGCGACCTGTGTCGGCCCGAAGACCAGGCGGGCCGCCTCTTCGCCGGCCTGCGCAACGGCTGCGACCACAGCCTCGGCCTGGTCCTGGTGGCAGTGCACGATCACCTCGTCATGCTGGAAGAACACCAGGTGCGGGCCAGGCGGCCGCTGCGGGTCGTGCGGGTCATCCGGGTCCGGTGGGGTTGTTGACCGGGCGCCGACTGGCAATGGCTGGGCGGGGGGCATGGCGTCGGGCTGCCCGTTATGCGGGTCGATCTTTGCCAGTCGTGCCCGCAGAGCCGCCAGCATGACGAGGGCCCAGTCCGCGGCGCTCGCTTGCACGACGAAATTGCGGGTGAACCTGCCACGAGCCCGCGAGGCTCGGCCCGCGCGCGGATCTCGCTCGGTGTCCGGGTCACCGGACTCCTCGGTGATCGCCCGCCAGCCAGCCGACGGCGGCGGGCAGGTTCGGCCGAGAGCGGACCTGACGACCCGGCCTTCCTCCCCGGCTCGTGCCGCGGCCTCGACATAGCCGGACGCATCGGGAAAGCGCTGCCTGAGTACGGCGAGCAACTGGCCGGCCTCGCCGCCGGCCCCGCCGTACATGGCCGAAAGCAGGGCCAGCTTCGCCTTCCCGCGGTCGCCGCCGAATGCCCCGGCCAGCGCAGCGTACAGGTCGCCGCCGGCTGCCGCCGCAGCGAACGCCCGGTCGCCGGCCAGCGCGGCGAGTATTCGTGGCTCCAGCTGGGCGGCGTCGGCGACGACGAGGGCCCAGCCCGGATCGGCTACTACCGCGCGGCGCAGCAGCCTGGGGATCTGCAGCGCGCCACCGCCGCGCGAGGCCCAGCGCCCGGACACGACGCCGCCGACCACGTACTCGGGCCGGAACCTGCCATCTGACACCCAGGTGTCAAGCCAGGACCAGCCGAACGCGGCATGCAGCCTGGACAGCTCCTTGTACTCGAGCAGCGGCGGGATCACCGGATGATCGATTTCCTTGAGCACGGCAAGCCTGGTGGACGGCACCCGGATTCCGGACGCGGCCAGGGCGCGGATCAGCTGGGCCGGTGAGTCAGGGTTGACCGGGTGGCGTCCGCCGAGAGCCACCGAGATCTGCGCGGCGAGTTCGGCCAGCCGGGTCGGCCGGGGCGCCGGCCCTGGGCCGGCCCTGGCGGTTAGGCCCGCGGCACCTGGTGGTCGCGGGCCGAGCAGGCCGGTGAGCAGCTCGTCGTGCACTTCAGCTCGCCACGGCAGCCCGGCCTGGCTCATCTCAGCGGCGGCCAGCGCGCCGGCCGACTCGGCGGCCACCAGCAGGCGGAACCGCGCCGGATGCTCATCCGCGGCGACCCGCGCTTGCTGGTCCGCATGAACGGCGATCAGAGCGTCCAGCGACTGGCCGGCTTGCACCTCATGGTGACCGGCGGTCAGCGCAGGGTCGAACAGCGCCTGCTGACTCGGCTGCCGTCCGGACGGCGCCTGAGCGGGGCCGGGCAACGGACGCAGCGTGGCCCATGCGTCTGCCAGCGCGGCTGACTCTCCTGGCTGGCCGTCACGGCTGAACAGCAGTGCCTGCGCCAGCGTCACGTCGTGGCAGCGCGACACCCGAACTCCGGCCCGCAGCAGCGCCGGGTAGATGGTCGCGGTGGCAGGCCAGACCCAGCGGATCCCACCAGTGCCCTCGTACTCGCGCACCGCGGCAGCAAGATCATCTGCGTGCACGGGCTGCCCGCGGCGGCTGCCGTCCTCATCAAGCTGGCAGAGCAGCCCGGACTGCCCGGGCCCCGGCGCGACAGCGATCCGCACGGACCCGATTGTCCCGCACGCTGCCGACAGTCGCGCCAGCAGGCGAGTACTCGGCCGCAATGCCATGAGCAATGCTATTTACCCTTTGTCTGGCGTTCACTTCGATGCCGGTGATCGGCCACGGCCGGGACATAGGTTCCGGAGTATGACCTCGCGCATGACTCCGGAGCAGGCCAAGCGGCTGAATCTCGCCGAGCAGCACGACTGGTACCGCCGTGCGACCCGCCGCCGCTCGCTGTTGCGTGGCACGCTCATGGGGACCGGCGCGGTCGCGGCCATGCCCGCCTTGCGCGATGGGACGGCGCGGGGGGCGGCGACCTGCCGCCCAGTGCCGCTGCTGGCGACATCAGGCTGCGGTCCGCCTGGTTCGGTGCTGCCACCATTTGGACGGCACGTCGCCTACGGCGCCGACCCGACCACACAGATCTCGGTGGCCTGGCAGGTGGCCGCGCCGGTGAGCCATCCGTTCCTGCGGCTGGGAACCTCACCGCGGGACCTGGGTGAACAGATCCCCGCCGAGGTCAGGTCGCTGGCGACGCCAGTCGGTGATATCTCGGCGGTGAGCTCGGCGCCCCGGTCGGCGCCAGGCATGGTCCGGCAGTATTACCTGCACGCCGTCCTCGACGGGCTGCGGCCAGGCCAGACCTACTTCTACCTGACCGGGCACCGGGGCTGGGACCAGCTGCCCGGCGAGCCGGTCGGCACCTTCACGACCGCTCCGAGCGGTCGGGTGCCCTTTACCTTCACCGCATTCGGCGACCACGGCGTCAGCGACGACGCGGTACGCACGTCCGCGTTGGTCCGGGCCCAGCACCCGGGATTCCACCTGCACGCCGGCGACATCTCTTATGCGGAATCCGGCGGCCGGGGCCTGATCACCGACTCCTACGACCCGCGGGTCTGGGACTCGTTCTTCACCGAGATCGAGCCGGCCGCCGGCCACATCCCCTGGCAGGTCGCCGTGGGCAACCACGAGATGGAGCCCTGGTACTCACCCGACGGCTACGGCGGGCAGTACGCGCGTTTCGACTTCCCCGGTGCGGGGTCCAGCTCGGCCCCGCCGACCTACTATTCGTTCTGCTACGGCAACGTCGGGATCGTCAGCCTGGACGCCAACGACGTATCGCAGGAGATCCCCGCCAATCTCGGCTACTCCGCCGGAGCGCAGACCAGCTGGCTGGCGAACACGCTCGCCGCGCTGCGCGGCAATCCCGACATCGACTTCATCGTTGCTTACTTCCACCACTGCGCCTACTGCACCTGCACGGCGCACGGCTCGGACGCGGGTGTCAGGCAGCACTGGGTGACGCTGTTTGACCAGTACCAGGTCGACCTGGTGATCAACGGCCATAACCACGTCTACGAACGGACTGATCCGCTGCGGGCCGGGACTGTCACCGCGGCCGCTCCGATCGGCGCCACGATCACCCCGGCAACCCAGGGAACGACTTACATTACGGCCGGAGGTGCCGGCCAAAGCTTGTACTCGTTCTCGGCGGCGGACAGCTTCCAAGGCAATGTCACGGACGAGCCCTGCATCGCCAGCCACGTCAACGGGCCTGGCGGTATCGCCGTCGAGGAAATAGTCACCTGGTCACGGGTCCGCTATCCGGGCTATTGCCTGCTGGTGATCGACAGCCAGCCGGGCTGGCGGCCTGGCGCGACCTCGACGCTGCGGGTGCGCGGTCTGGCCGGTGACGGCACCGAGCTAGACCGGCTTGACTTGGTCAGGTAGCCGCGCGCCGGCTACGGGATGTGCTTGCGCGCCAGCACGTAGCAGCGCTGGGTGCCCGAGGTCTCCACGTCGCGATACGGGGCCCGCTGAACGATCGCTTCGACGGCCAGGCCCGCCGCTGCGATCTCGTCGGTGACCGTCCGAACGGACAGCAGATATCCGTCGAACGAGACCCGCTGACCGAACCAGTTGTCCACCTGACGCCGCTCGTCGTCGCCGATGTGGAACGCGACCAGCATCAGCCCGTCGGCCCGAAGGACCCGCGCCAGGTCGGCGAATGCCGCGGCCCGGCGCTCCTGGGTCAGATGGATGATCGAGTAGAAGAGGACCGCGCCGGCCAGCTCGCGATCGGCCAGCGGCAGCTCGGGCATCTGGCCCACGGTGAAGTCCAGACCGGGGTACCGGCCGCGCGCAACCTCGATCATTCCTGGCGACAGGTCGATTCCACGCGCCGCGAGCCCGAGCTCGGCTAGGTACGCGGTCACGTGCCCGGGACCGCAGCCGATGTCGGCGACCGCCGTCCGCTGCCCGGTCTGCTCGCTGATCGCCGCGACCTGCTCGCTGAAGGCGCCGAGCAGAGCGCGGTCGAGCGGTTTGTGCCGCAACTCGTCGACGAATTGCTCCGCATAACGCGCGGCTACCTTGTCATAGGTGTCGCGGACCTGGCGTTCTTGCTGCGTGGACGGTGTCATGGCGGGCCTCCGGCGGTATCGAGCGGCTGCCCTGCTGGTGCGGGCGGCGGCTTTGCGGCACTGCGTCCCGTTGACCGGCCTCGGGATTGGCGACCGGGGCGGCGTGGGCGCGGCGGTGTCGGCGTCAGCGGCTCGGGACGGCGCGCCACCGAGCCAGCAGCTCCGCCTCGCGGTCCGGCGATAGCCCCACTCCGGCCGGAGTCGGCGTCGGCGTGCGGAGCTGCTCATGATGGATCTCGGCGATGCTCTGGCGGAGCGGGCGCGGCGCCAGGCCGGCCGCGAAGGCGGCGGCCGGATCGGCCGCATTGGTGTCCCGTGCGCTGTCGCCGCCCGGCCACATCGGCAGCTGCGTGTCGGTCACGCCCTCGGTGAGCAGGAAGTCCCTGGAAACCCAGGTCAGCTCGGAGCCGGCCGGTGCTACCTCGGCGACGATCGCGGTGAGCAGGTCACCGAAGCCGAACGGGGGCGCCGGGCTGACCGCATGGAAGGTGCCCGACGCCGATTTCTCGACCAGCGACACGATCCAGCTAGCCAGGTCTCGGGCGTCGATGACCTGGATCGGGTCGTCGGGCTCGCCAGGCGCCAGGATGGTGCCGCCGCGCGCGACCCGCTCGACCCACCAGGTGAAACGGCCCGTAGTAGTCGTGCGGTCCGATCACGTAGGTCGGCCGGATGATAATCGCGCGAGTGCCGCCGTACAGTTCGAAGACGGCGCGCTCACAGGCGACCTTCAGTCCGCCGTAGGTCTGGTCGGTGACTTCCTCCGTGGTCGGATCGGCCAGTTCGGCCAGCGGCGCGTCCTCGGTGAACAAGGCCGGGACCGGACTCCGGTACGCCGACGTGGACGAGATGAACAGGTGGCGGCCGCCGCGCCCGGCCAGGGCCTCGGCCAGCGAGCGCACCTGGCGCGGCAGGTACCCGCTGACATCGATGGTCGCCGCCCACTCACCAGCCGCGAGGGCGGATAGGTCACCATTCCGGTCCCCGGTCAGATGGGTGGCCTGCGGGAACAGGTCGGTTCCTGTCCGGCCGCGATGAAACAGCGTGACGTCATGCCCCGCTGCTAGAGCCGCCTCGGCGATGTGCCGGCCGACGAAGGCCGTGCCGCCGACGATCAGAATTCGCATGCTGGCATGATGCCAGGCCGGCCGCGGCCGCTCGCCAGCGCGGCAGATCGGTCGGCCGCGGGTCAGCGGAGCCGGATCCCGAGATCGCGACCGGCGGCGCGCAACTCGCTGCGGACGGACGGGTGCGCGACGTTTTCGATGATCTGCTCGGCCTGGCCGACCGAGTCATGTCCCCAGATCATCGCCGTGCCGTGCTCGCTCACCACGTAACTGTGCTGGAAGGACGTCGCCGAACTGGTCAGCCGGGGCACGATGGTGGACACATTCGCCTTGGCATGCCAGGACGGCAGCGCGATGATCGCGTGACCGCCGGGTGAGTGCAGCGCGCCAACCACGAAGTCGGGTTGCCCGCCGAACCCTGAGTAGATCCCTCCGTGCACCCAGCTCGCGTTGGCCTGCTCGAAGAGGTCGACCTGCAGCGCGGTGTTCACCGAAACGAGCTTCGGCTTCCTGGCGATCAGGCTCGGATCATTGGTCTTCTCGGTCCGCAGCAGCTGGATTCTCGGATTGCGGTCGATCCAGTCGTAAAGCTCCGCGCTGCCGAAGGCGAACGACGCGGTGACGTGGATGTTCGGGTCAAGCGCGCCGACCTTCTCCAGGGCAAGGACGCCATCGCTGAACATCTCCGACCACACGCCGAGGCCGCGGCGCTCGGCGAGCGCGGCAAGCACCGAATCGGGAACGGCACCGATGCCGGCCTGCACGGTCGCGCCGTCGGGCACCAGCGCAGCGACTCGATCGCCGATCGTACGAGAGATCTCAGTCGGCTGTCGCGGCACCGGTGACGCGAGCGGCGCTTCCACCTCGATCGCGTAGTCGATCTGGTCTTGCGGCAGGACCGCGTCGCCATAGGTGTAAGGCATGTGCGGGTTGAGCTGGGCAATGATCAGCCCGCCGCGCGCCCTGGCGGCCTCGATCGCGGCCGGGAGGATGTTCACCTCGGTACCGAGCGATACGGTCCCGTTCACCGGTGTCGAGGTGTGCACGAGCACCACGTCGGGCGGCAGTACCTCCCTGAGCAGGGCAGGCACCAGCGACAGGCGGCACGGGAAGTACCGCAGCCGGCTGTGGCCGCGCATCCCAGCGCCGGTGAACGGCGTCTCCGGGGTGACCCCGTCCCGGTCAGGAAGACCGGGCTGCGCGTTCAGCGCGAACAGCGCGTACTCATCGATCGCCGCATCAAGGACGGCAAGCGCATGCCACGGCGTGGCGAAGTTGCCGCCCACCACGACTCGCGGCGTGCCTGCCAAGCTGCCGAGCAGCACAGAAAGACCTGACTCAGAAACCACTCGCACCCCGTGATTGTCGCAAACCCGTTGCCGGCGCCGGCACCGGTGGTGGACAAACCTGACCGGGGTCGTGGCCGGGTCAGCGGCGTTCGGCGGCCCACCGGCGGATCGTCTCGATCCGTGCGCTGACCTGCTCTCGGGTGGCCTGCGGCAGAGGCGGCCCGCCGCAGGCACGGCGCAGCTCGGCGTGGATCACGCCGTGCGGCTGGCCGGTGCGGTAATGCCAGGCCCGGACCAGCCCGTTCAGTTCCTTGCGCAGGGCGGCGAGGGTCTCGCCGAGTGGCCGGCCGGGATGCCGGACCGGCTTCGGTGCGGCCGTCCGCGAGTGCCCGCACCAGCGGCGCCGGCACCAGCGGATCGCGTGGGCGGGTCGGGCGTGCCGCTGCGTTCGCGCCGATGATGACTGGCGTTCTTGCTGAGCTGGTCGGCGTGCCGCTTGCGCAGCAGCAGCCGGACCTGGTCGGGCTCAAGCAGCCCGGGCAGGCCGAGGAAGTCCTCATCCTCCGCCGAGGCGCCGAACTCGGCGCCGTCGTACAGCACCCGGTCGAAATGCGCCGACGCCTCGCAGCGCCTTGAACGGCGTGCCTCGTCGAGCTGGTCCGCGGTGTCCCGCTGGCGCTGCGCCTCGGCGAGCTCGCGCTCGGGCGGCGTCGCTGTCGTCGCGGCGGCGCAGCACGTGGTCGCGTTCGGCCTCCAGCTCCGCGGCGTAGCCGAGCAGGACCGGGATGGACGGCAGGAACACCGACGCCGTCTCGCCGCGCTGCCGGGCCCGGACGAACCTGCCGACCGCCTGCGCGAAGAACAGCGCGGTGCCCACGCTGGTCGCGTAGACGCCGACCGCCAGCCGCGGGATGTCCACGCCCTCGGAGACCATCCGGACGGCGACCATCCACCGGTCGCTGGCCGCCGCGAACGCGGCGATCTTCTTGCTGGCGGCCGGGTCGTCGGAGAGCACGACCACCGGCCTGGTCCCGGTCAGGCGGCGCAGCAGCGCGGCGTAGGCGCGGGCGTCCGCGTGATCGCCGGCGATGACCAGGCCGGCCGCGTCCGGCATGCTCCCGGCGCACCTCGGTGAGCCGCCGGTCGGCGGCATCGAGCACCCGCGCGATCCAGTCCCCGTCCGGGTCAAGCGCCGTCCGCCAGGCCTGCGCGAGCTGGTCGGCGGTCATCGGTGCGCCCAGGGTGCCGGTGATCTCGTCGCCGGCCCGGGTCCGCCATCTCATCTCGCCCGAGTAGGCGAGGAAGATCACCGGCCGGACGACGCCGTCGCTCGAGCGCCGGTCCGTATCCGTAGACGTAGTCCGACGAGCTGCGCAGGCTGCCGTCGGCGTCCGGCAGATAGGTCACGAACGGGATCGGGTTGGCGTCGCTGCGAAACGGGGTGCCGGTCAGCCCCAGTCGCCTGGTCGCCGGCTCGAACGCCTCCCTGACCGCCTCGCCCCAGGACAGCGCGTCGCCCGCGTGATGAATCTCGTCGAAGATCACCAGCGTGCGCCGGTTCGTGGTGCGCTGCCTGTGCAGCGCCGGGTGGGCGGCCACCTGCGCGTAGGTCACCGCCACGCCGGTGTAGTCGGCCGCAGCCTCGCCCGTGCGCGTTGCGGTAGGCCGGGTCCAGCGAGATCCCGAAACCGCGCGCGGCCAGCGACCACTGGTGCTTCAGATGCTCGGTCGGCGTGACCACCGTGACGGCGGTGATCTGGCGGCGGGCGAGCAGTTCGGCGGCGATCGTCAGCGCCCATGCCGTCTTCCCCGCGCCCGGCGTCGCGACCAGCAGGAAGTCGCGCCGCGATACGCGGAAGTACTCTCGGTACGCGGCCTTCTGCCAGCTACGAAGTGAGAAGAACAGATCATTTCTAACGGGCTGCTCGGGCTGAATGTGGTCGTCTGCAGCGGCGGTCGCGGGGGTAGTCACAGGGCCGAGAGGTTACCAGCGGGTGCCGTCAGCCGCTGGCATTGACGCCGGCTCTTGATCTTCGAACGCCGGCGGCCGGGTTAAGGCCGGGCGGCAGAGCGCTGCGGCGGGCCGCCGCCGTCGTGCTGCTACGGCCGTTGCCGTCGTGCTGCCACGCTGCCGCCGTCGTGCTGCGGCGGGCCGCCGCCGTCGTGCTGCCACGGCCGCCGTCGTGCTGCCACGGCCGCCGTCGTGCTGCCACGGCCGCCGTCGTGCTGCCACGGCCGCCGCCGTGATCACGCGGTTCTTTCAGGACGGGTTCCTGAAAGAACCGCGGCATAATGCCGACGCCGAGTGCGGCGGCGAACGGGTGCGCTGCGAGCCGGGGACAGCGGCGGGCGGGGAAGAGCTGCGAGCCGGGAAGAGCTGCGAGCCGGGAAGAATGGTCTTTCGTCCCTGCCGCGAAGGCCACCGCAGATGGTGAGCTAGCGGCATGCGCATTCGCCGAGCAGGCTGGTCGGTCGGCCGACGATGGCCGCGGTAACCGCGCCCGCCCTGCCGATCGACGCGCAGACCGACGCCGGCCTCGCCGTCGCCAGCTCGCGGCCGGCCGCGCAGGTACTCGATCGCCTCGGGACGACCGAGGGCGGCCTGGCTGCCGCCGAAGCAGCCGCCCGGCTGAGCAGGTACGGCCCGAACGCGGTCGTGTCCCACCGGGCGCGGCTGTGGTCGGTGCTCTGGCATCAGCTCCAGTCACCCCTGCTTGCGTTGCTCCTGGTTGCGGCCGTGGCTTCTTACTTCGTCGGCGAGCACAGCGACGCGGTGATCATCGGCGTGATCGTGGCCCTTTCGGTGGGCATGGGCTTCCTCAACGAGTACCGAGCCGAGAAGGCGGCAGAGGCCCTGCACTCGCAGATCCGGCACCGGGCCGTGGTGCTCCGCGATGGCCAGCCGGTCAAGGTTAACGTGACCGATCTGGTACCCGGTGATGTGGTCGAACTCTCACTCGGCGATGTCATACCCGCCGACCTGCGACTGCTGTCAGGGGCGGGCCTGGAGTGCGACGAGTCGATCATGACCGGCGAGTCGATGCCAGCCGAGAAGGATCCAGCCCCGGTGCCAGCGGGCGCGCCGCTGGCCGAGCTGTCAGACTGCGCGCTGATGGGCACCGTCGTGCACGCAGGCAGCGGACGCGGCGTGGTGGTCGCTACCGGCGCCAGGGCCGAGTTCGGCCGGATCGCGCTCGGTCTCGGCACTCATCAGCTCGAAACCGAGTTTCAGGCCGGGTTGCGCCGGTTCTCGGTGCTGCTCGTCGAGGTCGCCGCCGTACTCACCACGTCGATCTTCGTGATCAACGTGGCGCTGCATAAGCCGATCATCGATGCGCTGCTGTTCTCCCTGGCCATCGCGGTCGGAATTACGCCGCAGCTGCTTCCCGCTGTGGTCTCGACCAGTCTGGCGGCCGGCTCGCGCCAGATGTCGCGACGGAAGGTGCTGGTCAAGCGGCTGGTGTGCATCGAGGACCTGGGTGACGTGGACGTGCTGTTCACCGACAAGACGGGCACGCTGACCGAGGGCAGGATCAGCTTCATGCGTGCGTTGGGCGCGGACGGAGCCTCAGCTCGCGACGTGCTCCGCTGGGGCCTGGTGTGCAACGAGGCAGCGGTCACCGGCGATGCTGCGGTCGGCGGCAATCCGCTGGATGTCGCGCTGTGGGAGTCGCCAGCCGCTACCCCGCAACGCGGCGAAGTGCCGGGTTACGCACGGCTCGCCACCCTCCCGTTCGATCATGATAGACGGATGGTCTCCGTCCTGGTGAGCGATGGCGCAGGTGGACGGACGCTGGTTACCAAGGGCGCGCCTGAGACGGTGCTTGACCGGTGCCGCGATGTCCCCGATGCGGCCAGGGCCGCGCTTGAGGCGGAATTCGCCGCAGGGAACCGAGTGGTGGCCGTTGCCGCCAGACCCGCTGCCGATCTGGTGACGCTGACCGTCGATGACGAGCATGACCTGCGGCTTATCGGCCTGCTCGTCTTCCTCGACGCACCCAAGAGCGGCGCCGCGGCCGCGCTGCGGCGCCTGGCCGACCTCGGGGTCGCGGTGAAGGTAGTCACCGGTGACAACCCGGCGGTCGCCGCCAAGGTCTGCCACGACCTCGGGCTGCCGGTCGGCGGGGCGCTGACCGGTGCCGACCTTGACCGGCTGGATGACAAGCAGCTCGCGGAGGCGATCCCGAAGACCACCGTGTTCGCTAGGGTCAGTCCCGAGCACAAGGCCAGGATCGTGCGCACGCAGCGGCTCACCGGCACCGATGTCGCCTTCCTCGGTGACGGGGTGAACGACGCGCTCGCGTTGCACGCCGCGGACGTCGGCATCTCGGTGGACTCGGCCACCGATGTCGCCAAGGATGCGGCCGATGTCATTCTGCTTGAGAAAGACCTCGACGTGCTGGCCGACGGCATCGTGGAAGGCCGCCGGATCTTCGCCAACACCATCAAGTACGTGCTGATGGGAACCTCAAGCAACTTCGGCAACATGTTCAGCGCCGCAGGCGCGTCGGTGTTTCTGAAGTTCCTGCCGATGCTGCCGTCCCAGATCCTGCTGAACAACCTGATGTACGACTCCAGCCAGCTGGCGATTCCCACTGACGAGGTTGACGAGGAGCAGCTGGCCAGGCCATCCCGGTGGGATGTCGGGTTCATCCGCCGCTTCATGCTCTACTTCGGGCCGATCAGCTCGGTGTTCGACTTCGTCACATTCGGCGTCATGCTGTGGGTTTTCCACGCGGGCCCGGCCCTGTTCCGGTCCGGCTGGTTCGTTGAATCTCTAGCCACCCAGACCCTGGTGATCTTCGCGATCCGAACCCGCCGGATTCCGTTCTTCCGGAGCCGGCCAAGCCTGCCGCTGCTGCTCGCGGCATTCGGAGTAGTGCTCATCGGCGCGCTGCTGCCGGCCACCCCGCTCGCCGCCACCCTGGGATTCCGGTCGCTGCCGCTAGCCTTCTATGGCGCCCTGGCCCTCATGGTCGTCTGCTATCTCGGGCTGATCGAGATCGGCAAGTTGTTCTTCTACCGTGCCGCCCGCGCTCCGGCGGCCGGGCCGAGGCCGCCCATCGGCCGCCGTCACCTACGGCGCCGGGCCGCTAGGTTCAGCACGACCACCCGGCTCCGGCCGAACCGGCCTGCGGCAATTCCCAGCCGAGATCGCCGGGCGGGCCAGCGAACGGGCTGACCAGGCGCCGGTGGTGAGGCTACCGGGTGCCGCTGGTCGGAGGGTGGGTGCCGGTGGTCGGGCGGCCGGGCCGATAGTCAGCCCCGAGTGTCGGTTGGGGCGGCCGGGTGCCGGTAGGCGGACAGCCGGATAGCGGGAATCAGGCCGCGCGTAACGACGGTCCGCCGACCGGGTGCCGATGGTCAGGAGGCGCGTGACTCCTCCCGCGGCGTGCCCATAGCGGCCGTCGCCCCGCGGACGAGAAGCTCGGTCACGCCGCTGACCGTCTGGCCGAGGCCGCGGGCGGACACCCGCCGCAGCACCGAACCGGCCACGGTGACCGCGTCCGCGGCCAGTCTGCGCGCCTCCGGTGAGTTCTTGATGGCGTCAAGCGAGGTCCTGGCCCGGTCAAGAGCGGCTTTGCCCTCCCGGCTGCCGACTAGGTAGCCAGCTACGAACCCAACGATTGTCTCCATGACTCCTGCCTTAACCTGGTCGGGATCGGACGAGTACCTGGTCGGGATCGGACGAGTACCTGGTCGGGATCGGACGAGTGACGGCTCACCGACCGGCGTTGCATCTCGCGGAGTTCGAGATACCGCTTGATGTCGGGCAGCGACTGGATGACCGCTGCATCACGTCCGATCAGGAACAGATCCTGGGCGTCGGCCCGCCGCGTGCCCGGGCGCATGATGACCCGGCTGCCTCGCCTGATCGCGACGCCGTCGACGATGACATGGTCGGTCTCTGGCGATACCGAGCTGTCGGAACCCGGATCCCACCACGGCAGCGACGGCCGCTCGGTGATCAGGTCACCGAGCCGGCCAGCGTCCGGCACCGACGGCACGGTGGCCGGGGTCGACTTGAGGTACCTGATGGCGTGTCCTACCGTTCTGCCATGACGGTTCACGCAGGACGCCACCCGTTCGGTCCGGAGCGAGGCCGGATCATTTTGAGAACTTATCGCGACGGACTGGCCTCGCAGGCTGGCCACGACCTGACCATAGAGGTCACCCGCTGGTCAGGCGAGCTGACGGTGGCCGACGATCTTTCGCCGACCGGGCTAACGGTCCGGATGGACCTGACCTCGCTGGTCGTCCGCGACGGCACCGGCGGGCTGAAGCCATTGACCGACCGGGACCGGCGCGAGATAGCGGTGACGGCGCGCAAGGTGCTCGGTAGCGACCGGCAGCCAGAAGCGACGTTCACCGCGTCCGTGTTCGAGCCAGGCTCGGCCGGCGGCGGGGAAGTGGTCGGCACGCTGACCCTGGCCGGTGCTCAGCGGCCGCTGCGGCTGCAGGTCAGCAAGAACGAGCAGGACGCCTACCATGGAACCGCCTCGGTACAGCAGTCCGCGTTCGGGGTGAAGCCTTACACCGCCTTCCTCGGTGCGCTGAAGGTGCGGGACGCTGTGGACGTGGACATCGACCTTGACCTTTCGGACCAGGCGCAGCCGCCAGGAGCCGGGCGATGACCGTCCAGGGGGACCGGTCGAACCTGCCCGACTCGGCCGCCGAGGCAGTGCAGGCGCGGTTCGAGCGTCGCACCGCCGCCACCCTGGAGTTCGCTGATCAGGCCGGCGCGGTGGCGAGCGCGGCCCATGCCATGGCGGTTCGGTTCCACCAGGGCGGCAAGCTGGTGGTTTTCGGCACGGGCGGGGCCAGCACCGACGCGCAGCATGTCGCCGTGGAGTTCGTTCATCCAGTTATTGTCGGCAAGCGGGCGCTGCCGGCGATCTCGCTGACCTGCGATATCGCCACCGTGACCGCGGTCGCGGCGCACGAGGGCATGGCCAGCATCTTCGCCCACCAGCTCAGGTACCTGGCCGAGCCAGCCGATATCGCACTCGGGATCTCGGCCGACGGGCAGTGCCCGGGTGTGCTGGCCGGCCTAGTCGCGGCGCGGGAGCGCGGACTGCTGACCGTCGCTCTGGTCGGCGGGTCCGGCGGCGCGATCGCGGCCAGCCCGTTGATTGACCACCTCCTGGTGACTAACTCGACCGACCCGCGCATCGTGAAGGAAGTCCACGTCACGACCTACCACGTACTGTGGGAGCTGGTTCATGTCTTCTTCGAGCAGTCGGCCCTGCTCGGCCCGGGGGTGGTGAGGTGACAGCCGAGCGCCGCCAGGCCGACCAGCCCGGGCTGCAGGAGTGCCACGACGACGTCTGCATCACCTGCTCCGACGCCGCCGTCACCGTCACCGTCGTGCGCCTGCTTGACGACGATCTGGCCATCGTGGCTACGGACCAGGGCGAGGAGGAAGTCAGCGTCGCCCTGGTAGCCGCTCAAGCTGGCGACACGATCCTGGTGCACGCCAGGGAGGCGATCGCGGTGGTACGGACATGACCCGGGTGCCGAGGCAGCGTCAGCAGGGCGGCCCCGGCTCGGTCGAGGCGCTCTACCCGTTCCTGTACTCGGGGACCGCCGACCTGCCCGCCGTCCTTGAGGAAGCGCGCCTCTCGACGGTCGCCAAGGCGCACGAGATCCTGGGGCTGCGGCGGCAGATTGGCTCCCGCGACGGCGCCCGGCTGGTGTCCTGCGCCCGGGCGGCCGCGGCCAGGTTCTCGGCCGGCGGGCGCCTGCTGACGTTCGGCAACGGCGGAAGCGCAACGGACGCGCAGCAGCTCGCGACCCTGTTCCTGTACCCGGGCGGGACGGCCAGGCCGCTGCCAGCCATCGGGCTGGCCAGCGACATCGCGGTACTGACCTCCTTGTCCAACGACATCGGCGTGGATGTCGTGTTCGCTCGCCAGATCGCGGCGTTCGGCCGGCCCACTGACATCGCGGTCGGGCTGTCGACCAGCGGGAATTCGCCGAACCTGCTGCGCGCATTTGACGAGGCCAGCCGCCGGGGGCTGCTGACGGTGGGGATCGCCGGCTACAACGGCGGCAAGATGGCCGAGCTGGACAGCCTGGACTACCTGTTCGTCGCATCGTCGGAGTCCATCCACCGGATCCAGGAAGTGCAGACCACGATCTACCACGTCCTGTGGGAACTCATCATTGCCGAGCTCGGTCCGCAGCAGGCGGCGCCATGACCGAACGGATGCCCGTCGCCGGCGTCGGCAACATCTTCCTCGGTGACGACGGGTTCGGGATCGAGGTCGTCCGGCGGCTGGCGAGCATCGAGCTGCCGGACTGGGTCACGGTGGCGTGCGAGCCCGCGACCGCGGACTACGGGATCGGGCTCAGCGCGCCGGTCGCCGCGGCGGTCGATGAGGCGGTCCGGGTCGTGCTTGACCTGATCGCCGCCGACAGCGGGCGAGCGGCAACAGGCGGAGAACGGTCGGGTGCGGATCGGCTGAATGCGGCGGGACCAGGCGATGGCCGACCGAGTATCGCTGAGTCCGGCGAGGGACGCCGGATGCAGGCTTGCCCGGGCGAGGATCAATGAGCTGCGAAGGGACGTCACATGTGTCTTGGCATTCCCGGTGAGGTGATCGAATTCCTTCCTGACCAGCCAGACCTGGCCAGGGTGGACGTCAGTGGTGTTCGGCGGGTGATCAACGTCGGCCTGCTCGTCGACGAGCCGCCAAAGCCAGGCGAATGGGTGCTGATTCATGTCGGCTTCGCGCTATCGAAGATTGACGAGGAAGAAGCGGCCTCGGCCCTGGCCTTCCTGGAAGGAATCGGCCGGGCGTACGACGACGAGCTAGCCGCGCTTGCTGAATCACGGATCGAATAGGAGCGTGCGGTCATGCGATTCGTAGATGAATACCGCGACGCCGATACGGCCCACGCGCTGGCCGCGAAGATAGCGGACCTGTGCGAGCCCGGACGCCAGTACAAGCTGATGGAAGTCTGCGGCGGGCATACCCACACGATCTACAAGCACGGGCTTGAGGACTACCTGCCCGAGGCGATCACCCTGGTGCACGGTCCTGGCTGCCCGGTCTGCGTGATCCCGATGGGGCGGGTGGACGACGCCATGCACCTGGCGGCTGAGCCTGATGTCATCATGACCTCGTTCGGCGACATGATGCGGGTTCCCGGCAGCGCGGGGTCGTTCTTCGACGCCAAAGCCCAGGGCACCGACATCCGGATGGTGTATTCGCCGCTCGACTCGCTGAAGATTGCCAGGCAGAACCCGGACAAGCGAGTCGTGTTCATGGCGATCGGCTTCGAGACCACCGCCCCGTCCACGGCCATGACCGTCCTGCGTGCTGCCGCCGAGGGGCTGGAGAACTTCTCGGTCTTCTGCAACCACGTCACGATCATCCCGGCCATCAAGGCGATACTCGACTCGCCGGATCTGAGGCTCGACGGATTCATCGGCCCTGGTCACGTCTCCACTGTGATCGGCTGCCGGCCGTACGAGTTCATCGCGGCCGACTACGGCAAGCCGGTGGTGGTAGCCGGCTTCGAGCCGCTGGACATCCTGCAGTCGATCTACATGCTGATGCTGCAGCTATCCGAGCGCAGGTCTGAGGTCGAGAATCAGTACTCCCGGGTCGTGCCCTGGGAAGGGAACCGGGCGGCGCTGATGGCGATCGGCGAGACCATGGAGCTGCGGCCGTATTTCGAGTGGCGCGGTCTTGGCTTCATCTCTCATTCCGCGCTGCGGATGCGGCACGAGTACGCGGCGTTCGACGCCGAACTGCTGTTCAAGGTGCCCGGCGTCCGGGTGGCCGACCCTAAGGCCTGCCAGTGCGGCGAGGTGCTCAAGGGCGTGCTCAAGCCGTGGGAGTGCAAGGTATTCGGCACCGCATGCACCCCGGAAACGCCGATCGGGACCTGCATGGTGTCGCCTGAGGGAGCCTGCGCCGCGTACTACAACTACGGCCGGCTGACCCGTACCCGGGTCAAGGAGGCGAGCCGGTCATGACCACCGGGCACCTGGACCATTCTGCCGCCCGCGGCGACGAGCTCGCCGACAGCGGGAGTGCCGGCTGGGTGCAGGAGGCTCTGCGGGTCCACGACGAGCAGGCGATCCAGGAGGGTGCCGGGGAGGTCCGCCGCGGGTCTCCGCAGCCGCTGCCAGGAACCGTCCGCGAGGAACTGGTGCTTGAGCGGATCGACCGAGCCCGGCGGGCCAGGCCACGGGTCAAGGAAGACCGGATCACGATGTCACATGGGGCCGGGGGCAAGGCTACTCAGACCCTGATCGAGGCGATCTTCCTGGATGGCTTCAGGAACCCGCTGCTTGAGCCGCTGGAAGACGCGGCGCGGGTACGGATCGGCGGATCTCGGCTGGCTTTCACCACCGATTCTTATGTTGTCTCGCCGCTCTTCTTCCCCGGCGGGGACATCGGCGACCTTGCCGTCAACGGGACGGTGAACGACCTGTCGATGGCTGGGGCTGTCCCGCTCTACCTGTCAGCGGGCTTCATTCTCGAGGAAGGCTTCCCGGTCGCTGACCTGAGCCGGATCGTCGCCTCGATGGCCGCGGCCGCGGCCGAGGCCGGCGTGCAGATCATCACCGGCGATACGAAGGTGGTGCAGAAGGGCAAGGCCGACGGCTGCTATATCAACACGGCCGGCGTCGGCATCATCGAGCAGGAGACGGTACTCGGGGTAGCCAATGCCCAGCCGGGAGATGTCATCATCGTGTCCGGGCCGATCGGCGACCATGGCGTCACGATCATGCTGGCCCGCGGCGAGCTGGATATCGAGGCCGACGTGACGTCGGACACGGCACCGCTGAACGGGCTCGTCGCCGGTCTGCTCGCCGCCACCTCTGGGGTACGCGCGCTGCGTGATGCGACCCGCGGCGGAGTAGCGACCATTCTCAACGAGATCGCCAGAGCCGCTGACGTGGGCGTCCTGGTGACCGAGGACGCCATTCCGGTGCGGACGCCGGTGCGGGGAGCCTGCGAGCTGCTCGGCATTGACCCGATGTACGTGGCCTGCGAGGGCAGGCTGATCGCGGTCGTGGACGCCGCGGCGGCGGATCGGGCACTCGCCGCGCTGCGCGGTCATCCGCTCGGCGCGCAGGCGGCCGTCATCGGGCACGTGGTCGCCGACCCGCCTGGCCTGGTCCAGCTCAAGACCGCGTTCGGCGGTACCAGGATCGTGGACCTGCTGGTCGGTGATCCGCTGCCGCGGATCTGCTGAGCCGCCCGCGCTAACCCCAGATCGGACCGCCCCCCAGGAGACGGAGGAGAGCCACCGAGATGCACGAGCTGGCGATCACCGAGGGTGTCGTGGAGGCTGTCACCGAGCGCCTCCCTGACGCGCGGATCACCTGCGTGCGCCTTGACATCGGTGCCATGTCCGGTGTGGTCGCCGATTCGGTGCGATTCTGCTTCGGCCTGGCCACGGAGGGCACCAACCTGGAGGGTGCCCGCCTCGAGATCTCCGAGCCAGCGGCACTTTGCCGGTGCCGGACCTGCGGCGACGTTTTCGAGCCGGACGGGCCGATCGCCCTGTGCCCGTGCGGTAGCGCTGACATCTCGGTGCTCTCCGGCCAGGATCTCAAGATTATCTCGGTGCAGGTGGCCTGAGCATGTGCGCGACCTGCGGATGCTCGGCCGGCGGTGCGGTGGTCCAGCTGATCAGCGGCGGCGAGCCGGATCACGCCGACGCTGGCCGAGGTCACGGGCACGACCACGGCCACGACCTTGGCCATGATCGCGACCACGAGGCGTCCGAGGCTGGGCGCACCGTGCTGTTGCAGCACAAGGTGCTGGCGAAGAACGACGACATCGCGGCCGGCAACCGCGACTGGCTGCGGCGGCGCGGCGTCTGCCTGCTGAACCTGATGAGCTCCCCTGGTGCCGGGAAGACCACGCTGCTCGAGCGCACCGCGCGGGACCTGGTCGGCGCGCTGGCATTCGCGGTCATTGATCCGCCCGCCGGGTCGATGGTGGTCATCGAGAACGTGGGGAATCTGGTCTGTCCGGCAATGTTCGATCTTGGCGAGGCGGTTAGGGTCGTGCTCGCATCGGTTCCCGAAGGCGCCGACAAACCGGTCAAGTATCCGCACATGTTCCGCCAGGCCGATCTTGCGCTGCTTAGCAAGGCCGATCTGCTGCCATATGTGAATTTCGATCTGAATCGCTACACAATCGACCTGCGGCGAGTCAATCCAGCCGTGCGTCTAATGAGGCTCTCGGCGGTCACTGGGGAAGGTTTGCAGGAATGGTACGACTGGCTGCATAGCCGCATTCCGTGATTCACAAACTCATGGATGGATTTACAATGTTGAAGATGGGACGCTACCGCCAGCCCTGTCGACCACCGGAACAGGGTCAGGAAAGCGCTCAGGGTCCGGACAATACCGGATTTGGTGAGCGCATTCATACCAGGGCGTATGGTCGCCGGGAGATGGAGCGGCAATGAGCCAGGCTTCCACTATCGGCGACCGGGTCAGGGATGTCCGTAAACGTCGCGGACTGAGCCAGAGCGAACTGGCCGGACTTTCCGGCGTATCTGTCTCCCTTATCCGCAAGCTGGAACAGGCAGAACGACAGGACGCCCGGCTCGAAACTCTCCGCAAGCTCGCCGTCGCCCTCCGGGTGCCGACCAGCGGCCTGACGCTGGCGCCGGATACCGACAATGCCGACCCAGGAACCGTTGACTCATGGGAGCCGGTCCGCCGGGCGCTCTTCTGCGCCGTCGGGTCACCCGGCGAGCAGCCAGCGGATGCGCCCACGCCTGACGGTGTTCTGGCGGCCATGACTGCCCTCAGGCCAGCCCTGGCGGCGAGCCGGTACTCCCAGGTCAGGGTTATGCTGCCGAAGCTGATCCGGGATGCCGACGCCCTGGAAGGCCGGGTCGGCAGCGTCCGGTCGCGGGTGCTGAACATGACCGGCTGGATGCTCGTCCAGACCCGCCAATGGGACTCGGCCGAAGCTACGCTTCGGATAGCGATCGACTCGGCCGATGACCGACTCGATGCCGCAGCCGCCGCCAACACCATGTGCTGGTCGCTGCTGCGGCAGGGCAGGCTGGCCGAGGCCCGCGAACTCGCCATTCGCTGGGCAGACGACATCGAACCCCGATTCTCCCGAGCGACCATCGCTGAACTGAGCCTGTGGGGGCGGTTCATGCTCGGCGTGACTAATGCGGCGATACGCGATGCGCGACCCGGCGAGGCCGAGGACGCCATCGGACTGGCCCGGGCCGCCGCGGATCGGATCGGCCGCGAAGTCGCCGCTGACACGAGCACTACCCGGACCTTCGGTCCGACCACGGTCGCGATGATCGGTGCCGAGAACGCGACCATTTCTGGGCAGCTGGACAAAGTGCTGACCCTGGCGCGCGGCATTCCGAGTGATGTGCTGAACCCGGCGTCGGCTGGCCGCTGCAGGCATCGTCTCGACATAGCCAGTGCACTGGCTCAGCTTCGCCGGTATCCTGAAGCGGTCGGCATTCTGCAGGAACTGCGTCGCGTCGCCCCAGAATGGCTCATTCAGCAGGGATATGCCCGTGATATCCTCAGCCTGATCGTCAGCCGCCGCAGGATACTAACGCCCGAAATGCGGGAACTGGCGGATTTCATAAGACTTGCGCTGTGACGCGCTGGCACTGACCCTGTGGAACTTGCAGTGTGCAACTTAACGCGGTGTGGCACTTCTGCCGGTGATCGGGCAAGAATACCATTGTCGATCTTTCCGGAAGTGCATTACTGTGATCTGCATGATCGGTACCGATGTTACTAATACAGTGTCCTTATCGAGTGATCGGGACGCAATGGCAACCGCGCAGATCCTGGCCCGGCATGTGGCGTATCGCAGGCAGGTTCAACTGGCCGCGCTCCGCGACGAACTTGCCACGCAGCACATCAACGCGATCCTCGTGACCCGTCATCGGCTCGTGCTCCGGGGCAAAGGTCCCTGTGACCCGTCCGGGCTCACCGATCCGCAGCTTTATGTGTTCACCTCGCATGGCCAGGATGTCGCCACCACCGACGGCCGCACGTACCACTTCTCCAGCGGCCAGACGCATCCCGCCGGTGACCCGGCCGGAGCGGCCAGCCTGCTGGCAGCCGCTGGGTGACCGTTAGCGTCGGTCAGCCGTCGGCGAGCGGTGCCAGCCGGTCCCGAGCCGCCGCCACCATGGCCTGGCCGAGGCTGATGCCGCCGTCATTGCATGGCACCCGCGAGTGCACGAGTACCGCGAAGCCGTGCGCCTCCAGGCGCCCGACCACAGCGTGCAGCAACAGCAGGTTCTGGAACACGCCGCCCGACAGCGCTACCGTGCGCAGGCCATAACGCTCCCGCAACTCCAGGCAGCAGTCCTCGATCATGGCCGCCACGCCATTGTGGAAACGGGCGGCGATGACGCTTCGGTCATGAGAAAGGGATGAAAGCCAATTAACGGGACGCATTAAACACGCGTAATTGGAGCTTTCGACCTGTCGCAACGCAATGGCAAGCTTCGCACTGCAACGCCCTGAGGAGAGGCGAGTCCCGGGACGCGGGCGGAACGCGAATTCGCAGCTAGCGAGCGGCACGAGTGGCCTAACTCGTCCCTCAGTCTGGTCTGCCTTTGTGCGCTCCGGCACGGGAGTTCAGCCGTCGTGCTAGTGAGGCCAGAACTGTATCCAGAGGAAAGTCGCGAGCATGTACGCCACGTACAGCATCAGCATCATGATTGCCAGTGCCAACCAGACGCCGCGGCGGGTTGCTCTGTACTCCCCCCACGCATAGGCGCAACCATGCATTGGAGCACAACAAAAACTGCTGCGGCCGAGGACACGGCCCAGGACCAGAGGGAGAACCCGGAGAATATCTCGCTCATGCCGTCATTCTAAGCCGATGCGGATTGGCACGGGAGTTGTCGGTTGCACTAACCCGGATTTAGCCTGGGGCGTGCCACGAACCGCATGCCGACATTCCAAAAACGCACGCCCAATACGATGCCACATAGCACCACCGCCGCGGCAGGGTTCGCGGACGAACATCAGCCGCAGAAAGAACCATGCTGCGAGTCGTCGAAGACGCAGGAAGATTCCCGGTTCGATAAGGTCATCATCGGGTTCGTCGCTCATGCCTCGATTGTACCAGGAGCGGCTGACGGCCTACCGTGCCCCCGTCGAAAAATCGACGAGTGGGACTTGCGGTCCAGTCCTCGGCTGGTGTGCGGTCCCAAGCGGAGGTGGGACCAAGGAGCAGCTGATCCCGAGTCGAATCTCAAAAACTGATCTTGGCCAATTTGCATTTTGTGGTTGAATAGAAGTAGGCGTTTTCGTCGAGCGCTTGTTGCGCGCATGCCTGACGTTCAGGATCCTTGCGGGTTGGTCGCTTCGCCGGCACTGGAGTGTGTCGATCGCGGACGAAATGTAACACGCACGGACAGTTCACGGTGGGTCAACTACTTTCGGCCGAAAACAAAAAAGTGACCCACCGTAACTTCATAACAAACGCTACTTAGATTGTGAAAAACGTGGGTCAACTACTTTTTTTGATATAGGGGCAGGAAGTTGACCCACTGTGCCTAAGGGCGAAATTGTGCGCTTTCTGCCGCTCACATACTGATCGAGCCCTTTGCATTCGCCGCTCAGCCGTCGAGAGTCTGCCGCACCTTCGTGGCCAGGTCGAATGTGGTAAAGGGCTTTTGCAAGAGCTGCGGACCGAGGTCTGGCAGTCCGAGCCGACGAAGTTCGCCGTCCCGGTAGCCGGAAGCAAACAGCACCTTAAGTTTGGGGTGCGTCGTTCTGAGCCTTTTCCGCCAACGCCACGCCGTTCATGTCGGGCATCACGACGTCGGTGAGCAAGAGGTCGATTTTTGCCGGTTGGCTGCGGAGCAGCTCGAGCGCGTCGGTCGCATTGGCCGCCTCATGCACCTGATAGTTTTGAACCCTGAGCAGGCGCGCCATGAGCCGTCGCACCGGAGTCTCGTCTTCGACGACCAGAATCGTTTCACTTCCCCGCGGAATGGCTTGGGGCGCGGCATCGACCTCCCACGCCGCCAGCCCGCTGGTGACCGGCGGCAGGAAGATCTGGAATGTCGAGCCTGCGCCTGGCTGGCTTTCGACGGCAATCTGACCGCCGCATTGCTGGACGATTTCCTGCACGGTCGCCAGTCCCATGCCGGTCCCTTTGCCCGCACCTTTGGTCGTGAAAAAGGGCTCGAAGATGCGAACGCGGGTCGCCTCATCCATGCCGCAGCCGGTGTCGCGGACGGCCAGAAGCACATACGAGCCAGGGGCCGCGTGGGGAACGATCTTTTGTCCCCGCGCGAGTTGAACCATCTTCGTCTCGATCGTGATCTGCCCGCCCGCCGGCATCGCGTCGCGCGCGTTGACGACGAGATTCATCACGACCTGCTCGATTTGAGCCGGATCGGCGTGCACGTGCCCCAGATCGGCCGTCAGCTCCGTTCGCAGCTCGATCGCTTCGCCGACGAGCCGTCGCAGCATTTTCTCCATCCCCTCGACGTGGGCGTTGAGGTCGAGCGCGACGGGGTTGTAGATTTCCTTGCGGCAAAAGGCCAAGAGTTGCCGCGTGAGACCGGAGGCCCGTTTTCCCGACTCGACGATCTCGGTCAGCGATTCGCGAATCGGCGCCTCGCCGGCGACTTCCCCCAACAGGAGCTCTCCGTAGCCCAGGATCACGGTCAAGAGGTTGTTGAAGTCGTGAGCGACGCCCCCCACGAGACGTCCGACCGACTCCATCTTCTCGGACTGTCGCAGCTTATCGACCGACTCCTGCAGCGTTTGTTGAAGCCGCCGTCGCGACAGGAACGAACCGATTTGCTCGGCGATCGCCGTCAAGCAGGCCAGCAATTGGTCATCCGGCTCGGGGATCTGTTCGGAAAAAAAGAGCATCACGCCGACGGCGCTTGGACCAGAGACCACCGGAATGCCGAGCGCGTCGTCAAGTCCACAGCGAGCAGCCAGACCGGCGCGGTCGAAGGTGCGATCGGCCGAGAGCTTTGCGAACCACCGCGGCTTGCCGTGACGCAGCACAGTTTTCGCGAGATCGGCGGGCTCGGACGAGTCCCAATTCCGCGTTTGGCTCTCGAAATCGGCCGCGTTTGTTGCCGAGCGAGTGCCAGCTTTCCGTCAGTCGCACCGACGAGTTGCCGTCGTCGGTCGCCCAAAACTCGCCACAGCCGCAGCCGAGATGCGTGCCGATGAGAGACAGAACGGCGCTCAGGGCCTGATCGTCCGACTCGGGGTCGGTGAGCAGGCGCGTGACAGCGTGTCCGAGCGAAAGTCGCCGCTCGGCTCGTTTGCGCTCGGTCAGGTCGGCGAGAACGATCAGCACCGCTTCGACGGCCTTGTCGGGACCGAACAGCGGCGAGACAGACATTGCCACTTCGAGCTGCTGGCCGCTCGACGATTGCACCTTGGTTTCGACGTGAGCCGTCGCTTGTCCGGCCAGGGCTCCTTGGAGCGATGCCTGAAAGATTTCTCGTTCGGCATTCGGAGGATCGCGAGCGGGCGGCCGAGCACTTCGGCGGCGGTCCGGCCGAAGAGGCGCTCCGCGGCGGGGTTCCACCGCGTGACGTTGCCGTCGCGGTCCAAGCAGCAGATGGCAGTTGGCGCCGACCGCACGAGCGCGTCGTTTGCCCGTTTCGATTCCGCCAGAAGCTCGTGCTGACGCAAAAAGGCGAGTGCCGGACCGATTTCGACGGCGGCTTTTTCCAGCGTAAACGTGTCGACTTCGCGAGATCGCGCGGGCGAAGCAGGCGGCGACGATCGCGACGACGCGATCCTGCAAAACGATGGGGTAAAGAAGGAATGCCGACGATGCCCCGCCCTCGAATGATTTTCTCGAGCACATCGACGGGAGTCGCCTCGCCGGTGGTCACAAACGCACTCGGCGCCTTCGAGCTGCGAACCTTCCGCACTTCGTCGATCAGAAGCTCGAAGAACGGAAGCGATGGGGAGGCCTTGGTGTTGTGCGAGGCGGCGCCGAACAGGGGATCGGCGTGACGTTCGTCGACCGTCCAGATGCCGACCTCGATCGCCTCGAGCGACTTTGCCAGGACGTTGGCCCAGGCCTCGAGGATCGATTTCGGTGAAAACGCCCGGCCAAACGGAGCCCAAATCTCCGCCCGCAACGAGGTGACGTAAGCCCGGCGCTCGGCACGCAGCTCTTCCTCTTTGCGCTCGGAGACGTCGAAGGCGATGGCAAACAGGCTGCGGTCGGCGTCGCGGCGGACTTGCCAGTACAACCACTTGTGCGTTCCGTCGCGGCAACGCATGGGAGCGTCGAGACTGCGAGCGGCTCCCGATTCGGCTATTTCGCACAACATCGCGGCGAAGGCCGCAGTGTGGTCCGGGTGCACGAAATGCGTCACCAACCGACCCAACACCGTGTCGCTGGCGTGGCCCAGCAGGTCGGTCCAGGCTCGGTTGGCCAGCAGGATGCGGCCGTCGACCGACGTGACGACCGCGAGCACCGGCGATCGCTCGAGCAGACCGCCGCATTGCTGCGACGGCTGCGCGGCGATCGCGTCCTGCGTCGCGAGGTCGGTCGAGGATCGTGGTCATCGACTTATTGGACGAGGTAGACGTCCATCGCAGGAGGGAGCAATGTGGTCGGGCTCAGCTTGCACTGCAGGATGTTCAAACAGAGCATCGACCCGGTCGCGAATTGGAGGTTGTAGGTGCCATTCGCGGCAAAGATCGTTTGTCCATATTTGGCATAGATGGCTCCGCTGAGCGTTCCTCCCAGGATCAACGTCTCGTCGGCCAAAACGATCGGTCGACGGTCGATGCGCCGCTGGTAGATGAGCAATCCATTGAACGGGCTGCTCGGGTCGTTCAGTCCGGAATAGCTGCTCCCGAGCAACGAAGCGATGACGACGCTGGGAATCAAGTTGGCCGATCCCGCAGGGGGAACAGCGTTGCCATCGCCGTTGTCCGGTGCACCCGAGGCGGGCGAATAATTGGCCGTATTGGTGATATAAAACGTCACGCCATTGGCGGTCACTGTGCCCGCTATCACGTTCAGCGCAACTTGAGTGATCGGATTGACGCTGCGGATGATGTAAACGCCGGGGTTGAAGGTCACCGAGCCGCTCACGATTTCGATCCAATCGTAAACGCCGGGGTTGAAGATCTTGGCCGGCAGCAACGGCAACCCGATGACGGTCACGCCGCCGTAATTCGTCGCCACGACGTTTTTGCTGTCGGCGGCCGTCGTCGGCGCGGGGACGCTGCTGAACGGATCAGGAACCGGCAATGCATTGCATCGCAACGGGCTGGCCTGGCCGGCGTTGATGCTGCCATAGTTATGCGGATTGTCGACTCCGCCGACCACGCGGATGTCCTGAGCCGCGACGTTCGTGAGACTCACCAACGGTGTGCACGAGGCTGCATAGGGCGGGGCCGGCCCGGAACCCGCTGGATTTCCGTTCTGGTCGACGCCTCCCCATTGATTGTTGTCGAGCACAGCCCCGTTCACCTGAAGTTGGCCCAGTCCCAACACCTGCAGGCCCCCCAAAATGGGCGGCAGCGTCAACGAAAGGGGGGCAACCGGTGCCAGGTTCACTGTGATTCCCGGTGGATTCGGATCGAGCAGGCAGATCGCACCTCCCGCCGTCGCCGCTTGTGCACCCGCCGTCGAAGTCGCCTGAATCGTCTGTACAGATGAGCCACCCAACACTTGGATGAGAAATGTGCTTGCCTTGCGGGTGACGACCACTTGCGCGTAACTCGAGTTCCCCGCGTAGGGCCCGCTGGTGGGAGGGACGCTGAGCGCGACCGTGGCATCAGACAGCGAGTTGTCGCCCTGCACGGACGTGGTCGCAATCGCCTGGGCCTGGGCGACGCTTCCACCTTGGTAGATCGTCATTGCGGCAGCGGTCGCGGCCGCGTCGGCGGCGCTTTGCAGGTTGCGGTGAGCCGCGAACAAAATGCTGGTGTCGAGAACAAGTCCCGCGATGCCCATCAGCATGGGCAGCGCGATCGCCAAAATGACGAGCACACCCGCAGAGCGGCGGTGACCGAACGTTGGTCGTGCATGAAGACGCGGAGCATGGGCGCCAGCACGCTCAAGGATGCGATTGCGGATGGTAGAATGCATCTGTTCGCCTCACAGGAATGTTGCTCGTCAATGATCGATGGCCATCGTGCAAACGGCTTCGAGCGAGATCGGCTTGTTCCCCAACACAAATGGGATCATGGGGCTGTATTGATAGGTCAGGGTCGCTTGCACCGGATCGTCGGGCCGGTTGGTTCCGTTAGTCCATTCGAGCTTGTAGTTCACGTTGGCAAGCGGCAGAGTCGTCAGATCCTGCTTAAAGCTCTGGCTGTATTGTGAGCCATCTCCGCCGTTCCCCTGAACGGTGGATGGGCCCCACATCGTCTCTTGCGGTGCTGATTTGGAACCGTGAATGATTGCCTGACGGCAAAACTGCTGTGCGCCGTCACACAGAAGGTTGTAATCGAGAACCATCAGCCCAAGGTCGAGCATCACAAACAAGATGAGCAGGAAGACGCTCAAAACGATCGCGGCCTCGACGGCCGCAACTCCCCGGCGCGGCGCGGCGCATCTGTCCGCCAGCGTCTTCGTCGGCGCCTCAAGCGAGCGCACTGGCCGGGGAGCCGCCGGTGCCACCGAGCGCGGATACAATTTGCGACTGTTGGTGCTGTCTGCTCAATCATCGGTATCGCCGCATCCCCACGGTATGGGTGATCGTGAACTGATGGGGAAGGCCGGGCCACTGTGTGATCGTGCTGAACTGATAGTTCGCCGTGACTGTCGCGAGATTGAATCCGCCGGTTTCCGGCGTGGTATTCACGCTGACGGAAAGCAGACTCGAATTGAACGATGGGTTTCCCTGCACCGCGTTCTGCACTTGCTGCGTCACCTGGCTCTGCCACGACGAATAGGTGTAGTTGCTATAGCCGTGCGTCGCCCCGTACTCGGCGCCTGCCCGCGCCGCGCAGGAAACCATCGTGTAGATCGAGACTGCACGCCCCAGTTCGACGCATCCGAATGCCAGGAGCAGGAGCAGGGGCAGCGTCAGCGCCAGCTCGGTCGCGGCCGCGCCACGCCGCCTCTTGCCATCGGCTCGGCAATCCGAGCACGTCTGTCTCGACGCCCCGCGAGGCTTTCCGATGACTTGCGCATTTACTTGCTCTCAGCGGCTGCGTGGTGTGGTGTCGAGAATGTTCGGACGATCTGAACCGCCGCCGGGCCCACGAGCACGATGAAGATTGCGGGGAAGATGAGTAACAAGGTCGGGAACAGGATTTTCACGGCCGCTCTCTGGGCCATCTCTTCTGCCCGCTGTTCGCGTTGTTCGCGAATCGTTTCCGCGTGGGTCCGCAGGGCGTCGGAGATGCTCGTGCCGAAACGCCGGGTTTGCTCGACCAGCGTGCTGAACGTCGAGATCGCGGCCAGATCGGAACGCTCGGCAAAGTTGCGAAGCGCCAGATCGGGAGTTGCACCCAGCTCGATTTGCCGTTCGACGATCCCCATTTCTCCCGCGAGAACGGGATGCGCGACGGCCAACTCCTCGGTCACGCGTTGCAGGGCTCCGTTCATGCTCAGTCCGGCTTGAACGCAGGTCACCATGAGATCGAGGAAATCGGGCAGCGATTTCATCAACGTCGAATGCCGGCGGGCTTTCCGTCTCTTGAGCCACAGGCTGGGTAAGACGATCCCGATCCCCCCGACGATGCCCGCATAAAGGAGAATCCGCTGGGGTGACCGAGACCCAGTGTGCCGAGAAACAAAGCGACGAACACCGGGACGATAATCAGGGCGAGCTTCGACGGTCAGGAAGACTCCGGGAGCCCAGGTCGCATAAATCCCGGCGTGCATCAGTCGCGCCTGAAGCTGAGTCCGTTCGCGCTTATCGTTCGGCAACAGTTGTGCGGCAAGTCTCGCGATCTTCGATCGCACCGAGTTGGCGGCCGGCGAATCCGATCGGACCAACCGCGCCTGTGCCGATGGCGTGTCGCTCGAGAGTTCA
>CAWCJX010000002.1:0-72600 GCA_963795865.1 uncultured Alphaproteobacteria bacterium
GACGATCGTAATTGGTCGTCATCCTCTCCTATCTTGAGGCGCCACAAGCGTACCACCGACGGAAGCAAGACTTGCAGTTCCTACCCTCAATACAGCAACGTCGTCACTTCCGCTTCGGAACAGCCTCCATCAATAGCGCGAGCGCCTTTTTTGAAGCCCAGGGCGCCGGCGGCTTCGCCTCGGAAGTGCCCGAGGCGCACTGACAAGATCGTGCGATGGAATTAGCAGGGTGGTCTGCCCGCCAGCGCCCGACATGTAATAGGCATCCCGCGGAATTGGATATCGACCGTCGCCATTGAGCCAGAAGAAGGCTGCGTAGACCTGGACAACGGGGTGTGCCGCAGTTTCTTCAGCCGGCATGGAACCAGAAAGCCGCCATCACGGTCGCGCCGGGGGCGGGCAGCTTGGGCGTGACGACGCAGGCGAAGGGGTGCGGCGCGTTGCCGTAGCGCCCCGCCCAGGCCAGCGCGACGCCCGGGAATTCGCGGATGTCGCTCACCCAATAATCGATGCGCACGACATTGCGCATGCTGGTGCCGGCGGCTTTCGCGATCGCTTCGGCATGGTCGTAGATCGTATTCGCTTGCAGCTGGCTCGCGCAGGCAAAGCCCTTGGAAATTATCGCCTTGGAGCAGACCCGCCACCGTTCCGTCGCGCCTCATCGGCAGCAGGCCCGGGCTGAACACGAATTCGCCGGCGCGGACCGCCGGCGAATACGACGCCATCTCCGGAATGTCGGCGCGCACGATCTCCTTCCTGCGCTGCGCGCCGTCCTTGAGCAGGATGTAATTTATCGACGACGATGATCTCGACCGCGGCGAAGGCCTTGGCCGGCGTCACGGTGAGCGCGGCGGGCGAGGCGCCGACGTGCTCGTTCCAGACATCGAGGAAATCCGGAAAGTTCTCCTCGCCGGCGATATGGACCTGCGCCTTGAGGCAATTGGCCAGGCTCGTCCCCGCCGCATTCAGCGTACTCTCGATTCGTTTCAAGGCGGATTCCGCCTGGCGCCGGATCGGCAGCTCGGATGCCCCAGCGATAATGCGGCCCCTGCCGGCGGATCGGTGCCGAGCACGTCCTTCTCGTCGGGTCCCGCTCCCGCCGCGAACACGAAATCGTTCGTCACCACCGCGGGCGCGTAGCCCGAGAAGGCGAAGAAGGCAGCTCTCGGGATAGACCCCTTTGATCTCCCATTGCGGGTCCGGCAGCACCGCGACGAGCGACGTCGTCATGGTGCTCTTTCCGCCGAAGCAGCGCTCGGTGATGATCGAGGTGCTGGGTGGCACGTATTTGCCGAGCGCGGCAAAGCGCGCGAGGTGATAGGCGCGCACCGCATTCGCATCGGTATAGTATTGGTCGAGGCGCACGCTATGCGCCAAGTCGGTGCCGAGCGATTTCAGGATCTGCCCCATGCGCTCGAATATGAAATCCGCCTCGCGGCGCAAGCCCGGCTTGCCGTATTCGGGAAAACCCGCCGGGCCCTCGACCGCGGGGACGACGCCCGCCGCGAAATCGTAGCCCTCGTGCCCGTTGAGGAACACGAAGGGCCCGGCCTTGACCGCATAGGCATAGTTGACGGCGCTGCCGACCAGATGCTCGGCCGTGCGGATCTGGATGCCGGGCCGGGCGCGGACGGCGCGATCGGTGCCGACGTTTGGCCCAGCGCCGCGCCCGGCGCGAGCACCGACGCCACGCCCGCCAATGCCGCGCCGCCTCAGAAATGCCCGGCGCTCCAGGCCCGACGACCGGTCCCGGTCCGTCATGATGCTCTCCTCTGCTAACCGTTTGGGCCTTCGATGTAGCCGGTTTGGCCGAGCCCTTTGCGGAGGGCCGCTGCATACCCGCACCGTCATCGGCCGATCCGGCGCAGACGAACCCGACCACCGGCAGCGCCGGCTGCTGCGCCGCATCGCAGTCGACCATATCGCCGCGCTTCCGAGCGCCGCAATAAACTCCCGCCGTCACATCCGTCATCCCCTGAAGCTGCTTGATGGGGCAGCCTATCGCGGTGTGGATGGCATGGGAACCGGTCAAAACGGGCCGCCATGGCCGTTTTCGGCGAGGGCTCCCGCTGCGCCCGGCCCGGTCGTGCGTCGTTTCCGCATTTGGGATAAAGTATCGATCGCGCCGCACCGGGACACGACGCCCTGGACTGCGACCATAATTTATTTGCGCGATCGCCTGGAATGGCCGGAAATCGCCTGCGCCGAAAATCCGCTCGGATTCCGTCGCGGACAAGGATGCGGACGTCCCACATGCGGACAAGCCGGATTTCTGAGCGTGGAGTGAATTAGGCGTCGTCGTCCCGGTCCAACTGCATGGGGCTTCCACGATGGGGGCGTCGAATTCGCGGCTGCGATCGCGAGTGGTGGGTGTTTGCCAAACAAGCACTTGTTAAGAAACATGATTTTTTTAACAAGTTCGATGGCGACGAAAACCCCCGGTTCAGGCTCGGCCCACAAAGCAACATCGAGCGCGTTCTCAGCCCCGAGGAGGTGGCGCGGTTTCTTGAGGGCGGCGTGCTTGGTCTCCCAAATACAAGGCAGCGCTGGGAGCGGCCTATGGGGCAGGTTTGCGGGTATCTGAGGTTGCGTCGCGCCAGCTCCGCATACACTCACGGCAGGCCTTCTCAGTCCCGTCAAATCAGACGCCCGGCTCGACGCCCAAAGGCGATCCCAGCTTGACCGCCTCTACCAGCGTGTCATCGACGATCTCGACACGCTCGTCCAAGCTGTCGGCCTGAAAGCTGCGTGACTTCCCATGCAAACGGGAACACAATTCCCGTTACCGCCGCTATAACGGTCTACGCTTTTTCGCAGACTGGTGCTGCGAAAAAGGGGCCCCTTCGGGGCAGCTTGAAGTCAAGACCCCACTGTATCTATCGTGCCCTTCATGGGCGACGGGCTGAGCACTCTTTATCAGGATCTCCTGAGCGGCAGCTATGACTGCGTTGATCGCATCGTACTGAACGCGTATTTCCGGATGGGACATGACCCAGGCGGTTTCCGGCTGTGGTGGCGGCAGCTCACTGGATCGGACGCCACGCTGGACAACGCTCATGTGATGCGATTGGCCGGCCGTTTTGGTCGGCGCATTCGCGGCTATGCCAAGGCGAATGACATTCCTGTTGTCAACTGTTCGGCGGGCGAGCGCAAGCACGACATCGCAGAAGACTATCTCGCCAGGACCACCATCACCCAGGGATTGTTTCTCGTCCTGGTCGGCCGGGCCCAGGCGCCCGTGTGGGATGTCAGCGCCAATCACCACATCGAGAAAAAGAAGCCGATGCCCTATGTCAACCACTATTCCTTTCACATTCTGGACGCCGAGTGGGGCCACATCACCATCAAAATAAGCGGCCATCCTCCTTTCCCCGCGCAAATCATGCTGAACGGCCACGAGTATGTCGCCTGCCAGGCCCGTAAGGCAGGAATTACTTTCACCAAGCAAGGCAACTGCTTTACCCATGTCTCTCGCCCTGCAGCCTTGGCGAAAATCGCAGAGACCTTGTCCGAACCACGGACGATAGGGCGGTTGAGCCAACTATGCGATCGCTGGATCTACTCAGCCTGTTTGTGCTTCGCGCTTGATTTGGAGGAGCAGAGGCTGAGCGGCTTTCGCTATCAATACTCAAACTACCAGATTGAGTACAGTCGCAACCTCATCTTCGAGGTTGGCGGCCACATGGAACAGGTCTTTCAGGCTTTGATTGACCGCAGCCGCGTGCGGCTGGACCTGAAGACTGTAAAGACAATCCTTGGATGCAAGCGCCGTCCAAAATATCGCTCGCGCAAAAAGCGCGCAGCAGAGTGGGAAGTCGCGGTCGAGAGACCTACCTATGATCTGACGATCTTCAAGCTGCACTGTGGCGGCTTGACTCTGAAGATTTATAGCAAAGGCGAACGCGTGCTTCGCATCGAGGTCATCGTCCATAACACGCGCGAGCTGGGCTGCGGTCGCGCGCTGGAGAACTTCCCCGAGATCGTCCGCCGACTGCAGGCTCTGCTGGAGCGATTTGCCGATGCCCTCAGCTGCATCGACTCATGCTTCATCTCGGATCAGACACTTGAGCGTCTGCCGACGCCATCCCGTGTCGGTAAGATCGTAGTCGGCGGCATCGATCTCAACAAGCCGCGCATGCGCTGGGTCGCCGAAGCAGTCATTGCCTTGTCCGCCGCTTCCGACGGCTTCACCGCTTCCGATCTCGCGGCACGGGTCCGTGCGCTCGGCCAGCAGACACTCGCACAATATGGTCCCACCCGGGCGGCCTACGACCTAAAGAAGTTCCGCGGCCAGCAGATCGTGCAGCGCATCGGCGCGACACGTCGCTATGAGGCCGGGCCAGCAGGCCTCAAGGCGATAACCGCCCTGGTTGTTCTCAGAGACAAGGCCATTAAACCGCTGCTCGCTGCCGCCCAGGAACTCAGACCAAGGCGCGGCGCCCACAACCCGACACCGCTCGACGCGCACTACGACGCGCTCCGAACAGCCATGCGAGGAGTGTTCCACGAGCTCGGCATAGCTGCATAAATATCGAAAATTGTTTTTCGGAGCACCGCGCCTAAGCGCCTAATCGACCGCTCACCACTCATTGATTCGCCCGTCTCGATCGACTGCTGTCTCGATTTCTTCGATTGCCGCCACAGCTTCACCGCCCCAGCCATTTCGGCACCCGCTTCAGGGCATCGGCCCGCGCGGTGGCGTTGGTGCCGGAATGGAAGTGTCCGGTACCGACGGCCGAGAAGGCGGAGCCGGCCCGGATCTGCGGGGGCCGGGACGGGTGATCGAAATCGTGAAGGGCGCCGGGATAGACGATGATGGTAGTCAGCGCGCTCCGGCCCCTGGAGCCGGCCACCATGCGCTCGCATTCCTGCACGGAGGTCCAGTCGTCCAGCGCACCGACCAGGATTAGGGTCGGAACGCGGGCGCTCCACGCGGTGTTTTCCAGGCGGTGGCAGCCAGGGTAGAACACCACGGCGGAGCGAAAATCGGAACGTTCCTCGTGCCCGGGACGGGGCCGCACGGTCCACAACACGCCGGTGGCGCCATTGGACCAGCCCAGCAACGAAATTCGATCGGCCTTCACCTCGGGCTGCGTCTGCAGCCAGCGCCGCGCCGCCGTCGCGTCGGTGACGCGCTCGCGGTCGGCACGGACCGGTTGATTGCGGACGGCGCATTGATTGGCGAGGCCGCGGGAGCCGTAGCTGTCGGGAAACAGCACCACGAATCCGGCCTTGACGAGCTGCAGGGCCCAGTCACGATAGCGCGTGCCAATGGTTCCCGATGCGTTGACGAGGCCGCCGCAATTATGCATGGCGACGACCGCGGGAAACGGCCCGGGCCCGTCGGGGCGGTACAGAAAGCCTTTGAGGGTGAGGTTGCCGTCGCGGAACTCGACCGGCTCCGGGCCGGCGGCCATGGCGGCTTGTCCTTCGAGTGAGAGTGCAAGCAGGGCGACCGAGGCAAGTAAAGCAAGGCCACGCATCGACACGTATCCCGGACTGTCCGTCAGGTTGTATAATACGAACGTCGTAAGTCAGAATGACGTCCAGCGTGAAACTTTCGGCCGGGCAAACCGGTGTTTCCGGACTGTGACCGGCTGCCCCGCATGCCGTCTCGAAATCGGAGTGATTGCCTCGCGTCCAGAAGGCTACAACTCCCTCCCGGTAAAGCGCCCACCCGGATCGCATGGCGTCAGAGATATTTGCGCAGGGCGGCGGCGGCGGCGTCGGCGGTGCGCCTCATGTTGAAGGGGCTGAGAAACTTCCCGTCCTTGCCCATGAGATAGACGATCGCGGTATGGTCCATGGTGTAGTCGCCGCCTTCGAGCGGCACTTTCTTGTAGTAGACGCGATAGGCCTTGGCGACGGCCGCGAGACCGCCGCATCGCCGGTGAGGCCGCGAATGTGCGGATCGAAGCTCGCGAGATAATCCTTGATGCTCTCCGGCGTGTCGCGCTCGGGATCGACGGTGATGAACAGCACCGCGGTGCGATCGGCATCGCTGCCGAGCTTGCGCATGATCTCGGAGATTTCGAACAGGGTGGTCGGACACACGTCCGGGCAATGGGTGAAGCCAAAGAAGACGAGGAACGTCTTGCCCTTGAGATTCTGGTCGGTGAACGGCGCCCCGTTCTGATCCACCAGCCGGAACGGCCCGCCGATCGCCGCCGTGGGGATGCTGATCGGTCCGGACCGGGGGACAGTGAAATACAAGATGGCGCCGAGGCCCACTGCCAGGAACGCCATGAAGACGACAAGCAGCCGAGGCAGACGTCCGCTCATTTGGTTTCCCTGGTTCGCCTGCACATCGCGATCGCCGCGACACGGCTCCGGAGCTTCAGCCCTCGGATAGACCCGATCGGGCCACGCTACAAGCATCACAGGATGGTTGAGGTCGATCCGGCCCTGGCAGCCATTTCGGCCAACTTGCGAGTGCCAGGGTTGTCACGATCTTTCTGTGGTCGTCGGAGGACTGGAACGCCACCATCGAAGAGATGATCACCAGCAATGGAATGAGCGTCACTCCGGAAGAGCGGGCGAAGAATTCTCGACTACCTTTCGAGCTATCTCGGTCCGTCCTCAGCTGATCCAGCAGCCCGGTGAACGGCAAGCCCGACAAAGGCCGTCCATGTGCGGCTGCAGGCCGCCGGCATCAGGGTCCCAGGGCAAGCGACGCTGGTCGAGATCATCATGTGCGAGACGCCGAACAGGGGTTCCGGGCCTCGGTCGACTGGTCTACACCCTTGCTGGCCGCCTAATGCGGCGCAATTCCGCTCAGGGCGGACGCCGTGGACTTCCTGATTAGGCATTTCACTTTTCTGGGTTTTTTCAGTCCAAGCGACCGAGTCCAGGCCGCGATCCGAGGCTTCGTCCTTCTACCTTCTTGTACCACGAAATCAGGGCGGCTGTCGCAACCATTACGATGATGCCTAACAGGCTGACCGTGACCTGCATTCCGACCCCCTCATTGATCTCGACCATGGCAAAATGGCCGGCGAACGACAGGAAGACGCCCAGGCAGAAGATTTCCAGGGAGTGCTGGCCGCACAGGATCGCCGGCCGCAGCCACAGCGAATTGAGGAACGTCCATTGCTGCGGCACCAGCCGGACGGTCACCACGGCGAGCGCCATGAAATGGGCGAAACGCAGCACATCGAGATCGGTCTTGTCGATCGGATACATCCAGTCTTCGAGCCATGTGGGCACGAAATGGTCGAGTCCGGGGATGTACCAGGTCATGGCGATGGCGAAAGCGAAGAGTAGATAGAGAACCGCAACGACGAAGGTGATCGGCGATTCGATCAGGGCGGAGAGGCGCTTCGCCCCGCCGAGCCCGCACCAGGCTCCGAACACGAACAGAAGCTGCCAGGCGAACGGGTTGAACACCCAATATCCGTTCGGATAGGCCGGCAGGTTCCACCCGAAGTTCCAGGTCAGGAGATAGAGCAGCAGCGAAGCGCCGAGGCCTCCGGCAGGAGCCCGCAACAAGATCCACAGCATCGGCGGAAATCCCGCCAGCAGCACGATGTAGAGCGGCAGCACGTCCATGTTGGCCGGCTTGAACTTCAGCAGCAGCGCCTGCACCAGGGTGATGTCCGGCTGACGCAGGAAATCGAAGATCCCCATCTCCTCGCCGTACAGCGGGTTCTCGAAGGTCGCGGCCACATAGGAGATTTCCGCCATGTAGATCGCGAACAGGAACACATGGGCGACATAGATCTGCCATGTGCGCTTGAGGATGCGGGCGCTCGCCACCACGACCCCGCGTTCGCGCATCGCGCGGCCATACACGAACGCCGCGGTATAACCGGAGATGAAAACGAAGATCTCGGTGGCGTCGGAGAAGCCGTAATTGCGGATCGTGATCCAGTTCACGATGTTGGAGGGGATGTGATCGAGAAAAATGAGCCACAGCGCGAGGCCGCGAAACAGATCCAGACGCAGATCGCGTTCGCCGGGCGCAGGTAGTGGCATCAGGATTCCTTCGAGGCGGCGGCATCCGTGCGAGATCAGGGATGCGCGGGCATCCCGAAATCCAATCGATATCCGTGAACGCGTCCTCGCGAGCATGCCCACGGATGAGTATCATGAATCTACGCATCACATTCATGCTGAGCATAACGCTGTTGAGGTCCCTCATGGTTCCGGAATGGTGAGCAAGGTTTCGTAGGAACGCCCGCGCAGGTCATAGACCCGGGCATAGACCACGCTCTCGCGCACCACCTCGGCGAGGACCGGAGCATCGAACGTCACACAATAGAACTCGCCGAGCATCAGTGCGAAATCGGCGTCGCGCGGATCCCACGTGGTCTCGAAATCCGGCCCGAGCTCGACCTGCGGCGACCGGTGCGGGCCACAGGTGGCGAGCCTCCACCGCCGATCGGCCGGCTTGCGCTCATGGTGCTCGGCGAGCCAGGCCGCAAAGGCCTGCGACGCCTGCTTGAAGGAGAGACCCCAGTAATCGAGCATGTATCGCCGGCGGGCGCCGCCGACGCCGCCGGCGAGCTGGTTGAAGTCGGTGTACTCGTACGGGTGCACCCGCGCCATGTCGATGACCGGTAGCGCAACTCCGGCGAGGACAGCGAGGCTCGCGGCAGCGCCAAGCCAGCGCGCCCGTTCCCAAGCCGTCGCGATCAGCCGGGCGCCCATGAGGGCGCCGAGCACCGCGAGCGGCGGTAACACGAACACGAAGTGGCGGATGCCGTTGTACATCGACGGTCGCGTCAGGACTGTGACGGCGATGGGCAACGTCGCGGCCAGGACGACCAGCAGCAGGATCACGCGCCGGCTTGGGGGAAGACGGCTCCGGCAGAATGCGATCAGCGCCCCAGCGATGCCGGCGAGCGCGAACGAGAGCATCATATCGGGGAGCTGCAACGCCAGCAATGTCGGAACATAACTTCGCGGCATCTCCGTCACGGGAATGAGCGCACCGTCGAACAGCTCGCGCCACGGCTTCTCGAAAAAAGTGTGAGAAGTAGCGGACCGCGCGGAATGGATTGAGCGGATCGAGCGCCGCCCAGGGCCAGACCAGTGCCATGACCGCATAGGCCAGCACCACCCACGGCGTAAGCCACAGCAGAAAGCATGCAAGCCTGCCCGGCCGCCGGACGCACCCCCTCGGTACGGGCCTCGATCGCCGCCATGGCGGCAAGTGCCGCGGCCAAGTCAAGCACGCCAAATCCGCCGAGAACGCGCGATCCGATCGAAAGGCCGAAGCCGGTGCCGATCAGCACGCCAGTCGACGGCGCGATCTGGGGATAATGCTCGAAGGCGCGCACTAGGCCGAGCAGCAGGATCGCCATGGCGACTGCGAAAGGCGAAGTCCTTGGCATTGATGTACATGTGGCCGACATAGAGCGGGCAAGCCGCCAGCAGGACGAGCGCCAGCAGGCCGGCCAGCGGACCACCCACGCGCCGCCCGATCCGCCAGGTCACAAACAACCCGACGAGCCCGACCAGGGCGCCGACCAGCCGCCGCGTTTCGAACAGCGTGAAGGGCAGCGCCTTGGCGGCGAGGCCCGCCAGCATGTCGAAGCCGCCGCCGTACATGTACAGGTTGACGAACGAGAACGCGCGGCGATCGCCGAAGCCGGAGCCATAGAACCGCAACAGCAACGCGCCGTATTCGGAATGGGTGTAGTCGTCCCAGCCGAGCCCGTAGTCGCGGAACGTCAGCAGCGCGATGCCGGTCACCGCTGCGAGTACGCCGAGCGCCAACCAATCGCTGAGGGGCCGCTCGAACGTAAGAGGGTCAGGCGGAACGAGGTCTATCGGCGAGCGTGGTGTCATTTTGCGGGAATTATCCTTGCGCCGTTTCAAGTCCGATGTGCGACAGTGCAGCATAGACGGCATGGCGGAGTGAACGGCAGGGGAAAGGGTCGTCGGGCGGTGATCACGTCGAGGCGTTCCGAGGTGGTACCGGAGCTGCCGATCGTGGCTGAATTCGTACCAGGCTACGAGATGAGGGGCTGGGATCGGCGCGCCAAGGGATACGCCCGCTGAGATCATCGACAAGCTGATCCGCGCCGCGTTCCTGCGTTGTCGAGGCGGTGAGCGGGCCTCGATCAGAACGAGGTGCCGAACAATTTGCTGGCCAACGAACCATCGTTGTCGACCCAGGGGGCGGGTGGCAATTGCGGCAGTTGAGATGCAGGCGGAAACGCTCTCGCGAACGATATTACTTTGCCCGGAAAGCGTGCGAGGAAAGCCTTGTTCATTCCGCCGTCGAGTCCGGTGTAGATTGGGGCGACTGACACGTTGTCTTCAACCAATTGCGCGTATTCGACCTCGTCGGCGCGCTGCTTCTCCAGCGCCGGACGAACGATTTTCGGATTCACTACAAAGGCGGGGCATGCGCCGGTCGGATTGAACACAAGCGGATTCGGCGAATTCGGGGGAGGTTGCGTATCGAACACATAACGGCGATCGCACACATCCACCTTGGGTTCGAGATGCGTCGCCTCAAAGTGATCGTTGCCGATCTTGAGCATCTGCCAGAAGGCCACGTGCGGATTGGTTCGGTGCCGCGCCAGATTCGCTGGCGTCAAGCGGAACGGATAGGCCTGGATCTGGAATGACCGGTGGCCGCCGAGGAATGAATCGCGTGCCAGTGAATAGATCTCACCCATCTGTTCGTCGGTCATGGAATAGCAGCCGCTCGAGGAGCAGTCGCCGTGGATCATGAGCAAGCTGCCGTCGCGGGCGTTCGCCTTGTCGAAGGCGTTTGGAAAGCCGGTGTTGATCGCAAGATAGAAGTTTGAATTCGGATTCATCAACTCAGGCGTGATCGTATAGAATCCCTCGGGAGTCTGGCGGTCCCCCTCATGCTCCTTCGGCCCAATATCGCCCGACCACCGACAGATCGGAAAGATTTTGAGGAGCTGGAAACGGCCGGTGGTGTTCTCCTTCCAGACCTCGAGTTCTGCTTCTTCCTTGAAAATCCGCATGAGGATCGCTGAATATTTCGGCATCTTCTTTTGTTTGATCAGCGAGAGCAGCTCGCGCGGCAGCTCCCTTGTCGCCTTGGCCGGCAATGGATTGACGTCTTCGCCAAGGCACCGGAGCGGCGTCAATGCCGCGGCAAGAGCCGTCGCCAGCACAAGCGCGCGGACCACCGTGGTGCGGATCATCGCTATACCCCCGACTGTGGGACCTTCTCCTCTCATTGCCTTAGCAGGTGGCATTCGTAAGGCAACCAAGGCCAGGATTCCCCCCAAATGGATGCCCCGGGACGCTGACAAGGGCGCGCTTGTCCCAGCGCTGGAAGCGGCCAGTCGCTACAGAGAAATCGGTAGCCGAGGCGGTCTATGACGGAGCCGCCGGTTTCGTCGCGTAGGGAGTTGCGTTCGGACGCCGCGCCGTCGCCAAAGGGGCTTTCATGCCAAGGCCGCGCGATGTAGGATACCGCTCGCTGCGCTAAGCGCGGTCGTCGCACCTCGCCAGTGTATCAACTCAACAAAAGGCGGACAGCTGACCCGCCACGAACAAAATGGTTCACGTCAGCAGAGGAGGACATCCATATGAAGCGGATCATGATCTCGGCCTTGGCAGGCGGTGCCGTGCTTTTCGCCGGCGCGGCCAGTGCCCAACAGCCGGATTTTTCCAAGGTCCAAATCAAGACCACCGACCTCGGCAATCGCACCTACATGCTGGAAGGCCAGGGCGGGAATATCGTCGCAGCGTGCGGCGCTGACGCGGTAATCCAGGTGGATACCGAATTCGCGCCGCTGCACGATAAGATCAAGGCGGCCATCGATCAGGCATGCGGCGGCAAGCCGATCAAATACATCGTCAATACCCATTTCCACGGCGATCATACCGGCGGCAATGGCGAGTTCGCGACCAAGGACAAGGCCACTGTCGTCGCTCACCGCAATCTCGCGCTTCGTCTCGAGCACGGCTCGACCAATGGACTCTCGGGCCAGCGTACTGAGCCGGCTGCAAAAGAAAGGATCCCGACTCAGACCTACGATTCCAACTACGGACCGCTGCTCCAAGTGGCAGGCCGCAGCGCGGTCGTCGGACATCCGAACAGCGCACATACGGATACCGATTCATGGATTTTATTCCCGGATGCCAATGTGCTCGCGATGGGTGATACGACGAGTCTCGGCCCACGTTATCCGACCATTGACTATGCCAATGGCGGCAGCATCAACGGCATCATCAACACGGTCAACAACTACCTCGCGATGACCAACGGGCAGACCAAATACGTGCCCGGACATGGACCTCTCGCCACCCGCGCCGACATCGTCCGATATCGCGACATGCTGACCGCGGTGCGCTATCTCGTCAGGGCCGAGATCCAGGCCAACAAGACCGAGGATCAGGCCGTCGCCGACAAGCCGCTTGCGCCCATCGGCAAAATCGTTGGGTCCACGCAGCAGGTCGACGACAACATGGTGCGAATGGTCTATCGCTCCTTGAAGAATACGCCAGCCAATCCGGCGTAGTTGTTTTACGTTGTGGAGTACGGGCCGGGACGAATCTTCGTCCCGGCCTTTTTCGCCGTGGCGGGTGGCCGTGCGCGCCCAAGGTGGGCCCAAGGGACGGGACGGTGATCGCAACGTTAAGTCAGACGACGCCGATCGACGAGGTGCTGGACCAACCCGGCATCCAGTTCGACGTCCAGAGGTTCAACTGGATCGGCAACATGGTGGTGGTCAACAACATCATGTTCGTCTCGGCGGCGACCGGCGTAAAGACAATTGACGACGCCAAGAAGAAGCCGCTGGCGATTGGCTCCACCGGGGCGAGTTCGCCATCGATGCTCTATCCCCAGGTGTCGAACAACCTGTTTGGCACCAAGTTCAAGATCGTCTCTGGCTAGCAAATCGTCCGCAAAGTCGCCGGCCTGTCACCCAAGGTCATCGCGATGGTCAAGGAAGCGATCAAGACCAAAGACCCCCAGGAGTTGCCCGCGGATCAGAAGCCAAAAGGCGATTCGTCTGGAGGTAAGGAATAACAATCGGGCCCTTGGGTTCGGCCCGCGAGACACTGCGCGCATTCGGCCAGGGATCATTTACGCAACGCTATTCGGCAGCCATTCTTGCCGCGTCAACGTCCCCCGACGGACAAGGTGTTGAGTGTCATGAGAGTTCGCTTCTCGTTCCGATGGCGCTCTTCCTCAGGTGATCCATCGCGTAGGTGCGGCCGTCCGTTGCCAAGCGCAGCAGAAAGCCCCATCATTCGGTGAGGAACTGAAACTCATCGGGGGAGACGCAATGTCTGCGAAGAGTTTGGCCGCGTATCTCGTTCTGTCTACTGCGTTCATCTTCGCGGTCTTTGCCTCACCCGCGTTGGCGCAAGGCACTCTCTATGAGGGCGCGCGGCTGATCACAGGCGATGGCAGCGCCATCGAAAACTCCTCATTCTTCGTCGAGGGTAATCAATTCACGCGCATAGGACGAAAAGGCGAGGTGGCGCTGCCTGATGGATCGGCACGTATCGATCTGACCGGGAAAACGGTGATGCCGGCGCTCATCGATACCCATGTTCATCTGGGCTACCGTAAGGGACTCGATTTCTCGCCGAGCAATTATACGCGCGAGAACGTGACCGATACGCTCGATCGCTTTGCTTATTACGGAGTTGGCGCGATCCTCGAAACCGGAACGGCACGGGGTGACTTAGCCTACCAGATGCGCAACGAACTAGTAGGCCCGCGCCCCCTTTACATGACGGCCGGCCGCGGCTTGGCCATGCCCAACGCGGGCGCGCTCGGTCCCATGCGGGGTTCGGGTTACGGCGTGACCACCGATGCGGAAGCCCGCGCTGATGTTGAGGAACTCGCAGCCAAGAAGGCCGACATGGTCAAGATTTGGGTCGACGACAGGGGAGGTACTGTCGAGAAGCTGCATCCCAACCTGTACCGCGCGATCATCGATGAGGCGCACAAGCACGACATGCGCGTCCTCGCGCATGTCGCGAAATTGGAAGACGCCAAGGATCTCCTGCGCGCCGGAGTCGACGGCTTGGCGCACATGGCGCGCGTCGGAAACGTAGACGAGGAACTGCTCGCGCTCCTAAAGGAAAGACCGGGGGTGTTCTTGCAGCACGTGCTGTGGGGCGAGCAGCTATCGTTCTACAATTCGAAGCCCGTCTGGGTGGATGAGCCGATCCTGCGCGAAACGCTTTCGCCTGAGGAAATTCGGCTACTTGGGGAAGTCTTCTCACAGCGGGGAAATCCCGAAGCGCTAGCGCAAGGCGAAGCGCTCGTTAGCAACATCGGCAGACTGAAAGCGGCGGGAGCGCGGTTGGTCGTGGGCACCGACACCGGAGGCGTGAACGGCGGGCAGTATTTCGGATTCGGCACGCATATCGAGCTAGAAATGCTGGTGACCAAGGGCGGGCTCACCCCGATGGAAGCTATCGTTGCGGGCACACGCGATGCCGCCCAAGTGCTGCAACTCGATCGGCTCGGGACAATTGCCGCAGGCAAGGAGGCGGACTTCATCGTGCTCAACGCCAATCCCTTGGACGACATTGCCAACACACGCAAGATCGAGAGGGTCTATCTGCGTGGCCAGGAAGTCCCGCGTGCGGAGCTCAAGGCGCGATGGCAGGCTGGATTCGGAACCGCCGCCAAATGACGGCAGCCTAGCCGTTTGCTGGTCGATTAAGCCAATCCCTTGCTCGAACTGACCAGTAGGTCGCGATAAGCCTGTATGGGGAATTCGGCTGGGGACGACAAGCGTGCCGCATAGACGATGGGCGCTGGGCTGCGATAGCCTCAGACCTCCTGACATAGCGTAGCGCAAAATGTCCGGTTTTGGCGTCGGTCAGGGAGCCGACGGAACAGCCGTGGCGGTGCTGCGCTCGATCGGCGAGCCGGGGAAGGCAAGCCCGATACGGGGTGGCGGACGCACTGAGAAGCGAATCCGCAGGCGCGAGCCGGGGAAGATTGTCGCGGTTTGGTCGAGCATCTCACAGAGGGCCTGGGCGGCGTGGGTTCGATGCGGCGAGCTGAGCGGAGCCAAGGTGATATGCAGCTCGCTATCGGAGACGCGGATGTCGCCTGTCGCGGCGAACAGCTCATGGAGCAGGGTTCGCCCCTCTTGATCGGCACGGGCGTAGTGAGGTCGCAGTAGCGTTACCAGATCGCTCTCGGCCTGATAGGCGACCATCTTGATGATGTCGGTCAGGTGCTTGCGCTCGGTGGCGAGCTTGACCACGGCCCGCTCGCTGAGGTCTCGGACCTCGACGCGCTTAGCAACATCGCGGCGCTGCTCGAAGAGCCGGGCGACGCGAGCGCGGGCCGTGCGCAGCTGTTTGCCGAGCGTGCCATGAGCGATCTTGAAGCCCCGCATGGTCGGCCGGTGCTGCTCGGCGTTGTCCGCGGCGGCGGCACCGTATTCGCGTTCGAGCTTGGCGAGATCGGCGCGCGCCGCACGGACCTCCTTATCCAAAGCACGGCGCTCGGGATTGGGGATGGAGCGGGTCGGGTCCTCCGGCTCGATCCGGTAATCGACGAGTGCATCGAGCAGGAACTCTTCCCGCATGTACTTGAAGAAGTTCTCCTGTCGCCAGCGCTCGAACATGCGGTAGGCGACCTCGATGTCGCGCAGGTCCCATCGACTGGTGATTACCTGCGTCTGATGGCCGTCGTCGCACAAGCGCGTGACTTGCCGTAGGCGCAGCTTGCCTTTGAGGAAGCGCACGGGCTGGTCGTGCAGAAGATAGTCCACCCGGCATCCGTCGAGCTCGGCGTGACGGGCGATGAACCGCCGCTCATTGATGCGACGGCACCGGCCCTTGCGATAGGTCAGCAAGTCGAAGCCGCCCTTGATCATCGTGTCGAACAACTTCGGGCTCCAGCCGCCGCGGTCGAAGACGATGGTGACCCGTCGCTCGCCGACCACGTCGCGCACTTCGCGAAGCAGCCGGGGCAAGGCCTTCGTCAACGCCGCGTCGACCTCCCCGGTCACCACCAGCAACGGGTCGCCGGAGCGGTCGTTGATCCAGTAGTCGGTGCTGGCGGGCATGGCCAGATGGCGGCGCGCCACGTAAGCCTTTGATGCGATGGCGCGTTGGCCGTGATAGGCGCGCACATGGCCGTCGATGTACAAGAACCCCATGAGATGTCCGCGCTGATCGACACGCAGACGCGCAAGCTCCGCGCCCAGCTGCTCGGCGCAATGGTGTGCCGCGAGGCGGGTGAGCCGGCGCCGCAGCGTCTTCACCTCCGGCGCGCGGTCGAGCCCGAGGAGCCTGCCGAACGCGGCCGGGTCGCGTTCCTTGAGATGCTCGGGCCGCTTGATGCGCAGCAGCGCCATGAGCAGGAGCGTCAGCAAGGTCGTGCGCAGGCCATAGAAGGCCGGACCGATCTCACCGTAGAGCTTGCGGCTGATCCGAAACAACCCGCTCTCGACCAGGCACGGGAGAGCGAGCAGGACGCCGACACCGGGAACCGAGGCCCCCTCGCGAAAGAGCGGTGCGGCATCATCGAGCAGCCCCAGATGGGCGAGTTGCCGATCGAAGCTGCGATCGCTCGCGTCGCGGTCGAGGCTCATCGGCACCGGTTCGGCGTCGTCCTCAGCCGCGCTGATTGGATCGCCGGCGCCGTCCTTCACTGATGGCGCGGAGCCATCCTCATCATCGTCGGTCGACTTCGCAGACGGCACGCCAGCCGCCGGCGGCGCCCCCGCCGCTGCGGTCGTCATCCCGGCGAACGCAAGCTGTGCGCTCTCGGCGGGCGTCGAAGGTCCGACCAGCTTGCGAATCGCCTTCTCGCTCACCCCCAGCCGGTGCGCGACCGCCCGGTTGCTCATCCCCTGGCTTTTCAGCAGCTCGATGCTGCGTAGACGTTGCCCGGAGATCCGTCGCCGACCGCGACGCCAGCCTTCCTCGCGACCGAGCGCCGCCATCCCGCCCTGCACATAGCGCGCTTGGTGGCGCCGCACGGTGCGCACCGATCGGTCAAACGCCCGCGCCACGTCCGTTTGCTGGGCGAACCCCGACTCCACCAGGAACACCATCGCATAGGCCTCGGCGACCGCATCCTCGGCGCGATAGTGATGCACCGGCAGTCCACCCACGACGATCACGCGCTGATCCGCTTCGATCCGCAAGCTGCAGCGCGCATTGATCACCACGGTATTCGACGCCGCCGGAGACGGCAGCGCCAAGGCTTGTTGGGTACTCATGCCCCGAGCTAGAGCGGACAAGTTTGGGTCCGCAAGAGCCGCCGTAAAACCTCGTTGTTTCAGGGGGATGCGCCGTGAGCATCGGAAAAACCGGACACGTATTGGTCCGCACCTCGCACAGCCGTGGGCAGCCGAAAGGCCAGCGATTTCAGTCCTCGAAATCGGCTATGTCAGGAGGTCTGAGCCTATACTGACGTCCGCCACGCATGGGCGATTCCAACCTCACGACCGCTCCGCTCCGGCGGGGTTTTTCTCCGGATCACCCGCTTGTGCAACTTGTATTCGTTGACGAAGGGCCAGCAGGCGATTCGCGAATTTTCACGCGCAATGGTCGACCGAACGGGCAACATGCCACTCCTGCCCGGCATATTTCCCGACTATGCGGCGCCCATCGTTCGGAATCAGCCTGACGGTCGCGAGTTGACGACGGCGAGGTGGGGAATGCCGTCGCCTGTCTTTGCGCTGAAGGGCAGGAATTCCGATTCTGGCGTGACCAATGTCCGCAACGTCAAATCTCCGCATTGGCGACGCTGGCGTCGGGTGGAGAGCCGATGCGTGGTTCCGTTCACGAGCTTCTCTGAGAATGAGTTGCTGCCGGACGGCTCCCGTCCGCCGGTCTGGTTCGCTTTCGATGAGACGCGACCGCTCGCATTCTTTGCCGGCATCTGGACCCGCTGGACGTCCGTCCGAAAGGTGAAGGAAGGCGAGACAACCAACGACCTCTTCGCGTTTCTGACGACCGAGCCGAACAAAGTGGTGGGAGCGATCCATCCGAAGGCCATGCCGGCCATCCTCACGACGGTTGAGGAAATCGACATCTGGATGAGCGCGCCGACCGAGGAAGCGCTGAAGCTCCAACGGCCGTTGGCCGACGATGCGCTTATGATCGTTGCCAGGGGCGAAAAGAAGGATGAGGGAGGCGTTGCGGCCTGACAGGCGGCCGGGCGTCGCCTGATATTCCGAGAAGACACGCGGCCGGTTCCTGCAGACCCGTCGCCGGACTGTTCACCGCCGTCCGGCTTGCCCCGTACCACCTTCACCGGCGGTGCGGCAGTGATTGTCATGATGGAGCAATCGAAGACTGCGCCGCGCCCGCCACGCCGACAGAGGCTCAGTGTACTCGCCCGGCACCAGCTTTACGATCAAACTCGGCAGCTTACCAACCGCCCAGCCGACGCGGTATCCTCCCGGCCGCCGATGACGCTCGGCAACATGCGGGCGAACGGTGTGCGGTCCGTTCGACGCCACCGCCGGGCCGCCTGTAGAGGTAGAGCGCTGGCAGCGGTAGATTGCTGGGGTGCGCAAGATGAAGGCCGAGGGCATGGGAGCGTCGGAGATCGGCTCTCGAGATCGGTCGCGCCTCGGTCTACAAGGCGCTCGGGGAACGAGTGTCGCTGCCCCAAGGCTGTCGCGCGATTGGGCTGCACCCCTTAAGGCACGGATGGAGCAATGTGGACAGGCGGCTCTTTCTTGGCCGAACGCACGGCGAGCATCTCGATCACTTGTCCAATGAACAGGTTCCTCGTGTACACTCCCGACCGCACAACCGGTCACGGGTCCAGCCTGCATGCAAATCACCCCAGAAGTTGGCCAACTGGTCGTCGTCCGAAAACGGCCGTTTGTGGTCACGGAAATCATCCCTTCGACGGTTGGCTCGGGTAACGTCAGCGACAGCGCGATGCATCCGCTCCGGCTGTCCTCTGTTGAGGATGATGGGCTTGGAGAGGAACTGAGGGTTTTTTGGGAGCTCGAACCCGGGACGTCGGTCCAAGACAATCTCGCGCTACCGGCTCCGACCAACTTCGATCATCCCAAGCGCCTACAGGCATTCTTGGACGCCGTGCGCTGGGGTGCCGTTTCTCAGGCGGACGACCGGGCATGGTCACGGCGTCGCCAGGAGGCGGCCGCGCCCGGTCATCGGCTTCCAGTCTTTCAAGAGGATCATCATCTCCCGGATCGCCGCCGTCTGATTGCAGATCACCGGCTTGTCGAACTCCTTCTCGAGCTCCCGGGCCGCCGGTTCGGCGAGCCAGGCCCCGCCGCCGATATAGACGCCGTCGCAGTCGGGGTGGTCGAGAAAGGCGCGGCGGCCGAGGTCGTAGGCGAGCTGGAGATTATCGTCGCTCCGGATCTTCTGGAATTCGGCGGGGCTGAGCACCTTGGTGGCGGTGCCGCATATTTCGACGCCTTCGCGACCGAAGAATTCGCCGAGCGTGCGGTTCATCGCGTCGGACCATTTGTTGGCGAGCGCGAGCCTGCGGATGCCCACATCCCGCGCTGCATGGGCGACCGCCTGCACCGAGGAGGTGGCCGGCTTGCCGGTGTACGCGGCCATATGCGCGAGCATGCGATCGTGCGCTTCGACCCCGATCAGGATCGGAAGCGGTACGCCGTTCTGGACCACGAGGTCGATCCCGCGCTCCATCACGTGATCGAGATGGGAGTCGAGCGGCGCGAATACGCGCTCCACGTCGTCCTTGGAAAATTCCGCGAGCCCGACCGAAACCATGACCAGCATGACCCGGGGCGGCGCGAGCCGATAGAATTCATAAGGAGAATTGTCGATCACCGAAAGCGGGTGAAGGACGCCGACCTTGTGCTTGGGAATGTCATTCTCGAACATGCTGCCACCGCTACATTTCAAGCCGCCTCAAGCGCCGGGTTCACCGGCGCGCGGATTTCACGAAGGCCTCCTGAAACAGGCGCATCCACGTTTCGAACTCTTCGACATAGTGCGGGCGGTTCATCAGGAACAGCTTCTGCAGGTCCGGATACTCGTCCGACTTCATGTCCTTGCGGGAGGAAAGGTAACCGAGGTCGCGATAGAGCAGCTGCGCTTCTCGCGACAGCAGGAAGTCGATCATCAGCATGGCGGCGTGCGGATGCGGCGCCCTGGCGGCCAGCGCCACCGCAGTGTCGGTCACCGGCACCGGCCCGGGCGCGTTCCAACCCAGCGGCGCGCCCAGCGCCCTGCTGGCATCGACATGGGACTGGTAGATGGTGGGCGACAGCATCACCTCGCCGGAAATCATCAGGTTGGCGAGGGCGCGGCCGGCGACCGGATAGACCCGGATGTCCTGCTTGCCGAGCATGCGCACGAAGTCCGCCCCGTGGGTCACGACCATTGCACCGACCCAGTTGCCGGCCGTCCCGGTGGTCGCCGAGATCGCCATCTTGCCCTTCCAGCGGGGGTCGAGCAGGTCCTGGTAGGTCTTGGGCGCCTGCGCGGCCGGTATCTTCGCGGTGTTGAAGCCGATGCCGGTGTAGCTCTCGCGCACGCTGACCCAATGGCGGCCGGCCTCGACGGCGTTGGCCTCGAAATTCTGCGCTTGCGGCGACATGAAGGGCGCCAGGACGCCCTGGTCGCGCGGCAGGATGAGACCGTCCGAATTGAGCTCGAAGGCGTCGACGAGGAACACGCCGGCCGCATATTCCTGCGTCACCTTGGTCGCCACGTCGACCGAGGAGGCCCGCAGCATCTGGACTTTCACGAACGGATATTTCTGCTTAAAGCGATCGACGAGCGGCGCGATCTGCGTGCCCGTGGTGTAGATCGTCAGCGCCCCCTCGCTCTTGGCGCCGGTTTCGAGCATCCGCTGGCGATCGGTCCCGGCGTAGTTCGCGACTTCGCCGACGGTCAAGGCGGCGGCCGAGGCCGGCGCCGGCCGGCCTGCGATCGCGCAGGCCACCAGGGCCGCGACCAGACACGCGCTCATGGCCCCTCGTGCCGCCACTACGGCTTTCATTTATCGGCGCCTCCTCATGCTGCGAATGCTATTGAGTTCGCCATGGCTGTCAATCGCGGCCAGGACCTCCAAAAGCGGGAAATTCCGTCTTGATCGGCAAATCGCGCGCATGACACGATTCAATCCGATCCGATGATGATCTAGTGTCGGCCGCTTCGGGACCGCCGCGACCACCGGGACACGCCGTTCTGCCATGTCGAACGAGACGCAATCCGTGCCACTCGCGCCACCGGCCGGGCGTCTCCGTGGACTCTTCCGTGTCGATGCCGGGGCTGTCTGGATGTGGTGCCTGCTCATCGCCGGTTCGGCGGTGGTGCTGCCGCCGTTCGTCTATCTCGTCAAGACCAGCGTGACGGTGCCGCGGCCCGGCCTGCCGAGTTCGGTCGGGCTGGACAATTACGCCCGCATCATAGGGATCGCCGGATGGGACCTGTGGGGCGTCACCATTGCGTTCGCGGTCGGTGCGTCGCTTCTCGCCGTTCTGCTCGGCGCGTCGACGGCCTGGCTGGTGGCGCGCACCAATGTTCCGTTCCGCCACGCCGTCTTCGTCGGCGCATTCCTTTCGCTGGCGACGCCGGTGATCGTGAAGGGCATCGGCTGGATTCTCCTGCTCGGGCCGAACAACGGCCTCATCAACAACGTGCTGCGGGAATGGCTCGGAATGGCGGGAACGCCGATCGAGCTGTTCAGCCTCGGCGGCATGATCCTCGTCGAGGGACTGCTGTTCACCCCGATCGCCTTCCTCCTCACCCTGCCCACGCTCTCGGCGATGGATCCCGCGCTGGAGGAGGCGGCGGCCATGTCCGGCGCGCGGTGGCCGCGGACGCTCGTGAAAGTGACGCTGCCCCTGGCACGGCCGAGTCTCCTTGCCGTATTGCTGCTGTCCCTCATCCGGGCGCTCGAATCCTTCGAAGTGCCGCTGCTGATCGGCGTCCCCGGCGGGGTGCAGACGGTGACGACGGCCCTCTACCAGACCGTCCATTCCGGATTCATTCCGCGCTATGGCGAGGCCAGCGCCTATGCGGTGCTGCTGGTGATCGCGGTGGCGTTGCCGCTGTTCTGGTACTACCGGGCGACGCGGGCGGGCGCCAAATTCGCGACGGTGACGGGCAGGGGTTTCCGTCCCGCGCGCATCGATCTCGGGGCCTGGAAATATCCGTGCGCCCTGTGGGCTCTGATCATCCCCGTCTCGCTCGCCGCGCCGCTCCTCATCATGCTGTGGGCGTCGTTCCTGCCGCTCTATTCCGGTCCGTCGCCGGACGACTTCGCCCGCATGACGCTCGCCAATTACCGGGCGGTGTGGGCGCGCGACGACATCCTCGCCGGCATCACCAACAGCCTCGTCGTCGGGATCGGCAGCGCCTGCGCCGTCGCCGGCGCAGGCCTGGTGATGGGGTGGACCGTGGCCAGGCGGCGCGAATTCATGCGGTGGGCGATCGACGTCGTCGCCTCGCTGCCGCTGGTGTTCCCCGGCATCGTGCTGGGCATCGCGGTGCTGGTCGAGTTCCTGGACCTGCGCTTCATTCCGATCTACGGCACGGTGTGGATCCTGATGTTCGCCTTCGTGGTGCAGTTCCTGCCCTACGGAATGCGCTTCTGCCACTCCGGCATATTGTCGATCAACCGCGACCTCGAAGACGCCGCTCACATGTCCGGCGCCGGCCATTTCACCATGCTGCGCCGGATCGTGCTGCCGCTCGCCTCGCCGGCGGTCGTCGCCACGTGGATTTACGTCTTCATGCATGCGATCCGGGATTTGTCGGTCGCGATCCTGCTGTCGGGCCCCGGCAACGGCATCGTCTCGATCGTCATCCTCGATCTGTGGAACAATGGCGAGGTGCCCGCAGCTCGCCGCGCTCAGCGTCCTCGTCGCCGCAGGTGCCGCAATCCTCGGACTCGCGTTCATGAGATTGACCGCACGACATCGCCTGCCGGGATGAAGAGGTCAGGCAAACGCGCATTGTCGCCACGGGCTCCTTACGTTTGGCAGCCGCCGAGCCCGGACAGACCGCTCGACGCCCGGCACTCATGGTTTGATACAGTGCGCTGCCCAATGAGGAGGAAAGCATGCGTGTCAGATCCTGCCTGATCCCGCTCACCGCGATCGCCGCCATCGCGTTTGCCGCGGATGCATCTGCCGAGGCGATGGTTCGCGAGCAGAAGGTCATTTCCAGCGCCGGCGCGCGTGCCATGGTGGACGCCTGCACGGCCTGGGCCGAGCGCAATCACATGACGCTCGCGATGTCGGTACTGGATTGGGCCGGGAATCAGATCGAATCCCATGCCATGGAAGGCGCCGCCGCCAATGCCATCGACACCGCGCTGTTGAAGGCGAAATCGGCGCTCCGCTGGCGCCGGCCGACCTCGGAAATGAACAAGATCGTGCGCTCCGGCCAGAACCTGGCGCCGACTTTCATGCACGATTTCCCGCAGACCGGCGCGCTGCCCATCCTGGTCGACGGCGAGGTGATCGGCGCGATGGGCGTTTCCAGCGGCGACGGCGAAAAATGCGCCCAGGCCGCGATCGACGCGGTGTTCAAGAAACAAGGGGCAGCGGCAACACCGTAAGCCGGGTGACCGTCAGGCTCCGCCTGACGACATCGGTTCCAGGTGCTCGCTAGAGCGCGTATCACTCATACGAAATCGTCATGGCCGGGCTTGTCCGGCTTGTCCCCGCCCTCTCGATTATGGAGGCACAGTGCTCTCGTGATCGAGATCGCCGGGACAAGCCCGGTGATGACGTGTTGGCGGATTCCGTCCCTCAGCATGACAGGTGCGGCAAATGCCCGAAGCGTGGCGCGTTCTCAAGGAATGGCCGGAACTCGTCCTGGAGCGGCTCGAAGGCGCCGGCGTGGCGCGGATCGTCCTCAACCGGCCGGACAAGCGGAACTGCCTGAATGCTCCCCTGGTCACGGCCTTTTTCGAGGCGCTGGACATCATCCGCCCCGACCGTGACCTCAAGGTCGTGATCACCAAGGGCGCGGGGGCGGCCTACAGTTCCGGGCTCGATCTCAATTTTTTGCGATCGGTCAATGCCGGCGCGCCGCGGGACTGGGACCGGCCGACCCTGACGATCCAGCTCGCCGAGGCGCTACGCATCTTTCCGCGCGTGACCATCGCGCAGGTGCACGGCTATTGCCTCGGCGGAGCGCTCGGTATCATGAACATGCACGATATCGTGGTCGCGGCCGACGACGCGCAGCTGGGCATGCCGGAGATTCTGCGCGGCAGCTTCGGCCAGCTCGTCACCTCGACGCTGCTCAACGGCCGCATCCCGATCAAGAAGGTGACATGGATGCAATTGGTGGGACGCAACATCTCGGGCGCCGAAGCGGATCGGCTCGGCGTTGTCTCGCACAGCGTTCCGGCGGCGGAGCTGGAGGCGACGACCGTCCAGATCGCGCGCGAGATCGCGTCGCGCCACCTGGCGCCCCTGGAGCATGCCAAGATCGCAGTGCAGATGGGTCGCGATCTCTCTTTGTCGCAGGCGATCCAGCTCGATCAGCTGGTGGGCGCGCGGCTGCGCCAGAGCATGGACCCGACCGCCGATATCGAGTCCTATCTGCAATCGCAGAAGGGCGGTCCGAACCCGGAATATAAGCGGCCGGACGTCTGACCGCCGTGCCGGACAAGTCCGGCCGGAAGCGGATAAATCCGCAGGCCTGCGGGAGGAGGAACGTGCCATGAGGGTCCAAGCGGTCCAATGGGGCCAAGGGGTTCGAGCCCTCGCCGCGTCCGCGGTCCTCGCATGGTGCCTGCACCTGCCGACCCCGGGCGGCGCCGCCGATGCGGGCCTGATCGCGGCGGCGAAAAAGGAAGGCCGGGTCGTCTGGTACACCACCCTGATCGTGAACCAGGCGGTGCGGCCGCTCGCCAAGGCGTTCGAGGAGAAATACCCTGGAATCGAGGTCCGCTATTCGCGCGCCGACAGCGGGCCGACGGCGCTCAAGATTCTCAATGAAGCCCGCGCGGCGCGCCTGCAGGCCGATGTGTTCGACGGCAGCGGCACCGTTCCGCCGCTGGTCCGTGCCGGACTGGTCGCGGCGTATCTGCCGCCGACCGCGGCGAGCTATCCGCCTGAGCTCAAGGACCCGGACGGCCACTGGATCTGCACCAACCTCTATTTCCTGACGCCCGGGATCAACACCGGTCTGATCCCGCGGGAGGCGGCGCCGCGGACGTTGCAGGACTTGCTCGATCCCAGATGGCGCGGCCGGATCGCCTGGAGCACCAGCTCCACCGCGGGCGGCGGCACCTTCATCGGAACCGTGCTGCGGCGGCTAGGCGAGGACCGCGGCCTCGCCTATCTGCGGGCGCTCGCCAGGCAGCAGATCGTCGCCGTCGACGCCAGCTCGCGCGCGGTGCTGGACCAGGTCATCACCGGCGAATATGCGATGGCGCTCGGCATCTTCAACCACCACGCCGTGCTCAGCGCCACCAAGGGCGCGCCGGTCGATTGGCTGAAACTGGAGCCGATCGCCGCGCCGATCCAGGTGGCGAGCCTGCTCAAGGAGGCACCGCATCCCAATGCCGGCAAGCTGCTGCTCGAATTTATCACCTCCGAGGAGGGCCAGCGCATCTTCGCCGGCGTCGACTACATCCCGGCGATGCCCGGCATCGCGGCCAAGGTCCCGTCGCTCAAGCCCGATGCCGGCGGCTTTGCCGCCGACATTCTCCCTCCCGAGGTGCTGGCGCAAAACACGGAGCGATGGATGACGATCTTCAAAGAGCTCTTTCGCTAGCCAAATCGCGTATGGGCGGACCGTCGAGGCAGGCTGTTGTTGAATTCAACCAAACACGGGGGAGCTGGGGGCGCGGTCGCGCCGGAGCGCGACTTGCAGGAGCGCAGCGCGGGGCCCGCGAGATCTCGCTACGCCGCCGACCCGACCCTTCCGCTCGCGGTGGTCCTTGCCCTCGTGCTCGGCGTCATGGTCATCCCGCCGCTGGTGTCGCTCGTTCAAGGCAGCTTTCGCCTGACCACGCCGACCGGCGACCTCGGCGACTTCACGCTCGATCATTACCGCAGGATCCTGACCGACCGGCAGTTCTTCCAGAGCCTCGCGAATTCGCTGTTGTTTTGCATCGGCACCGCCATCCTCGCCATTGGCATGGGCGGGATCGTCGCCTGGTTCGTGGTGCGCACGTCGACGCCGTTCAAGTCGCTCGCCTATTTGTCGGCGATCGTGTCGCTCGGGACCCCTTACATTCTCTATGTCACGGCCTGGCTGTTCCTGCTCGGCCGCTCCGGCCCGGTCAACGCCGTGCTGATGGCCATGACCGGAAGCGTCCGGCCGATCGTCAACGTGTATTCCCTCGCCGGAATGACCGTGATCGAAGGATTCCTGTGGTCGCCGCTCGCATTCCTGCTGCTGGCCGCGGTGTTCCGGTCCGCCAATGCGGATTACGAGGAGGCGGCGCGGATGAGCGGCGCCGGAATCCCGCGCACCCTCATTCAGGTCTCGCTGCGGATGCTGCTGCCGGCGCTTTGCGCGGTCGCCGTCCTGATCGCGGTGCGGTCGCTGGAAGCCTTCGAGGTGCCCACCCTCGTGGGGCTTCCGGGCGGGGTCAAGCTCCTGACCACCGAGATCTATCTCGACATGAAGAAGAACGTGCCGCCCGATCTCGGCTATGCCAGCGCGTTTTCCGTGGTGCTGCTGATGCTCGCGGCGATCCTGCTGTACTTCTATTCCCGGCTGGTGAGGAACGCGGCGCGCTTTCACACCGTCACCGGCCGCGGATACCGGCCGCGCCATTTCGAGCTCGGCCGCGTGCGCTATCTCGGTGATGCGTTCGTCCTGTTGAATTTCGTCCTGGTCCTGGTGGTGCCGACTATCGCCCTGTTGTGGCTGTCGCTGATGCCGTTCAGCCAGACCATCAGCCTCAACGCGCTCAAGGCGATCACCCTGGAAAACTACGACCTGGTCCTGCATTCGGGATTCTATCTCGACCTCGTATGGAAGACCTGGGTGATGAGTGCCGGCTGCGCCACCCTCGTCATGGCGGTGACGGTCCTGAGCGGCTGGCTCGCGGTGCGGCGTCGCCCCGGCGGCGTCCTGCTCGACCAGCTCGCGACCGTGCCGCTGGTGTTCCCGGGCATCGTGCTCGGAGTCGCGATGATCCAGATATTGCTTGCGGTGCCGTTTCCGATCTACGGCACCATCTGGGCCTTCGTCATCGCCTTCGCCATTCGCTACCTGCCCTACGGCATGAGATATGCGAGCTCGGGGATGCTGCAGGTCCATCCTGAGCTTGAGGAAGCCGCCGGGGTCGCCGGAGGCTCGCCCCTGCTGGCGCTGCGCCGGATCGTCATTCCGCTGATCCGGCCGGCGATCGTGTCGGGGTGGCTGTTCATCTTTCTGGTCACGGCGCGCGATGTGTCGCTCGCCGTCATGCTGGCGTCGCCCGCAGCCGAACCGGTCGCGGTCGCGATGTTCGATCTGTGGGGCAATGGACAAGGCACCGAGCTCGCCGCCTTCGGGCTGGTGTGGACGGCGATGATGACCGTGGCGGCGTGCGGACTCTACGCGGCCGCCCGCCACGTCGAGGCATCGGGATTTGGCACATAGGTGCGATTTTCGCATAGGATATGACCTGGGGAAAACGACCCGATGGATCTTGAGATTTCCAAGCACAAGGTTGCGGCCCTGTTGGCGCCGCGCAATGCCGTGCTGGTCGGCGCCAGCGACCGGCCGGGCAGCTGGTCGGCGCGCGTGTGGCGCAATCTCAACCGCTATGAATTTCCCGGGCCGATCTATCTCGTCAATCCGCGGCGCATCGAATTGTGGGACCGGCCGTGCTATCCGGATTTCGAGTCGCTCCCCGAGCCGCCGGATCATCTGGTCGTGCTGGTGCCGGCGCCCAATGTGCCGGAGCTGCTGCGCAGCGGAGCGGCCGCCGGCGCGCGCAGCGCCACCGTTTTCTCCTCCGGTTTCGGCGAGGCAGGGGATGCGCAGACCGCCCAATATGGACGCGAGCTCGCCGCCGTCATCGCCGAGACTGGGCTCGGCGTTTCCGGTCCCAACTGCATGGGAAATGTTTGCGCCAAGAGCCGGCTCGTCACATTGACCGAGGATCGGCCGCTTTCGCTCCATGAAGGGCCGGTCGCGCTCGTCGGTCAGAGCGGCGGGGTCGTCATTCACATCAACCGTGCGCTGGAGGAGCGCGGGATTCCCGTCGAGTATCTGATCACGAGCGGGAACGAAACCGGTTTGACCGTCGCCGATTACATCGCGTTCTTCGCCGGCGAGCCGGAACTCGGCGTCATCATCATCTATGTGGAGGCGATCGCCGACATCGCCAGGTTTTCGCGGGCCTGCAAAATCGCCCGGGCGGCCGGCAAGTCGATCATCGCCGTCAAGCTCGGCCAATCGGAGGCAGGCCGGCAGGCCGCCATGGCGCACACGGGATCGCTCGCCGGATCGACCCAGGCCTTCGACGCGGTGTGCGGCGAACTCGGCGTCATCCGGGCCGAAACCCTCGACGATGCCGTCGAAATCACCGAACTGCTGGTCCACACCGGCGGCGCGACCGGACGGCGGCTCGGCGCCATGACCCTATCGGGTGCGTTTCGTGGCCTTCTGCTCGATGCCGCGGAGCGCAACCGGCTCAGCTTTCCGCCGCTCGCGCCGGAAACGGTGGCGAAGCTTCAATCGGTGCTGTCGGTGGGCTCGCTGATCGGCAACCCGATCGACGGCGGCTTTGCCGTGCTGGGCAGCGCCGATACTTTCATGGCGTGCCTCGACGCCCTCCACGCCGATCCCAACGTCGATGTCGTCCTGCTGCAGGAGACGCTGCCGCGCGAACCGGGTTCTCCGCGTTCGGAGAATTACATCGGGATCACCGACAACTACGTCGCCACACGCGCGACCAAGCCGGTGTCCTTGGTGACGTTGGCGTCGCACAGCCAGACCGATTACAGCCGCGCCTTGCGCGCCCGCACGCCGCACGTCTCGCTTCTGCAGGAGGCCAACAAGGCCCTGCGCGCGATCGAGCGCGTGGTGCGCCGTTCGGAGCTCGAGCGGCTGGCGCAATATGCGGTGCCGGCCATGCCACAGGATGGCGCGCGCGACGCCACGATTTTGCAGGCACGGGCGCTCGCCAAGGCGGGCCGAGGGCCCACTCCGCTCGATGAGGCGGCCTCGAAGCAGATCCTGCGCGCCTACGGCTTTGCGGTGCCCGACGAGGCGCTCGCCGCGTCGCCGGCCGAAGCGGTCGCAGCGGCGCAGCGCATTGGCTATCCGGTGGTGTTGAAGGCCGTCGCGGCGCAGCTTACCCACAAGTCCGACGCCGGAGCGGTGGCGCTCGATCTCGCCACCGCCGAGGATGTCCGGTCGGCTTATGGGCGGATCACCGAAAATCTGGCTCGTCACGGCTTTTCGGGCGCACTGGACGGCATGCTGGTGTGCCGGCAGGTCGCGGGGCGGGCTGGAACTCGCGCTCGGGCTCAGCCGGGATCCCGAGGTCGGCCTCGTCGCCATGGCCGGCAGCGGCGGCGTGCTCCTGGAGCTGACCAAGGACGTCGCATTCTGCGCGCCTCCGATCAGCCGCGAAAAGGCGCTCGACGTGCTCGAACGCACCCGGGCGGCGCAGCTCATGCGCGGCTATCGGGGCGGGCCGGCGCTCGATATGGACGCGGCCATAGGCGCCCTGATGGCGCTCGGGCGGCTGGCGGCCGATCTCGGCGATGTCATCGAAGCCGTCGACGTCAACCCGTTCATGGTCCTGCGAAAGGGTGGGATGGCGCTGGACGCCCTGGTGGTCCTGCGGGGCGCTGATGACACGCCTTCGCATGCGGGCAGGCCGGACACGACATGCTGACGGTCGAGAACCTGACGAAGCTTTATCGCCGCGGCGAACAGGCCGGCGGCGGCATCCGTGACGCCTCCTTCAGCCTGCAACCCGGGGCTTTCTTCACGCTGCTGGGGCCGAGCGGATGCGGCAAGACCACGACGCTGCGGTGCATCGCCGGACTCGAACGGCCGGACGACGGCGTCATCCGTCTCGGCGAAACCGTGGTCTTCGATGCGCGGCGCCGCATCCACGTGGCCATGAACGAGCGCGGCATCGGCATGGTTTTCCAATCCTATGCGATCTGGCCGCACATGACCGTGTTCGAAAACGTCGCGTTCCCGCTCAAGGCGATGCGGGGCGTGCGCCTCGGCCGCGAGGAAATCCGGCGGCGGGTCGAGGACAGCCTGCGGCGCGTCAATCTCGCCAATTACGGGCAACGCAACGCCACGATGCTGAGCGGCGGCGAACAGCAGCGCGTGGCGTTCGCGCGCGCGATCGTCGGCGAGCCGAAATTGCTGCTGCTGGACGAGCCGTTGAGCAATCTCGACGCCGGGCTGCGGGAAGAGATGCGCAGCGAACTGCTGCGGCTGCAGCGCACCATCGGCATCACCACCGTCTACGTCACCCACGACCAGACCGAGGCCTTGACGCTGTCGGACCGCATCGCCGTGGTCGATCGCGGCCGCATCTTGCAGGTCGGCCCGCCTGCGGAGATCTACCTGCGGCCGCAATCGGAGTTCGTCGCGCGCTTCGTCGGCAGCACCAACATTCTCTACGGCAAGGCCACCGATCCTCCGCCATATCCGCCGGCGGGGCAGGGCAGGGTCGGGGGCAGCGTAGAGGGCAAGGCAGGGGTGCTGTGCGTGGAGGTCGGTCTCGAAAGGCCGCTCGGCTGCATTTCGCCGGCCGGCATCGGGGGCAATGGCGAAGCCGCGGTGTCGGTGCGGCCGGAGGCCATCGACATCGAGTTCGAGCGCGGACGGCGAGCCGCCGTCCGGAAGCGTCAACGAGATGCGCGGCGAAATTGCCGCCACCGCTTTCATGGGCGTGAATCTGAGATATGACGTGCGGATTGGCGACCGCATGCTGTGCGTGATCACGCCGCCGCGTCACGTGTTTTCTGTCGGCGACAAGGTTACGCTGCGCTTTGCGTTCGAGAGTGCCGTCGCCGTCCCGCCCGAGCACCGGCAATGAGTATCCCGTCAACCGGCACGAAATCATCAAACCCAGGGAGTTGAGCGCAGATGTCGGACCGATACGAAACCATCGCGATCACCAAGGAGCAGGGCATCACCTTCGTGACGTTCAACCGTCCGGAAAAGCGCAATGCCATGAGCCCGCAGCTGCATCGCGAGATGGACGAGGCGCTGGACGAACTCGCGATCGATCCGGAGACCCAGGTGCTGGTGATCACCGGCGCCGGCGAGGCGTTCTGCGCCGGCCAGGACATCGAGCTGTTCTTTCGCGCCGGCGCCAAGGATCCGGCGATGATGCAGCGCACCCGGCGCGCCTCGAACCGCTGGCGCTGGCAGAAGCTCTCGACCTTCCCGAAGCCGACCATCGCGATGATCAACGGCTATTGCTTCGGCGGCGCCTTCACGCAGGTCTGCGCCTGCGACTTCGCCATCGCGGCCGACCAGGCCGTCGTTCGGACTGTCGGAAGTGAACTGGGGAATTCTTCCCGGCGGCATCGTGGCCTGGAACGTCACCCAGGTGCTGAACTATCGCGACGCGCTCTATTATGCGATGACGGGCGACACGTTCGACGGCAAGAAGGCCAAGGAGATCGGCTTCGTCAACATGTCGGTGCCCCAGGCGCAGCTGCGCGAGACCACCATCGCGTTCGCGAAAAGGCTGATGGAGAAGAGCCCCGCCGCGATGCGCTACACCAAGGAGGCGATCCGCGCCGTGCGCTTCATGAACGAGCCGCAGGCGCAAGACTATCTGTCCGCCAAGAGCGACGCCTTGCGCCACAACGACAAGGAGAAGGGACGCGAGCAGGGCATGACGCAGTTCCTCGACGAGAAGAGCTACCGGCCCGGGCTCGGCCACTACAAGCGTAAGACAGTGGATTCGACGAAGTAGGAATTCGGCGGCCGCGGGGACCCGCACCGCGAGAGGAGGCGAGACGAGGGAAACGACAAAGAGAAGGGACGCGAGCAGGGCATGACGCAGTTCCTCGACGAGAAGAGCTACCGGCCCGGGCTCGGCCACTACAAGCGTAAAACAGTGGATTCGACGAAGTAGGAATTCGGCGGCCGCGGGGACCCGCACCGCGAGAGGAGGCGAGACGAGGGAGGAGCAGGTGTCGCGCGCAGGAAGAGCGCCCGTCCGAAGGGCCGCGATGACAGCGATCATGCTCGCGCTCGCCGTCATGCTTGCATCGGCGGCGCCGGCGGCCGATGCGGTGCTGATCGAGGCGGCGAAAAAGGAGGGGCGGGTGGTCTGGTACACGACCCTCATCGTGAACCAGGCGATCCGTCCGCTGCAGCAGGCCTTCGAGAAGAAATATCCGGGGGTCAGGCTGCAATATTCGCGGGCCGACGACGCCCCGACGGCCCTGAAAATACTGAGCGAGGCGCGTGCGGGGCGGCTGCAGGCCGACGTCTTCGACAGCCTGTACAGCATGATCGCGGTGCAGCGCGCAGGCCTGATCGCGCCCTACCGGCCGCCGAACATCGATCAGTTTCCCGCCGACCTGAAGGACAAGGACGGATACTGGACCGCGCTGCTGGTCTATGTATTCGGGACCGGGATCAATACCGACATGGTGCCCCTCGCCCAGGCGCCGAAGACGCTCGAGGACCTGCTCGACCCCAAATGGAAGGGCAGGATCGCCTGGCACGCGAGTTCGATCGCAGGCGCGGCCGGTTTCATCGGCCATGTCCTCACCAGTATGGGCGAGGAGCGCGGAATGCAATACTTGCAGGCCCTGTCGCGCCAAAAGATCATCAATGTGGAGGCGTCCTCCCGCACGGTGCTCGACCAGGTCATCGCCGGCGAATACCCGCTCGCCCTGATGATGTTCATCAACCATGCCGTGATCAGCGCCCGCAAGGGCGCGCCGTCGGCGTGGCTGAAGATCGAGCCGATGGCGGTCACGCTCGACGCGATTTCGCTGCTCAAGGACGCGCCGCATCCCAATGCGGCGAGGCTGCTGATCGATTTTCTGACCTCCGAGGAGGGCCAGCAGGTCTTGCGTCAGGCCGATTATCTGCCGGCGCTGCCGGGCGTGCCGACCGTGGTTCCCGGGCTGCGGCCGGCGGACGGCAAGTTCCAGGCGACCTATTTGCGTCCGCAGGAGGTCGATCGCAACATGGTCCGCTGGTCGAAGGTGGTCGAGGAGCTGTTTCGCTGACGCGTGGGCGGAGCGCGGCGGAGCTCGATATTGGAGCAGGCGCGCGCGGCCGCGCCGAGGGAGGCATTGCTTGAAATTCGAAACGATTTCTCTCGCGATATCGCCGCGCGGGATCGCCACCATCGTGCTGAACCGGCCCGAGCGCGGCAACGCCCACGATCAGGCGATGCTCGCCGAACTCGGCCACGTATTTGCCGCGCTTGCCGCGGACCAAGGGGCCCGGGTCGTCGTGCTGCGCGGCAGCGGCAGGCATTTCTGCGCCGGCGCCGACCTCGCCGATCAAACCCGCGCCGAAGCCGGCACGCCCGCCGGTCCGACGCTGTTCGAGGTGCTTGAGGCGATCGACCGCCTGCCCAAGCCCACCATCGCGGCGGTGCATGGCGGCGCCGTCGGCGGCGGTGCGGCGATCGTGGCCTGCTGCGATGTCGTGGTGGCGACCGAGGCCGCATTCTTCTCGATCCCCGAGGTCCGGGTCGGAATGGCGCCGGTGCGGCTGGCGCCGATATTCATCCGCGCCATGGGCCATCGCAGCTTTCGCCGCTATGGCCTGTCGGGGGAACGCATGGACGCCGCCGAAGCCCTGCGCGTCGGCCTGGCGCATCGGCTGTGCACGCCGCAAACTTTCGATGCGGCCATTGCGGAGGTGGCGGACGCGATGTTGCACGGAGCGCCGGGCGCAATCGGCGAACTCAAATCCGCGTGCGCCGCGCTCGTGACGCCGCCATGGCCGGCCGGACCGGCGACCGAGTCGGCGAGGCGCGAACTCGCGCGGACGCCGGAAGCGGTCGAGGGAATTGCGAGCTTTCGCGAAAAGCGCAAGCCGAGCTGGTATCCGGGGTAGGAAATTATGATGCCGGATCGCCGGTTGCGGAAGCACAGGCGATGCTTCGAGCCCCGGAAAACGTTCCGCCGACTGTACGAATTCTGCGAAAATATCACGTTCTGACGGCGCGACATGTCGTATATAATCGATCAGCCGCGCAAAGAGCGGCGCCGGTCATGGAAATGGGCCATGTCACACGAGATTCCCCGCCGTAGCGTCGTCCTCGGCACCGCCGCTCTCGGTGTTTGCGGCCTGACACTCAGCGCTCCGGCAGCGGAAACCGTGGGGTCGCAAACGGCTGCCCGTCCGCTGGCGGAAAGGCTCGCCGCCTACGCCGACGTGCTGCGTCACGCCGACATCGACGCGGCGACGATCGAGGCCGTTAAGTCGCATTTCATCGACACGATCGCGTGCCTGATCGCCGCTTTCGACGAGACGCCCGTCCGCATCTGCCGCGAGGTTGCGATGGGCGCCGCGGGCGGCGTCTCGACGATCATCGGCACCGACCGGCGTACCACGCCGGATCTCGCGACCTTCGCCAACGGCGCGGCCATCCGCTACCTCGACCTGAACGACGTTTATTCGGGGCGCCAGGTCGGCCATCCGAGCGACATTATCGCGGCTTGCCTCGCGGTCGCGGAGGCGGAGCGGGCGAGCGGGGCCGAACTCGTTACCGCAATCGCGCTGGCCTATGAGATCAATTGCCGGATGCTCGATGCTTTCGACCTCAACCCGCGCGGCTGGGACGGCCCGGTCTTCAGCCTGCCGGCCGCGGCGCTCGCCGCCGGCAAGTTGATGAAACTTCGTCCCGAACAGCTCGTCCAGGCCGTCAATATTGCCGTCAACGACCACATTCCCATGGGCCAGACCCGCACCCAGGCGCTGTCCAACTGGAAGGGCCTGGCCGACGCCGAAGCGACGCGCAATGCGGTCTTCGCCGCGCGGCTGGCGCGTGCCGGCATCACCGGTCCGGCGCCCGTCTTCGAAGGCCGGGCAGGTTTCTTCCGGCTGGTGTCGGGGCCCGTCGAGGTCGACGTCGATGCGTTCGGCGGACGCGGTGTCCCATTCAGGATCGGCCTGTGCGGCATGAAGGCCTACCCCGCCCAGATCTACACCCAAACGGCGATCGTGGCCGCGGTCGCCGTCGCCCAGGAAGCGGGCGGCATCGATGCCATCGCCGCGGTCGAAGTCGAAACGACCCGCCGGGGTTACGAGATGACCGCCGGCGAACCGGGGAAATGGGCTCCGGACACCAGGGACGATGCGGATCACAGCCTGCCATACGTCACCGCGCGGGCGATGTTCGACGGCGATGTTTCAAACGACAGCTACACGCCGGAACGGCTTCACGATCCTCGTATCCTCGGCTTCATGCGCAGGATCGCCGTGACGGAAGCGTCCGCCTTCGCGGTGCCACGCGGGAATGCGCCGCCGACGCGCATCACCGCGGTCCTGCATGATGGACGGCGTATCACGCGCGAGGTGGCCGACATGCCCGGCTTCCCGGGGCAGCCCATGCAGCGCGCCGACGTCGAACGGAAATTCCGCAGCAACGTGCGCAAGCGCTGGCCGGAGGAACGGATCGAAGCGATCCTCCAGGCGCTGTGGTCGCTCGAGCATACGGACGATCTCGCGTCTCTGCTCGGCATGCTCTCGGTTCGGGAGGCCGGGTAGCGGCGCTGCACGTCTCGCTCGCCGAAAGGGCGGTGTTCAGCGTGCATGCCGCACTGTCTCGCCACCGGCTGCGTGACGCCCGCTGGATGGCGTGCGCAACGGGCGGAACGGGGTCGCTCCCTGGCGAAATCGGCACGATCAATTCCTCGCTCGAAATGGCGGGTCTCAGGTGCACGAGATCAAGCACGACGGCTATGTGCTGATCGGAGATGGCCCAGCCGTGCACCTCTTTGCCCGCCGCGGCCATGATTGGACCGATCGCTATCCGGGGATCGCGACCGCCACCGCCGAGCTGCGCGCCAGGACACCGTCCTGTACGCTTTCGATCTTCTGGAGCTCCGCTACGACGAGTTCGTTTCCTTCCTGCGCGACATCGATGAGGGTTGGGCGGAAGGCTACGCGTCTGCAGAACCATGTCACTCCGTTCGGCGACATCGCCGCGATTCCTCAGCGAGGAACATTCACAGGGAACCGAGGCATCATCCATGACCCCATGATCAAGACCCTGCTGACTAAGCGCTGGGCGAGCAAGGCGTGGCTGGTCTGTAGCTGCGAGCATGACCCTTCGAGCCGGCTATCGGCCGGTCCTCCGCCCGACACTCGAAACATCACCACCGGGTCAACGCCATCATGAGCGACCTGTTCGACGCCATCGAACCTGCCCTGAAACGCTGTTGGCCACCGCCAATCAGGTGATCGAGCAGCAGATCGGGCATATCGATTCCCGGACCGCTCGCTTCCAAGGGTCGTGCCCTCGGGAACTGTACTTTCGATGTGCTGCGACGCACAGTCGGAGTTGGCTCGGGGTTAATTGCGTCGACCTAACTGTGGCCGCGCAGAGTCCGGTCCTCCTCCGATCGCTGCCGAAGCACCGCGACGAACGACGAAGAGGGGCACCGGAGGTGGACAGGCTAATCACGCTGCAGATACGTGCCACGATGCGGTTTCCGTACATTTTTTTCAGCATCTCCGGGGAGCGGCTACCGTTTTTCGATCGCCACTGCCCAGCAATTGTCAGACCTTTGGGCGGGATTCCGGCCTTCGCGCCATAATCATCCCGACTCTTGATCCAGTTCGCGTAATTCGTCGTAGCGGCCGTTACACCCGTTGAGCATTAGATCAATGGCGGCCGCGCGCAAGCGGTCGGGCATGACCCCCATCAGCGCCTGGTCAAGGCGCGCCTCGATCGCCGTCATAACCCGATTGGCCTCCTCGATGGCCCGCCGCAGCGACGCCACCGGGACGCTGAGGATAGATGCGCCCTTCAAGGGAAGGACCGGGAGCGTGTCGGTGTCGTTGTCGGGCGCGAGCCAAACATTGCCGCCGTCCTGCCGGGCGGCAAGCCGGGGATGTCCGAACCAGAGGCGAATCCAACCGTTGCTGAAATACGGCCGCGACCATTCGGGGGCCTTGAAATCTGCCAGGGTCTCCCATCGCCCGACATCGGAGAAATCGGCGCAGCATTGCGGTTCGACGAGAATCTTCCCGTTCTCCACGAGGCAGAAGCCGCCGGGAAGATCGAAGATTTTACCATCACCGATATCCGGGTAGAGGTCGAGCCAGAGCGCGCGCAGCGTGGCAATATCGCTGATCGCGGCAAGCGCGATGAAATCTCCGATCCGCGGATAGATGTCGATCTGCTTATCGTCGAGAGTCCATCCGTCGATGGCGGGCACCAGATGAATGTCCTCGCCGACCATTATAATCGTCGCAACCATGCGCATGCTCCCGCGCGAACGACCCAGCTTCCGATATTCTCGACCTGGCGCGACACAAAGTTTTGCATACATTCGGGCGCGAATTCTACGCCCTTCGCCGCCTGAGCACTGGTTGGATTGCCAGGATGTCCACCCGCGACCCCCATCCCGAACGATGTGCTCCACGCCTCCCCGAGCATTCGAGGCGACCGCCGAAGCGCAATAGGGCCGACCGCTCGGCGTAACAAAACCGCGCTCGGCCGGGTCGGGGGCAATCTTGCGAAGGGATTGAGGTCGACCGTCGCGATTTCCAACATAAACTGCTGCGCCATGGCGACCAACTCTCGTGCTGTGCCCTCCGCACGCGGTCGCGGCACGATCGGCCGCGCGGGCTGCCGGCGTTCTGAGTCGCCAGGTACCTGCTCACGCGCCGGCGACGTCGGTCGCATCAAAACAATTTCTGAACAGCTCTCGACAACATAAATCCATGGCCCTTAACGTTGGTGCAAGTCAGACCGTCGGGTTGTGACCTACAAGAAAATCCGCGATGTTTCCATTCCGAACCGTACGGCAACACCATAAGCTCGTCGTACTTTGTCGTATCGCCATGGCATATCCGCACGCCAAAATTTCCGTTTTGGCCTATCGAAAATGCATCACCCCATGACAGAGGACAATCCTTCGGTCTTGGCGGCATAGAGTTCTGCTGCTGTAGATCACAACGAAGGCCGCTCACAGGATGATTGTCGTAGGGATCTTCAACGATACAAAAGATATTATTGGACGGAGTCTTGAATCCCAGCCCCGTTTGGGCGCCCGCAAGGATCGGCACGGAGACGGCAACGAAAGCGACGACTGTGGCAAGCATCGCACGGCAAGCGGTCATCATGTGATCGGCCCTCCGCCATATGGGCTTCACTTTAATCCTAAAGGCTGCGTCAAGATATGCAACACTTGCGATGTCGTCGGGGGGACGCCTGGGCTGCCGCGCGCGTTACTGCCGCGGCGCGCGGAGGCGCAGGTTCTGCTCTGCCGAGGACCGACGGCACCAAAGCTTCATGTGGTGCTCCGCCTCTCGATCCCGAATGGCCAAGTCGACCGGCGAAGATGCTTCCGCCGGCATCATGTTGGCGGGTACAGAGGAAAAAGGGGCGCCCCGAAGGCCGCCCCGAAGGTTCCCAATGATAACTCGACGAATTTGCAACGCGCTGGTGAGTTCGGTCAAGCTGGTCGCGCCGGCGGCACAACGCGGTGGAGCAGTGATCGGGCCTCGTTCCCAGCCGAGGCCGCGAGCTGACGTGGCGCTCACTGATCTTCGGTCGCGGCGAGTCGCTCGACAAGATTGACTATGGATTTTCGAAGCTTTGCGTTCGGGATTTGCATGAACACCTTGGCGAGTTGGTGTCCATCGGCGGTGGCAAGATAGTCTGCTACATATTGCAAATCGGGAGCGTCGGTTGGTACACGGCGCTGTCCGGGTTCAGGCGGGAGCCCTTCGAAGAAGTATTCCACGGGCATTTGCAATATCCGCGCAATCTGCTGTAGGCGGCCTGCGCCAATGCGGTTAGCTAAACTAGGGTCCAGACTTAATTGAGCCAATATGCGACGAGAGCGGCGAGATGAACAGCGGCCAAGAAATTCCGGGCGAGCTTGTCATATCTTGTGGCTATACGCCGGAAGTCTTTCAGCCTGCAAAAGCAACGCTCGATGACATTTCGACCTTTGTAGGCGCGTTTGTTGAAGTGATGGATGACGATACGGTTGGATTTGTTGGGGATGACGGGCTTGGCCCCGTGACTGACGATTTCGGCGCGAAGGCTGTCACCGTCGTAGCCTTTGTCGGCGATAAGCGCGCTCATGGGTGGCGCGAGCGCCAGGACATCGGGCGCCGCAGCGATATCGGCATCCTGGCCTGGGGTCAGATGCAGGACGACCGGCCGGCAGAGCGGATCGCTCAGCGCATGGATTTTTGTCGTGCGGCCTCCGCGCGAGCGGCCGATTGCTTGATTTTGCTCCCCCCTTTTCCGCCGGAGGCACATCGGTGAGCTTTGATCGAGGTCGAATTGAGCGACAGCACGACGGCATCTTTGCCAGGGTTGGCCAGCGCTTCAAAGATTGCACACCATCTTCCGCGCTTGGCCCAACGATTGAAGCGATTGTAGATCGTCGTGTAAGGGCCGTATTCACGAGGACAATCGCGCCATCGCGCACCCGATTGAAGCATGTGAATGATACCGCTGATGATGAGACGGTCGTCGTCCCGATCCGGTCCCGTCAGCCCAGTTGGCAGATAAGGCTTGATACGAGCCCACTGCCTGTCATTCAGCCAAAACAACCCCCCGCGCATTCGCTTGCCCCCGAATTAAAAAGATGGAGGCAAGCGAATCACGAGGCGTTAAATAGGTACAGACCCTAAGATATCCTGATTCTATCCGCCGGGTCTCGCTTTGTACCAAATCAATTCATCGGAGACGACCGCAGGCCGTTGGCGCACATGTTGCCGAGCGTCATTGGCGGCCCACACCAAGATTGGCACGATCATGCGGCGGGTCCGCGCCGATGTCCTCGCCGCCACCCCACGAGCGGCAGGTCCCGTGGGATTCGTCCTCCCTGGTCGGAGAGGTCATTCTCCCAAGGTGACCACACCCGCGGCCGCTGACCAATCGGGGCTGTGGTCGAGCGAATGCCGGAGTCCGATTTGGACCATCTGCCTGCCGTGAAATCGACCGCTTTGAAGTCGCGCCGCGGTTCGGGACGAAATAACTTCAGACAGCACTTGCATTACGGCGGTCTCCACCGGCCATCACGTCCCCTCCTGAGCTTAGTGAGCCGATTGCCACGGGTCAGGCCGCGAGACGATCGGATTTTGCGTTGAGCTTGGCAAGCTGTGAATGGCTGTCAGAATCCACGCAAAGATGGCGCGGCGGGGGTCATGCGCGCCGGTGGGCGGCTCCGCATCGATAATCTGATCGTTGGCCGCGATGGTGAAACTGGTCTCGGCGGTATTGACCGTGCCCGAAGCGATCATCGTCGAATTGACGACCATTGGACGCACATCTTCCAGTGTCAGCCCGGCGGAAGCGAGCTTGGCCGGGTCGACCTGCCGGGGGCTGCTGACGCTGCGCGGCGCCGTCGCGGGGGTCCGCTGAGCGTTCGCAGAATGAAAGGCCCCAGCCGGGACATCTGCTGGGATGGGGGCTGGGGCCTATGCAGGTCCAGTTATCGGCTCTGGAGTAACTGTAAACTGACCCGGCGCGAGACTCTAGAGCGCAGGCGCGCCGCTGGCAAGCAACGGTGGTCTTGTGCCGTCTCTTGACATCACCATCGCCCCTCCCGCGCCCGCTGCATTGCTGGGCTGTCTGGGTTCTTGACCTTAAGCCAAGGCCCTGACCGGTAGGGCCCGCCTAAGTGCCTGTCGGCACAGAGATGGCCCAGCCGTGGGGCTCTATGGCCGAGCAGTCAGCACTCGCACATAAAAATGTTGCATTGTTGCTACACAATGAAAGCCGATCCTCCCAGTTTGGAGAACGTAACCGATGCCGGTCCCCATCCGTGATAAAAATGCACCAATAAAAATATTTCCGGTATTCGCCTAAGAAAGGTTCATTTGGGGAGATATTAATCCTGAGATCCCGAGGCTATTTCGCATCATGGTCGTAATTCTCCCAGTGCAAAGTTGGATGGCGCGGATGGCTCTTGGATGGGGCGTCCGTGACCTCGCCTGCGCGGCCGAAGTGTCGCCGGCTACGGTGAAGCGGTTCGAGTGTGGGGAGAGCTTGAGGGTAGTCACCGTCGAGATGATTCAGCGCGCGCTCGAAAACGCCGGCGTCATTCTCGTCGATGCAAATGGCGGCGGACCGGGCGTCAGGTTGGGCAGCGGCAAGGCACAGCTAAGCAGGAGCGGTAGGTGGCCATCTCGCACCCGCGGCCGTCGTGCGCCCGTCACCCGTCACGGTAAAAGTGTGACAGAAGCGAAGGAGTTAGCGACAACGCGCGACGAAGTCAGCGAACTCATGCGGCGAGTAGACGAATTGCGAAAACGGTTGGATTGTCTGACCCATCAGCATTGCTAGCGGGGGCGAGATTCAGCCCGCTTGTGCGTCGGGCACGATAGATCAGTTCTTCCAATTTTTGGTTGGGCACTTCACCATTTTCGGTTCTGATTTTCAAACTGGATACCAATGGTGCTTGGGGCGGTCGCGATTTTCGTCCTCTGTCTGTGGAAGGCCGGCCATAGGGTGGCGGCGCGTATTCAAGTTCGGAGTGCGGTGAGAGGGGAGGAGAGGCGAGCGCAGCGGCAGGCATAGGATCGGTCGTGGCGGGTGTCCTCATGGAAATGGCGCGGAGCATCTTTCGTCCGCGAAGCATTGTTTGGGCGGATGCATGCGAAAACTTGGTTTGATTGGCTTGGCACTGTTTGCGCCGGGGGGAGTTGCCGCGGTCGCTTCTACAAGCGCCGCGGACCTCTACAAGGGGGCGCCATACGACCGTAAGACACCCGACGCGCCTTACAAAGACTACAACTGCCTTGATATATATCTGGGCGACGGATTTTTCGAGCGCCTGATCAACTATTACCGGCTCGGATGGCGCCACGAGGCGCCGCCGGCCGATGCCAAAGCGCCCCCGGGGCGTCGCGACCATTGGCCCATGACGCCGCAGTCAACACCACCGTTTCCCTTCACCGAATGGCCCTATGGCGGTGCTACGGCTCTCGGCGTCAGCCGGCCGTCTTCGGTCGACAGCCCATTGATGGTTGCGCTTGCCAATATCGGTCTCGGCAAGGCGATGAACGAGAACCATATCCAGATGTACGGCTGGGTGGACGTCGGCGGTAACATCAGCACCAATTCGGTGACGCCGGGCGGCAATTTTCCCGCCGCCTACATGTATTCGCCCAACACGGCGACGCTCGACCAGGCGGTGATCTATATCGAGCGCGTGCCGGACACGGTCCAGAATGACCATGTCGACTGGGGCTTCCGCGTGTCCGGCAACTACGGTGAGACCAACCGTTACACGGCCGCCTACGGCATCGCGACCTATCAGCTTTTGGGTCATAATCTCACCAACAGCTACGACTTTCCGATGATGTACGGGGAGGCCTTCTTCCCGCAGATCGGCGAAGGTCTGGTCGTGCGATTGGGTCGATACATCGCGATCCCGGACATTGAGGCACAACTCGCGCCGAACAACTACATGTACTCTCACTCGATCAGCTACGCTCTCGACAACTATACCAATGATGGCCTCATCGGCACGCTGGCGGCTACCAAAAACTGGTTCGTTCAGTTGGGCGTAACGATCGGCACGGAAGCTGCGCCGTGGCATTGGGGCGCGACGGTTCCTAATCCGTTTCCAAATCCGGTATACCCCGGCCACACGATGCCCAGAGACCCGGGCGCCGTTCCCTCCGTTACGGCCGCCGTCCGCTGGCAGAGCGATTCCGGCTACGACGGCATCTATTTGGTCGCCAACGGCATCAATGGCGGCCAGTGGGGCTACAATAATCTGCAGTGGCTCGGCGGGACCTACTATCACAAATTCAACGAGCAATGGCACCTTGCGTTCGAACTCTACACGCTAAGCCAGAGGAACGTGCTCAACCAAAACAATTCTGAAGCCCAGACCATCATCGCGTACGGCGGCTATCCGTTCACTTTTGCTAACGGCTTCAATTTCAATGCGCCAAACATTGCCCAATGCGGCACCGCCCAGGTGAGTTGCAGTGCGCGCGTCGTCACGTCTTTGGCTTATCTGAACTACAAGGTCTCGCCCTTGGACAACATCTCGTTCCGCCCTGAATTCTATAACGATATGGAGGGCCAGCGCACCGGCGTCAAGACGCGTTATGTCGACTTCGGCATTGGCTGGCAGCATTGGTTCTCGCCGCAAATCGAGATTCGTCCTGAGGTGGTCTACTATCGCTCCCTCGACGCCAACGCCTTCAACGGAAATTTAAATGCGATACCGGCATCTGCCGGCGGCGGCGCCATCGCCCCGAACCGGTATTTTGCCTGGATTAGCTCGATGGACCTGATCTGGCACTTCTGATCGGACAACGAGGTTTCCAGGTGCCACCACGACGCTCGGTCCCGGCGTCGGCACCTTACTGCGCTGCACCATCTTTCTGGCCGCGGGTCCGCAGGGGGGCACTTCCCGCCTCCCGCGCTGCAAAAAAAACATCAAAGAATTCGCCCAAACCCAGACGCGGCCGGTTCACATAAAGTCCAGACCACGATAAGGCTACCTATGAAGCGGCTCGGAGGTACGACGGATGCGACGGCAGCAGTTTATCGCAGGGCTCGGGAGCGCGGCGGCGTGGCCGTTGGCGGCGCGGGCGCAGCAGACGGCGATGCCGGTAATTGGGTATCTCGGCGGAAATAATCCGACCCTTAGACCCAGCGAGCGCAAGGCGGGGGCGTGACGTGAATATTTCGGAGACCTGCATCCGCCGTCCGGTGATGACGACCCTGATCACGGCGTCGTTGATCGCGTTCGGTTTGTTCGGTTATCGCCTGCTGGCGGTCGCGGCATTGCCGGCGGTCGATTTCCCCACCATCCAGATTACCGCCGTGCTGCCGGGCGCCAGCCCGGAAACCATGGGCGCTTCGGTCGCCGGACCGATCGAGCGGCAGCTGTCGACCATCTCCGGCATTACCTCGCTCACATCCAGCTCGTCGCTCGGCACCAGTTCGATCGTCATCCAGTTCGACCTCAACCGGAACATCGACGGCGCCGCGCTCGACGTGCAGTCGGCGCTCACCGTGGCGGCACGACGGCTGCCGATCGAAATGCTGACCCCGCCTTCTTTCCGCAAGGTCAATCCGGCCGATCAGCCGGTCGTCCAGATCAGCCTCGTCTCGTCGACGCTCCCTATTTCGAAAGTCGACGACTATGGCGAGATCACGCTGGCGCAGCAGATTTCGCAGCTGCCGGGCGTCGCCCAGGTCCTGGTGTTCGGGCAGCAGAAATTCGCCGTGCGCGTCCAGGTCGATCCGGTCGCCGCCGCATCGCGCGGCATCTCCATGGAAGATGTGCGCACCGTGCTCGCCAAGAGCAATTCGAACACGCCGGTCGGCGCCATCTCCGGACTCGAGGCCAACCAGAACACCACCCTCGAGGCATCGGCGGCGATGCTCAGCGCCGCCGAATACCGTAACGTCATCGCCGCCTACCGCAACGGCGTGCCGATCAGGCTCAGCGAAATCGCCAACGTGGTCGATGACGTCGAGAATCAGCTCGGCGCCAACTATTACAAGAACGAAAAATCGATCGGGCTGGTGATCTACAAGCAGTCGAACGGCAACACCATCAACATCGTCGACTCGATCTATAACCAGCTGCCGCGCTTCCGCGCCCAGGTTCCGCCGTCGATCAAGATGGAGGTGTTCGCCGACCGTTCGGTGTCGATCCGCAATTCGGTCAAGGACGTGCAGATGACGCTGGTGATCGCGATCATCCTGGTCGTGGCCGTGATCTTCCTGTTCCTGCGCTCGGCGGCCGCCACCATCATTGCGTCGCTCGCAGTGCCGATCTCGCTCATTGCGAGCTGCGCGGCGATGTACGCATTCAACTTCTCCATCAACAACCTGACCCTCATGGCGCTGACACTGTCGGTCGGATTCGTGGTCGATGATGCGATCGTCATGCTGGAGAACATCGTCCGCCACATCGAAAGCGGCATGCGGCCATTCGAGGCGGCGCTCAAAGGTTCGCGCGAGGTCGGCTTCACCATCATTTCGATCACTATTTCGTTGATCGCGGTCTTCATTCCGGTGCTGTTGATGGGCGGCATGGTCGGGCGCGTGTTCCGCGAATTCGCCGTGACCATCACGGCCACCATCCTGCTTTCGGGCTTCGTTTCGCTGACGCTCACGCCGATGCTGTGCGCGCGCGTGCTCAAGAGCCATGGCGAGGGCGAGGGCGAGCGGGCGAGAACATCGTGCTGCGCGTCTTCGAAGCCATGTTCAGGCTGTTGCTGCGCGGCTATGAAGTGACCCTCGACTTCGTGCTTAAATACCGTTTCGCCACGATTCTGGTCATGCTCGGCACTCTGATCGGCACCGTGTGGCTGTACATCGTCATCCCGAAAGGATTCTTCCCGATCGAGGACACCGGTTTCGTCAACGTCGTCACTGAAGGTCCGTCGGATATTTCCTTCAGCGCCATGACGGCGCGCACGCGGCAGGTCGCGGATATCTTGCTCAAGGATCCGGCGGTGGACTACCTCAACATTACGACGGGCGTCGGAGGGGCGAACGCGACCGGCAATTTCGGACGAGCCTTGGTTGCGCTCAAACCGCGCGACCAGCGGGAAGACGCGGGCACGGTGGTCAAGCGGCTGCGGGTCAAGGCGAACTCCTTTGTCGGCGTGACGTCCTATTTCCAGATCATGCAGAACGTCAATATTGGCGGCCGGAGCGGGGAAGAGCGACTACCAGTACACGCTGCAATCGAGCGATACCGCGACCCTTTACAAGGTCGGGCCGGAAATGCTGGAGAAAATCGCGAAGATTCCGGGGCTGCGCGACGTCACCGGCGATCTCTATATCAAGAATCCGAAAATAACGCTGGAGATCGACCGTGAGGCCGCCGCGGTCTATGGCGTCACTCAGGATCAGATACGCCAGGAACTCTATGATTGCTTCGGCAACAGGCAGGTGGCGTCGATCTACACGGCGGTCAACGACTATTATGTGATCCTGGAGTGCGATCCGAAGATTCAGGCCGATCCCATGGGGCTGAGCAAGCTGTTCCTCAAGACGAACCTCAACGGACAGGCCGTCGCCGGCGGTGCTGCTCCCGCGGCGGGCTCCGGGGTTAGCGGCGCGACCGCGCCGACCGGACCGGTCGTCCCTTTGTCCGCGCTGATCCGGAAGGTGCCGATGGTCAGCGCGCTGCAGGTCAATCACCAGGGCCAGCAGCCTGCAATGACGATCTTCTTCAGTACGGATCCCGGTTATGCGCTCGGCCAGGCAGTCGATGCCATCCGGCAGATCGAACAGGAGGAGCACCTGCCCGCCTCGATCGCCACGGGCTTCCAGGGCAACGCGCAAGTTTTCGAGGATTTGCTCAAGGGCCAGGGCGTGCTGGTGCTGGCCGCGGTGTTTGCCGCTTTCGTCGTGCTCGGAATTCTCTATGAGAGCTTCATCCATCCGATCACCATCCTCTCGGGCCTGCCGTCGGCCGGCGTCGGCGCGCTCATCGTGCTGATATGGTTCAAGATGGACCTGTCGATCATCGCCATGATCGGCATCGTCATGCTGGTCGGCATCGTCAAGAAAAACGCCATCATGATGGTCGATTTCGCCATACAGCGCCGCGCCGTCGGCATGTCGGCCGACGAGGCGATCCGCGAGGGCTGCCTGTTGCGCTTCCGGCCGATCATGATGACGACGTTCGCGGCGATCTTCGGCGCACTGCCGATCGCGCTCGGCGCCGGCGCCGGCTCCGAATTGCGGCAGCCGCTCGGCGTCGCGGTGGTGGGCGGCCTGCTGGTGTCGCAGCTGCTGACGCTCTATATCACCCCGGTCGTCTATCTCTATCTCGACAAGATCGACCGCCTGCTCAAACACCGGCTCGATCCCCCGGCGGACCTCCACGATGAGCATGAGCCGCAGATGCCGCACGCCGTCGCCGCGGAATGAGGGAAGCGGAAGGCGATAGGTATTCGCCGGCATCGACCCGGCCATCGACCGGGAAACGGCGTGTGCCCGCGATCGGGAACGCCCTTGACGCCGCCCTCCGCACCCCATTGCTCTGCCGTCAGTCGGCTGGACGGCCGCTCCGGCAAGGGCCGAAAGGTCGCCGGGGAGGAAAGTCCGGGCTCCATGGACATGCGGTGCCGGATAACGTCCGGCGGGGGCGACCCCAGGGAAAGTGCCACAGAAAACAAACCGCCGCGGCGCGTTGACCTCGAGTGTCAGGCGCGGCAAGGGTGAAATGGTGCGGTAAGAGCGCACCGCGTCGACGGCAACGCAGACGGCATGGCAAACCCCACCGGGAGCAAAACCGAATAGGGACGGCGTGGAACGCTTCGTCGCAAGACGGCGCGGTCCAGATCGGTGTCCGAATCCGTGCCGTCCGGGTAGGTTGCTCGAAGCGCCGGGCAACCGGCGTTCCAGAGGAATGGCCGTCACGCGCAGGGCTCCGTCCTCGCGCCATACAGAACCCGGCTTACAGGCCGGCTGATTTGTGACGGGGGCTCGGCGGCACCACCGCCGGGCCCCCGCCAAATTTGTCGGATGCCGCAACCGAGCGCCCTCGCGGGCTCACCGTCAGCGCGCATGGGCCGCTTGGCATTGCCGTAGGTCACGCGATAGATCGCGCCGTTCCAGTCGTCGGAGACCAGCAGCGAGCCGTCCTTCATCATGGCGACGTCGACCGGACGGCCGAGGTAATTGTTGTCCGAGATGAAACCGTCGAGGAACGGCTCGATCGACCTGACGCTGCCGTCCTTGTTGAGCTTGACCGCGACCACGTCGCCGCCGGTCTTGACCGTCTTGTTCCAGGAGCCGTGGCGGGCCACGAAGATCGCATCCTTGTAGTCCGGCGGGAACATGTTGCCGGTGTAGAAGCGCATGCCGAGCACCGCCGCATGGGGGCCCATCTTGGCGACCGGCGGCACGAACTCGCTGCACGAGCGGCCCCAGCCGAACTCCTGGTCGGGGACATCTCCCCCATAGCAATAGGGCGCGCCGAAATGCTGCCCGGGCCTCGTCACCCGGTTGATCTCGTCATGAGGCAGCTCTTCCGAGAGCCAGTCGCGGCCATTGTCGGAGAAGTAGAGGTCCCGGGTCACCGGATGCCAGTCGAAGCCGAGGCTGTTGCGCAAGCCCGTGGGCCAGCACCTCGGCGCCGCTGCCGTCGAGATTGATCCGGCGGATCTGGCCATAGGCATCGGGCGCGATGCAATTGTTGCAGGGCAGGCCGATCGTCACATAGAGCCGGTTGTCCGGCCCGATGCCGATGAACCTGCGGCCGTTGGCCTCGTCCTTGGGCAGGTCGTCATAGATGACGATCGGCGGCGCGGGATCGTCGAGATTGTCCTCGACGCGCTCGATCTTGGAGATCTGCGACAGCTCGGCGATGTAGAGCGTGCCGTCCTTGAAGGCGAGCCCGTTCGGCCGATAGAGTCCCGACGCCACGACCTTCACCTCGGCGCGGCCGTTCCTGCTGACGACCGCATAGACCTTGTCGAGCAGGCTGGTGCCGGCGAACACGGTGCCTTTGTCGCCGACCCGCAGCGATCGCGCATCGGCGACGCCGCTGGCATAGACCTCGATCTTGAAGCGTGGCGGCAGCTTGAGGCGATTGACCGGCAGCCTGTCCAGGGCGGTCGGCTGCGCCGGTGCGGCGACCGGCGCCGAGCTTCATCGCGCCTTCGGTGCCGGGACGCCCGTTGAGCGGGGAGCCGCGCGGCGGGGCGACCGGTTGCTGGGATGGGGCAGGAACATCGAGGCAGAGCAGCACGGCGATGCCCGCGGCGGCCACAACGCAACTGTGCACCCTCGAACCTAACCTGACGGCAGGCATCACACCTCGGCGCAATCCCGGGCCGGCTTCGCATGACCCCGAAAAGTCTGCAGGCTTTTCGAACCCGATCACGTGCGGGATCAGAATACGCCGAGATACCGGCGTAAATCGACATTTTTCTGATGCCGTGCCACGGGTCCGCGATCACCACCCGGCCGTCGTTCGAGATCGGGACTTGGCCGGACTTGGCAGGCTTCTTGGCCGGGCGCCAACCGATCGGCCGTTCCGGCGGTCTCCCGCGCCTCAGTACAGCGGTGGGATCTGGCCGATTTTGAGCGGCCCGAGATAGGCGACGCCGTCGACCAGGCGCAACTGCATCGTCATGGCGCGCTGGCCCTCGAGTTCGGTCTGCTGACCGCCGACCGCAGCGGCGCCGAGCGTGGCCGCGTTGGCGCCGGCGCCGCCGGTGTTGCCGCGCAGCACATCGCCCAGACCCGGCATCAGCCGGTCGAGGCTCGGCGCCAGCTTGTCGAGGGTCGCCTGCGGCACGATCTGCGCCATCATGCGATCGACGCCGAGCACCTGCAACAGCTTGCCGAAATTGTTGACGGTCAGGTGAATGTCGCCATTGAGCGCGCCGCGCGGCGTGAGCGACGACCGCGCCGACCGCGGTCGCTACCAGATCGCCCTGCTGGAGATCGCGCGCTGGTCAGTTCCAGATCGCCCGTTGGCGGCCTGCAGCTCGCGCAGCTTCGGGCGGCGATCGGCTTGGGCGAGAGATCGCCGACGCCCGCGCAACACGCCCTACACATGGCCATCGGTCGAAACCGCGGCATAGCTGCCCATCGGCGGCGACGTGAAATGGGTGAAGTCGAGCACGAAATCGAGGTGGGATTTCGGGCGTCGAGATCGGCGGCGCGGCGGACATGGAATTCGAGGTGATCGGCGACGGCGAGCGCGGAGGCGTCGCCCGACGCGAGCCCGGGCTGTCGACCACGATCGACAGCCGTTGCGACGACACCGGCAGCCCGCGCAGGCTCGCCTGCGCCAGCGACCATTTCATCGTCATGGTCGGGATCGCCGCCGGTCGGGCCACCGTCATCGGCCCGGAAATCTCGCTGATCAGCAGGGTCGGGTCCCAGACCTGCGCCACCGCCTTGAGATCGCCGGCGTGCAGCGTCAGCGCGGTGGCGCGATCTTCGATCAGCGGATTGCGGCACTGCATTTCGATGCGGAACGGAAAGCCGCCGAAGCTCTCGTCGTCGCAACGATAGATGCGCCCGGCATTCGCCTCGCGGTGCGCCATTCGTCGAGCGAGGCCCGCGCCTTGCCGGCGGAAACGTACCAGAAGCCGGACCAGACCGCCGCGAGCAGCACCAGAACGACGTCGGAAGGGCGATCAACCAGGGCCGCGAGCGGCCGTTCTCTTGCCGAACTCTGTCTTGCCTGTTCACGCTGTCTCCTCGGGTCTGCTGCGGTCGTTGCGCGCCCCCGACCGGCTGTTAGGCGGGGAACCGGGGGGGCTGTCAACGCCTAGCCGCAATTTTGTGTGAATGCCACCTCGGGACCGATGCCTGTTTGTTCCGCTGCCGAGCTCGAAGAGCTCTGGGTGTTCGGCTATGGCTCGCTGATGTGGCGGCCGGGCTTCGAGCACCTGGAACGCGTGCCGGCACGATTGACCGGCCTGCACCGGGGGCTGTGCGTCTATTCCTTCGTCCACCGCGGCACGCCGGAAAGGCCGGGCCTCGTGCTCGGTCTCGACCTCGGCGGCGCCTGCCGCGGCATCGCCTATCGGGTGGCTGCCGCCCGCCGCGACGCAACCCTTGAATACCTCCGGGAGCGCGAGCAGGGCACCATGGTGTATCGGGAAACCATGCGGCAGATCGCCCTTGCGACCCAGCCGGCACGGGCGGTCACGGCGCTCGTCTATGTGGTCGATCGCAGCCATCCTCAATATGCCGGGCGCCTCGATCTCGAGCGCCAGCTCCATCTGGTACGCCAGGGACATGGCCGATCCGGGGCAAATCTCGATTATGTGCTCGCCACGGTCGCCGAGATCGAAGCCCAGGGCTTCCGGGACGCCGGGCTGCACCAACTGGCGGAGCTGTTGCGAAGCGGGCACGGGTACGGGCGAATGCGCTCGACGGACAACCGGTAAGGGCGGGGAGAAGACGGCAAAATGCGGGCGGAATGTCTGCTTCGTCGTTCCGCGTTTGCCGGCCGCGCGGGTCCCGGAATCAGGCGGCATCGCCGCCCGGATTTCAGGTTTGGTGCCGGGATATGTCCGAGGATGAAGAGATGGGGCGGGGGAGGACGGCCAAGTACTCCCCCGCGGCGTCGATCTCAATGTGCCTTACACCAACACCGACGCCGAACGCGTCAATAACGTTGCGGGCAACGCAGGCGAGACGTTCGCCATGCCGGTTTCGGAACGCGTCCGCAACCCCCTGGCGCCGTCGCGGGTGAGGGTCCGCCCTTCAGGGGCCGCAAGTCTGGCTTCCGGCAAATCGCCACTTTCGCTATCATACCGCGCGTCGCAGGGGTCGTTCCAGTAGATGGCGATGCTGGGCTTCTGCCGATATTGCTGCCGATATGGAGTGCTGGGATGAATGCGACGAGGCTTGGGCGGCTCGCCGTCACCTCGCTGGCCTTTGCGGTCCTCGCGATGGTTCCCGGGCTCGCCGCGACCGATGATGCGGCCGATTGCGCCAAGGAGAGCGGCGAGGACGCGGTCGCCGCCTGCACCCGCCGGATCGAGTCCGGAGAGGTCAAGGCGCACGAGCTGGCGGTCATGTTGGACCATCGCGGTCTTGCGCTGCGGCGCAAGGGCGATATCGACCGCGCCATCGCGGACTTCGATGAAGCGATCCGCCTGGATGCGAATTTTGCCGAGCCGGTTTTCCGGCGCGCCATGGTCTGGGCGTACAACAGGAACGACGTCGAGCGCGCCCTTACCGACCTCGATCAGGCCATCGTCCTGGATCCAGGCTCCGCCAAGGCATTTTTCCAGCGCGGGCTCCTCCATGCCCGCAAGGGGGACGCCGACCACGCCATCGCCGACTTTGAAGCAACGATTCGTCTTGATCCGAACAATGCCGATGCGTTCTTCCAGCGCGGCCGCGTCTATGGCGACAAGAAGCGCGATTACGACCGCGCCATCGCCGACTTCACCGAGGCATTCCGTCTCAATCCCAAATTTGCCGCGGCGATCAACAATCGCGGCTTCGAATACATGCTGAAGGGCGATCTGGACCATGCGCTCGCCGACCACAGCGAGGCCATTCGGGTCGATCCGAACTTTGCCCCCGCCTACCGCCAGCGCGCCATCGTGTGGCGCAGCAAAGGTGACGCCGACAAGGCGCTTGCTGATTTTGCCGAGGCCATCCGGCTCGATCCCAAGGATGCCGATGCGTTCTTTCAGCGCGGCCGCACCTTCGCCGGCAACAAGCACGATCACGACCGCGCCATCGCGGACTTTACCGAGGCGTTCCGCCTCAATCCCAAATTGGCTGCGGCCTTGCGGTATCGCGGCGACGAATATCGGCAGAAGGGCGATTACGATCATGCCCTCGCCGACCACAACGAAGCCCTTCGCATCGCCCCGAACTACGCCGGCGTGTACTTCGATCGGGCCTTTACCTGGAAAAGCAAGGGCGATATCGACCGCGCCATCGCTGATTTCGACGAGGCGATCCGTATTGATCCGAAATATGCCGATGCATTTTTTCAGCGCGCCCGCATCTGGAACGACAACAAGCACGATTACGACCGCGCGATCGCCGACAATACCGAGGCGATCCGCCTCGCCCCCAGGTTTGCCGCAGCATTCGACAATCGCGGCATCGCCTACCGCGTGAAGGGCGACCCGGATCATGCCCTCGCCGATTTCGACGAGGCCATTCGGCTCGACCCGAATCTCGCCTATGCGTACTATCAGCGCGGTCTCGTGTGGCGAGGCAAGGGCGACGCCGACCGCGCCGTGGCGGATTTCAGCGACGCGATCCGGCTCGATCCCAAATCGGCCGACAACCTGTACCAGCGCGGTCTCACCTTTGAGAACAACAAGCACGACGTCGACCGTGCGCTGGCGGACTACGACGCGGCGATCCGGCTCGATCCAAAATTCTTTCCGCCGTTCAATAATCGCGGTCTGCTTTATGAGCGCAGGGGCAGCCTCGACCGGGCGCTTGCCGACTTTCAGGCGGTTCTCGCCGCCGATCCGAAATCCGCAAGCGCGGCGGAACGCATCAAGCGCGTCGAGCAGAAGCTTACGCTGCTGGCGCAGCCGGCTCCGGCCCCGGCGACCGTGCCGGCGCAGGCACCCGCTGCTTCCGAGACGCGGGTGGCGCTGGTGATCGGCAACGGCAACTATGCAAACAAGGGTCGGCTGCCCAATCCCAAGAACGACGCCGATAAATTCGCCGCCACCTTGAAGCGGATCGGCTTCTCGACCGTGACCATGCAGCTCGACCTGGCGCGCGACAAGTTTTACGATGCGCTCAAGAGCTTTGCGGCCGCCGCCGATCGCGCCGACTGGGCGGTCGTGTACTATGCGGGTCACGGCATGGAGTTCAACGGGGTCAACTATCTGGTGCCGGTCGATGCCAAGCTCGCCAGCGACCGCGACATATCCTACGAGGCGGTTGCGCTCGAGCAGGTGTTGCTGGCTGTCGAAGGCGCGCACAAGCTTCGGTTGGTGATCCTTGACGCCTGTCGCGACAATCCATTCATCAAAACCATGGTCAAGACCAACGCGACCCGTTCGGTTGGGCAAGGGCTCGCCAAGATTGAGCCGGAGGGCGCCACGCTCGTTGCCTATGCGGCGAAGGAGGGGCACGTCGCCTCGGACGGCGAGGGCGGCAACAGCCCGTTCGTCAGCGCCATCATCAAGAATATCGAGATACCCGGTGTGGAGATCAATTTCCTGTTCCGAAAGGTTCGCGATGAAGTGCTGAAGGCGACCAGTGGCCGCCAGGAGCCCTATGTCTACGGCTCGTTGCCGGCTGAGGCCTTCTACTTCCGGCGGCCGTAGTGGGGGCACAATCTTTTTTGCAGCGCGGGAGGCGGCTTGTGGCCCATCTCGGCTACCACGCTCGCCGGGCGCGGCGGTGGCTCTCTGGGGTGCGCCTGCCGCGCCGGGGCCAAGATCCCCGCCCAGCCGGAAACGCACCATGGGCCGCGCGCCGAGGCTGGCGCGGTGAACGCAAGGGGCCCTTTCCAGCGTATCAAAGCCGGATGCCCCAAACGATGGGGCGCTCCCAAAGGTAAGGGCGCCGCGCGCCCCTAACTCTTCAACGGGCGCAATGGGGAGTTGGCCGCGTTCGGGCTGCGTCTGGGGGGATTGGCAAATCAGCCAATTTCAACGATTTCAATGTCTATGGGCGGTCCTTCGAACCCTCACGTTTTTGCGGGACGGGACCGCCTTCAGGCCCGGACGTTTGCACGTCGAGGCCGAAGTCCGCGGCTCAAGCGGCGGCGCTGACTTTCGCGTCCGTCGGAACGGTCGCAATCGTCTTCAGGATCTGGGAGGCGATTTGGTAGGGGTCGCCCTGCGAGTTTGGCCGGCGATCTTCGAGATAGCCTTTGTAGCCGTTTTTCACGAAGCTGTGCGGCACGCGGATCGAAGCGCCGCGGTCGGCGACACCGTAGCTGAACGAGTGGATCGACTGCGTTTCGTGCTTGCCGGTCAGTCGCAGGTGGTTGTCCGGTCCATAGACCGCGATGTGATCTTCCCTGGCGGCTTCGAAGGCGGCCATCAGCTTCTCGAAGTAGTCCTTGCCGCCGGTCTCGCGCATATAGGTGGTGGAGAAGTTGGCGTGCATGCCGGACCCGTTCCAGTCGGTGTCTCCGAGCGGCTTGCAGTGATACTGGATATCGATGCCGTATTTCTCCGTCAGCCGCTCCATCAAATACCGGGCAAGCCACATTTCATCGGCGGCTTTCTTGGAACCCTTGCCGAAGATCTGGAATTCCCACTGGCCTTTTGCCACTTCGGCGTTGATGCCCTCGTGATTGATGCCCGCGGCAAGACAGATGTCGAGATGCTCCTCGACGATCTTGCGCGCGACATCGCCGACTTTGCTGTAGCCGACGCCCGTGTAGTAAGGTCCCTGCGGCGCAGGATAGCCCGTCGCCGGGAAGCCGAGCGGCCGGCCGTCCTTGTAGAAGAAGTATTCCTGTTCGAAACCGAACCAGGCGCCTTCGTCGTCGAGAATGGTCGCCCGCTTGTTGGACGGATGCGGAGTGACGCCGTCCGGCATCATGACCTCGCACAACACGATGGCGCCGTTCTTGCGTTCGCTGTCCGGCACAATGCGGACGGGCTTCAGGACGCAGTCCGAACTTCTTCCTTCCGCCTGCATGGTGGAACTTCCATCAAAGCCCCACAGAGGAAGCTGTTCCAGCGACGGGAAGCCGTCGTACTCCTTGATCTGCGTCTTGCCACGCAGATTGGGCACCGGCGTGTAGCCATCCAGCCATATGTACTCGAGCTTGTACTTCGTCATGCAGCCCTCTCATTCTGACGATGGAGCAATCCTTCGGAGCAATCCCTGACCCGGCCTCGGGTGCCAAACAGGCGCTTGGCCACCTATGCCTGCGGCGCTCCAAGCATCAAACATGCCAAGCAACCCAGCGGCCACCCCGTCATCCCTGAAATGGCAGCGCGATCACGCTGTTCCCGCTACGAAGCGCTTGCGCGGTCAGCTGGAATATGGCGCGCTGAACCGTCTCCAAGAATACTTGCCGAACAAATACGCAAACATAAAACTGCACGTAGTTTTTGCATTTGATGCTTTTTAAGGACGCAAATCGCGCCGGCCGAGTGCAAAACCTTGTTGGAGGGATTATCTCGCGCGTTAGCACAGGAATTGAAAAAGGAGAGCTGCGCGATGACGACAGATTTTTCCCGCGAGTCGGCAAAGATAATTGAATTCCCCGCAGGAGGTCGCAGAGCCGTCGCTGTCCGTCGCGACGAAGCCAATCTCGCCGCCGATCCCGCGGCGTTGCGCGTGTCGGGTGACGCGTTCGGGAGCGGCTGGTACCACGAAGCAGCCATCCAGGAGTCTAAACGGACCGGCGGGCGCTGATGTCGCCGGTTCGATTGCATTCGAACGACGGATACCGCTCGCCATCCGGGCCGACGCCGGCGTCCGGCTACGCGCCTTGGCCTGCTTACTCCGCCTTGATGCCGGCCTTGGCGACGAGGTCGCGTACCGCCGGGACTTCGGCGGCGACCCGGGCGGCGAGTTGCTCCGGCGTGCCGGCGACGATTTCGAAGCCGACCTTGCGGGCCTGGTCGCGCGCCTCCGGCCTCTGGAAGGCGGCGCGGCTCTCCTTCACCAGCAGCGCCACGATGGCGGGCGGCGTGCCGGCCGGCGCGAACAGCGCGTTGAAAGTGTCGGAGACGAAATTCGGATAGCCGAGCTCTATCATGGTCGGCACCTCCGGCAGCGAGAACCAGCGCTGCGCGCCGGTGACCGCGAGCGCCCGCAACTGGCCGTCCTTGATCAGCGGCTCGGCCGGCGGCAGCGCCACCGATCCGACCTGGACCGTGCCTTCGAGCACGCCCAGCGTCGCCGGGCCGGCGCCGCGATAGGGCACGTGCACCATCTGGATGCCGGCGCGCAGCTTGAGCAGTCTCGCCGGTGAGATGCGACTTGGTGCCGGCGCCCGGGCTCGAATAGTTGAACTTCGAAGGCGCGGCCTTGGCCTGGGCGACGAGATCGGCCAGCGACTTGATGCCGGAGTTCGGACGCACCACCAGGACATTGGGGGCGTTGACGAGCTCCGAGATCGGGATGAAATCCTTGAAAGGGTCATAGGGCAGGTTCTTGAACAGCGCCGGATTGACCGCGATCGAGGTCGAGGTCAGGAGCAGCGTGTAGCCGTCCGGCGTCGCCCGCGCCGCCACGCCCATCCCGGTATTCCCTGCCGCCCCGGCCCGGTTGTCGATGATGACGGGCTGGCCGAGCGAAGCACGAAGCGCGGTCGCGAGGATGCGGGCGATGATGTCGGTCGGCCCGCCCGGCGCGAACGGCACGATCAGCGTGATCGCCCGCTCCGGATAGGCGGCGCGGGCGGGCACCGCCGCGAGGACCGCGAGCACGGCGGCAGCGCGGCTCCCGCGAGCGATTTTCCGAAATCGAGCATGCGCGTCCTCCGGCGGTCGACCGAAGCCAGTGGTAACAGCATCGCGCCGGCAATATCAATCGGACGGTCGCCACGAAGCGGGCCATCATGGGTCAATGTCGGCCCGTGCGTGACCAGCCGGCTGACGCTGAGACCTCCCGGCCGGCGCGGCTGCTGAAAGGATTCGAGTGTCCCGCCCTTCTTCTGCGGCTCCTGAAATCACCCCGCCGCAGCCCTCGCCTCTTCCGGCCGCTCCTCGCCCAGCCGCAGCAGCGAGCCCGCGAGATCGTTGAGGGAGGGCTGGCGCAGCGCGGTGAAGGGCAGCGGCCGGATCACCTCGATGGCGGCGAGGCCGAGCCGCGCGGTCAGGAGGCCGTTGAGCACGCCTTCGCCGAGCCGGGCCGACAGCTTCGCCGCGAGGCCGTGGCCGATCATCTGCTGGATCAGGCTGTCGCTCGCCGCCATGCCGCCGGTCAGAGCGAGGTGGGAGACGGCATGGCGCATCAGGGTGACGAGGCCGAGCGTGCCGGGCCGTCCGCCATAGAGCAGCGCCAGCTTGCGGACCAGGCCCAGCGGCGGTCAGCAGCACGAAGAACACGTCGATGGCGGCGCGCGGGCTGACGGCGGTCACCACCGAGACGCGCTTGGCGGCGGCGCTGACGAGGCGGCGCGCCTCCTCGTCGAGCGGACCCATCAGCTCGCGCTCGGCGAGCCGGATCAGGTCGCCGCCGTCGATGATGTCGTCGAGATGGCCCTGCAGCCGCGCCCGGGCGCGGGCGAGGCGCGGCATCCGCTTGGTGAGGGCGAGGAGGTCGCGCACCAGGGCGCGGCCCGCGGTGCGCTCGTCGCTGGCGAGGATGGCGACCGCCCGGGCGTGCAGGCTTTCGATGGCGCCGAGGCGGGCGAGACCGACCGCCTCGCGCGCGATGATCGCGAGCAGCGCGACGCCGGCCACGACCGCGAGAAGGAGCCCGGCGCCGCCGAGCCAGGCGGCGCGGCTCGCGAGCTCCTCGATCAGGTTGACGACGGCGAGGCCGGTCGCGAGCACGGCCAGCCCGAACACGCCGATCCAGAACATCGCCGCCCAGGGCGCGCGGGCCTTGGGCTCGGGCGGGCCCGCCACCTCGGCCTGGCGGCGCGGCCACGGGGGCCGCCGCGGTCACGACCGCGGGATCGTCGAACCTGAAGACGGCCGGTCGGCGGGTGCGGTTCGGCTCATGTCAGGCGGTCTCCGATCAGGAATTGCAGTGCGCGATCAAGACGAATATGGGGAAGCGCCGGCGGGCCGTCACCCCCTGCCTCCAGCGGCGGCGGGCGGAACCGCAGGAAGCGGAAGTCGCTTTCCTCGGCGGTGGAACTCGTCAGGCCGCGGAAACCGGCCTTGCCCGGCGCGAATACCGCGTCGGGGTCGGTGGGCAGGTCGCCGGGAAACACCGCGACCTCGGTCAGGCCGTCGAACCGCCGGCCGCCTGCGGTCTCGCCGGCGGCGGGTACGCCGATGATCGAGGGCAGCAGCTCGCCATTATGGCGCACCTGCGCCTCCCTGGTGGCGCGCACCGCGGCGAGCGCGATCACGTCGACCCCGGCCCCGGCGACGTCGGCGCGGGCGATGGCGCGGTCGACCATGCGGCGCAGGATCGCCTCCAGCCGGTCGTGGCTCGACGGGATGGAGATGGTCGGCCTTGGTGGCGGCGAACAGGATGCGGTCGGCGCGCGGCCGCAGCAGCGAAGCGAGGAAGGTCCGCCGCCCGATCTCGAAGCAGTCGAGGATCGACTTGAGGGCGCCTTCGAGGTCGCGCACCGCCTCCGGGCCGGCATTGAACGCGGCGAGCGCGTCGACCAGCACGATCTGGCGGTCGAGACGGGCGAAATGGTCGCGGAAGAACGGGCGCACCAGCACGTCCTTGTAGGCCTCGTAGCGCCGCCGCATCATCGCCCACAGCGATCCCTCCGGCGCCTCGCCCCGGCGCCGGCACGTCGAGCGGCGCGAAGGTCAGCGCCGGCGATCCCGCGAGATCGCCCGGCATCAGGAAGCGGCCGGGCGGCAGCAGGCTCATGGCATAGCGCTCGTTGCGGCAGGCCAGCAGATATTCGGTGAACAGCCGCGCCGCCGTGATCGCCGCCTGCTCCTGCGCCGGCGCTGCGGCATCGAGGGTGGCGAGATGGGCGTGCCAGGCCGCCGCGAGCGGCGCCCGCGGCTGCTCGCGCGACAGCGCCAGGCTCTGCGCCGACCAGGCCTCGAAGCTCATGCCGAGCAGCGGCAGGTCGAGCAGCCATTCGCCGGGATAATCGACGATGTCGAGCACCAGCTGGCGCATCGCGCCGGACCGCGACTGGTATTCGATGATCACCCTCAACTCGCTGATCTGGCGGGTCGATTCCGGCCACACGCGGTCGGCGATAAGGGCGTGCACATGGTTCTCATAATCGAACCGGGGCACCGCGTCGTCGGGCTGGGGGGCGAGCCGCGCGCCGGCGATGCGGTCCTCGTTCTGCGCCTCGAACACCGGAAACCGGCCGCCGCGCACCAGCCCGTGCACCAGCGCGGTGATGAAGACGGTCTTGCCCGCCCGCGACAGGCCGGTGATGCCGAGCCGCACCGTCGGATTGAACAGGCTTCCGCCATATTCGGCGAGGGCGCGGGCGGCGAGCCGGGTTTGTTCGAGGAGATCGGAGAAGGAGGACACGGAAGCGCAATGTGGAGCGGCGGCGCCGGTACGGCAAGACCGAGGACGGGATACGGAGAGCACATTTGCCCTCAGTCATTCCGCCGTCCGTCCTCTGTCCTCCGCTACCTCACCACCCCGGAGATGCAGCAGGGCCGGTGGCGGGGCGGCGTCAGGCGGTTCTTGAGGAAGCAGCGCGGCCCGGATTCGGCGTAGCCGGGCCGCAGATAGGTCCAGGCGCGACACTGGCTGTCGCCTTCGCAGGCGAGCCGGCAGGCCTCGCCATTGGACTCGGCGGGAACCTCGAGGCTGCGGTAATCGCCGCCCGGGCGGTCGGTCGAGAACTCGCGCGCCTTGCTGCGCGGCTCGATCACCCCGGCGCCGCGCACCCCGGAGGCGGTGTCGGCCGCCTCGACGCGCGGCGGCACCTGGCTCTTGAGCCAGCACGTCGCCGGATGTTCGGAGGTCGGAAACGCAAAGCTCCAGGCGCGGCAGCGCGCCTCGCGGTCGCACCGCGCGGCGCAGGCGGCGGGATCGCCGGAGCGCACCGGGAAGCTCGCATAGTCGCTGCCGCGCCGATCGAAGCCCACCTGGGCCGACACCGGCGGCGCGAAACGGAACACAGCGGCAATCACGACCGTCAGCGCAATAAGGGCCCGCATCATCCAATGGTCATCCCCGGCCGGGCGCTCCCTCCGGGCCAATTCAATGGCTGATCATAGTCGGAATCGCCGGATGTCATAGGGGGCTGCCGGCGCCGCACACGCCGCCGACGTCATCGCATTCAACGCAGGACCCCCGCGTGTCGCGCGGAGGGCGGCTCGTCCCACCTCTCCATCACAATGAAGGAGGCCTCGTCGTTCGAAACCACTTGTTTCGCAGTGTCCGGAATCGGCGGATCATCGGACGAAAAATGCGAACAGTCTCAACATTTCAAACTGTCGCGAATGGCCCGTTGCTGACGCGGCAACCACGTCTCGCCTTCCCAGGTCCTCACCCTCAGAAGTCCGGCTTGTCAGCGCGCGGAACGTCGGTCTCGTCGTTGGAATAGTATTGATTGCGGTTTTCAGCACAGACGACTTCCGGCCATGTGTCGGGCCCCGGCACATAAGTCAGGGTCGCGGTCCATGGCGTCGTGAAGACGCCTTCGTCTTCGATCGTCACGTGCAGTTGCAGGAACTTGCCTCGGTGCTCGCTGAAGGGATCGCCATTGAACAGCCAATTCTCTTTCATGTTCCTCTCGATTGCGTCTTTCACGTCATCGTAATCGCGCAGCCGATAGCGTTCGACGATGTGCAGAGACTTTGTGTATGGCGTGCCGAACAGGTCGATCATCGCATACTTCCGATCGGTCTTTTGCCCGACGGTGTCGATCACCAGCGTGTCGCCCTCGTAGTGGCCGACCGAATCCCCATACCAGGACGGCGTCAGCGGCGTCCGGTGAGGCTCATTCAGGCGTACGTGGCGGATGTCGCCATTCCCATTGTAATAGAATGTGATCTTGTCCGGCTGCTGAATCAGCAGCACCAGGAATTGCTTGTAGATGAACGGCATTGGTTCGGGCCAACACTGGTTCGACGGGTTCGGATAGGTGATGCCGGCGAGCGACATTTCGCCGAACTTCTTCACCACCTCCGCGGCCCATGGCTGCAGGATCGGATTGGTGTAGTCCCCGACCAGCCGGTCGTAGTTGCTCACGCCCTCATTGGTCGGAGGCAGTGCCACCGAGCCGCCCAGCGTCTGGGGCAGCTGGGGCCACCGCGACCTGTTCGTGATCGGGCCGGGCCCCGATGCCGGCGGCTCGAACCAGGGAAAGGCCGGATGATACCATGAACCGGTAAGGTCCGGGATCGATGCGGCGCTCGTTGCGCCGCTGGCCGGCGCAACTCCCGATGTTACGGTTTGCGCCAGGGCGGGCGTCGCAACCGCCGTCGCCAATGTCACTGCCAAAAGGAAATCGCGCCGTTGTAAATTCATGCTCTCCTCCCTTTTTCATTGCATTTCGCGGGAAGCTCTCGCGTAAAAGCTACACCCTTTGCGTGTGCGCTTGGAAGGGCGGCATGAATGTCTGTACCTGTGCCCATAGCGTCGGTCGCGGGTACGCAATCAATCGGTTAGCGATCTGAGGCGTAGCGGACGCGCGACCCAGTAATTTGAGACTGATCGCGCCCCCTCAGAAATCCGCCTTCTCCGCCACCGGCAGCGGGAACAGGTTCTGGTGGAAGAAGTCCTCGTTGTTCTCCGCGCACACCGTCTCCAGCAACTCGTTCTTCACCTTGCGCCAGCGCTGGAACAGATGGAGCGGCTCGTTCAACGCATCGGGGTCGTCGACGACGACGGATGCTTCCAGGAACTTGCCGTCGGCCGACAGCTTGATGCGCTCGACCACGTGTTCCTTCTCGGTGTGTGGCGTGCGGAAATTGTCGATGTAGCTGTTCTTGGTGGAGAGGCCGATGGTGTCGACCACCAGCGTGTCGCCGTTTTCATAGTGGCCGATCGATTCGCCGAACCAGGACGGCGTGACGTGCTCGGAATGCTTGTCGGTGAGATAGATGCGGCGGATCATGTGGTCGCGCTGCCAGATGATCCACACCTGCTTCGGCGTCTGGATGAAATAGAGCGGTTCCGCCGGATAGAGCAATTGTCCGGGGACGCCGCCGGGCCAGCAGCGCGCCTGGGCGGCGAACGGGACTGCCCGCTTGCCGCTGAGCGCCTCTTCGTTGGAGGCGAGCATCTGCGCGGCGGCCCAGGGCTTGAGCACGGGATCCCGATAATTGCCGATTCGCAGCGTCACCTGTCCCGGGCCGGCGACATTGCTGTGGAAGGGATGATCGGGATCGGGCGCAATCGGGCCGTGCCCGGTGCGCGCCGGCGGGTCGCTCCAGTCGGCGCCCAGCGCGAGCCAGGCGAAGTTGATCGACGCCAGGTCGGGGATCGCGGTTTTCGCCGGGGCTGGAGCGGCGGGGGCTTGCGCGCGCGCAGGAGCATGCATCGCCCCGACGGCGATGCCGACACAAAACGCGGCCGCCAGGGTGCCTCTGGAAGACGATTTCAACATCGGGCAGTTCCTTTCAGAGCGATGATACGATTAATCGCAACGCATGTGATCGCGATGCACGTGATCCGAGGCGCGCAGCAGGCCCGTCGCCGTTACGGCCGGCGCACGCCCGCCACCGAAGACAGGTCGCGATGCGGCTCGCCGCACACATAGTCCTCGATCCGCAAGTCGTTGCGCAGCGTGTAGACGAAGCGCGTCTGCCAGTCCCTCGAATAGTATTCGGGATCGTGAATGGTGATCACGTCCTCGAGCTGGGTCGGGCCGATCTTGCGGATGCGCTCGGTGGTGGTCATCTCGTCGGTGTGCGGCGCGCCGGTGGCGTCGAGGAAGGTCTTCTCGTTGAAGCCGGCCGATTCCACCACCAGCGTATCGCCCTCGAAATGTCCGACCGAATGGCCGTTATAGGCGGGGAAGGCGATCAGGTCTTCTTTGACCAGCGGCTTGTTCATCGCGATGGTGCGGACCTGATGGCTGAGCTCGTACATGACGGTGATCTGCCCCGGCGGGCCGTAAACGATCTCGAACGGATAGGGGTTGGCAAGCACCCGCGGCAGCCCGTCGGGGACGCAGAGCTTGCGGGCATTGTCGACGATCGAGCCGTCCTTGAGGCCCGCCATGTTCTTCTCATAGGCGGCCTTGCCCGCCGCGGTGAAGGGCAGTTCGCCGCCGCCGACCAGCTGGATCTTGGGGTGGTATTCGGTCGCCCAATAGATCCCGGACATGTCCGGCGTCTGGCCGTAGGCCGCCCCGGACAGGACCGTTGCCGCGAGCAGCGCCGCCAATCCCAGGCCGGCGCCAGAACGCACGCGAGAATCTTTCATCAACTCCTCCCAACGTCGCTGCATTTGTTTGTCGCCCGCAGCCAATAGCACATCGCATTCCGGAAAAAAATCGGCTTTGGCCGGCTCGCGGCGGGCTCGCAGTGGGGCCGCCTATGCATTGTCGCCGCGGAGCGCGGCGATGGTGGCGTCGGTGACCTGCCGCGTCGTCGCGCTGCCGCCGAGATCGGGCGTGTGCAGCGACGCATCCGCGGTGACCTTCTCGATGGCGCGCATGAGACGGTCCGCCGCCGGCCTTTCGCCGAGGTGCTCCAGCATCAGGGTCGCCGACCAGAACGTGCCGATCGGGTTCGCTACGCCCTTGCCGGTGATGTCGAAGGCCGAGCCGTGAATGGGCTCGAACATCGACGGGAACCGCCGCTCCGGATTGAGGTTCGCGGTCGGCGCGATGCCGAGCGAGCCGGCCAGCGCGGCGGCGAGATCGGACAGGATGTCGGCATGGAGGTTGGTGGCGACCACGGTGTCGATCGACTCCGGCCGCAGCGTCATCCGCATGGTCATGGCGTCGACCAGCATCTTGTCCCAGGCGACGTCGGGAAACTCGTCTGCGACCTCGGCGGCGATCTCGTCCCACATCACCATGGCGTGGCGCTGCGCGTTCGACTTGGTCACCACCGTGAGGAGCTTGCGCGGCCGCGACTGCGCGAGCTTGAAGGCGAAGCGCATGATCCGCGTCACCCCGGCGCGGGTCATCATCGACACGTCGGTCGCCACTTCTTCCGGGTGGCCCTGGTGGACGCGGCCGCCGACCCCGGCATATTCGCCCTCGGAGTTCTCGCGCACGATCACCCAGTCGAGCTCGGGGCCCGACACGTGGCGCAGCGGGCTCACGATGCCGGGCAGGATGCGGGTCGGGCGCACATTGGCGTATTGATCGAACGGCTGGCAGATGGCGAGGCGCAGCCCCCACAGCGTGACGTGGTCGGGGACGTCGGGGGCGCCGACCGCGCCGAAATAGATGGCGTCGTGATGCCTGATGCGGTCGCGCCCGTCGGCCGGCATCATCACGCCGTGCCGCTTGTAATAGTCCGAGCCCCAGTCGAAATGATCGAAGCGGAAGGCGAAGCGCCCCTCGCGCGCCGCCAGCGCGTCGAGCACCTCGATCCCGGCAGCGATGACTTCCTTGCCGATGCCGTCGCCGGGAATCGCCGCGATCTTGTAGGTCTTCATGGGTTCATCCACCGCACCATCGTCGTTCCGGCGTCATTCCGGAGGCGCGCCATTGCGCGAACCACGATTGTGCCAGGGAGGAATCTGCACTCGCTCGGCTTGCCTGGGAGGTATCCTGATACCAAACGCCGCGTCCCCGTGCAAATAATTCTACTTTGCATGGGGTTGTTTTTCAAAAATCGAGCCCCCGCCCGTCCCACGCTCGGGCGAGCGGGCGCGCCGACGCAGTCGCGGAAAGCGCGACGGCCCGGAATGAACGCCCTCGTCAATACGCATATTCCGTGAACACCGGGTCGACCGAGCCGCCCCAGGGGCCGTGGAATTTCTCCAGCAGCTCTTCCGCCGGGGTGCGGCCGCGCTCGACGAAGGTCTCGAGCGGCACCAGGTAACGCGTCTCGTCGGCGCCGTAGGGATCGAGCCGGCCGCGCTTCTTCAATCCGGCGCGCGCCAGCGCCAGCGTCTCCCTGGCGAGCGATTGGAGATCGCGGCCGCGGATCGCCGCCTTGAAGCCGAGGCGCGGCACCTCGTCGCGCAGGCGCTGACGCTCTTCGGCCGTCCACGGCTTGACGATCTCATAGGCGGCATCGAGGCTGGCGGCGTCGTAGAACAGGCCGACCCAATAGGCCGACAGCGACGGCAGCACCCGCCACGGCCCGCCGTCGGAGCCGCGCATCTCCAGGTAGCGCTTGAGCCGCACCTCCGGAAAGATCGTCGAGATGTGGTTCGCCCAATCCGACACGGTGGCGCGCTCGCCCGGCAGTTCGGAGAGCTTGCCCGCCAGGAGGTCGCGGAACGAGCGCCCGGCGACATCGACGTAGCGGTCGCCGCGCTTGACGAAATACATGGGAACGTCGAGGGCATAGTCGGCGTAGCGCTCATATCCCATGCCCGGCTCGAACGCCCACGGCAGCATGCCGGAGCGGTCGCGATCGGTGTCGCGCCAGATCTCGGAGCGGAACGACAGGAACCCGTTGGGCCGCCCTTCGGTGAACGGCGAATTGGCGAACAGCGCGGTCGCCACCGGCTGCAGCGCGAGCGAGACGCGCAGCTTCTTGACCATGTCGGCCTCGGACGAGAAGTCGAGATTGGCCTGCACGGTGCAGGTCCGGTACATCATGTCGAGGCCGAGCTTGCCGACCTTGGGCATGTAGGCGGTCATGATGCGGTAGCGGCCCTTGGGCATCACCGGGACCTCGGCGCGGGTCCAGGTCGGCGCCATGCCGAGGCCGAGAAAGCCGATGCCGAGCGGCTCGGCGACCTGGCGCAGCTGCGCCAGATGGGCCATCAGCTCGGAGCAGGTCCGGTGCACGGTCGCCACCGGCGCGCCGGACAATTCGAACTGGCCGCCGGGCTCGAGCGAGATGGCACCGCCGCCGGTCACGTCGGACAGGCCGATGATGTTGGCGCCCCTCCATGATCGGCTCCCAGCCGAGCAGCGACTGCATGCCTTCGAGCAGGGCGCGGATGCCGCGCGGGCCGTCATAGGGCACCGGCTCGTGGCGGGCGAGCGTGAAGGCGAACTTCTCGTGCTCGGTGCCGACCCGAAACTTGTCGGGCGGCTTCTCGCCGGCGGCGAACCACGCGACCAGCTCGTCGCGCGTTTCGATCGGCGTCATATCGACCTGGTCACGAGCCATGCAGTGTCAAATCCCCGGCGGCGGCGCGCGACCTTACACGGGCATTGCAAAAGAGCAATTGGCAGGCAGCCGGGCCCGAACCGGGGAGGGCTGCGGCCGCAGCGCGGGCATCATTTCGCACGAATTGGCAAGTAACGAACCAGCGAACGAACCGGCGGACGAACCAGCGAACGTGATTGAAGTCCTTGCCGGATTGTGGGAATCGTCGGTGCCGGCGACATGGGATGGCGATGCGCATCAAGGTCAGGCTTGGCGGAGCAATGCTGCTCGCCGCGGCGCTCGGAGGATGCGCCGGGGTCATGGAGAGCGCCGGCGATCCCTATGTGGCGCCGGGCAAGTTCCATTTCCTGCGCTGCCCCGATCTCGCCACCCGCCTGCAGGAGGCCGATGCCCGCCACCGGGAGCTGCTCGCCCTGATGGAGCGCTCCGGCTCCGGCGTCGGCGGCGGCGCCGTCAATATGTTCGTCTACCAGCCCGACGTGAACAATGTCGAGGCGGAGCTGCGGGCCCTGCAGGCAGCAGTGGCCGAGAAGAACTGCCCCGCCAACGTCATCAAGGCGCCGGCCAAGCCGGAGCCCGGTATGGGGCCGATCCACTGAGCAGCGTCGCGGGCTGCGGCGCTCGCGCTGGCATCGATCGCGCGCGTGATCTCATTCGGAGGTCTCAAACATTCCAGGTTACGCCTTGCGGTCCCGCCGGCTCAGCAAAAACACCGCCTGCTCGCCGAACAGGTTCCAGAACCACCACGGCGCGTTGAGGCGCAGCGGGCGGCCCCAGGCGTCGAGCGCGAGCGCGCGCTCCATCTTGGCGCCGACGGTGAGGCAGAGGTCGCGGAAGTCCTTGATGGTGCAGAAATGGATGTTCGGGCGTGTCGTACCAGGTGTCCGGCAGATTGTCGGTCTGCGGCATGCGGCCGCCGAACAGCAGCAGCAGGCGGATGCGCCAATGGCCGAAATTGGGAAACGACACCACGGCGTGGCGGCCGATCCGCAGCATGTGCTCGAGCACCATGCGGGGATGGCGGGTCGCCTGCAGCGTCTGCGACAGGATCACGTAGTCGAAGGCGTCGTCGGGATAGTCGGAGAGGTCGGCATCGGCGTCGCCCTGGATCACCGCGAGCCCCTTGGCGACGCAGTCGTTGACGCCTTCGCGCGACAATTCGATGCCGCGCCCGTCGACGCCGCGGCTCTCCAGCAGCTTGAGCAGCTCGCCGTCGCCGCAGCCGACGTCGAGCACGCGCGAGCGGGGCTCGATCATCTCGGCGACCAGCAGATGGTCGAGCCGCGCAGTGGACGGGCCGCGCGCGGCCTCGGCCATGGTCAGATCGCGCCGCGCTCGCGACAGCATCGCCGGCTCACCGCCGGCCGGCGGCGAGGCCGCGCGCGGCCGCCGCGGAATCGAGGAAGCCGCCGACGATCTGGAACAGCTCCGGCTCGTCGAGCAGGAAGGCGTCGTGGCCCTTGTCGGTGGTGATCTCGGCGAACGAGACCCGGGCGCCGGCGGCGTTGAGCGTGTGCACGATCTCGCGCGATTCCGAGGTCGGAAACAGCCAGTCGCTGGTGAACGAGATGACGCAGAACCGCGTCCTGGTGGCCTTGAAGGCGTTGGCCAGCACGCCGCCATAGTCGGCCGCGAGGTCGAAATAGTCCATCGCGCGGGTGAGGTAGAGATAGCTGTTGGCGTCGAACCGCTCGACGAAGGAGGAGCCCTGGTGGCGCAGGTAGCTCTCGACCTCGAAATCGGCGTCGAAGGAGAAGGTCGGGTTGGCGCGGTCCTGGAACTTGCGGCCGAACTTGCGATGCAGCGCGGCGTCCGACAGGTAGGTGATGTGGGCGCCCATGCGGGCGACGGCGAGGCCGCGGCGCGGATTGGCGCCCTCGGCGAAGTAGCGCCCGCCGCGCCAGTCCGGGTCCGCCATCACCGCCTGGCGGCCGACCTCGTGGAAGGCGATGTTCTGGGCCGAATGGCGGGTGGCGCAGGCGATCGGCAGCGCCGCGAACACCCGCTCCGGATAGCTCGCGGCCCATTGCAGGACCTGCATGCCGCCCATCGATCCGCCGACCACCGCGAACACCGTGTCGATGCCGAGATGGTCGAGCAGCATCGCCTGGGCGCGCACCATGTCGCGGATGGTGATGACGGGGAAATCGAGGCCCCAGGGCATGCCGGTCACCGGATGGGTCGAGGCCGGGCCGGTGGTGCCCATGCAGGCGCCGAGCACATTGGCGCAGACCACGAAATAGCGCTCGGTGTCGATCGGCTTGCCGGGGCCGATCATGGTCTCCCACCAGCCCGGCTTGCCGGTCACGGGGTGGCGGTTGAACACGTGCTGGTCGCCGGTCAGGGCATGGCAGACCAGCACGGCATTGCGGCGCCCGGCATCGAGGGTGCCATAGGTCTGGTAGGCGACCTGGAACGGGCTGAGCGCGACGCCGGCATCGAGCTTGAGCGGCTGGTCCGCGCCGAATCGGGCGAGCAGCGACTGCGGATGATCCGCCTCCCGCACCCGATCCGGCAGCGCCCGCCCGACGACGGCTTTCAACTCGGCCATTGCTTTGTCCCAGCCTCCCGTCCGGAACCCGTGTCTGCACCGGAAGATATTGCAAAGATTAAAAGATCGGGAACGGCTTAGATAGGGCGCGCAGGCCCGGTGTCAATGTTTTCTTTGCTTTTGAGGCCCCCCGCCCGTATGGATGGCGCGCCGTTGAAGACCCCCCAAGCCGCGCTGCCGACTGAGAAAATGAGCCCGAACGAGCGCCCCCCCGACCTCGCCGCGCTGCGCGCCGAGATCGACCGGATCGACGAGGCCATGCACCGCCTGCTGATGCAGCGCGGCGACATCATCGGCCGCCTGATCACGACCAAGAAGACCGTCGAATCCGGCTCGGCGTTCCGGCCGGCGCGCGAGGCCGACATGATGCGCCGCCTGGTCGAGCGGCACGCCGGGATGCTGCCGCTCGACACCGTCGAAAGCATCTGGCGGGTCATCATCGCCACCTTCACCTATGTGCAGGCGCCGTTCCGCGTCCATGCCGATCTCTCGTCCGGCGAGTCGGCGATGCGCGACAGCGAGCGGTTTCATTTCGGCTTCACGGTGCCGATCGTCGCCCATCTCGGCGCCGCCGGCGTGGTGGCGGCGGTGGCGGCGGCGAAAGGCGATCTCGGCCTCGTACCGGTCGCCGCCAGCGCCGCGGACGGCGCCTGGTGGACGGCGCTGGAGGGCGCCGACGCCCCGAAGATCATCGCCCGGCTGCCGTTCGTGGAGCGCGAGGATCATCCGGCCGGGCTGCCGGTGTTCGCGATCGCCCGGCCGCATCCCGATGCCGTCGTGACCGAAGTGGAGATGTGGAGCATCCGCGTCGCCGGCTGGGGGCTGCGGCCGGCGCAGGCGCTGGCGGGCCTGGTGGAGACCGCGGCGGTGCCCGATCGCGCGTCCGACGGGGCCGCACTGCTGGCGTCGCTGCCCCGCGGCAGGACGCTCGAGGAAATCACCCGCGCTTTGGTCGATGCCGGCGCCTCGGTGCGCAGCCAGGCCCTCGTCGGCAGCCACGCAACCCGCTATACGGTCACCGCCGACGCCCGGCCGGTCCCGGCCGGGCGATAACTTGGTGCGCCGACAGAACGCGCCTTCGAGTCCCGAGATATCGATGTCCAAGCCCGAGCGTCCCTGAGCGTCCAATTCCGCGTCCCGGCGTGCTCGCGAGACCTCCAGCCCTATGTTCCCGGCAAGAGCAGCGCCCCCGGCGTCGCCAGGATCCACAAGCTGTCCTCCAACGAGACGCCGCTCGGCCCGAGCCCGAACGCGGTCGCGGCCTACAAGGGCGTCGCCGGCCATCTCCAGGACTATCCCGACGGCGCGGCGACGACCCTGCGCGAGGCGATCGGCACGCCTTCGGCCTCGACCCCGCGCGCATCGTGTGCGGCGCCGGCTCCGACGATCTCCTGAACCTGCTGGCGCGCGCCTATCTCGCCGATGGCGACGAGGCGATCCACACCACCCACGGCTTTCTGGTCTATCCGATCGCCACGCTGGGCGCGGGCGCCACGCCCGTAGTGGCGGCCGAGAAGAACCACACCGCCGATGTCGGCCGATCGCTCGCCGGCTCAGCTGAGCGCCGATGCGCAAGAACCGCGGACTCGCCGATGTCCTCCTCGTGAGCCACCTCGCCGGCCGGCGACAAGCGCGTCAGAACTGCCGCCAATCCGGATTCCACGGCGATCGGGGTCAGCACGGGCATCAACAATCGGACCGACATCAAGGTGTCACGACCAAAATAGGTATCGAAACGCCAGGAGCCGGCCAGGAATTTTTCCCGATAGCTCAGGAACGTGAGCGCATTGCTCGCCGCCGCATCCGCAGCGAGACCGGGTTCGAGCAGGTCCTTGCGCGACAGCGGCGTCAAAGGTGTCTCGCCGGTCAATGCCGAGATCCGCAAGCCGATCCGACCGTCAGCGCCGGCCGTGATCCGATCCTCGTGGAGTTCGCCGTGAGTCACTTCGAGGCTCAGGCGATAGCCGGGTGCACCGTCGAGCCGGTGCCGCTCCCAGCTGATCTTCTGCTCGGTCACTTGCGCGGCAGCTGCGACCTCGGCGGGTGCCGTGCCGAGAGATTGATAGTCGCGCAATACCCGGATGCTGGAGAGAACCGCCTGCTTGATCGCAAGATCGGCTCCGCTCGCACTGACGTCCGCCACGATGCCGAACAGCGGCCTGCCCTGATCGTCATGATCGCTGAGAGGCTGCGGCCGGTCTTGCAAGGCCCAGCTCAACGGCCGGTCGCTAGGCTTGAACCAGATGCCGACGCCGCTGTTGCCGGCGGGAAACGCCACAAGAATGCGCGGATCGTGGCCCGATCGCAGCACCAGGTGCGCAGCGACTGCGCCGTCCCGCAGGAAGCTATTGAGATTGAGGCCCTCGCTGACATCGTACGAGAGACGCTGATCCGCATCCGAATTCCCGACCGCCGCCGACGAGGCGCTCCCGATCAGCGTCGCGGCAGCCGCCCAGAACGCGTGTCGCACGAGCGTTCGCAGTTGCATTTTCTTCTCTCTCCGGTGCCGCCCACGGAAGTTTCGCCCGCGCGTGATCATGGGCGGCGCAACGTGGTTTGTCGAGAGTCGGCCGCGCGCTGCCTGGGACTTTCAAGCGGGGCGCGCATCCAGATACGCGCTATAGCGCTCGGATCCGATGTCCATGAAGGGCCGCAAGCGGATTCCGCGATCGGCATCCGTCACGAGCCACTCGTGGGCGCTGCGTTCGGTGCGAGCGGCCGCGAGCCAGGATTCGCGCGCGAGCGGTGCCGCTGCCGAATCGGCGTCGTCGAGCAATCGCATCAAGACCAAGGGACCGCAGAGCAAGGCGACGGTATCGGGGTGCTCGGCGTCGACCGGCTCGAGTCGCATCGGGCGCGGCAATTCCAATTCGATGATATCGCCCGCTCGCCATGCGCGGCGCAGCGCCGCGAACGTCCCGGGCTGCCAATCGCGCGCAACGCGCTTGCCGTTGACTGTGAGGCTCGCGCCATTGGCCCAAGCCGGTATGCGCAGATTGACCGTCAAGGTTTGCTCGCTCGGTAGCGCAAGCGTCATGCGCACCAGTCCCTCATAGGGATACTCGGTTTCCATCCGCAGCGAGCAGCGGCTGCCGCCTTGCCGCCAGCTAACCACGGCGGGTACGTAAAGATTGACGTAAATGCCCTCCCTGTCGGTAAAACAGCTGCTGATCGAATAATCGGCGGCGATCATCGGCAAGGTCCCCGAGCAACAAGGCCACCGATCGGGATGGAAGCTCTTGGCGGCCTCTCGGGTGTAGTCGGAATAGTAAAAAGCGTGGCCGTCCGGCTGCAGCGGCGTCGCGCCGAGCACGGTGTTGTAGAGCACGCGCTCCATGCTGTCGCCGTAGCGCGCGTCGCGGGTGATGCGCAGCAGGTAGCGCGTCAGCTTGAAATGCGCATAGGCGCCGCAGGGCGTTTCAAAACTCTTGTGCTGGTCGGCGAGGCTCGTGCCGAGTGCGCCGCTGTCCGGCTCGACGAAATGCTCGTCGGGCCCCAGCCGCCCGGTGGCGAAGCTCTGCGCGGCGATCAGTCGAAGCCGCTCTGCGCGGCGCCAAGTACATCGGCGCGTCCAGCGACAAGTAGGCCCGCGCCGCCGAACTCAGTGCATTGACGTGGCTGTAGGCGTGCTTGCCGGGGAGCACGTTGTTGCCGTCGGCCAGCGCGTCGAAGAATTCGTCGTAGAGGAACCGGCGCGCGGAGCAATGACGGCGGTCTCCGGTGAGTTGCCACGCCAGGAATTGGTTTTCGGGCAGGGTGTAGCTCTCGTCCCAGGCGTGTCGGGTGAAGTCCTCGCCCGCGTGCGCATGCTCGTTACGCGCCATCGCATGCGG
>CAWCJX010000003.1:0-119470 GCA_963795865.1 uncultured Alphaproteobacteria bacterium
CGCGGGCGATGGCGCTCGAATCCCTGCTCGTCGAGAAGGGCATCATCACCGGCAACACCGTCAACAAGGTGCTGTCGTTCTTCGAGACGCAGATGGGCCCGTTCAACGGCGCGAAGGTCGTGGCCCGCGCCTGGGTCGATCCGGCGTTCAAGCAATTGCTCGTCGACGACACGCCGGCGGCGATCGCCAAGCTCGACCTGCCCAAGGGCATGGCCGGCGCCGAAGGCGAACACATGCGCGCCGTCGTGAATACGCCGACCGTGCACAACCTCATCATCTGCACGCTGTGCTCCTGCTATCCGTGGCCGGTGCTCGGGCTTCCGCCCTACTGGTACAAGGATCCGACCTTCCGGGCGCGGGCCGCGCGCGAGCCGCGGGCCGTGCTCAAGGAGTTCGGGTTCGAGGTCGCCGCCGTCGGTCGAGATCAAGACCTGGGACAGCAGCGCGCAGATCCGCTGGTTCGTGGTGCCGGAGCGCCCGGCCGGAACCGACGGCATGAGCGAAGCCGAGCTCGCCAAGCTCGTCACCGCCGAGGGCATGATGGGGGTCGCGCGCGTCTGAGCGCCGGCGCCCGCCAAATCACTCGACAGATCAGGAGCGGCAAACGATGCAGACCCGATTCGAGCACTTCGCCGTCACCAGCATGATGAACGCGTCCGACCGTCCGCCGCGGGCTGACGGCGCCCTCCAGTTCTCGCGCGAATGGGAACGCACCGCTTTCGGGGTTGCCCTCGCGCTCTCCCGCGACGGGCATTTCGAGTGGGAGGATTTTCGCCAGCGCCTGATCGCCACGATCGGCGCCTGGGAAGACCATCACGGCACCGACGACCCGTCCTGGAACTACTACGACCAGTGGCTCGCCGCGCTCGAGTCGGTGGTCGTCGGCTCCGGGCTCGCCACCGAGGAAGAGCTCGCCGCCCGCGCCGAGGCGGCGGCCGAACACCTGTGCTGCAAGTAGAGGCTTTCGAATGGAGCCTTTGGTGCCGATCGAACGCGGTTTTCTCTGCCTCTGCAATGAGCCTCGGCGGCGGCGGCGCCTGCATCTCTCCTGCCATGCGCTGCGAATGATCCAGCCTGCCGGTTCAATGCCTTGAATGGCACGGTCGTTGCTTAACGCTGTGACCAGCGAGCACAACGTCAAGGACCGGATGATCACTCGCCAAACTGAGCGCCGGCCTCAAAGGTTCGGGGTTAGAAGATGCGCGTCGTGATCCTGGCGCCACCCGGTGTCCAATCGCTGGATGTGGTCGGCCCGGCGGAAGTGTTCTGGGAGGCGGCGCGACGGCTCGGCGATCCCAGCGCCTACGAAGTGCAGATCATGGGAACGACCACGGGCAGCGGTGTGCGGAACCGGCAGCCTGCGGTTTCTTTCCGACTCGCACGATCTATGATCCCGACGAACCGATCGACACGCTTCTCGTCGGCGGCGATCCCTCCTTCGACGAGGTCGATCCGGCGGTCCCCGCATGGCTCGCGAGGCGCGCCCCCACCGTGCGGCGCTACGGTTCGGTGTGCACCGGGTGTTTTTTCTCGCCGCCGCCGGGCTGCTCGACGGCCGCCGCGTCACCACCCACTGGGAATGCGCCGACAAGCTGCGCAACGACTTCCCCAATCTCGTGGTCGACGACAGCCAGATCTTCATCCGCGACGGATCGCTATGCACGACGGCCGGCGTCACCGCCGGCATGGACCTCGCGCTTGCTCTCGTCGAGGAGGATTTCGGGCGCGAGCTCGCGCTGATCGTCGCGCGCTACATGGTGATGTTCCTCAAGCGGCCCGGCGGCCAGTCGCAGTTCAGCGCCCATCTCGCCGCGCAGATGTCGACCCGCAGCCAGATCCAGCAGGCGCAGGAATACGTCCTCGAGAACCTTGTCGGCCGATCTCTCCGTCGATGTGCTGGCGCAGCGGGCCGGCATGAGCACGCGCAACTTCGCGCGCGTGTTCCGGCGCGACGTGAAGCTCACGCCCGCCGGCTTCGTCGATGCGGCGCGGATCGATGCCGCGCGGCGCATGCTCGCGGACACGAAGCTCCCGCTCCAGCGCATCGCCCGCGCCTGCGGTTTCGGGAATCTCAACACGATGCGGCGGGTGTTCATCCGCAATCTCGGCGTCGCACCGCTCGACTACCGGAAGAGCTTTCGAAGTGCGTATTCGGATGCGGATGCAACCCGAAAAGCTCCGCGCCGCAAAAGCGAAGGGGATGCGCCGAAATCATTTCAGCCGGAGGCGAAGAGCCGTTTCGGTCGCAGCGTACGGCTGCCAAGCTGACTGATTTAGCGGCGCATTAGGCGCGTTCCGTGGGGCCCGGGGGGCGCCGCACGGGCATCATCCATGGCGGGTGCGGCAAGGTGCGGCAAGGCCATGGCTTTGCCGCAACCGCGATCTTAGCTATGGATCACGATTCCGGCGACCGACCCATGAGCCTGTCCCCTCCATGCTAACCAAAACCGCTGCGCCAAAGCCCAGGCCTTCTGCCAAGACTTCCACGAAAAAGACGCCCGCCAAAAAGAACCCCGCCACCGCCAAAAAGTCTGCCGGCCCCACGAAATCGGCCAAGCCGGCCGCGCTCGGGGCGCTCCCCGAATGGGACCTCTCCGCGCTCTATGCGGGGATCGACGCGCCCGAGATCAAGCGCGACCTCGCCCGCGCCGACGCCGACTGCAACGCCTTCGAGGAGCGCTACAAGGGCAAGCTCGCGGCGCTCGCAGGCGGGCCGGACGGCGGACGCGCCCTCGCCGCCGCCGTCAAGGAGCTGGAAGCGATCGACGACCTCATGGGCCGCCTCGCCTCCTTCGCCCAGCTCGTCTACACCGGCAATACCGCCGATCCGGCCCGCGCCAAGTTCTTCGGCGACGTCCAGGAACAGATCACCACCTCGTCCTCGCACCTGCTGTTCTTTTCCCTCGAGCTCAACAAGATCGACGACGACGTGCTGGAGCGCACCATGGCCGATCCCGCGCTCGGCCATTACCGTCCCTGGATCGAGGATGTCCGCAAGGAGAAGCCCTACCAGCTCGAGGACCGCATCGAGCAGCTGTTCCACGAGAAGTCGGTGACCGGGCAAGGCGCCTGGAACCGGTTGTTCGACGACACCATCGCGAGCCTGCGCTTCAAGGTGGGCGCCAAGACGCTGGCGATCGAGCCGACCCTCAACCTGCTCCAGGACCGCAGCGAAAAGACCCGCCGGACCGCCGCGGAGGCGCTCGCCAAGACCTTCGGCGAGAACCTGCGCACCTTCACGCTCATCACCAATACGCTCGCCAAGGACAAGGAGATTTCCGATCGCTGGCGCGGCTTCGCCGACATCGCCGACGCCCGGCATCTCGCCAACCGGGTCGAGCCCGAGGTGGTGGAAGCGCTGGTGGCCGCCGTGCGCGGCGCCTATCCGCGGCTGTCGCACCGCTATTACGCGCTCAAGGCGCGCTGGTTCGGCACGCAAGCGGCTCGCCCATTGGGATCGCAACGCGCCGTTGCCCGATGTGCCCATGCGGACCATCCCGTGGCCGGAGGCGAAGGACACGGTGCTGTCGGCCTATGGCGCGTTCTCGCCGCGGATGGCGGATATCGCCGGGCGGTTCTTCACCGAGCGCTGGATCGATGCGCCTGGTGCGGCCCGGCAAGTCGCCGGGCGCCTTCTCGCACCCGACCGTGCCTTCGGCGCATCCCTATATCCTGCTGAACTACCAGGGGAAGACCCGGGACGTGATGACGCTCGCCCATGAGCTGGGTCACGGCGTACATCAGGTGCTGGCGGCGCCCAACGGCGCGCTGATGGCGCCGACCCCGCTGACGCTCGCCGAGACCGCCAGCGTGTTCGGGGAGATGCTGACTTTCCGCCGCCTGCTCGACGCCACCACCGATCCCAGGCAGCGCAAGGCGATGCTCGCCGGCAAGGTCGAGGACATGATCAACACCGTGGTGCGCCAGATCGCGTTCTATACGTTCGAGCGCGCGGTCCATGGCGAGCGCAAGAACGGCGAGCTGACCGCCGATCGCCTGTGCGAGATCTGGCTCGCGGTGCAGCGCGAAAGCCTCGGCCCCGCGATCGACATCAAGCCGGGCTATGAGACCTTCTGGGCCTATATCGGCCACTTCGTCCACGCGCCCGTTCTACGTCTACGCCTATGCGTTCGGCGATTGCCTGGTGAACTCGCTCTATGCGGTCTACGAAAAGTCGCATCAGGGCTTTGCCGAGCGCTATCTCGCCATGCTCGCGGCCGGCGGCACCAAGCACCATTCGGAGCTCTTGAAGCCGTTCGGGCTCGACGCCCGCGACCCCGCGTTCTGGCAGGGCGGGCTCGGCATGATCGAACGGATGATCGCGGAGCTGGAGGGGTTGGGGTAGCGATCGTTCAACGGCCGTTGAACGGGCCGCGCAAATGCGTTATACAGCTGCATAACACTTATTGGCGGCGCCGTGGAGGACGAGCAGTGACCAAGCTCATGCGCATCGAGATCAAGAAGATCGGCAATTCCGACGGGCTCATTCTGCCCCGCGAGTTCATGCAGCATCTCGACCTGAAGCGCGGCGAGATCGCTTCATTTGGAGCCGCTGCGCCGGGGGCGGTTTTCGGGCCACGCCCTATGACCCCGACTTCGAAAAGACGATGGAGGTCGCCGACGAGGTCATCGACGAATACCGCGACACGCTGGCCGCCCTCGCAAAATGAGCGAAGAGCCCGAGCTGGCTGACCTACGAACAGGTCGTCGCCATCCACGCTCGCCAACTCAGGCTCTATGGCGGTTCGCCCGGCCTTCGCGACCATGGCATATTGCGCTCGGCGCTCGAACGTCCCGCAACAAATGGCCATACGAGCAGGCCGACTTGGCGAGCTCGCCGCTGCTTATGGCTATGGAATTGCCAGGAATCATGCCTTTCGTCGACGGCAACAAGCGCATCGCGTTCTGACCTGGTGATCTTCCTTCGCAAAAATGGAGTGCGACTTCGCTCCCGATCAGGCGCAGTCGACCAAGATCATCCTCGCCCTCGCCGCCGGCGAGGTGAGCGAGGACAGCCTCGCGCGCTGGATTCGGGACAATTGGCCCAAGGCGTGATGCGGCCCTTCAATTCCGGCGATTTGCCAATAGATTGCCCGTGATGTCGGGCAGCGCCCGAAAGCAGCCGCCGAAAGCAAGCAGGCCAGGGTTCCAAAGTCGCCCCTAAGGCGCACATCGGAATCCGGACGCTCGCCCGTCTGGAGGTTCTCGTTGTCCGATCGCGAAAGGAACCGCTTCTCGGCCCGTGCCGCCCGCTATGCGCGGGTCGGCGCCAATGTCGGCGGGGTCGCCGCGCGGATCGCCGCGACCCGGCTGATGGGCGGCGAGCCATGATCGCGCCCGCGGCGCGGTGGAACTCGCCGCCGCGCTCGGCGGCCTGAAGGGACCGATCATGAAGGTCGCCCAGTTGATGGCGACCATCCCCGACGCCTTGCCGCCCGAATATGCCGAGGAACTCGCCAAGCTGCAGAGCGATGCACCGCCGATGGGCTGGGCCTTCGTCAAGCGCCGCATGATGGCCGAGCTCGGCGCCGACTGGCAGGGCCGGTTCGCGAGCTTCGAGCACCATCCGGCCGCCGCCGCCTCGCTCGGCCAGGTCCATCGGGCGACCTCCCATCGACGGCGCGCCGCTCGCCTGCAAGCTGCAATATCCCGACATGCAGTCGGCCGTGGAGGCCGACCTCAAGCAGCTCGAATGGCTGTTCGCCATCCACCGCCGCATGGATCCCGCCATCGACACCACCGAGATGGCGGGCGAGATCGGCGCCCGCATCCGCGAGGAGCTCGACTATGCACGGGAGGCCAAGCATATCGCGCTGTACCGGACGATGCTTGCCGATACTCCGCAGGTGCGGGTGCCGCGGGCCTGGCCGGAGCTGTCCACCCGTCGCCTGCTCACCATGGACTGGCTCGTCGGGCGACAAGCTGCTGGTCCACAAGGGCGACGAGCTTGCCGCCCGCAACCGGCTCGCGATCGCCATGTTCAAGGCGTGGTGGCAGCCGTTCAGCCGCTATGGCGTGATCCATGGCGACCCGCATCTCGGCAATTACACCGCCTTCATGGAAGACGGCGGCCCGCAGGGCATCAACCTGCTCGATTACGGCTGCATCCGCATCTTCCCGCCGAAATTCGTCGGCGGCGTCGTCGACCTCTATAACGGCCTGCTGAACGGCAACCGCGATCTCGTCGTCCATGCCTACGAGACCTGGGGGTTCAAGCGGCTGTCGCGGGAGCTGGTGGACATCCTCAACATCTGGGCGCGTTTCATCTACGGGCCGCTGCTCGACGACCGCGAGCGCACCATCGCCGACGGCGTGAAGCCGTCGCAATATGGCCGTCGCGAGGCTTTCACGGTGCACCGCGCGTTGAAGGAAAAGGGACCGGTGCGGGTGCCGCGGGAATTCGTGTTCATGGACCGCGCCGCGATCGGGCTCGGCGGCGTGTTTCTGCACCTCGCCGCCAAGCTCAACTACCATCGGCTGTTCAACGAGGCGATCGAGCGCTTCTCGATCGATCGCGTGGCGGCGCGGCAGCGTGCCGCCCTCGACGGGGCCGGCTGACCGCCGGCCGCTGAGGTGGCGATGGCCCGGCGGATCGGTTCCGATCTGCCGTGGGTGCGCTGTCGAAATAAGCGCCGGCGTCTCACCGACCCGAGTGGTCATTCCCGCCACTGCGGGCCACGGGCGCCAATCGTCCGTTCCACATTGCCCTGGTCGCGCAATTGCGCTAAGCCCCAGCCATTCCGGGCCCGGCATGCTGGAGGGATTGATGGCCGATCACGGCGAACTCGAATACGCAACGGCTGAAGGCAACGACCTTCCGGCTCACGAAGCCACCTATGAGAGCTTCACCCACTTCGTCGTCATCGGAACGGTGTATGTCATCAACATCGTGGTCGGGCTGGCGATCGGCGGCGTGCTCGGCCACTGGCTGACCCTGGCTGCCGTCATCATCGCCGGCACCATCGCGGCCGGCGTTTCCGCGTGGACGGGATCGCGCATTCCCGGCGTCGTCGTGCTCGCCCTCTCGCTGCTCACGCTGCTGCTCTCCGCCTACGGCTGAGGCCGGGACCGGCTGCCCAATCGCCAGTCAGGGAGACGGCGTGAATGCGCATTTTTGTAGCGCGTGAGAGCGACGCGGCCGAACCGCGCGTCGCCGCCACGCCGGAAACCGTCAAGAAAATGAAGGCGCTGGGCGCCGAGGTCGCGGTCGAGCCGGGCGCCGGGGTGAAATCGGGCATCCTCGACCAGGACTATGCCGCCGCCGGCGCCGCCATCGCGGACGCCGGGAAGGATGCCGACGTCGTGCTGCGGGTGCGCCGGCCGAGCGATGCGGAAATCGCGGGCTACAAGGCCGGCGCGCTGGTGATCGCCATCATGGATCCGTTCGGCCATGATGCCGCGCTCGCCGCCATGGCGAAGGCCGGCCTCGTCGCCTTCGCCATGGAACTGATGCCCCGCATCACCCGGGCGCAGGGGATGGACGTGCTGTCCTCCCAGGCCAATCTCGCCGGCTACCGCGCCGTCATCGACGGCGCGGCCGAATATGGCCGCGCTCTGCCGATGATGATGACGGCGGCCGGCACGGTGCCCGCCGCCAAGGTCTTCATCATGGGCGCCGGCGTCGCCGGGCTGCAGGCGATCGCGACCGCGCGCCGGCTCGGCGCCATCGTGACCGCGACCGACGTCCGGCCGGCCGCCAAGGAGCAGGTCCAGAGCCTCGGCGCCAAGTTCGTCGCCGTCGAGGACGAGGAATTCAAGCAGGCCGAAACCGCCGGCGGCTACGCCAAGGAGATGTCGAAGGACTACCAGGCCAAGCAGGCCGCGCTGGTCGCCGACCACATCAAGAAGCAGGACATCGTCGTCACCACGGCGCTGATCCCGGGCCGTCCGGCGCCGCGCCTGATCACCGCGCGAGATGGTGGCCTCGATGCGGCCCGGCTCGGTGCTGGTCGATCTCGCGGTCGAGCGCGGCGGCAATGTCGAGGGCGCCAAGCCGGGCGAACTCGCCGAGGTCAACGGCGTCAAGATCGTCGGCTACAGCAATCCCGGCCGGCTCGCCGCCTCCGCCTCGAGCCTCTATGCCAAGAACCTCTACGCGTTCCTCGAGATACTGGTCGACAAGAAGACCAAGGCGCTCGCGGTGAACTACGACGACGACATCGTCAAGGCGACCGTTCTCACCCGCGATGGCGCCGTGGTCCATCCGAACTTCCTGCCGAAACCCGCCGTCTGAGGGAGGCGCCCATGGCCGTAATCAGTCCCGAGGAAGCCGCCGACCGCGCCCAGGCCGCCGCCGAAGTCGCGCGCCAGGCCGCCGAAGCGGCGCAAGGCTATGCCGACATGGCGGCCGCCGGCGTGCACGCCGTCACCGGCGGGGCGATCGATCCGTTCGTGTTCCGCCTCTCGATCTTCGTGCTCGCGGTGTTCGTCGGCTATTACGTGGTGTGGGCGGTGACGCCGGCGCTGCACACGCCGCTGATGTCGGTCACCAACGCCATCTCCTCGGTGATCGTGGTCGGGGCGCTGCTCGCGGTCGGGGTGTCGCTGGTGGGCAACGACGGCGGCCCGATCGTGGCGCGCGCGCTCGGCTTCGTCGCGCTGGTGTTCGCCTCCATCAACATCTTCGGCGGCTTCCTGGTCACGCAGCGCATGCTGTCGATGTATCAGAAGAAAAAGAAGTGATGCCGCTCGTTTCCGGTCGCGCCGACGCAGCGGGAGAGACGGCGCTCGAGATGAAGGTCACATCCGCATGAACGCCAATCTGGCCGCATTGCTCTACCTCGTCGCCGGCGTGCTCTTCATCCTGGCGCTGCGCGGCCTGTCCAGCCCGGAATCGAGCCGGCGCGGCAACATGTTCGGCATGATCGGCATGGCCATCGCGGTGGTCACGACGCTCGCCGCCCACCCGCCGGCCGGCCTCGGCGCCGCGACGCTGGTGCTGTTCGGCCTCGCCATCGGCGGCGGCATCGGCGCGGTGATCGCGCGCCGGGTGCCGATGACCTCGATGCCGGAACTGGTCGCCGCGTTCCACTCGCTGGTCGGCATGGCGGCGGTGCTGGTGGCCGCCGGCGCGTTCTACGCGCCCGCCGCCTTCGACATCGGCACGCCCGGCGCGATCCATCAGGCGAGCCTCGTCGAGATGTCGCTCGGCGTCGCCATCGGCGCCATCACCTTCACCGGCTCGGTGATCGCGTTTCTCAAGCTGTCCGGCCGCATGAGCGGCGCGCCGATCCTGCTGCCGATGCGCCACTACATCAACGGCGCCGTCGCGGGCCTGCTGATCTTCTTCGTCTACGGCTTCGTGGTGTCGCAGAGCCCGATCGACTTCTGGCTGATCGCGGGGCTGTCGTTCGCGCTCGGCGCCCTCATCATCGTGCCGATCGGCGGCGCCGACATGCCGGTGGTGATCTCGATGCTCAATTCCTATTCGGGATGGGCCGCAGCGGGCATCGGCTTCACGCTGGGCAATTCGGCGCTGATCATCACCGGGGCGCTGGTCGGCTCGTCCGGCGCCATCCTGTCCTACATCATGTGCAAGGGGATGAACCGCAACTTCTTCGCGGTGATCCTGGGCGGCTTCGGCGGCGAGGTCGCGGGGCCGGCGGCGGGCGGCGAGGCCAAGCCGGTCAAGCTCGGCTCGGCCGAGGACGCCGCCTTCATCATGAAGAATTCCAGCAAGGTCATCATCGTGCCCGGCTACGGCATGGCGGTGGCGCAGGCCCAGCACGCGTTGCGCGACATGGCCGACAAGCTCAAGGCCGAGGGCGTCGAGGTCAAATACGCGATCCATCCGGTGGCGGGCCGCATGCCCGGCCACATGAACGTGCTGCTCGCGGAAGCCAACGTGCCCTATGACGAGGTGTTCGAGCTCGAGGACATCAATTCGGAGTTCGCCCAGGCGGACGTCGCCTATGTCATCGGCGCCAACGACGTCACCAATCCCGCCGCCGAGGACGATCCGAAATCGCCGATCTACGGCATGCCGGTGCTCCAGGTGTGGAAGGCGGGCACCGTGATGTTCAACAAGCGCTCGCTCGCCTCCGGCTATGCCGGCATCGACAATCCGCTGTTCTACCGCGACAACACCATGATGCTGCTCGGCGACGCCAAGAAGATGACCGAAGAGATCGCCAAGGCCCTGGGATGAGCGGCACCGGTTGCAGGCTTTTCGAGCATGCTCCGAAGCGAGCGGCATGTCCAAGGCAGCGACGCTTCGTCGGATCATGCCTCCACGCAGCGCTGTTCGCGAAAGGGTGCAGACTTTCCGATCGGATCATGCTCGAATGGGAACGCGCGGCGCCGGCGGGGCGGTTGCGGTACCGGTCGTCCTGACGGCGATGGCAATGTTGGCGCTCTTGCCCGCGACCGTTCGCGCCGAGGACATTGAATGCCGCGCGCCGGCCCAATCCATGCAGGCGATCGAAGTGATGTTCGGACGCACGTCGGACGGCAGGCTCGTCGTCACCGATCGCGCCTGGGCGCGTTTTCTCGCCCGCGAAGTGACGCCGCGCTTTCCCGACGGTTTGACCGTCGTCGATGCGGCCGGCCAGCGGACCGACAAGGAGCTCGGCCACGTCGTGCGCGAGCCGAGCAAGCTCGTCATGATCGTCGCGCGCGACGGCGCGCAGACCCGAACGTCCATCGCCGCGATCGTCGCGGCCTACAAGACGCAGTTCCACCAGCAATCGGTCGGCGTGGTGACGCGCGCGGTCTGCGCGGCGTTCTGAACGGCTGTTCGGCTGCCATGATTATTCTGAAGTGGATCGTCTTGCTTGGCCTGGGCGGCTACATCGCCGTCGTTGCCGCGCTTTATTTCGGCCAGCGCGCGCTGCTCTATTTGCCCTGGCCGATGCGGATCTCGCCCGCCGCGGCCGGTCTGCCGGAGGCCGAAGAGGTCGTGCTCACCACCAGCGACGGCGAGCGGGTGATCGCGTGGCACGTGCCGCCACGCCCCGATCGGCCGGTCGTGATCTATTTCCACGGCAACGCCGAGACGATCGCCAAGCGGGTTCCCCGGCATCGGGACCTGATTGCCGACGGCGTCGGTCTGGTCGCGCTGTCCTACCGCGGCTATATGGGCTCGACCGGAAGACCGACCGAGGCAGGGCTGCTGCGCGACGCCGAAGCGGCCTACCAATTCGCGGTGTCGCACTATCCCGCGGACCGCATCGTCTTGTGGGGGCATTCGCTCGGGTCGGGCGTCGCGGTCGCGCTCGCCGCGACGCGGCCGGTGGCCAAGCTCGTCCTGGAGGCGCCCTTCTCGTCGACCGCCGACGTTGCCGCATCGATGTTTCCCATCGTGCCGGTGCGATGGCTGATGCACGACCAGTTCCATTCGGACCAGCGCATCGGCGCCGTGACGGCCCCGATCCTGATCCTGCACGGCGACAAGGATCGCGTCGTCACGGTCGCGCTGGGCGAGCGCCTGTTCGCGCTCGCCCGCGAGCCCAAGCGCTTCGTGCACTATCCGGACGGCGGGCACGACGATCTCGACGCCTATGGCGCCGGCGCGGAGGCCCGCCGCTTCATCGCGGAGCCGGCGCGGTAGGTCGCGCGCGCAAGGGGGCTACGCCGCCAAAGCCCGGGAGTATCCGCTAGCGCGATGCCGTTCCTCGAAGGCCGCTTGCCGACGAGGGCTGTCGCCGGTGTCTCAGCTCCGACCGGGTATCATCAGGTTGCCACATATTTCTGCTGTCTAGGTGTAAGAGTTTTGGTCATTTCCTCTGGCTTTAGGGCGAGACGATGGTGGATTCGTTGTAGCCTCAGGGAACGGAAGAGATCGATCGTCGAAACGAAATCTATGCAGCTTTACCTTGTAAAGATGACAACTTGGAGGGTCGTTGTGTTTAGAGCGGTTCTGCTGTTAGCTACGTTGGCGTCTTCTGTATATTCTTCTGCAATGGCGGAAGATAAACTCAATGACAAGATCGACGAGTTAAGGACGCAGGGATACTCGGTTTCGGTCGTTTCGCCGATTTTCGGCCAGCTAGTGATGTTTTCTTTTCCGAAGGGATTTAAGACAGTAGTTCAAAATACGAGTTCTCGATGGTAACCGGTACATTCGGTCGGCTGTTCCTGATGGCGAGACGGGCACTCAATGGTCTCAAATGATCACTGTGACGGGTGCAAAAGGGCTTGCCGCCAACCAAAATCTAAGCGCGCAAGTATTTGTCGAAGAAATTGCAGGTGTTTTTCAACGCGCTTGCCCGTTTACATTCCTAGCAAAAAGAATAGGTGCGACAAAAATTAGTGGACAAGATGCCTATGTTATGTTGGCCGGTTGTGGGACAGCGCCCTCTAACGTAGATAAGCATAGCGAGACCGCTCTGCTTATAGCAATAAAGGGCTCTGCCGATTATTATACTATTCAGTGGGCGGAACGCGCAACGCCATCAAATCAGCCAATGGTTCCGAATGAAGCGATATGGACAGAACGAATGAAAAAGCTGAGTCCAATAAAGATTTGCGCTTTGGTGCTTGGTGAGGCCGCTCCGTATCCAAGCTGTGTTAACCAAAAATAGCTGCTCATTGAGCAGCCGGCCCTACGATTTGTTTTTCCACAACCTCTTACCGCATATGGCCATCGCGTCATTTCGCTGCGGCGCGGCAACATGGCGGCCGTCAAGCGTCATGGATTCGGTTGATTGACCCGTTCAGTTGCAGCAATAAACTCAGCTGAGACATGACCCAATCGGGCTTGAACCCTCGAGACGATCGCGATGAAGATCACCGTCGAACTACCAGATGGGCTTTACCGTCGGGCCAAAGTGGAGGCGGCGCTGCGTGGCTGCAAGCTCGAGGATTTGATCGTGCAAGGGCTGCGGATCGTGCTCGAAGCTCCGCGCAAGACCCGTTCGAGCCTGACCGATCTGATGAGGCGCGCATACGGGGTCGTCGATTCCGAGATCTCCGACCTCGCTTCCAATCCCGAGCATCTCCGGGGCTTCGGCCGCGATGCTCGCCATTGTTGATACCGGCCGCTCGTCGCCTTTTTCGACTTGGCGGAACGACGTGTCAACCTTATCGGTCCGAAATGACGGCCAGGGTCTGGCTCGGCCCAGTGCCACCCTTGCAGGATTTCGGCAGCAGATCGGGCACGTCGCATTTGCTGCAGGCGCTCAGGCCTATCCCCAGCGAAACCGCGAGCAATACGGCCCAGATCTTGCGCATGCCTATGTTCTCCCCACCGCGGCGGCAATATACAGGAAATCCGTGCCGACCGCGAGGGCAACCGACTGGGCGGCTGTTCAGGGCCGCCGTCGCGTCAATCTCGCCTTGCCGGCAGGCGTGAGCACAACCCGGGACGATCGCATTGCGCCGCCGTTCTCGAGGCGCACCAGGCCTTCGCAGACCGCGTCCTCCCAGATCGACAAATGCGGACAGGTGCTTCTCCACGCTTCCATGGCCTCGCCATAGGTGCGGGGGCGGTCGGCGATCCAGCCGAGGAACTGCAGCGTGAGGGCGGTGGATGCGGTGGTCGAATATTCCATGGTAGCCATCCCTCGAGGCGGGGTCACGGAGCCGCCCGGAAACGAACCATGCCATTGAATATAAGGCGTATTTCCGCCGTTTTACATAGCGCCAGCCCGCGCCGGTTGCCCGCCACGGCCGCAGCAAGGTCGAACCGGCGGGCCGCTCAGCGCGGCGGGCGGGCCGCCCCGTTGCCGGCGCCGGGGCCGCGGCCGGGGGCGCCGGTGCGCAGGAGCGGCTTCGGCTTGCCGGGCAGCAGGCCCTCGCGCTGGGCGCGCTTGCGAGCGAGCTTGCGGGCGCGCCGGATCGCTTCGGCCTTTTCCCGCGCCTTCTTTTCGGAGGGCTTTTCGTAGTGTCCGCGCAGCTTCATCTCGCGGAAAATGCCCTCGCGCTGCATCTTTTTCTTCAGCGCCTTGAGAGCCTGGTCGACATTGTTGTCACGGACGAGAACCTGCACGCGTCATCCTCTCGCAATGGCTTGAATCGGTAGCTGGGATGCGTCGCACGGCTGGCATTTATGGCCGCATCTGCCGGCGCCCGCTCCCGATTGGCGCGCGCTGTAGCAGAATTGGCGTCCGCTGTCCATTGATTGTGGTCGGTGTCGGTCGGTGCCGTCGGCACCGACTCCCGCACGTCCCCGCACGGAGACGGGCAAGGAGATGGGCGCGAAGACGGGCAAGGAGATGGGATTGACTGTGCAGGCGTCCTCTTGCACGATCGGCCCCGGCGACAATGGGGGTGGCCGATGCGTGGCATTGGGCAGTGGCGGCAGGCGGTGATATGGGGCTGCGTGGCGTGGTTCTCCAACTGCCCGTGGAACGGCGTTCGCACCAATGTCATTCCGCTCGAATTCGGCATGACCCCCGAAGTGGTGTCGACGGCGCTCGGCGTGCCGATCGTTCACGTGTCGGGCAGCAGCGGCAATGAGATTTATTATGCCGAGAAGCCGACCCTGATCCCCAGCCTGTTCACCTACGACAACCAGCTATGGCTGCAGTTCCGCAACGGCAAGCTCACCGGCTGGAAGAACGATTACAAGCGCGGCGGCCCCTGGTAGGGCCGGCGCCGCAAGCCCGGAATCGGCCATTTCAGCGGATCAGTTCGAGTGCCGTGGGGCGGCGATGGCCGCCGCCCACAGCCGGCTCAGCTTGCGCGCTCCGGTCCCGGACATATGGCAGTGGTCATGGCGATCGGAAGCGGAATCGAGCGCGGCATCCATGTCGGGCCCGAAATAGACGCCGTCACGCCCGGCGATGAGCCGCTTCTGGGCGAGCGCGATCGGATTGTCCGGCGCGGGCGGCGTTCCTGCGCCGTCGCAGTACCCGGATTCGATGGCGACGAATATCGGAGCGTCGATTCCGTTCTGCCGGAGCGCCGTGATCACCGCATCGAAGCGCGCGAGGTAATCCTCGCTCGTGGTGCCGAAGTTGAGGTCGGACTCGCCCTGCTGGATGAAGACATGGGTGAACGAGAGCCCGGGGCCGAGGGACTGGACGGCCTGCAGCAGATGCGCGTGCAGCCTGCCGCCGGGCGCCCATTGGCCGATGGGGGATCCTGAAACCGCGACGGTGACGAGGATCACCGTATCGAACCGTTTTTGCCCCACCAGTTCGTTGCCGACCAGGGTCCAGACATTGCCGCCGCCACCGTCGGTGCCCAGAAGCGGGTCGGCGGCACGGTAGCAACGGCCGTGAAAATGATTGAGCACGCGATCGCTGCCCACGAAGCGCGGCTCGACCAGATTTGCGGCCTGGGACTGGCCGAACACCAGGGCGACCATGGTGCGGTCGTTCGCCGGCGGGCAGGCCACGCTCTCGCGCCAGGACGTATCGCTCTCCACCGCCGTCGCCATTCGACCGGCGCCGGCGAGCCGCCAAACCGCATCCCGCGCGCGGGTCAGGACGGTCGCCGCAGGTCCCTGTGCGGCGAGCGACCACACGCCGAATCCCAAGGCGATGGCGATCGCTGCCAAAGCGGCGGTGAGGCCCTTGCTTCGCACCAAATCCTCCGCAGCCGCGGCCGGCAGCGGTCGCGGCGGCTGGGGATGCTACAGGGCTTGCCGGAAAAATAGAAAGGGCGGCCGGCTGGCCGGCCGCCCTCATGCGAAATCCCCCGGCGGAGGGATGAGCGGATGGCTACTCCCCCGCCGCCTCGCGGTGGCTCTCTTCTTCCGCCTTCTGCTTGGCTTCGAGGTCCTCGCCGGTCTGCTGGTCGACGATCTTCATCGACAGGCGCACCTTGCCGCGCTCGTCGAAGCCGAGCAGCTTGACCTTGACCTTGTCGCCTTCCTTGACGACGTCGCCGGTCTTCTGCACCCGGCGCGGCGCCAGCTGGCTGATGTGGACGAGGCCGTCGCGCGAGCCGAAGAAGTTCACGAAGGCGCCGAAGTCCATCACCTTGACGACGGTGCCCTCGTAGATGTGGCCGACCTCGGGATCGGAGGCGATCGACTTGATCCAGTTGATCGCCGCCTTGATCGAATCGCCCGAGGAGGACGCGACCTTGACGGTGCCGTCGTCGGAGATGTCGACCTTGGCGCCGGTCTTCTCGACGATCTCGCGGATCACCTTGCCGCCGGAGCCGATCACTTCGCGGATCTTGTCGGTCGGGATCGAGAACACCTCGATGCGCGGCGCATGCTCGCCGAGCTCGGCGCGCGCCGAGGTGATCGCCTTGGCCATCTCGCCGAGGATGTGCAGGCGGCCGTCCTTGGCCTGGGTCAGCGCGACCCGCATGATCTCCTCGGTGATGCCGGCGATCTTGATGTCCATCTGCAGCGAGGTGATGCCCTTCTCGGTGCCGGCCACCTTGAAGTCCATGTCGCCGAGATGATCCTCGTCGCCGAGAATGTCGGAGAGCACCGCGAAGCGCTTGTCCTCGAGGATGAGGCCCATGGCGATGCCGGCGGTCGGCGCCCGCAGCGGCACGCCGGCGTCCATCAGCGCCAGCGAGGCGCCGCACACCGTCGCCATCGAGGACGAGCCGTTCGAACTCGGTGATCTCCGAGACGACGCGGATGGTGTAGGGGAATTCGTGGTGCAGCGGCAGCACCGGGTGGATGGCGCGCCAGGCGAGCTTGCCGTGGCCGATCTCGCGCCGCCCGGGCGCCCCGATCCGGCCGGTCTCGCCGACCGAGAAGGGCGGGAAGTTGTAGTGCAGCAGGAAGTGTCTCCTTGTAGGTGCCTTCCAGCGCGTCGATGAACTGCTCGTCCTCGCCGGTGCCGAGCGTCGCCACCACGAAGGCCTGGGTCTCGCCGCGGGTGAACAGCGCCGAGCCGTGGGCGCGCGGCAGCACGCCGACCTCGGACAGGATCGGGCGCACCGTCTTGAGGTCGCGGCCGTCGATGCGGCGGCCGGTGTCGAGAATGTTCCAGCGCACGATCTTGGCTTCGAGCTCCTTGAAGACCGCGGCGACGTGCTCCTTGTCGGGGGCGGTTTCGCTGCCTGCCGGAATGAGCGCGGCCATCACCTTGGCCTTGGCGGCCTCGACGGCATTGTGGCGCGCCATCTTGTCGGGGATCGCATAGGCGGCGCGCAGATCCTTCTCGACCAGGCCGAGCATCTCCTTTTCGAGCGTCGCATTGTCCGGAACCACGAGCTCGCGCGGCTCCTTGGCGGCCTTTTCGGCGAGCCGGATGATCGCTTCGATCACCGGCTGGAAATGGCGATGGCCGAACATCACCGCGCCGAGCATGACTTCCTCGGGCAGCTCCTTGGCCTCCGACTCGACCATCAGCACCGCGTCCTGGGTGCCGGCGACGACGAGGTCGAGATTGCTCTCGGTCATCTCGTCGATCTGCGGATTGAGGACGTATTCGTTGTTGATGAAGCCGACCCGCGCCGCGCCGATCGGCCCCATGAACGGCGCGCCGGACAGCGTCAGCGCCGCCGATGCCGCCACCATGGCGACGATGTCGGGATCGTTCTCCTGGTCGTGCGACATGCGTGGTCACGATGACCTGGGTGTCGCAGCGCCAGCCGTCGGCGAACAGCGGACGGATCGGGCGGTCGATCAGGCGCGAGACCAGCGTCTCGCGTTCGCTCGGGCGGCCTTCGCGCTTGAAATAGCCGCCGGGAATGCGGCCGGCGGCGTAGAATTTTTCCTGGTAGTTGCAGGTCAGCGGCAGGAAATCGATGCCTTCCTTCGGCTTCTTCGCGGCGACGACGGTGGCGAGCACCGTGGTCTCGCCATAGGTGGCGACGACCGCGCCGTCGGCCTGGCGCGCTATCTTGCCGGTTTCGAGGACGAGCTTGCGCCCGGCCCAATCGAGCTCCTCACGATGGATATTGAACATCTTTGCTTTCTTTCATGGTTTTGCGGCCACGAAAGCCATGAGCAAGACGGCGAGAGGCTGCGCTCGAGGGAAATGCCCCTGCATTGCGCAGCGTCCGGCGATCCTGCCATGACCTTCATGCCCTTCGAGCGCCGGACGCTCATCGCCCGGCGTTGCGGCGGCCTCGGCCGCCGGCCCTGCAGCGGATGCAACCAGGCGTCCGCCGAAATGCGCGCGAATGTCGCGCGCAGAACGCCTCAGCGGCGAATCCCGAGCTTCTCGATCAGGCTCCGGTAGCTGCCTTCATTGACGCGCTTGAGATAGTCGAGAAGCTGGCGACGCTGGGACACGAGCTTCAACAGCCCGCGCCGCGAATGATTGTCTTTCACATGGGTCTTGAAATGCTCGGTGAGGTTGATGATGCGCTCCGAAAGGATCGCCACCTGCACCTCCGGCGACCCGGTGTCGCCGGCCTTCTTGGCATACGTCTTGATGACTTCCGCTTTGCGTTCGGCAGTAATCGACATCGTCAACGACCTTCCTGTCGGCCGGCTCTGCCCTGCAGGCCGGCGAGATTGAACACGCGCTTGGGGACGATTTCGCCGCGGTCGACTTCGGCAAGGGCAATCAAGCTGCCCGAAGCCGTTACGTAAACCGTGCCGCGGATCGTGGGGGCGTCCCGTCCGCGCAACAGAACGGCTTGACCCCGCTGGAGCCTAGCCGCATCCGCCCTGCTGACGGCCAGCGCCGGGATGTCGTCCAGCGCGGTCGCAACGGGCAGTAGCGCGTCGGCGAGGCTCAACTCGCCGAACGCGGCTCTATGGCACAAAGCCTCGAGCCGTTCCAGCGAAATCATGTCGGCCTCGGCGAACGGCCCGACCGCGGTGCGCCGCAGCGCCGACACATGGCCGTGGCAGCCCAGCAGCCGGCCGAGATCGCGGGCGAGCGCGCGCACATAGGTGCCCTTGCCGCATTCGGCGTGGAACCGGCTGTGATCGGGATCGGGCGTGTCGGCGAGTCGCAGCCGGTCGATGTTCACCACCCGCGCCTTGAGCTCGAACTCCTCGCCGTCGCGGGCGATGTCATAGGCGCGCTCGCCTTCGATCTTGATGGCCGAGTAGCGCGGCGGCACCTGCTCGATGGCCCCGACGAAGCCGGGCAGCAGCGCCGCGATCGCCTCCGGCGCGGGGCGCTCGTCGCTCGAAGCGACGACACGGCCCTCGGCGTCGTCGGTATCGCGTTCCTCGCCCCAGCGCACGGTGAAGCTGTAGGCCTTGCGCCCGTCCATGACGAACGGCACCGTCTTGGTGGCGTCGCCGAGCGCGATCGGCAGGCAGCCCGAGGCGAGCGGGTCGAGCGTGCCGGCATGACCGGCCCGCTTGGCGGTGAACAGGCGCTTGATCACCGCCACCGCGTGGGTCGAGGTCATGCCGACCGGCTTGTCGAGCACCACCCAGCCATGGACGTCGTGCTTCTCGCGCCTCGCTTTGGGCCCGGCGGCAGCGGGTGCGGCCGGCGCATCGCCGGCGCCGGCATCGCCTGCGCCGGCGGCCTGCGCTGCGATCGCATCGGCCGGTTCGGTTGTTACTGAATTCATTTTGTCTCGCTGGAGCCCTGGTCGTCCGTATCGGGCGAATTCGTGTGCGGTTTCTCCAGGTCCCGCTTGACCTCGGGCGAACGCAGCAGGCGCTCGATCCGCTCCGCCTCCTCGAACCGCTCGTCGATGCGGAAACGGATATCGGGCGCGAATTTCAGGTTCACCCGGTGGGCGACCTCGCCGCGCAGATAGCGCTTGTTGCGTTCGAGCGCCGCCAGCACGTCCTTCTCGTCGGTGCCGCCGAGCGGCATCACGAAGACGGTCGCGAGCCGCAGGTCCGGCGACATGCGCACCTCGGGCACGGTGATGAGGTGGGTTTCGATCACGGGATCGTGAACGTCGCCGCGCGCCAGAATCTCGGCCACCGCATGGCGGACGAGCTCGCCGACCCGCAACTGGCGCTGGGAATTGCCCCTGCCGGGCGCTTGGACGTGTCGTGACATTCGTGCTCCTGCCCGTCGTGCCGGGACTCGAACCCGGCGGACGGGATCATGCGTTCTTGCCCTGGGATTCCGGTTCCGCTGCCCATGGAGACCTCGCCGAGACCTCTGGGCCGGCAGACCTCACAGCGAGCGCTGCACCGACTCCACGCGATAGCATTCGATGACGTCGCCGGCGCGCATGTCCTGGTAGTTCTCGAACGACATGCCGCATTCCTGGCCGGCGAGCACTTCCCTGGCATCGTCCTTGAAGCGCTTGAGCTGGGACAGCTTGCCCTCGTGGATGACGACGTTGTCGCGGATCAGGCGCACGTTGGCGCCGCGCTCGACGGTGCCGTCGGTGACGCGGCAGCCGGCGATCTTGCCGACCTTGGAGATGTTGAAGATCTCCAGGATCAGCGCGTTGCCGAGCATGGTCTCGCGCAGCATCGGCGCCAGCAGGCCGGACATCGCCTTCTTCACGTCGTCGACGAGATCGTAGATGACGTTGTAGTAGCGGATCTCGACGCCGTCGCGCTCGGCCATCTCGCGCGCTTCCTTGTGGGCGCGCACGTTGAAGCCGATCACCGCCGCGCCGGACGCCTGTGCCAGGGTGATGTCGGATTCGCTGATGCCGCCGGCGCCGGCGAGGATGATGCGGGCGCCGACTTCCGGCGTTCCGAGCTTGTCGAGCGCGCCGACGATCGCCTCGACCGAGCCTTGCACGTCGCCCTTGATGAGGAGCGGAAATTCCTTGCGCCCGGTGGTCTTGAGCTGGCTCATCATCTGCTCGAGCGAGCCGCGCATCCCGGTCGCCCGCGCGGCGATCTTCTCGCGCTTCTGGCGGGCGCGATAGTCGGTGACCTCGCGGGCGCGCGCCTCGCTCTCCACCACCGCCAGCCGGTCGCCGGCCTCGGGCGTGCCGTTGAAACCCAGCACCTCGACCGGCGTCGACGGCCCGGCCGAGCTGACGGGATCGCCGGCGTCGGACACCAGCGCGCGCACGCGGCCCCATTCGGCGCCGGCGACGACGATGTCGCCGCCGCGCAGCGTGCCGCGCTGAACCAGCACGGTGGCCACCGGCCCGCGGCCGCGATCGAGCTTGGCCTCGATCACGGTGCCTTCGGCCGGCCGGTTCGGATTGGCCTTGAGGTCGAGGATTTCCGCCTGCAGCCCGAGGGTCTCGAGCAGCCTGTCGAGATTGATCTTCTTGGTCGCCGACACCTCGACGTCGAGCACGTCGCCGCCCAGCGATTCGACCTGTACCTCGTGCTGCAGCAATTCGGTGCGCACCCGCTCCGGCTCGCGCGTCCGGCTTGTCGATCTTGTTGATGGCGACGATCATCGGCACCTTCGCCGCCTTGGCGTGCTGGATCGCCTCGATGGTCTGCGGCATCACGCCGTCGTCGGCGGCGACCACCAGCACGACGATGTCGGTGACCTTGGCGCCGCGCGCCCGCATCGAGGTGAAGGCGGCGTGGCCGGGCGTGTCGATGAAGGTGATCTTGGAGCCCGACGGCGCCGTGACCTGGTAGGCGCCGATGTGCTGGGTGATGCCGCCCGCCTCGCCGCCGGCGACGTTGGTGGCGCGGATGGCGTCGAGCAGCGACGTCTTGCCGTGGTCGACATGGCCCATGATGGTCACCACCGGCGGCCGCGGCATGCAGTTCGGCCGGATCGTCGGCCTTGTCGAACAGGCCTTCCTCGACGTCGGATTCGGCGACCCGACGCACCGAGTGGCCGAGTTCCTCGGCGATCAGCTGGGCGGTGTCGGCGTCGATCGTGTCGGTGATCTTGACCATCTGCCCCTGCTTCATCAGCAGCTTGATCACGTCGACCGCGCGCTCGGCCATGCGGTTGGCGAGTTCCTGAATGGTGATGACCTCCGGGATCGTCACCTCGCGCACCAGCTTTTCCTTGGGCTCGTTGGCGGCATGCCCCTTGGTCAGGCGCTGCACGCGGCGGCGGAACGATGCCACCGAGCGCTCGCGTTCCTCGTCGGCCGTGAGCGCAGTGACCAGGGTGAGCCGGCCGCGGCGCTTTTCCGGGCCGGTCCGGGTCGGTTTCGGGGCCGCTGCGGGTCGCGCCGGACTGCCGGGCCGCCGCACCGTCCGCGGGCTCTCCTCTTCGTCGGGTTCCTGAACCGCGGTGCGCGCGCTGGCCGGAATCGTCGGAAACCGGGACTGTCGTCGTGGCGGCGGCCTTGGCCTTCTCGTCCTCGCCGAAGCGCTTCTTGGCTTCGGTCTCCGCCTTGCGCTTGGTCTCTTCGTCGTGGCGGCGGCGCTCGTCCTCCTCGCGCTTGCGCGCCTCGGCGGCCTCGCGTTCGATCTGCTCGCGGGATTCCCGCTCGTTGCGCCGGCGCGCATCCTCTTCGGCGATCCGGCGCTCCTCCGCTTCGCGGACCTTGGCATCGGCGAGCGCATGGGCGCGGGCGCTGCGCTCTTCCTCGGTCAGGGTGCGCAGCACGACGCCCGACGGCTTGCCGCCGGGGCTCGGCGCCGCGCCCTGATTGGAGGATGGCGGCGCGCTCCTGCCGCTCGGCATCGGCGCCCGGCGCGGCGGCGGCGCGGACGGCGTGACGGCGGGCGCAGGCTCGGCCTTGGCCTCGCCCGGGCCGACCATGCGGCGTTTCACCTTTTCGACCACCACCGCCTTGGTGCGGCCATGACTGAAACTTTGACGCACCATCCCCTGCTCGACGCCGCTACGCTTGAGCGTCAAGGTCTTGGTCGGGGTGACGGTCAGCGTCTCGCCGGGGTTCTTCTTGTCAGTCATTACGATCCTGGTTCTAGTCCGTCGGGGTTCGGGCGAAGCGAGCCGGAATTCCGGTCGTCCGGTTCATCCGCTCGGAAACATTCGAGAATTCGCCAGCGCGCGAGAAACGTCTCACCTGCCCGCCCGGCCAGCAGCGCTGCATGTACCACATTTAGGCGGCCCAATGCCAAATCCAATTGATCGGTGGTGAAGGATGACACAATTTCCACCGGGGCTGCCGCTTCGCCGCGCCGCACCAGGGCCGCCGCGAGCTTGCGGGAGCCTTCCGCGCCGGCATCCCGGGCCTGCAGCAGCGCAACCACCGTCCGTTCGGCAAGCGCGGCCTCGACCCGGGTAAACCCCGTCACCACCAGGGAGGCCTTGTGGGCGATCGACAGGGCTTCGAGCGCGGCGCGCTCCAGCAGCGCCTCGAGCTTTGCGGCGAGGTCGGGCGGAACCTTCACGTCGGCGTGCAGGCCGCGCTGAAACGCCCGGCGCTTGACCGCGGCTTCGATGTCGCTGCGGCGGGCGGTCACCCACACCCCGCGACCCGGCAGCCTGCGCTTGAGGTCGGGAACCAGACCCTCCGGCCCGGCGACGAACCGGATCAGCTGCCCGACCGGGCGCACCGTGCGGGTTGCAATGCACAAGCGCTCGGTCGCCGCGGCCGCGCTGCGCGGCCCGCGGTCGGCTTGATCGAGATGGAGGTCGTGAGCCTCTGCCAGCATGTCGTTTCCGGTCGATCCCGTGTGCTGCCCGTCCATGCGCCCGATTCGGCCGCTATTCCGCCTCGGCCGGGGCCTCCTCGGGAGCACCCTCCGGCGCCGGCTTGGGGGCGAGATCGGCCTCGGTGATCCAGCCGGCCTTGACGCGGGCCTGCATGATCAGGCTCTCGCATTCCTCGCGGGAGAGCTCGAACCCGTCGAGGAAGCCGGCGGTGCGGACGGCTTCGCCGTCCTTGCGCTCGGTCCAGCCGGCGAGGTCGTCGGTGGCGCAGCCGGCGAGATCCTCGATCGTCTTGATGCCGTTCTCGCCGAACGCGACCATCATCTTCGCGGTGACGCCGGGGACTTCCCTGAGTTCGTCGGCGACGCCCAGCTCGGTGCGCTTGGCGTCGTATTCGGCCTCGACCTGGGCGAGATAGTCGTTGGCGCGGGCCTGCAATTCGCTCGCGGTCTCGTCGTCGAAGCCCTCGATCGAGGCGATGTCCTTCTGATCCACCATGGCGAGTTCCTCGACCGAATTGAAACCTTCCGAGGCGAGCAGCTGGCCGACCACCTCGTCGACATTGAGCGCTTCCATGAACATCTTGGTGCGCTTCTCGAACTCGGCCTGGCGGCGCTCGGATTCCTCCTGCTCGGTGAGGATGTCGATGTCCCAGCCGGTGAGCTGGGAGGCGAGCCGCACGTTCTGGCCGCGGCGTCCGATCGCGAGCGACAGCTGCTGGTCGGGCACCACCACCGAGATGCGTTCGCGCTCCTCGTCGAGCACCACCTTGGCGACCTCGGCCGGCGCCAGCGCGTTGACCACGAAGGTGGCGACGTCCGCCGACCACGGAATGATGTCGATCTTCTCGCCCTGCAGCTCGTTGACCACCGCCTGCACGCGCGAGCCGCGCATGCCGACGCAGGCGCCGACCGGGTCGACCGAGGAATCCCGCGAGATCACCGCGATCTTGGCGCGCGAGCCGGGGTCGCGGGCGACCGCCTTCACCTCGACGATGTTGTCGTAGATTTCCGGCACCTCCTGGGCGAACAGCTTCGCCATGAATTGCGGATGGGTGCGCGACAGGAAGATCTGCGGCCCGCGCGGCTCGCGCCGCACGTCGTAGATGTAGGCGCGGATGCGATCGCCGTTGCGGAACACCTCGCGCGGCAGCAATTCGTCGCGCCGCACGATCGCCTCGCCGCGGCCGAGATCGACGACGACGTTGCCGTATTCCACCCGCTTGACGATGCCGTTGACGATGTCGCCGATGCGGTCCTTGAATTCCTGGTACTGGCGGTCGCGCTCGGCCTCGCGCACCTTCTGCACGATCACCTGCTTGGCCGACTGGGCGGCGATGCGCCCGTATTCGAGCGGCGGCAGCTGCTCGGCGATGTAGTCGCCGACCTGGGCGGCGGGATTGCGCCGGCGCGCATCCTCGATGCTGATGTGGATCGCATCGTTCTCGACCTGTTCGACCACGAGCAGGAGGCGCGACAGCCGCATCTCCCCGGTCTTCGGATTGATCTCGGCGCGCACCTCGGTCTCGCTGCCGTAGCGCGAGCGGGCCGCCTTCTGGATGGCGTCTTCCATGGCGGCGATGACGATGCCGCGATCGATCGACTTCTCGCGCGCGACCGCATCGGCGATCTGCAACAGTTCGAGCCGGTTGGCGCTGACGGCCATCGGTTATTCTCCCTTGGTCTCTGTCGCGGCCGGAGCACCGGACGCGCGGCGTTCGTTCATGTCGTCTTGGTTGAAGGACGGCGCGGCGCGGCCGCGGCGCGCCGCGCGGGCCTCGGACTTGCCGCGTCGCAACGATGCCGCGATCAGGTCGTCGGTGAGGACGAGCTTGGCGTCGGCCATGTCGTCGAACGCAAGGACGAACTCGGTTGCACCGTCCTTGGCATCGTCGGAGCGGATGCGGGCGCCCGCGCCTTCGGCACCGAGCAGCAGGCCGCGGAAGCGCTTGCGGCCCTGGTGGGCGACCTCGAGCTCGATCTTGACCTGCGCTCCGGCATGACGCTCGAAATCCGAGCGCCGCACCAGCGGCCGGTCGAGCCCGGGCGAGGAAATCTCGAGCCGGTAGGCGCCGTCGATCGGGTCGGCCGCATCGAGCACCGGCGACAAGGCGCGCGACGCCGCTTCGCAGGCCTCGATCGTCATCGAGCCGTCAGGTCGCTCCGCCATGATCTGCACCGTGCAGCCGGCGAGCCCGGATACCTTGACGCGCACCAGGCGCAACCCGAGGTCCGCGAGCACCGGCGTCGCGATCGAGGCGACGCGCGCCGCCACCCCGGTGTCCGCGATCACGCGCGGTTCGCCGAGTGTGCCGGTACCAGTGCCGGTGCTGGTCGTGCTAGTGGCGGGCTCGGTGCTCGCCGCGATGGTCGCCGATGTCATCAAGCGTCAGGTTGCCGTTGTCTCGATTTGTCATGCCCGGCCAAGTCCTGCGTGCCGCAAAATCCTGCATGCCGCAGGTAATAAAAAAGAGCGGGTCCCGGGCGGGGCCCACTCTCACGATCCGGTCGATAATTCGACCGTTATGAGATGTCGGTCTAGACGAGTCGAATATAGCGATTTGGCGCCCCGGCGCAAGATGGTCTGCGCGGTCGGTTGTGGGATTTTCCGCCTAAGCACGTTTGGTGGGTTGACAACGGTTGACCAACGGGTGGGCTGCCGATGTCAGCTTTCGCCGTGATTGAGGAAGAACAGCATCTGTGCGTCCCGGTCATCGGCCGACAGCGGCCAACCGTGGCTGAATACGATGGGCTGACCCTCGCCCCAGTGCTTGCAGAAGATCTCAACGCCGTCTTTTGTCGTAACAGTGCTCATGTGACGTCCTTCTTGGTCGTCCCTCGCGGGAATCCAAATCTGCGTACAATTGATAAGGCTCATTCAGCCTGCACTTGCACGGGCGCGCCGAGCTTCCCGATGGCGCCTGGAACGATCACCAGATAGCGGCGCTGCACCTTGTCCGCACTCTGTACGATCTGACGTATTGGACCTACGGCGTTGACGATCGCCGATCCCGCCGGATTGGTCATGAAGGCTGCGAGCGGCTCGACCGCTCCGGTGCCGTCCGGCTTCGTCGCGAGCGCGAGCACAAACGCTTGCATGGGAGCCAAGCCGGTCACTGCCGCCTCCAGGACCTGTGTAAGCCCCTGATCGTACAGCGACACGCTGGTCGGCGATTGGCCCGTCGCCTTGGCGCCTTTGGCGCCCTTGGCGGGCGCGAGGGACAGGTGGGCCGCCTGGCCCGCGACGCCGAGCGGCAGCAGGTTCTGAGTTCGCGTCGCCGTCCGGCACGGCGTTCGGGATATAGGCGAGGGCCTGGGGCGCCTGTCCGATCGGGATCGTCGCGATCATCGTGTTGGTCAACGTATCGATCGCGGCGAGGGCGTCACTATTCTCAAGCCCGACATAGACCCGCGTTCCATCACCCGAGGGCCATATCCCATGAGGAAGCTTGCCAACCTGGATGGTTGCGACCTGCTCGAAATTATCAACGCGGAACACCTTGATCTCGTTCAGCCCTCCGATCGTGATATAGGCAAAGGTGCCGTTCGCATTGTGGGCGAGGTTGACGTGATTCGAGATCGGGCCGGTATCGAGCGTCTTCAGCAACGCGAACGGAGGCCGAGCGTCGAACACCTGTGTTCTGCCGGTGTCCTTGAGCGTGAACCACACCTGCTTTCCGTCCGGCGTCGCCGCGATATTGGGACAGAACGGGCTTTCCTGCTTCACGCGTCCGACGATCTTATGGTCGGCCACCGTGACGACGACGGTCTCCGGAGTGAAGGACGAGCAGACATAGCCGTACATCCCATCCGGCGAAAAGATCTGCATGCCGGGTCCGGCCGGAACCGTGATCCGCGCCTTTTCCTCGAACGTGTGGGTGTCCAGCACCGCGACATAGTCCTCGCCTCGCACCGTGACCCACAGCTCGTTGCCGTCAGGCGCGAAAAAGGCTTCATGCGGCGCCCGCCCTACATAGGTTACGTGCTTCGTGGCATTTGTGGCGGTGTCGATGAAGGTGACCGAGTTGGTCCCGATCGAGACCACCGCGATGGTCCTGTGATCGGGGGAATATCCGATACCGTGCACGAGAACCTGGCCACGGTAGAGCGGGCTCAGGTTGCCCGGTTGCGGCTCCCCTAACCGGATGACGCCGAGAAGCTTGTTGTCGGCGGGGTCGGTGACGGAGACCGTGTTGGAGAACTGCTCGGCCGCATAGACGCGGTCATGATGGCTCACCGGCACGTCCGGATCGGACGCCGCGCCTGGCGCTTGCCCGGCCCGGGCGTATGACGAAGCGAGGAGCGCTGTTGCAGCCCACATTCCGATCAAAAGCGATGTGCGTTTCATGTCACGGCTCCTTTCCTGGGTCCGTCGCACGCTCAGGGATGGGTTTCGGTCCGAGCTGCGCAGATGAAATTTGCTCCTGCGACGGCGCGGCCGTTGAGATTGCCTGCTTGACCGCCAGCCGCATCGCGGCGATCTCCTGCTGCTGAGTGATTATGATCTCCTGGGCCATGCGCCGCAGTCGCTCGTTACGGCCGTAGCGAAGCTCTGCCAACGCCATGTCGATGGCGCCCTGATGGTGCGGTGTCATCATGGCGACGAAGTCATTGTCGACATCCCCGGAGGGCCGGATGCCCATGTCGATCATCATCTTCGTCATCGCGCCGACGTTCTCGGCCAAGTACGGCGCTTCATCAGGAGAGGCTGAACGAAAGGGCGTCGCGCACAGGGCGGCAATGTAGTCGGCGAGCGATCTCGGTTCCACGGAACATGACGCCAATGCGAGCGTCGCGACCAGCAGAGCGGAACCAACACGATCCCAAGAGACCTTCATGTCGCGCTCCTGCCGTTTTGAAGGCTGCCGCCGCCTTCAGACCATCTCGCCTCGACTTCTTTCATTTTCAACGCCAGTTCGGTCGGCGTGAGGATTCCCTTGCGGAAGAGGATGTTGGCGAAGGCCACGATCCAGCGCTCGTAATAGGTCAGCTTGCCGACCATTTCGGCGCCGAGTGCCTCGACGCCGCAGCGTTTCTCTTCGGTGTTGATGATCTTGTGAAAGTCGAGGACGTCGGCCAGCGCATGGCAGCGCTTCTCCCACGGCTCGAGCTCATGATCGTCGCGCCGGATCGGTTCGGCCGGCAAGCCGCCGATGTCGTTCGGCAGGCGCTTCACGAGATTCTCGGTCTGGGTCATTGCGCGGCCTCCCGATCTGAACGCTGGCCGGAACGACACCGATCATCGTATCGCGGGTGACGAGGGCGGCCAGTTGCTCCTCGCTGTAATGCTCCGTACCCTTGGGGCGCATCGGCAGCACGAGATAGCGAACCATCGCCGTGGAATCGCTGACACGGACCTCGACGTCGTCGGGAATGATGGTGCCGAATTCGGCGAGGACCGCGCGTGGCTCGGAAACGGCGCGCGCCCGGTACGGCTTGAGCTTATACCAGTCAGGCGGAAGTCCAAGCACCGGTGCGCGGATAGCAGGAGCACAATGTGCAGACGATCAGATTATGGACCTTTTCGGTATTCTCCAGAACGATCAGGCGCGTGTCGTCATAGAAGGTGATGCCAAACTCTTCGCAGGCGGAGCGGCCATCAGCGAGCAGCCGCGCCCGAAAGGCAGCGTCGACCCAGGCACGTGCCACGACCTTGGCGCCGAGCGCCGGCGTGCGCGAGTCGAGGACCTCGATTTGGCGGCGGATTTCGTCCGGGCCGATCAGCTTTCTCTCGACGAGAAGCTCGCGGACTGCCGTCTCCATGATTTGGTAATAGCCGAGACGCTCAGATTGGCTGATCTCAGCGTGTGGATGATCGTGCCCGTGGTCATGATCATTGTCGTGACTTTGATCAGGTTGGCTCATCTTTCAGATCCTCTCCAGCCAGGTCTCGAAGACCTCGATACGCAGGCCGTCGCGTGGCGAGCCGACATAGTCGGGCCATATCTCCGTCATCGGAATGGCGATGCGGTAGTAGTGACAGCTTCGACCCCAGCGTTTCGACCGTAGCCCTCCTGCTCATTGTCGATGCCGGCAGGCTCAATCACGGCCTCGATCACGCCGGTCTTGCCGCGCAGATATGTCGGCACGCGGTAATGACCGATCGGAGAGCGGGTCGAAATTCGGAGCCGAGTTCGCCGGCCTGGAAAATCGGCGCTTCGCCGAGGGCGCGTACGATGCCAAGTCGGGTTCCGGCCTCTTCGCAGAATTCGTCTTGCATCGATCAGCTCCCATGCAGCAGAGGCAAAAGCACCGCGACAGCTTTCCCTTTGAAACTTCCATCGCGTCCTTTTCCAAGGAAGAGATCGGACGCAAACCGCAGCCTGTTTCGCCGTTTCGATCTCTCAGCTTCGAGTGAACGCAAGAAGGTCCTTGTTGACAATAAGCCCGTCGGGCGCGCCGGGATAGATTTTCAATGTCGGGTTTTCCTGATGAGCTTTGATGACAGTATTGCTAAATCCGCAATCGGCACGATCTGGTCGCCGTCACCATTGATCACCGATGCCGGAATATCTACGTTCTCGGGGTGCGCACCGCCTACGAAATCAGCGGCGCACGTCCCTTCACCACCCGCCAGCGTGTCGCCGCGACTTTCCGCAGAGGGCGCGCGATCCTGGCTGGCGATGCCGCCCACGTGAACTCGCCGATCGGCGGCATGGGCTTCAACAGCGGGGTGCACGACGCGATAAATCCGGGCGAGAACCTCGTCCGAATGTGGCGCGGCGCTTCAGATATGGCGGCGGAATTCGAGGTAGCAGGGGCTGCGGCCTTCGCGTCTGGCCTTGGCCTCGTAGCGGGTGCCGGCAAAGCCCGGCCAGGGCAGGCGCCAGTCGTCGGCGCATTGCGCGGTCCAGGCGAAACCGGGCGCGCGCAGCAGGCGCTCCAGGGTCCAGGCGGCATAGTCCTCGATGTCGGTGGCGAAGCGGAATATTCCGCCCGGCCGCAGCACCCGGGCGATCATGGCGACGGTGTCGTCCTGCACGAAGCGCCGCTTCCAGTGCCGCCGTTTCGGCCACGGGTCGGCATAGAGCAGGTCGACCCGGGCGAGCGCTGCGGCCGGAATCCAGCGCAGCAGGTCGACGGCGTCGCCGGCGAACAGCCGGATGTTGTCGGTTTTGCCCGCCTCGATCAGCGCCAGGATCTTCGCCATGCCGTTGACGAAGGGCTCGCAGCCGATGAAGCCCACGCCGGGCTCGGCGCTCGCTTGCGCGAACAGGTGCTCGCCGCCGCCGAACCCGATTTCCAGCCGCACCGCGCCCACCGCGTGGGGGAACAACGCCGCGAGATCGGCCGGCGCCGCGGCCGCGAGGTCGACGGCAAGGCGCGGCAGCAGGGTCTCGAGCAAGGCGCTCTGATGCGGCCGCAGCCGGTGGCCCTTGCGGCGGCCGAAGAAGGCGCGGTCGCGCCCTGGGCCGCGACCTCTCGCCGCTGGTGCGGTGCTCGATCATCGCGACGGGATCTCGGCCCGACGGGGCTTGCGATCAACCCGAATCGGCGCCGCGGCCCGGTTTATTTCACCACCCGGCGCAGCTCGTCGACGAGGTCGGTGCGCTCCCAGGAGAAGCCGCCGTCCGGCTCCGGCGCGCGGCCGAAATGGCCATAGGCGCTGGTGCGCGCATAGATCGGGCGGTTGAGGCCGAGATGCTCGCGGATGCCGCGCGGGGTGAGGTCCATCACCTCGCCGAGCGCCTTTTCCAGGCGGGCTTCGGCGACCTTGCCGGTGCCGTAGAAATCGACGTAGAGCGACAGCGGCTTGGCGACGCCGATCGCATAGGCGATCTGGATGGCGCAGCGATCGGCGAGCTCCGCCGCGACCACGTTCTTGGCGAGATAGCGCGCGGCATAGGCGGCGGAGCGGTCGACCTTGGTGGGGTCCTTGCCGGAGAAGGCGCCGCCGCCATGGGGCGCCGCGCCGCCATAGGTGTCGACGATGATCTTGCGCCCGGTGAGGCCGCAATCGCCGTCCGGGCCGCCGATCACGAACTTGCCGGTCGGGATTGACGTGCCACACCGTCTGCTTGGTGATCCAGTCCGCCGGCAGGGCCTTGCGCACATAGGGCTCGACGATCGCCTGGATGTCGTGGGACGACAGGTTCTCGTCGTAATGCTGGGTCGAGACCACGATCTGGGTGGCCTCGACCGGCTTGCCGTTCTCGTAGCGGATCGTCACCTGGCTCTTGGCGTCGGGCCCGAGCGCCTGGGATTCGCCGGAGCGTCGCGCCTGCGACATGACCTTGAGAATGCGGTGGGCATAGAAGATCGGCGCCGGCATCAGCTCCGGGGTCTCGCGGCAGGCATAGCCGAACATGATGCCCTGGTCGCCGGCGCCCTCGTCCTTGTTGCCGGCGGAGTCGACGCCCTGGGCGATGTCGGTCGACTGGGCGTGCAGATGCACCTCGATCGCCGCCTTCTCCCAGTGGAAGCCGGCCTGCTCGTAGCCGATGTCCTTCACCGCCAGGCGGGCGATGTGGGCGATGTAGTCGCGGGTGATCGCGGACGGCCCGCGGGTCTCGCCGGCGATCACGACGCGGTTGGTGGTCGCCAGCGTTTCGCAGGCGACCCGCACGTGGCGAGGGTCCCACCCATGCCGCGGAGCGAGCTCGAAGAAGGCATCGACGACCTCGTCGGAGATGCGGTCGCAGACCTTGTCGGGATGACCTTCCGAAACCGATTCGCTGGTGAACAGATAGCTCGAGCGCGACACGGACGATCTCCCCGCAGGACGCGAGACCCGCTCGCGCCGACATTGCGGGCGTGTTCTTGCAGCGGCGCCGCGTGCGGTCAAGGTGTGGGCGGAAGGGGTGGGCAGGGGCCCGGCGGGATGGCGGCAGGGTGGGCGCAGGTCCGGCGACAGTGGCTATTTTTGCTCCTTGTTGTCCTCGATGTCGTCGCCGGCCATCTGCTGGACGAGATCGACGATACGGCGGCGCAATTTGGCATCCTTGATGCGCATGAACGCCTTGGTCAGCGACAGGCCGTCGGAGGTCGCGAGGAAATCGGAGACATAAGCGGGAGAGGGCGCTTCCTGCGAGCCCGGCGCCGGTGCGAACTCGCCCGGCACGATCGGGGCGCCCTCGAAAAAGAATGCCACCGGCACCTGCAGGATCTGGGATATCTGCTGCAGGCGGCTGGCGCCGATGCGGTTTGTTCCCTTTTCGTATTTCTGCACCTGCTGGAAGGTCAAGCCGAGCGCGTCTCCGAGCTTTTCCTGGCTCATCCCCAGCATCATTCGACGCATGCGCACCCGGCTGCCCACATGCTTGTCAATAGGGTTTGGGGCCTTCTTCGCCATTCAACTTCTCCTTTGCATCTCCCGGGAAGTCCGGCGTCATGCACCTGACACAACCAAAGTGCAACCGGTCATTTTCCCGCATCAAATCAAGAATGCAGGAATGCATGAGAATTAATGTCTAAAATTGAAATTATATGCAGCTTTTGGATAATTGGCCTTGATGTGCATACACGTTATAATTGTAATATTGTTATCTAAACAAGCGTAGCGCGAGTGCCGACGCCATCGTGAGCACAACCACGATCAACAACCACAGGTCGCCAATTCGCGCATATACCGTGGCGGCAATTGGTCGCGGGAGGGTGGCGTCGAGCACGCCTTCGCTGCCCAGGGGAAGCGAACGCACGATGCGCCCGAGCGGGTCGATCACGGCCGAAATACCGTTATTGGCCGCGCGCACCAGCGGCAGTCCTTCTTCGATGGCGAGCACGCGCGCCTGCTGAAGGTGCTGGTAGGGCCCGGAGCTGATGCCGAACCAGGCATCGTTGGTGAGGTTCAGGAGCCACCCCGGCCGCTCGCCGCGCGGCACCGCCTCGCCGGGAAAGATGACCTCGTAGCACAGCAGCGGCAGCATTGCGGGGCCGCCCGGCATGGCAATCCGGCGCCGCCGGTCGCCGGCGAGAAAGCCGCCCTGCACCTTGGTCAACTGCATCAGGCCGATGCGCTCGAGCGCGCTCTGGAACGGCAGATATTCGCCGAACGGGACCAGGTGCAGCTTGTCGTAGATCGAAAGAATCGAGCCGTTGTGATCGATCACATAGATCGAATTGTAGGCGCGCAGGCCCGTAACGCCGGGAGCGGGCTCGGCGGCGCGGGCGGCGCCGGTGATCAGCACCGCGGTCGAAGGCAGCATATTGGCGATCGCCGCCAGGGCGTCGGGCTCGCGGGTGAGAAAGAACGGAAAGGCGAATTCCGGCCAGATCAGATGGGTGATGCCGCCCAGACCCGCACCCGGCCCGGTCACCCGTTCGGACAGTTCCACATAGCGCCGCATCACCTCGTTCTTGGCGCTGTAATTGAATTTCACGTCCTGCTGCAGGTTCGGCTGCATGATGCGCAGGCGCACGCCGTCCACCGTTTGGGTGGGGTTGAGCGCGAGCCGGATCGTGCCGAAAACCGCGAGCGCCGCCAGTACGCCAAAGGCGGCCAGCACCGGGGCCCACCGCCGCCCTTTGCCCTCGTCCGCCAGCACGGCCGGGCTTGCGAACACCGCGACCGCGATGAAGGTGAGGCCCCAGATGCCGAACACCGCCGCGCTCTGGGCCAGCGCCAGCGGCGTGGTCAGCGCATAGCCGAAGGCGTTCCACGGAAACCCCGTCAGCACGTGGCCGCGCAGCCATTCGCTCGTTGTCAATGCGGCGGCGAGCGTGAGGATCCGCAGCGGCCCCGGCGTCCACAGCAGCCGCGCCAGCGCCACTCCGAAGCCCGTGAACACGGCGAGCCCGGCTGGCAGCACCGTGACCGCGACCGGCAGCAGCCAGCCGAATGTCTTGGCGTCGACCAGGAACGCGTAGCCGATCCAGTAGAGGCCGGCGAGGAAATAGCCGAATCCGAACCACCAGCCGGCCACGAATGCCGGCGCCGACGCCGCCCCATCGCGCCGCCGCAGCGCCGTCGATCAGCCACACCAGCGGCGGGAAGGTCACGAACAGCACGGGCCAGAAATTGACCGGCGCCATGGCGAGGGTCGACGCCGCGCCGGCGAGGCATGCGATCGCCGCCCGGCGCCAACCCCAGGCGAGAATGACGGGCTGGGCGAGTCGGAACCAATTCACGGCTTCGATGTCGCTCCGGCTGGCGGCTCGGCCTCGGCCGCTGCGGCGGCAGGGGCCTGCTCCGCCTTGTCCGGCGCCGGCGCGGCGGCGCGGAATGCGCGCCTCGGGGCGGCGGGCCGCATTGCGCTCGGCGCCGCGGCGGCGCTCCCTGCTCGGATAAATCCGCACGCGCTTCACCCGGCGCGGATCGGCATCGAGAATTTCGATCTCGAAGGCGCCGGGGCCCGGCACCAGTTCGCCGCGCACCGGCACCCGGTCGACCAGGGTGACGATGTAGCCGGCCACCGTGTCGACCTCTTCGGCGGCCTTGCCGACGTCGAATTCGGGGCCGATCACTGCGACCGCCTCCTCGAGGCTGGCGCGGCCGATGGCGACGAACGATCCGTCGTTCTGGCGGATCACGGTCTTGGCGGCCGCCTCGTCGTGCTCGTCGTCGATCTCGCCGACGATTTCCTCGACGATGTCCTCGATCGACACGATGCCTTCGCTGCCGCCATATTCGTCGATCACCAGCGCCAGATGGATGCGGGTCGCCTGCATCTTGGCGAGCAGGTCGATGGCCGGCATCGAGGGCGGCACGAACAGGATGGTGCGGATGATCTTGGTGGCGGACAGCGGCATCGCGAGGTCGATGGCGGCGAGGTCGAGGCCGGAGGGATGCGGCTCGTTGCGGGCGGAATGGGCTTCCGCATGGACCGCGGCCTGGGTCATCATGAAGGCGATCATGTCGCGGATGTGCACCATCCCGACGGGATCATCGAGGGTGTCGTTGTAGACGACGAGGCGCGAATGGGCGGCGTCCTTGAACACCTTCAGGAGGTCGCCGAGCGGAACGTCCTGCTGCACGGCGATGATGTCGGTCCGCGGCACCATGACATCGTCGACCCGGCGTTCGCGCAGGCTCAGGATGTTCTTGAGCATCCTGCTTTCTTCCGGCGAGAAGCCGGTTTCCGCGCCCTCGCCCTCGAGCAGCACCTGCAGGTCCGATCGGATCGAGGTCGGACTCCAGCCGAACACCGCGCGCAGCAGGCGGTTGAACCAGGATTCCGGATTTTCCCGCACCGCGCTGCCGGAGCGCCGCGCCAACCCCGGAAAATCGCGTTGGCCGGTCCTGCCGGGGTCGGTATCGGCGGTCATACGCGGCTGGCTGTCGGACATGGCACCGGTTTCAAGCATCGCGGCGGGCATACGGATCGGGAATGCCCAGCGTGGCCATGATATCGCGTTCCAGCCGCTCCATGCGCTCGGCCTCTTCGTCGGTCTCGTGATCGTACCCCAAAAGATGCAGAAAGCCATGGACCGCCAGATGGGCGAGGTGCTCGGCTACCGGCTGGTCCTGCTCGTGCGCCTCGCGGGTGACGGTTTCGCAGGCAATCGCAATGTCGCCAAGATGGGCCGGCGCGGCCGGGTCGGCGGCCGGCGGCGCCGGAAACGACAGCACATTGGTCGGCTCGTCGCGGCCGCGCCAGCGGGCATTGAGCGCCGCGATGATGGCGTCGTCGCACAGCAGCACCGAGACTTCGGCTCCGGGAGCGGCAGTTCCCTCGATCGCGGCAGCCTGCGCAATGGCGCGGCGCACGGTCTCCTCGGCGCCGGGCTGCGCCTCCCATAGCGGCGACTCCGCGAGGATATCGACCGTGAGACCTTGCGCCGAAGTGCGCGGGGAGGCGGCCGTCATTCCTGTCCGCTTGCCTTTGCGTCGGCCTTGGCATCCGTCTTGGCGCCGGGACGGGTGCCGCGGGGCCGGTCATAGGCGGCGACGATCTTGGCCACGAGATCGTGGCGGATGACGTCTTCATGGGTGAAGACGACGTGTCCGATGCCCTCGACGTCGGCGAGCAGCCGCACCGCCTCGGCGAGGCCGGAGGTCTGCCCGGGCGGCAGGTCGACCTGGCTCGGATCGCCGGTGACGATCATGCGGCTGTTCTCGCCGAGCCGGGTGAGGAACATCTTCATCTGCATCGACGTGGTGTTCTGCGCCTCGTCGAGGATGATCACCGCATTGGACAGCGTGCGGCCGCGCATGAAGGCGAGCGGCGCGATCTCGATCTCGTTGGTCTGCAGGGCGCGCTCGACGATGCGCGCGTCCATCAGGTCGGCCAGCGCGTCGTAGATCGGACGCAGATAGGGATCGACCTTTTCGCGCAGGTCGCCGGGCAGGAAGCCGAGACGCTCGCCCGCCTCCACCGCCGGCCGCGACAGGATGATGCGGTCGACTTCCTTGCGCTCGAACAGGGCGATGGCGTGGGCTACCGCAAGCCAGGTCTTGCCGGTGCCGGCGGGGCCGATGCCGAACACCATCGCATGGCGGCGCAGCGCGCGGATATAGGCGTCCTGCACGGCGGTGCGGGCCCGCACCGGGCGCTTGCGCAGGTTGATCTCCTCGAAGCTCGCGCGCGAGGCGGCGGGGTCGAAGTCGAACAGCGAGCCCTGGGCGATGGCGAGGCGGATCGCGCCCTCGACATCGCCGGTGACGAGGTCGCGGCCGCGCTTGAGCTGCTCGTAGAGGCCTTCGAGCACGCGGCGGGCCTGCTCGCAGCCGTCGCGGGAGCCTTCCAGCGTCACGTGATTGCCGCGCTGCTCGGCGACCACTCCGAGGCGGCGTTCGATCAAAGCGAGGTTCTGGCCGTATTGGCCGAACAGCGCCGAGGCGAGGCGGTTGTCGTCGAAGGCCACCACGATCTGGGTCGCGGCTTCCGTAGCTGCGGCAGGTATGACCGATCCGGGATCGGTTGCGCGTCTCGCCAAATGAATCAGGCTCCCATTGCGGCCGGCGCCGGCTCCCGCTCGCGCGCGGAAGGCAGGGTGCCGAACAGGCTGTTCGACCCGACGCCGGTGATTCCCACCGTCGCGATTTCACCGATCAATGATGACGGCGCCATGACCTGCACCGGCTGCAAATAAGGCGACCGTCCGACGATCTGCCCGGGCAGCCGTCCCGGCTTCTCGAACAGGACGTCGAAGCTCTTTCCGGCACAGCCGCGGTTGAACGCATCCTGCTGGCGATCGATCGCCGCCTGCAGCCGGGCCAGGCGTTCGACCTTGACCGCTTCCTCGACCTGGTCGTCGCGCCCGGCCGCGGGGGTGCCGGGCCGCGGGGAATATTTGAACGAGTAGGCCCCGGCATAGCCGACCGCGTCGACCAGGCGCAGCGTGTCGGCGAAATCCGCCTCGGTCTCGCCGGGAAAGCCGACGATGAAATCCGAGGTGAAGGCGATGTCGGGCCGCGCCGCGCGCAGCCGGTCGATGACGCGGAGATAGTCGGCAGCCGTGTGGCGGCGGTTCATGGCGGCGAGAACGCGGTCGGAGCCCGACTGCACCGGCAGATGAAGCTGCGGCATCAGCGGCGCGAGGTCGCGATGGGCGGCGATGAGGCCGTCGTCCATGTCGCGGGGATGGCTCGTGGTGTAGCGCAGTCGCCGCACGCCGGGCACCGCGGCCACCGCGTGCAGCAGGTCGGCGAGCGTCGCCGGGCCGGCCGGCCCGTCGCCGTGATAGGCATTGACGTTCTGGCCGATCAGGGTGATCTCGCGCACTCCGGCCGCGGCGAGGCGCGCCGCCTCGGCGACGATCCTGGCCACCGGCCGCGACATCTCGGCGCCGCGCGTATAGGGCACCACGCAGAAGGTGCAGAACTTGTCGCAGCCCTCCTGCACGGTGATGAAGGCGGTGACCCCGCGGCCGCGGATCGCGGCGTTCGAGGCGGGGGCGAGATGGTCGAACTTGTCCTCGGCGGGAAATTCGGTGGCGACGACCTTGGCGCCGCCGGCGGCCTGCGCCAGCAACTCCGGCAGGCGGTGATAGCTCTGCGGGCCGACCACGAGGTCGACCAAAGGCGCCCGGCGCACGATCTCCTCGCCTTCGGCCTGGGCGACGCAACCGGCCACCGCAACCGTGAGGCTGCGGCCGCGGCGCGCCGCCGCGTCCTTCAGCTTGCGGATGCGGCCGAGCTCCGAATAGACCTTTTCGGCGGCTTTCTCGCGGATGTGGCAGGTGTTGAGGATGATGAGATCGGCATCCTCGGCCGCGGCCTCGGCGTATCCCTCGCCCGCCAAGAGATCGGTCATACGATGGGAATCGTAGACGTTCATCTGGCAGCCATAGGATTTGATGTGAAGCTTGCGCACTCCGCCGGTCACCGTTGCGATCGATCCTGTCCCATTGCGCCCGCTAACGGATTGCCAAAGGCTGAAATTCCAGGCAAATCCAGCGGGTGCGGCGGGCCGCGCCCGCCGCGACGTGGTCATAGCGCCTTTCCCGCCAAAAAGGAATTGGCAGTTGGTGTGTGGTATCGCCCGCTGTTGCTCGCTTTTGCTTGCTGCCATTCGTGGCCGAACCGCACAACTATTCCGCCGTGTGGTTCACAACGCCCTCCCCCGCAGCGCCGCGACGGTGAGCCGGCGCACCGCCTGCTCCATCTGCCGCGCCACCGTCTTGCGGTCGGAGGCCTCGTCATAGGCGAGCGGCTCGCCCCAGGTCACCACCACGTCGATGGCGCTGTGCGCCACCAGCCACGAGAAATGCGGCCACATCGCCGTGTCGCCATACCAGGCGACGCGAGGGCGGACGTGGCGGTCGAGCGGCAGGCCGAGCAGGCCCGTATAGGCGACCGAGAGCGGCTGGATCCATACCCGCCCGGCGTGCTCGGCCTCGGCCAGCGCGTCGCGCGCCGCCCCGATCAGGGCGGTGCGGAAGGCGAGCACGCGGTTGCCGTCGCTCGAAGTGCCTTCGCCGAACAGCACCACGGGATCGCCGCCGGCGAGCCGCCGGGCGATCTCGCTGTTGACGTCCGCGGTCTTGTGGCGGCGGTTGCGGTCGACGAACACCGAGCGTTGAAGCCTGGCGAACAGCCCGAATACCGGCCAGTTCGCGACCTCGCTCTTGGCGACGAACACCACCGGCGCCACCGCGGTGATCACGGAAATGTCGAGCCACGAGGTGTGGTTGGAGACGATCAGCAGGGGATGCCCGGCCATCCGGCGACCGATCTCGGTGATGCGGATGCCGAGAACCCGGCAGACGATGCGGTGATAGAAGGTCGGGATGCGCCGCCGCAGCTGCCATTCCAGCCGCACCGCCAGCCACTGCACCGGTATCAGCGCGAGCGTGACGACCGTGATCACGCCGAGCGAGAACGCCATGCGCAGCATCGCGGCCGCCGGCTATGCGAGGTCGCGGCGCAGCACCAGCGCCGCTGCCGCGCCGTCGGCGGCCGCGTAATAGCTTTCGCGCCGGCCCACTTCCGCAAAGCCGAACCCGGCATAGAGCCGGCGCGCCGGCTCGTTGCGTTCGTCGACCTCGAGAAACACCGTGGCGACGCCATAGCCGGCGAGCCGGCGCAGATGCACGTCGAGCATCTTGTGGGCCAGCCCCAGCCCGCGATAGGCGGCGGCGACCGCGATCGAGAGGATTTCCGCCTGGTCGGCGGCGATCCGCGACACCACGAATCCGGCGAGCTCGGCGCCGGCCATGGCGCGGTCGGCGACGACATTGTGCTCGACCAGGAGTTGCTCGAATTCCTCGGTGCTCCAGCCGCGCCGGAACGCTGCGCCGTGCAGGGCGGCGAGCAGGGCCGCGTCTTCCAGCCGCGCCTCCGACACCGCCGGCTCGGCGCCGCCGAAATGTTGTCTGAGCCAGGCCGGAAACAGGGTCATTGCCGCGGCAGCACGCCGGCCGTCTGCGGATGGGCGTCGGCCTCGCGCAGATAGAGCGGCTTCACGGAAGCGGGATCGGGATCGGCGGCGGCGCCGAGCCGGGCGATCCAGACGATGTCGGGCGCCTTGACCTCGCTGACCAGCGATGGCCGGCGTTCGTTCTCCGGCCATGCCGCTTCGACGAGCTTTGCCGCATTGCCGACGATCCGGGTCGGGCTCGCCATGGCGGCGCGAATGGCGTCGCGCAGATGGGCGATACGCGGCGCGACCAGGGTGCGCCCGCCCGGGCCGAACAATTGCATGTAGACATGGTCGTGACGGGCGTCGATGACGACCAGCAACGCCTTGGAGTCGTCGGCATCGATGAACGGCACCGCAATGGCGGACAGCGTGGTCAGCCCCACCACCGGCTTGCCGGCGGCGAGGGCGATGCCGCGGGCGGCCGCGACGCCGACCCGCAGGCCGGTGAAGCTACCCGGCCCGACCGTGACCGCAATGCGGTCCAATTCCGCGAATTCGGTGCGGGCATCGCTCATCACGGTAGCGATGAGCGGCATCAGCGCTTCCGCGTGGCCGCGTACCATCGGCAGCGACCGGCTCTTCGCCCGGCTGCTGCTTGCGGTGTCGAGAACCGCCGCCGAGCAGGCGTCCAGCGCAGTGTCTATGGCGAGAACTCGCATCAGGGGGAATTCGTTGAACCGTCCTGCATCGACGCTTGGAGCGTTCTCCGAATATGCCGGCCCCATCGGCTGTCATTGCCCGGCTCGACCGGGCAATCCAGTACGCACGATCGGTGTTTACTGGATCGCCCGGTTCAAACCGGGCGATAACAACCAAAGTGTGGGTCAACCCAAACGAAAGACGCTCCTGGTGGACTTTGCCCGTCACCAACGGTGTGGAAGAAACACTAACCGATTCTCTCGCCGATCCTGCCCTGATCCCGCCCTGCCTCTACATGGGCCGGACTTCGACCACGTCGGGCACGAAATGGCGCAGCAGGTTCTGGATGCCGTGCTTGAGCGTCGCCGTCGACGACGGGCAGCCCGAGCACGATCCCTTCATGTCGAGATAGACGATGCCGTCCTTGAAGCCGCGAAAGGTGATGTCGCCGCCGTCATTGGCGACCGCCGGGCGCACCCGCGTCTCGATCAGCTCCTTGATGGTGGCGACCGTGTCGGCATCCTTGGTCTCGAAGAATTCGTCCTCCGCCGCCGCGGCGCCCGCGCCCGTCGCCAGCATCGGCGCGCCGGACATGAAATGCTCCATGATGGCGCCGAGGATCGCGGGCTTGATCTGCTGCCATTCGGAATCCGTCTTGGTCACGGTGATGAAGTCGCTGCCGAGGAACACGCCGGTAACGCCGGGAACGGCAAACAGGCGTTCGGCGAGGGGCGACTTCGCGGCCTGCGCCGCGTCCGGGATATCGAGGACGCCGTCGGGCAGCACCGGCCGTCCCGGCAGGAATTTCAAAGTCGCGGGATTGGGGGTCGCCTCGGTCTGGATGAACATTCTCGTCTCCTCTGCCGCGACGGGTTCAAGGCCCGGCGGGCAATCGCGAACCGTGCAGCCCCCTAGATGGGAGTTTCCACGGGGGGCGTCAACATCGGTGAGGAGCGGCGGGAGACGCGTCCGCCTGGGGCCCCGAGCGCCGTCATTCCGCGTTGCGCCGTGCGCGAACCCGCAATTCGGCCGACATGCAGGACGCGGGGCCGCCTGGATTCCAGGTTCGGTGCTTTGCACCGCCCCGGAATGACAACGCAAATTGCTTTGCCGAACCGAACCCGACCACCATCGACGACCATCGGCGGCCGTTGTCATCGAACCGGCGGTGTGGCATGGGGAGGTGCACGCGCGGGGGGTTATCAAGCATGTCCTCTGCCACCCTCGATATCGGCCTTGCGTCCGGCCGGGCCGCCGCGGCGGACGATGATCGTGCCGCTGCCGGGATCGTCTATGCGTATACGATGTCGGCGGTGTTCTGGCTGCTGGTGGGGTCGGCCTACGGGACGCTCGCCGCCTGCAAGCTGGTGTGGCCGGACCTGCTGCCCTATGAATGGCTGTCGTTTGGACGGATCCGGCCGATCCATACCGCGAGCGTGCTGTTCGGCTGGCTCTCGGTCGGTCTGACCGGCATCGCCTATCTCGTCGTCTACCGCACCGCGCGGCGGCCGCTGTTTTCCAATGCGATGGCCCGTGCCGGCCTGTGGCTTCTCAATCTCGCGCTCTTGGCCGGCCTCGTCACCCTGTCGCGCGGCCTGACCCGCGGTCCCGTCGAATACCGCGAATGGCTCACCCCGATCGCCGCGGTGTTCGCGGCCGGCGCGCTGCTCAACGGGTTGAACATCTTCGTCACCCTGCTGCGCCGCCGGGTGGCGGAACTCTATATCGCCGACTGGTTCATCCTCGGCTCCTTCACCTGGCTGCCGATCCTCTACGTGATCGGCTACCTGCCGCAATTCGACCGCGGCATCGGCAATGTGGTGATCCAGGCCTATTACATGCACGTGGTGCTCGGCCTGTGGTTCACGCCTTTGGTGCTCGGCGTCACCTATTGGGCGTTGCCGCGCATGCTGCGCAAGCCGATCTATTCCTACGCGCTGGGCGTGCTCGCCTTCTGGGCCAATCTGGTGTTCTACCCGCTGATCGGCGCGCATCATTTCGTGTTCGCGCCGCTGCCGTGGTGGCTGCAGACCACAGCGATCGCGACCGGCATCGGCATGATGATTCCCGTCGTCGCCTCCAGCGCGAATTTCCTCCTGACCATGAACGGCTCGTGGCGCTTCATCCGTCGCGAGCCCGCCGTCTGGTTCATCGCGGTCGGCGCCGCCAGCTACTTGGCGGCGTCGCTGCAAGGCAGCCTGCAGGCGTTCCGCAGCGCCAACGCGCTCCTCCATTTCACCAATCACACCGTCGGGCACGCCCACTTCGCCGTCTATGGCTTCGTCTCCTTCCTGCTGTTCGGCGCGGTCTACGGCCTCGTTCCCCACATCACCGGCGCTACCGATGTTGCGGTTCGCATCCGGCTGCATTTCTGGCTCGCGCTCGGCGGCATGGCGCTCTACGTCGTCTCGATGGTCGTGGCCGGCGTGCTGCAGGGGATGAGCTGGGCGGACGGCCGCCCGTTCATCGAATCCGTCGTCGCCAGCCAGCCCTGGTTTGCGATCCGCGCCGCCGGCGGCGGCCTCATGACCCTCGGCCATCTGGTGTTCGCCTGGAATCTGTGGCTGATGCGCCCGCAGCCGCGCCGCCTCGAGACCTGGGTCTCGCCCGGGCTGGAGGCGGTGCGATGATCGATCTCAACGCGCTGTTCCACCGCCGGCCCGCCGCCATCGTCGTCATCGGCGCCGCGGTGTTCGGCGCGCTGTCGTTCCTGATCGCATTGCGTCCCGCGCTCGACCTCGACGCGGCCACGGTCGCGCGTCCGGCGGCGAATGCCGATCCCGCCGTCGCCCGCGGTCGCGCGCTCTATCTCGCCGAGGGCTGCGGTTACTGCCATTCCCAGTTGGTGCGGCCGCTGTTCGTCGATGCCGCCTATGGCCGGGCCTCGGAAGCCGCCGACTATGCGCAAGCCGCGCCGCCGCTGCTGGGCACCGAGCGCATCGGCCCCGACCTCAGCAATGTCGGCATCCGCCAGCCCAGCGTGATGTGGAACCTGCTCCATCTCTTCAATCCGCGCAGCATGGTGCCGGATTCGGTGATGCCCGGCTTTCCCTGGTATTTCGAGATCGTCGACCGGCAAGGCGTGCCGGACGGCGTCGGCGACTACGTGCTGGCACCGCCGGGTCCGTTCCTGCCGGCGGGCAAGGTCGCGCTGCCGCGCCGCGCGGCGCTCGATCTCGTCGCCTATCTCCAGTCGCTGCGCCAGGAGTAGGCGATGCTGGATCGCCTCGCGCTCTATCTCGACCTCATCGTCAGCCAGTGCCTGCCTTCGGCCACCGCTGCGCTGCCGACGCCCGCCGATTACGTGTTCGCGGCCGTCGCGGCGGGGCTCGGGCTGCTGGCGCTGTGGATGCTGGTGCAGGGCTTGCGCGGCCGCGACGATGCCCGCAGCCGGCGGATCAAGGCCGCGGTGCTCGATGACTGAAAACGGATGCCGCGGCGCGAGCGTTCGATTACGATCCGGCGCTCGCGCGCGGCACTCGCGCTCCCTGGCCTTGATGAGCAGCACTTGCTACATCTCCCATCATCAACCTGCGGCCTCGGTGCGATGCGCGCGAAACAGCACGACTCCCGTCCGGTTCGCTGAAACGCCTGGGTGATCAAATTGGCTGATCCCGATCTCAATTTTGTCGCTCGTCAAAATGAGCGGATGCTGGCCGAGATCGCGAGCCTGCGCGATGACGTGGCCGTGTTGACGGCCATGCTGATGCGGCTGGACGGTTCGCACGCAGCCTTGTTGCAGGAAACGCGTGCAACGCATGCACAGATCATCACCCGCATGAACGATCGCATTCGCAAGCTCGAGGCGGAGGGCGAAGTTTCGTGATGCGGGCCGCGCCCGCGCAACGGCAGAGAAGAGCGCGCCCCGGAGTTGGATTCTGATCGGGGACTTGCCGCGGAGCGATCGGGGGATCAGGCCGTGTCACAGGATGCACCCGGGGGTGCGAAGGACCGCCGGACCGAACCACAGATCAATCGGGGCGACATCGATGATCATCCGAATCTATGTGGACGACGCCGCGACTCCGGTCGCCGAACTGCCCGGAAGCTCCGGGCGGCTGAAGCTCGACACGGCTTCGATTCCGGACGGTTCCCATCGCCTGCGCATCGAGACCGTCGAGGGCGATCGCGTCACCGGGCATCGCGAGATTCCCTTCACCGTGCGCAACGGGCCCGGGATCGCGGTCGCCGGCCTGTCCGACCGCGACGAGGTGCGCGGCCGGCTCGGCCTCGCGGTCGACGCGACCGCGGCGGGCGTCGACGGCCAGCTCGACCTGCATTCGCTCGAGCTGCATCGCGGCCTGCCGTTTTGGACCGGCGCGCTCGCCGTCCTGGTCATCATTCTCGGCGCGCTCTATCTCGCCGTCGATCCCTTCGCCTTTCGCGCCTATCGCGCCGAAGAGCTCGCACTCCGCGACGAGGCCGGCGTGCCGCTCGCGCGCATCGCGACCGACCGGCCCGTCGCGGCCGATCCGATGCAGGTGAGGCTCACCGAAGGTTCGTTCCTGCCGATCCTCGATTTCGACGCCGCCAAGGCCGACCCTGGGCGGGGCGCCGCCACCTACGGCGCGAAATGCGCGGGCTGCCATGGCGACGACGGCCAGGGCCGCACCGCCCAGTCCGCGACGCTCGGCGAGCAGGGCATCTTTCCCCGCCTCGCCGGCCAGCCGGCGGCCTATCTCTATCGCCAGCTCTGGAGCTTCGCCCATGGCTGGCGCAGTAGCGCCGCAATGCCGCCCATGGCGGACGGCCTCACCGAGGCGGACTGGGCCGACATCGCCGTGCATCTCGAGCATCTGACCGCCACCGCCTACCCGGCATCGCCGGCCGTCGCCAACGACGTGCTGGCCTTGGGCCGTTCCGTTGCGGTCCTGGGCCGGCCGGATCGCGGCGTCAGCCCGTGCAGCCGCTGCCACGGACCTGGCGGCATCGGGGTTGCGCCGTATTTCCCGGCGTTGATGGGCCTGGATGCCCGTTACATCACTGCGCAGATCATCGCCTTTCGCGGCGGCCAGCGCCGCAACGCGATGCTGCGGCTGATGGATCCGGTGGCCCACGGGCTCGAGGTGCAGGAAATCGAGGCTGTCGCCGGCTATTTCGCCAGGCAGCGACCGGGAGCGATGCAATGAGCGGCCACACCAAGCCAAGCGCGGCGCCGCGCCGCCGCCTGTTCCTCGTCGCGGCAGGGCTTGCCGCGGTCGTTCTCGCAATCGTGCCGCACCGGATCGCGGCACAGTCCGCTCGCGCGCCCGATCTCGCGGCGATCGACCGGGCATGGTCGGACGGGAGCCTCGACGTGGAACGGCCCGGCGCAGCCATTGCGTTTGTGCCGCCGTCGGAAACCGAGATCCCCAACGACGTGTTCGGCGACATGGTCCGGCGCGGCATCGCCATCTTCACCGACACCCGCAACGAGGCGAAACCCTATGCGGGCGACGGCCTCAACTGCTCGAGCTGCCATCTCGACCGCGGCCGGCGGCCGGGTGCGGCGCCGATGTGGGCCGCCTGGGTGCGCTATCCGCGCTTTCGCAGCAAGAACGACGCCGTCAACACCATGACGATGCGGATCCAGGGCTGCTTCCGCTTCAGCATGAACGGTGCGCCGCCGCCCGACGACAGCGACATCATGACCGCGCTGCAGACCTACTTCTACTGGCTTGCGCGCGGCGCGCCGACCGGCGGCCGCCTCGCCGGCGCGGGCTTCACCCCGCTGGCGGAGCCGGCCGAGGCGCCCAGCATCGGGCGCGGCGCCGCGGTGTTCGCGGGCAAGTGTGCGGCGTGCCACGGCAGCGACGGCCGAGGGCCGCCGGGTCGCCGGCGCCGATGGCTATCAGTTTCCGCCGCTGTGGGGACCGGATGCCTACAATTGGGGAGCCGGCATGACCTCGGTCGCGACGGCCGCCGCCTTCATCCGCGCCAACATGCCCTATGGGCTGCGCGATGCGCTCACCGAGCAGGAGGCCTGGGACGTCGCCATGTTCGTCGACAGCCATGAGCGGCCGCAGGACCCGCGCTTCGCCGGCAGTCTCGCCGAGACCCGCGCCCGCTATCACGACAGCAAATGGTCGCTGTACGGCACCGAGCAGGGCGGCGTCCGGCTCGGCGATCCTTCGAACTATCCGCTGGCGGGCGGGAGGTAGTGAACAGATTCTGACGGTTCAATCCCGTTCCAACGTGTCATGCCCGCGAAAGCGGGCATCCAGCAACCCCAGAACTATCGATGGAACTCACGCCTTGCCATATCGAAGTACCGTGCTTACTGGATCGCCCGGTCGAGCCGGGCGATGACAACATTGGATTATTCTCTGGCGGACAGCAAATTGAGCACGGTCCGACGAAATCAATAATGGCTCTCATCGGCTGCTGGCCCCGAGCGCCTCGACAAACCGCAGCTTGATCGCGTGCCCGTCGCGGCTCGGCAGCACGCGGGGCGTGTCGCCGCTCGCGATCCGCGCCTGCACCAGGATCGGGCCCGCGTCCGCCATGCAGGAGATCGCGGACGGCGCCGGCGTCGGCGATGTCGGATATCGCGCGCGCCTGCCGCGAACTTGCAGGCCGGGCGACGCGCGACGAGGTCGATGCCGGCGCTGGTGTGGCTCGGCTGCATGCCGGTCTCGCCGTAATGCTGGTTGTCGAGCACGACGATGGCGAGATTGGCGGGCTGCTTGACGCCGATGGTGGCGAGGCTGCCCAGCCCCATCAGCGCCTCGCCGTCGCCGGTGAGCACCGCGACGCGGCGGTCGGGCCTGGCGAGCGCGAGGCCGAGGCCGATCATGGCGGCGCCGCCCATGGCGCCCCACAGATAGAGGTTGAGCGGATGGTCGCCGGCGGCGGCGACGTCATAGGTCGGCGAGCCGAGGCCGCAGACGACCAGCAGATCGCCGCGGTCGGCCAGCAGCCGCTTGACGAATGCGCGCCGCTCCATCATTTGGTCCATACCTTGCGGCCGATCAGCCGCTGCGACAGCAGGATCGCGACCTGGAGATCGCCGGAAAACGCCATGTCGCAGCCGGCCGCGACGATGTCGTCGACATCGGCCGCGTTCTCCACCCGGTAGGTCAGGAAGCCGCACAGCTTCAGGCTCGCCTCGGTGATCGATCCCATCGGCACCTGCCACGGATTGAACTCGCCGAACTCGCCGCGCATGGTGACGAGCATCAGGCAGGCAAAGCCGCAGTTCTTCATCAGCGAGAACATGTTGATGCAGTTGCCGACGCCGCTGCTCTGCATCAGCAGCGCGGCGCGCTGCCCGCCGAGCGACGCGCCGGCGACGAGCGCCGACGCCTTCCTCCTCGGTGGTGAGCACGACGTCGTGGATGTCGGGATCGCGCGACGCACAGCTCGATCAGCCGGCTGTGGCCGGCATCGGGCACGTAGCCGACCTGGCGGATGCCGATCCGGCGGAATTGCGCATAGATCGCATCCGGCCAGCCCACATTGCAGGTCCGATCGTCCACGGCGTTCTCCGGTCAGTTGCGGGTCGCTTCGGATGCGGCGGCGACGCGCGCCGGTTCCAGCGGCGGCTCGCCGCGAATGAAGTCGGCCGCCTTTTCCGCGATCATGATGATCGGCGCATTGATGTTGGCGCCGACGAGGTCGGGCATCACCGAGCCGTCGACGACGCGCAGGCCGTCGACGCCATGGACGCGCAGTTCGCCGTCGACCACCGCCATCCGGTCGGACGCAAGCCCCATCCTGCAGGTGCCGAGCGGGTGATGGACGGTGATGCCGCTGGCGCGGATATGGGCGTCGAAGTCGGCATCGTCGACGGCGTTCGCGCCGGGAGCGATCTCCCGGTCCATGAACGGCGCCATCACCGGCTGCCGGCATACGTCGCGGGCGATCCGCAGGCCGGCACGCAGGGTCTTCCAGTCGGAATCGGTCGCCAGGAAATTCTGCCGGATGCGCGGCGCCGCCGTCGGGTCGGCGGAGACGAGTTCGACCGCGCCGCGGCTCTGCGGCCGCAGCACCACGACGCGACAGGCATAACCGTCCTCATAGGGACGCTTGAACGGGAAGAGATACGGCGACGCCGTCATCGGCGCGGCATTGAAGAGAAGCTGGATGTCGGGCAGGGCGACGTCGGGGCGCGTCTTCAGGAACGCCATCATCCCGGCCGGCAGCATCGGTCGCGATGCCGGTGCCGCGCAAATGCGCCTCGGCGAGGGCGGGGACGATGCGGTCGAGCCGCATCGCCCGGTGCAGCGGGCCTCGCTCCTTGCGCTTGTAGGCGACGCTCGCGGAGATGTGGTCCTGCAGATTCCTGCCGACGCCGCGCAGCGCCACCTTGACCTCGATGCCGAGCGCGCGCAGCGCATCGGGATCGCCGATCCCCGACAGCATCAGCAGCTGGGGCGAGTTGATGACGCCGCCGCACAGCACGATTTCGCGGCCGGCACGCGCCGTCATGGGGCGCCCGTTCCTCAGATATTCGACGCCGACCGCGCGATTGCCCTCGACGACGATCCGCGTCGTCAGCGCGTTGACCTCGACCCGGAGATTGCGTCGCGGCAGGGCCGGCCGCAGATAGGCATCGGCGGCGCTGCAGCGGCGGCCGTCGCGCATCGTCGCCTGCCACACGCCGAAGCCTTCCTGGCGGGCGCCGTTGTAATCGGGCGTCGACGGATGACCGGCGTCGCGCCCGGCCGTCGCGAAGGCCTCCACCAGCGGATCGTCGAACGGCGCCATCTGCGTCGACAGCGGTCCGTCGCCGCCGCGATAATAGCTCGGGCCGCCGCGCCAGGACTCCTGCCGGCGGAAATAGGGGAGCACATGGGCGTAGGACCAGCCGGCGAGCCCGGCGGCGGCCCAGCGGTCGTAATCGCCGCGATGCCCGCGCACATAGGCCATGGCATTGATCGAGGACGAGCCGCCGATCACCTTGCCGCGGGCGCATTCGAGGCCGCGGCCGTCCATGGCGGCCTCGGGTTCGGCACAATACATCCAGTCGTGCTTGCGCCCGAGCAGCAGCCGCGGCCAGGCGAGCGGGATATGGATCAAGGGGTCGCGGTCCCAGCGGGCCGGCTTCGAGCAGCAGGACCCTGGTGTCCCGGTCCTCGGTGAGGCGGTTCGCCAGCGTGCAGCCGGCCGATCCGGCGCCGATGATGATGATGTCGTAGTCCGACCTGGGCATGGGAGGACAATCTCAGCTCTGTGGCGCGCCATCAAGCAGCCAGCCGAACCGTTCGCGCGCCTTGCGCGCCATTGCGGCGCTCCGTCTATTGATTTTACTTGAAGATTTTCTCCGCCGATATCGTCGCTATCCAGAAGAACCGGGTTAAACATCTCGCGGTGAATGTTTGCAAGGTCGGATCGACCTTCCCGCAGCGCGATCCCCGATAGCGTGCCGTGGCCTCGTGGAGTTCCGGGGATTAACGGCTGAAAGATCGCCCGGTCGAGCGATCAAGGTTTCAGCCCCAACAGCTTCGCCGGATTGGTCTGGGACATCTGCACAATGTCCGCCTCGGAGATGCCCTGCGCGATCAGTCCTTTGTAGAACGCCAGCAGTCCGTCGGGATGGAGAGGATTGTTGGGTTGACCGAGGTCGGTTGACAGGACCACGGAGGACGCTCCGACGGCGCGGATCACTTCCGCGTCCCTGCGCAGCAGGTCTTCAGAAAGCCCGCCATAGACCAGTTCGATATACGCGCCCAGCTTCGCGGCTTGTTGAATCTCGGATAGCGTGAGGGGGCCGCCGGGGTTGGTCAGCGCATGAGTGACCATCACGTTCTGCACGCCCTGCCGCCTGGCCTCCTGTATGATCACCAGGTCTTCGCTTCCCGACGAGTGTCCGGTTTCGAGCACCAGGTTGTTTCTGGCGGCGATTGCGATCACCTGTGCCACCTCCGGCACGACTTTGCCATCTCTGACCACGGGGGCAAACGGGCGCTGCTGCCTCGTGAGTTTCACCTGGGCCTCGGAGTCGAAGGTCGGCAGCCAGACCACCCGGCCGTAGCCGCCCCTGACCTTGGTCATCCATTCGACCGCCGCCGGATTGACGCCGCCGACGGTAAGATCGAGCGAGATTCCGCCGAAGACCTCGATTCCCGGCACATCTTTGCGAACGATATAAGCAAGCGACGCCGTGGGCTCGTAGTGATTTTTGAGCACGATGGCGCGCATTCCGCGCTCTTTCGCCAGACGCGCCAGATCGACGGCGTCGATCTTCCTCGGAACGCCATCAGGATCGGCGTGCGCGTGCATATCGATCGCGCCGCTCAGAGTTTGCGCGTTCGCTGACAGCGAAAAAACCAGAAACATCGCCGCTAGCTGTGACCTCATGGATGTACCTTTCATCGAGCAAGTTTCGCTGGAGCTTGGGGTAGACCTGACCCGAAGCAGCCATTGGCTCCCTCGGCAACGTGCCATATGCTACTGCACAACGCGGTGCCATGCCACGTCCGAGTGTGAGCACGATGGCAACGGTGAAGACAAGCATGATGGCAAGAAGCTGCTTGAGAGACTTGGCGCGACGGAGACTTGGTCGTGACAGATAACGCGCGGAAATGTGGCGACTTTGCCATAGGAGGAAACGGAGGGGCCGAGATGTTGTGCGGCCTCGTACTGGGGGGGCCTGCACGAGCCTTGGCTGGCCAAGGTACTTTGGATATCATCGAGCCAAAATGAGAGGGAGGAACAGCCATGCCGACTTGCGGATCATCGCGGAGGGCTTTTATCAGGACGATGGGCGCTGTCGCCGCCGCGACCTGTGGCCGCGCCGCGGCTGCCCAGGATTACAAGCCCAGGATTACAAGCCACAGGATCAGAAGAAACTGACCCAGGCCGCCGCTCGGTATCAAGACCAGCCGAAGGGGAACGAAAGTTGCGGGAGTTGTCCGTATTTCGTATTTCCCAAGAGTTGCGTCGTGGTCGAGGGCGAGATCAGCGCGACCGGCTGGTGTCCCATCTTTACGACGTTTTCCCCGCTCGATCGCGGCGCGCATGCCTGATGAGCGTCTCGACGCTCATCAGCCGTACTTGAACGCACCGTAACGAAAAGCTTCGTTACGGCGCAAGCGGCTCGATGTGGACGATCTTGCTCGACTGCTGGCCTTCGGTCCACATGCTGGAGAGGACGTTGGGATCCGCAGCTCTTCTGCACGTCGATATGGCGCGTATTGATGGAAGTGGGCAGGAGATAAGAGCTCCATTCGCCGGTTTCCACATTGAGCCGCTGAACCAGATCGGTGCTCATATCGGCGCCCCAGGCATATTTGCGCCTCGTCGAACTGAACATCGTACGCGCCCGCATAGGCGACCGGCACTTCCCACTGCGTGACATGGCCGCTCTTGGGGTCGTACATCGCGTAAGCATTGGCATGGAATTGCGAGAACCACAGGCGATTCTGCGAGTCGATATGTCCTCGCCTCGCGCCGCCCACGCCCAGCGGAAGATCGATGTAAGTCGTCTCCCCTGTCTTGGCGTTGGTGCGCCAGATTTGCCTTTGGTCCGGATTGTTGTCGAGGCCGTAGACATTGTTGTCGAGGTCGGTGATCAGCCCGTAAGCCGCAATGTCGCGCTTTCCGGCCGGCGGCAGGACTTCGTGGAATTGTTTCGGTGGCGAGGTCGAACTGATACAGTTTGTTGGCGTGGCCGGGGTCGGGGCCGCCACTGGTCTTGGTCCACAATTTCCCGTCGACGTCCGAATGCAGCGCGTCGATCATGGTGGACCGCGTGTCGCCCTTTTTCCAGTCGGGCGCGAGGTAGACGGAGACCTTTCCCGTCTTCGGATCGAGCTTGGCGAATTGCGCCTGCCCCATCATGGCTTCCCAGACGTTTCCATCCTTGTCCATCGTGATCATGAGGCCGCCCGTCGGAAAGCCGGGCTTCGAGATGGGAACCGGATAGCGCGTGACCTCGCCGGTCTTGGGGTCCAGCTTCGAGATGACATGGTGCTGGAAATCGGAGAACCAGACGTTGCCCGCCTTGTCGAGCAGCGTGTCATGAGGCGCAGCTTCGTCGGGCAGATCGTAGGTCGTGATGATGGCCTGAGTCGATTTGCCGGTCGGCCGGGGCTGCGTTTTCAGTTTGTAGGGCCACGTTTCTCCGGAACTGAGATTGATCGAAGCGATGTAGGCGCCCAGTTCCGTCTGCCCCTTGGTCGGCGGACGGCTCAATATCTCCATTGCGTTCTGGAGGAAGAATGGAAAATTGGGAGAGGCATTGGCAGTATGCGCGGTCATGCGTTGCAGCGTGAACGCCATTTCCGACGCATTGTCCTTGGAAAAGAACGGACGCTGCAGGCCATGACAATCGTAGACATCTGCAGCATGGCCATTTTCTGCCCGGGCGTGCCCGGCGCGCTTTGCATCAACTCGCTGTTGGACATTTGCAGGGCGAGAACGTCCGGCGCGGCCTTCGCGAGCTTGAGGTCGAGTTGCGTGGGGCCGCCCGATTGTATCGTCGCCACGGTCGGCTTGAGCGTGTACCCGACGGCGCGCATGGTGATGTCATAGGCGCCCGGCGCGAGCCGGTCCTGCGGAAAACTGTACTGCCCTTGCGCGTTGGTGCTGACCGAAACCATGATGGTCGAGCCGGGGCGCTTGGCGCTGACCACGACGCCTTCCATTTTTCCTTCTTCCGGCGAGGATACGGTGCCGGCCAGCGCCGCCGGGCCGTGGTTTTGAGCCATCGCCGGATGGCTCGCTGCGATCGGCAAAGCCAGAAGGCCCATGCTCGTTATCGCGCCGAAGGACAATCTCGCAAGAACATTTCCAAGTCGCGTGGCGGTCGTCATCGGACCCTCCCGTGGCAGCGCAGTGGTGCACTCAATTTTCGACGATCTTGCCGACAGGACGGAGAATATGACGTCGGGTAGGACTGATCAAGCGGATTGAACGTTGGGGGGCAAAGCCGGGTCGAGCGTTTTGCCGGCATGGCGGCCAGATCGATGTTGGAATCCGCCCGTGCCATCCATGCGATGGGGGGCGGCGACGCCGGTCGCAAACGCGGCCTGGAGGAGATAGCGCCGATCCGGCAATCCCCGTGACGTTGGTACCGGCCACGGTGGATGCAAACAAAGAGATCTACCACATCAAGAGCTGGCCCGAGGACGTTGGCAGTGTGGATCTAGGACATCGCGTTATCGATGCGATTCCGATTTCTAGGTCATTCGAACGCGAGTATCGCTCTTTATGATCGCAGGACCGCTATCCCGTTTTCAGGTGATACCCTCTACCCTGGTCGACTTTACACGAACAGTTATCCGGATTTCATGGCCAGCGTGACACGTCTGCTGATATGGCCAACTCGAAGCGGACCGGCAGGTCGCGAGGCAAGCGGTTCAGGGCCGATAACAGCCACGATCGAAGTCAAGCGAAGTCCGATTGATCGGAACTTACTCCGCTGGGTTTCCCGCCCTTGGCTGTCCCCCCTGGCTGCCTCCTTACCGGAGTGCTAACGTATCCGGCCCATGCGAAGGAGGAAACGCCAATGGATTCCCTGATTGATTCATTATTCGATCAGTATGAACGCGGCGGTATGACGCGACGGCATCTTGTCCAGGCGCTGGCCGTATTGGTCTTGCCGGAGAGGGCCCTGGCGCAGGATGCCGCCCCGGCTCCCACTCCGATTGTTCGCGGCTTGAGCGTCAACCACGTCGCGCTCACGGTTAGCGATATTCAGCGTTCCTTCGCGTTTTATGAACGACTTTTCGGGGTCACGAGAGGCTGGCCGGCCACGGACGCCGGTACGGGTATCCATATGGACTTGCCCGACGGGTACATCAGCGTCGATTCAGTCGCCGAAAAAAAGGGCGTGATCACACATTTCGCCGTGGCAGTCGACCATATGGATCGGGTTGCTGCCAAACGCCTCGCCGACAAAATCAACAGCGAGCTTCCGGACGCCAAAGCGAGAGATTCGTATCAGGCCAATACCGGCGGCTCGACGGTCAATCTCAGGGATCCCGACGGCTTCTTCGTGCAAATCGCGTCGAAAGACGGGCGCTGAACGGAACGTCAGGCTTCACCGCGAGTCTTACTCGGAATTGTCCCGCCGCAGCAGGGCTGGTCCCTGCGGATGCTTTTTCGCCTTCGAAAGAGCAGGCCGCATGGACGAGCAAGCTTCTGCGGGTCTGTCACCGGGCCGCTTCGTCGCTGCCGTTCGTCGGGCGGTGCCTGCATCTCGTCATCTCCGTGTCCGGCTGGCCGGATCATTCCGTGCCATCCATGCGATGGCGCCCTCGGCGGCGGCGACGCCGGTCGCAAACGCGGCCTGGAGGAGATAGCCGCCGGTCGGCGCGTCCCAATCGAGCATTTCACCGGCGACGAAGACCCCGGGCAGCTTGCGCAGCATGAAGCGGCCGTCGACCTCCGCGAACGACACGCCGCCCGCCGTCGAGATCGCCCGCGCGATTGCGGCGACGCCGGTGAGACGGACCGGAACCGCCTTGACCAGGCGGGCGATGTCCGGCGGCGGCAGGCCGCCGGGCCGAACGCCGTCGCGCGCCGCAGCCTCGCGCACGAGATCGATCGCGGCGGCCGAAAGCTTGGCGATCTTTGTTCGTTCACGGCCATCTATTGATTTGACTTGAAGAGTTTTCTCCGCCGATATCGTCGCTAGAGCATCGAGCATGCCTGCGATCTTGCGGCAGAGCGCGCCCGGCGGCAGCTCAACCTCAGTAAGCGAACGCGCCGGCGTCCGGCCTCGGCGGCCGGGACGGGCCATGAGCTGCCGTCAATTATACCTTGCAGACTCGTTCCAATTCGGCCTGGACCGCGATAGACTGTCGTTAATCTCCGAAGGGCGGAGATGCGACGGCAGGAATAATTCACTGCCCGGCTCGGTGCTGCGGCGCGCTCGCGGCAGAGGCGCCGCCCGCGACAGCTAACGCCCTCTAACAGAGCATAACGGGCAATTTCTCGGCTCCTGTGCCAGCGGTGCCGTGAGTGATGCTCACCCCGGTAGTCAGGGAGAAGCCGTAGACGCGAGGAGATTTACCAATGCGCAAGAACGAGACTTGGGAAGAGATCAACCGTGATCGCCGGCGACTTTTGGGTGCCGCCGCGATGGGCACTGCTGCAGCGGGTGCGACCAGCATGTTTCCTCTTCATGCGGCAGCGGCCGAAGACACCATGCGCCTCTTCCGGGTCGACGTCCCCGAGGAGCAACTCGTCGATCTGCGCCGGCGCATCGCGACGACGCGGTGGCCCGATCGGGAGACGGTCACGGATGAATCACAGGGCGTGCAACTCGCGGCGCTTCAAGAGATCGCCCAGTACTGGGTGAAGGATTACGATTGGCGCAAAGCCGAGGCGAAATTGAACGCGTTGCCGCAGTTCATCACCGAGATCGAGGGGTTGGACATACACTTCATTCATGTCCGTTCGAAGCATGAAAATGCGTTGCCGCTGATCGTCACTCACGGGTGGCCGGGCTCGGTCATCGAGCAGCTCAAGATCATCGATCCGCTGACCAATCCCACGGCACACGGTGCGAGTGCGTCGGACGCTTTTCATCTGGTGATCCCGTCGCTACCGGGCTTTGGATTTTCGGGCAAGCCGACCATGACCGGCTGGGGTCCGGAGCGCACCGCTCGCGCCTGGGTCGCGTTGATGAAGCGCCTCGGATACACGCGATTCATGGCACAAGGCGGCGATTTGGGCGCTGGCGTCGGCACCGCGATGGCCAGACAAGCCCCCGCGGAATTGCTGGGCATCCACACCAACTTTCCCGGAACGATTCCGCCCGACATTGCGAGGGCGCTCACGGTCGGCGACCCGCCGCCATCCGGTCTCTCTGCCGATGAAAAGCGCGCATATGAGCAACTCGCCGTCCTGTTCGCGAAGCGACGCGCATACGCCCAAATGATGGCGACGCGTCCGCAGACGCTATACGGGTTGGCGGACTCGCCCATCGGTTTGGCGGCTTGGCTTCTCGACCACGGTGACGGTTATGGCCAGCCGGCGGCGGCGATCATGTCGGCCGTGCTCGGGCGCACGATCAATGGGCACCCGGCGTACGACCTCACACGCGACGAGGTTCTCGACGACATCACCCTCTATTGGCTGACGAACACGGCGGTTTCCGCTGCTCGCTATTATTGGGAACAACGCATCAACCTTTACGCCGCCGCCGACGTGTCCATCCCGGCCGCCGTGAGCGTCTTTCCCGGCGAGAACTATGAAGCCCCGCGAAGCTGGACAGAGCGAGCGTATCACAAGCTCATCTACTTCAACAGGGTCGACAAAGGCGGGCACTACGCAGCCTGGGAGCAGCCGAAGCTCTTTTCAGAAGAGGTTCGCGCGGGCTTCAGATCGTTGCGGTAGGTTCTTCACAAGAGAGGAGGAAATGCGCCGTGCCCGACCCTTGGGCAGGCCGACGACAACACGCAGACGCAGCCTGCGTGATCGCCACGAGCACCGAACCATTCTCACCGTTGTCGAACGCGGTTACGAGGGTAAAAAAATAATGGCGAGAGGTGGTCGACGAACGCGCGCCTTGGCTCACGCTGAGGTTGAAGTATAAGATACGAACTTGAACGATGCAGGAGGACAGATGACACGGACGATCACTGCGGCAGCACTCTGCGTCGGCCTCTTGGCGATGCCCCTGTCGGTAGGTTTTGCCCAAACAATGTCAACGCCTGTCGACCGCGTCCTGCGGCCAGGCGACACCATTCAGTGGGTCCCTACAGCTCCACACTATCTTCAACTAGGCAGCGCCGGGCTGACGCCGCTGCCCGAGGTTGACAAAATATTGACCTTCTCTCCCGCCCCCGTGTCCGATGTGGGCGGGGTGCGCGCATGGAACCATGCCCAAGCGGTCACTGCCACGGTCAAAGACAATGCGGATATGCAGGGCGTGGCAAATTTCGTATTCACCTGTGGCGGGCATCCGGCACAGATGAAAAGCCAGCCGTTCACGATAGAGAGCAAACCGGCGGGCCAGAACCCGCGGACTTTCAGGATTAGATCAGACCTTTCCTTGAAATGGATATTGCAAAAGCCGAATGGCGGCGGGGAGGTCCAAGTCGCTCCCTGACCTCTCATTAAGACCTTACGCCGAGTTCGCTTGGCGGCGAGGAAGGAGCGTCTTGTCAACTCGTGCGTCGTCACTGTGATCGTCCCTATGGTGATCGACACAGTGGGGGTCAAGACCGACTGGCCTTTGGCCATGCTTGATGTGTACGGCACGCCGAGCACGCGGGCTCTGCATGTCGTGGAACGTTACCGGCTGCTCGATGACGAGGCCGCGAGAGAAGGGTTAGAACGAGACGCAAAAGAGTCTCTAGTGATTCCTAATACCTCTACAACGCGACCCAACCTATCGGGGCAAGTACCCCAACTTCTGTTTACGGTGGAAGATCAAGGGGTCTTTACGTGCCCTGGTTTGCAACAATAAACTACGGCCGCCCATCAGGTGAACGGGAGGAATTTGTCTGCGCCGAAGGCACGGAAAACGCGCACTACTCTCCCCAAAACGAATCCGTGTTCCTTCTGCGGACAAGCCAGTTTCTGAAAGTTGGCACGACGAGTTGGCGGTCGCGGCTGCGGCAGGTATAGGTCAGTTCCCGTCGCCGAGCCTAATGGCCGGCGGCGGCAGGTGCTCCCCAGAGACCGGCCGCCGTGGCGGGTGTGGCTTTCGGCCTCGGGCGCAGGCCGTGTGATTTGAGTTCGTCCGGCCTGGGTGCATCTTGTGTCGGTCATCGACGAAATTCCAGACGCGGGGAACGCGGATTTCCAAGGGTCGACCGATGCGGACGATCAGCAGCTTCTATGGCATTTTGATCCAGATGTGCTGGCGCGACCACGCTCCGCCACATTTCCATGCACTCTATGCCGAACATGAAGCGCAAATCGACATCCGCACGTTTGAAGTGATCGAGGCAATCTTCCCAAACGGGCGCTTGCCCTCGTGTTGGAATGGGCCGCGGAACATCGGACGGAATTGATGGAGGACTGGGACCTATGCGCCCGCATGCAGATGCCCAGGAAGGTCGCGCCGCTGAGGTGACGCCGCCGGTGCGACCGCACGCGCCCTGGCGTGTCGCTCACATGGAAGTGCTGTCCGGCTTCCGGCTGCGCGTTCGCTTCAACGATGGGACCGAAGGCACCGTCGAATTGGCAGGTTTCCTCCATTCGGCGTCGGCCGGCGTATTTGCGGTCCTGCGGGACGAGAGCCTGTTTCGTCGGGCCCGGGTCGAGTTGGGCGCGGTCAGCTGGCCTGAAAACCTGGACCTCGCGCCCGATGCGATGCACCGCGAGATCAAGGAACACGGAAGATGGATCGTGCGATGAAATCGTTGGGCGGAACGTATTCGGTCCTGCCGGCGCGCGGCCATTTGCAATGTCTCTTCCGGGTCCAGGGTCAGTGACCAGACGCCGCGACCCGAAGCCGTTCGTCGCGCGGCGCCTGCATCTCGTTACATCCGTGTCCGACCGGCCGGATCATTGCGTGCCATCCATGCGATGGCGCCGTCGGCGGCGGCGACGCCGGTCGCAAACGCGGCCTGGAGGAGATAGCCGCCGGTCGGCGCGTCCCAGTCGAGCATTTCACCGGTGACGAAGACCCCGGGGAGCTTGCGCAGCATGAAGCGGCCGTCGACCTCCGCGAACGACACGCCGCCCGCCGTCGAGATCGCCCGCGCGATCGCGGCGACGCCGGTGAGACGGACCGGAACCGCCTCGACCAGGCGGGCGATGTCCGGCGGCGGCAGGCCGCCGGGCCGAACGCCGTCGCGCGCCGCAGCCTCGCGCGCGAGATCGATCGCGGCGGCCGAAAGCTTAGCGATCTTTGTTCGTTCACGGCCATCTATTGATTTGACTTGAAGAGTTTCTCCGCCGATATCGTCGCTAGAGCATCGAGCATGCCTGCGATCTTGCGGCAGAGCGCGCCCGGCGGCAGCTCAACCTCAGTAAGCGAACGCGCCGGCGTCCGGCCTCGGCGGCCGGGATGGGCCAGAAGCCGCCTTTCGGGCTGCAAAAAGAGTAGGAAAAGGGTCGTCCGCGACCAAATCAAGGGGCAGTTGGATCGCCCATCAACGTCGTGACGCTCCGGACTTCACTTTGGCAGATTTACAACACCTCGCCAAAATCGCCAACCAGGGTCGGTTTGGCTTGAGCCGCGTCGCCAATGCCATACTAAGATGATGTGGTAGATGAATTTGGCCTGGGCCAAAATCGCATGCGCCTCGCTTGGGGGGTCAAATGTTGCGCAAGCTTCTTTCCATTGCAGCAGTGATTGGATTGGCGCTGGCAGCGATGCCACAGAGGGCCGATGCCCAAGTCATCTACGCTTGCAGGACAACAACCGGCACGCTTTATGAAATAGCCGCAGGAGCAACATGTCCTAGAGGCACGACCCCAGTTAGTTGGAATGTGACAGGTCCGCAGGGACCTGCGGGACCTCCCAGGCCCGCAGGGACCCACCGGACCGACGGGGCCGACCGGACTTACCGGAGCCACCGGACCTGCTGGCCCGCAGGGGGCACCAGGAGCCGCTCTTGCTGGGCTTGCCCTGTGGGCATGGACGAACAACTGGCTTGTGAAGGCTGAGTACCTGCACGTCAATTTTGAGAGCGTGACCACTGCGCCATACCACGTCACGGCTGTTACGGGAAGCTTCTTCACCCACAACGCCACTTTGAATGCCGACATCTTGCGCTTCGGCATCGACTACAAGTTCTGGTGAGCACAGCCCGGCTACGGTGCTGTAGGAAGCTGACGGGCGGTGCGCCGCAGAAATTTCCGGTCAGCCTATGTCCGACTTGGGTCAGTTCCCGTCGCCGAGCCTAATGGCCGGCGGCGGCAGGTGCTCCTCAGAGACCGGCCGCCGTGGCGGGTGGCCTTGCCTCAGCCTCTCCGGCTTCCGGCTGCGCGTTCGCTTCGACGATGGGACCGAAGGCACCGTCGAATTGGCAGGTTTCCTCAATTCGGCGTCGGCCGGCGTATTTGCGGTCCTGCAGGACGAGAGCCTGTTTCGGGTCCGGGGGCAGTAACCGGCCGACCCGAAGCCGTTCGTCGCGCGGTGCCTGCATCTCGTCATCTCCATGTCCGGCTGGCCGGATCATTCCGTGCCATCCATGCGATGGCGCCGGCGGCGGCGGCGATGCCGGTCGCAAACGCGGCCTGGAGGAGATAGCCGCCGGTCGGCGCGTCCCAATCGAGCATCTCACCGGCGACGAACACCCCGGGGAGCTTGCGCAACATGAAGTGGCCGTCGATCTCCTCGAACGACACGCCGCCCGCCGTCGAGATCGCCCGCGCGATCGCGGCGACGCCGGTGAGACGGACCGGGACCGCCTTGACCAGGCGGGCGATGTCCGGCGGCGGCAGGCCGCCGAGCCGAACGCCGTCGCGCGCTGCGGCCTCGCGCACGAGATCGATCGCGGCGGCCGAGAGCTTGGCGGTCTTGCGCAGCGAGGTCGAAAGCGACTCCTTGCTGCGTCCGCCGGCGATGCGGGCGGCGAGGTCCGCCTCCGCGATATCGGGACGCAGGTCGATGGCGAGGATGGCTTCGCCCCGCAGCGCGATCGCCTCGCGCAAAGGTGCGGAGAGCGCATAGATCGCGCCGCCTTCGAGCCCGTCGGCGGTGATGACGGCCTCGCCGCGCACCGTTCGGCCTTCGAACGCCACGGCGATGCGCTTGAGCGGCGCGCCGGCGCGGCGGGCGCGGAACGGCTCCGACCATGGCGCGACGAAGCCGCAATTGGCGGGCTGCAGGGGGACGACGGTCACGCCGGCAGCCGCCAGCGCCGCGACCCAGCCGCCATCCGAACCGAGCCGCGGCCAGCTGGCGCCGCCGAGCGCCAGCACGGCCGCATCGGGGCGGTCGATGACGGTGGCGCCGTCCGGTCGCACGAAGACGAGCGCGCCGTCCTGCCAGCCGATGAAGCGGTGACGCATGGCGAAACCGACGCCCGCGCCCTGCAGCCGGCGCAGCCAGGCGCGCAGCAGCGGCGACGCCTTCATCGCCTTGGGAAACACCCGACCGCTGGTGCCGACGAAGGTCTCTTGTCCCAGCGCTTCGCACCAGGCCCGCACCTGCGCGGGCGGAAACGCTTCGATCGCCGCGCGCAGCGTTGCGTCCGTGCAGCGGTAGCGCCCGAGGAAATCGTCCAGCGGTTCGCTGTGGGTGAGGTTGAGCCCGCCGCGCCCCGCCAGCAGGAATTTCCGCGCCGGCGAGGCCATGCGGTCATAGACGGTGACGGCGACGCCGGCGGCGGCCATCCGCTCCGCCGCCATCAGGCCCGCGGGGCCGCTGCCGATCACGGCCGCCCGCGTCATGGCCGCGCGTCCGCCGCCGCGATGAGGGCGCGCAGCCGTGCCGGCGTGACCGGGAGATCGCGGATCACGACGCCGAGCGGCGACAGCGCGCCCTCGACGGCGGCGGTCGCGCCGATGGTGCGGCTCTCGGCGGCGCCCTCGACGCCGAGCGGATTGAGCGGCGTCGGCGATTCCATGGTGGATCTCGATGGGCGGGACGGTGTCCGCGGTCGGCAGCAGGTCATCGGCATGGTTGACCGTCAGCGGTCTCTCCAGCCGAAAATCGGTACGATCATACCGGAGTCAGGCGCGTCTGCGGGGAGAATCTACTTTGCATGGGGTTGTTTTGCAGGAAATGGCTGCCCCACCCCCGAAGAGCTTGCGCAAATGGGTTCAGCTTCGCCACGGCAGCGCCCCGGCGTGCTCGACGAACGCCCAGCATCCGGCGCCGAGCGGCGCCGGGAACGCCGCGATGAGGCAGTCGCCGCGCCGGTCGAACGAAATGCCGCCGGCCGCGAGGCACGCCGCGGTCGCGTCGAGGGATCGCACCGCGACGCCGTAGCCGCAAATGAAGGGGAGCGCCGGGATTTCGAGTCCCGGAAACAGGCGATTGAGCATTGCGGGCGAGACGAGCTGGACGCGGCCGCGGTCGAGCGTGATGCCTTGCCCGAAGCGGTCGAATTCCGCGCGCCGGCCGAGGAAGCGCCCGAAGCGGGCGGCCGCTTCCGCGACGTCGGCCTCGGCGATGACGACGTCGATGAGCCCGGTGGCGCCGTTTGGATGATCGAGCCAGCGCGGCTGCCACACGGTCGTGCTCGGTGCGGTGGGTCAGCGCCTGGATGCGCCCTTCGGGCATTTCGTCCGGCGCCAGCCGCACGATGGAGAAGGCGGCGATGTCCTCGCCGTCGGCGGTGCCGACGGGACGGCGCATGTCCACCACGGGCTGCAGTCGAAATCCCGCTTTCGCCAGCCGCGCATGGGTCGCCGCCGCATCGGCCACCGCGAAGGCGGCGAGATGCAGCCCGCGATAGCGCGCCATCGCCGCCTCGAATTGCTGCGCCAGCGGCGTGTCCGCCGTCTTGAACAGGAACTCGATGTAGCCGCGGTCGAGCATCGCGGTGACGTTCCCGGTGCCGGTCTTGCGCGGCGGCCCGCCGCCGGGATCGGGATTGACCTGGATCGACGGCGGCGTCGGTGCAAATCCCGCCTGGGCCAGCGCGCGGGCGGCGGCCGCGGGGTCGGCGACGAAATGGCCGACATGGTCGAGGAAGATTTCATCGCCGGCGGGAAGCCTGCGGTCGATGCCGCCGCGGGAGGACGCTTCGATCATCGCGGCCCACCTGCTTCCGCTGCCGCGAGATGCTCCGCGGCGGCGCGCTTGAGCGCGGTGCGGTCGATCTTGTTGGTCGAGGACAGCGGCAGGCGGTCGAGGAACCAGACGAAGCGGGGGTGCTGGTAGGCGGGCGCGTGGGCGAGGGCGAAACGCTTGATCTCGTCGGCGTCGACCGGCGATCCGCCCTTTGTTCCATTTTTGGCAACGACGAATGCGACCGGCTTCTGGCCCTTGATGTCGTCCTCGATGGGCACGACGCAGGCCTGGGCGACGGCGGGATGGCGCTCCAGCATGCGCTCGACGTCGCCGGGATAGATGTTCTCGCCGCCGGACACGAACATGTCGTCGGTGCGGCCGAGGAAATAATAGAAGCCGTCGGCGTCGCGGCGGAACACGTCGCCGGTGCGGTAGAAACCGTCGGCGGTGAAGGGCAATGGCAGGTCCGGCCGGTTGTGATAGCCGAGCATCAGCGCCGGGCACTTCATTTCGAGCTCGCCGTGGTCGGTCTCGCGGTTGCCGTCGTCGACGAGCCGCAGCGCCACTTTGGGGTGGGGGGAGCCGACCGAGGTCTCCGGCTGCGGCAAGGCCGCGCGGATGCGGGCCGAACACCACCGGCCCGGCTTCGGTGGTGCCATAGGCATTGGTGACCTTGGCCTGGGGCAGGGCGCGGTGCAGGCGCCTCCATCAGGCTCTGGCTCACCGGGGCCGAGCCCATGCGCACGAACTCGACGCTGGAGAGGTCGGTGCGCGCGATCAGCTCGCGCTCGCGCAGCATCATCGCGATCATCGGCGGCACCGCGGTGAGCCAGGTGCAGCGATGGCGCGCGATCGCCTCGATATAGGCGGGCGCGGTGAACTGCGGCAGCAGCACGATGGTGGCGTGGGCGGCGCAGACGAGCTTGCTCAAAGCGAGCGCGTTCATGTGATAGAGCGGCGCCGCGATGAGAAATCGATGGGCGGAGAGGTCCTGCCCTTCGAGCCGCGTCTCCACCACCCAGATATGGCTCTGGTGCGACAGCACCACGCCCTTGGGCGTCCCGGTCGAGCCGGAGGTGTAGAGGAACATCGCCGGCTCGTCGGGCCGTGCGACGACGGCGTCGAACCGCCCGGGATCGAGAAAGGCGGAAAAGGCCTCGCGGCCGTCGCCCGCAAAGCACAGGACCGGCAGCCCGGCGGGGCATTGCTGCCGCCGCGGCGGGTCGCAGAACACCAGCCGCGCGCCGCAATCGCGCAGGATGAAGGCGACGGTCTCGGCCGGAAACCGGTAATTGACCGGCACCGCGACGAGGCCGGCGCGCATGATGCCGTAATAGGCGGCGAGATATTCGATGCGGTTGGCGGACAGGATGGCGATGCGCTCGCCGCGCGCAAACCCGCGCGCCGCGAGGCCACGGGCGACCGCCATCGCCATGGCGTCGAGATCGCCATAGGTGAAGCGCGCGCTCGCTCGTCGCCGCCGAGGTCGATGACGGCGAGCTTGGCCGGGTCGCGGTCGCGGCGGATGAGATCGCCGAGATTGGTGAATGCGGGCGTCACGCGGGCGGCATCACGCCTTCGGCGGCGCGGTGAAATAGGTGCCGCGGCCGCTCGCCAGCAGCTTGCCCTCGGCGTCGTAGATGTGGGCCTCCGCGGTCGAGAACTGGCCGCCGATCCGCACCACCTTGCCGCGCGCGGTGAGATCGCCGGGCATGGCGGCGGCGTGATAGTCGATCCGCAGGTCGATGGTCGGCACGCCGCGGCCGGTCTTCCGCACCATCGCCCAATCGGCGGCGAGATCGACGAGGGTGGCGAGCACGCCGCCATGGGTGTAGCGGCGGTCGGGATTGACCACCCATTCCTCCCGCCAGGTCGCGGTCAGCTCGATGCCGTCGTCATGCAGGGCGACGACCTTCAGGCCGAGCCATTGGTGGAACGGCCCGCGCGTGATCAGTTCCTGGACGCGCTCCAGCGTGATCGCTTCGGACGTGGTCGGTCCGGACGTGGTCGGTTCGGGCATGGTTCCGTCCTTCACGGCGTCACGATCACCTTGCCGATGACCTCGCGGTCCTGGATCAGGCGCAGGCCCTCGGCGGCCTGGTCGAGCGGCAGCACCTTGTCGATCACCGGCTTCATGCTTGCCCTGCGGCGATCAGGTCCATCAGGCCCTTGAGATCGTCGTCGTAGAAGCTGTTGGAGCCGATGATCTTGAGCTCGAAGGTCCAGACATAGCGCAGGTCCTCCTTGGGATCGTGGCCGGCGGTGGCGCCGCACACCAGCAGCTTGCCGCCGCGCTTGAGGCAGCGCAGCGACGGCTGCCAGGTGTCGCCGCCGGTGAAGTTGATGACGACGTCGACGCCGCCTTCGTAGCTGCGGCGCTGCGGCTTGCCGTAGCGCTCGATCGCCCATTTGGAGAAATCGACCTCCTGGTAGTTGATCACCTCGTCGGCGCCGAGCTCCTTGAGGCGCTTCATCTTCTCGGCGCTGCTGGCGCAGGCGATGACCTCGGCGCCGAGATGCTTGGCGAGGATGACGCAGCCGGTGCCGACGCCGCCGCTCGCGCCCAGCACCAGGACGCGGTCGCCCTTCCTGATGGTGTCGTGGGTGATCAGCATGCGGTGCGCGGTGCCGTAGGCGACCGGCAGCGCCGCGGCCTCGGCGAAGGTGACGTGCGCCGGCATGGCGACGAGCTGGTCGGCCGCGACCGCGCAATATTCCGCCATGCCGCCGTCGAGCATCTCGCCCATCAGTCCCTTCTTCTTGTTGACGGGGTTGACGAGGACGCGGTCGCCCGCCTTCCAGCCGGTGACGCCGGCGCCGACCTCGGCGATTTCGCCCGCCATGTCGAGGCCGAGGACGACCGGCAGCGGCACCTTGATGCCGGGCATGCCGCGCACGGTGAAAACGTCGTGATAGTTGAACGAGGACGCCTTCACCCGGATCACCACATGGCCTTCGGCCGCCCTGGGCATCGGGTGATCGTCGACCACTTCCAGGTCCTGCAATCCGCCGTGGCGGCGCAACAGCAATGCTTTCATCGAGGTCCCGTCGGTTTGCGGTATGCTATCTCCGCCTTCTAGCACTGCCGTCGCCACATTCCACCGTAAATCGAGGCGTGTCCGTTTCCGCGTTGCGCGCCAGGATGCCTGCCATTCGCCTCTCGCCGTCCAAGTGACAAACGCCGAGTTGCCCCGGCGACACGCGGTCATTACCCTTGTCTGTTCGACCCAACCATCCCCGTTCGGAGCCCACCGATGCAGGAAAACTTCCGTCAGTTTCTCGACCGTCTGCGCCAGACCGGCGAACTGGTCGACCTGCACCAGCCCGTGGACATCCGCCATATCGCGACCCTGGTGGACCAGGCGAGCACCGCGTTGTTCTTCCACAACGTGATCGGCTACGACATGCCGGTGGTGTCGGGAATCATCCGCTCGCGCGACCGCGCCACCATGGCGCTCGGCTGCGAGCGCTATGGCGAGATCGAGCAAAAGCTCAAGGCGGCGATCGACAAGCCGATCCCGCCGCGTCATGTGAAATCCTCGCCGACCCGCGAAGTGACCTTGGTCGGCGACGATGTCGATCTCTACAAATTGCCGATCCCGATGTCGTCGATCTATGACGGCGGCCCGATGATCACCGCCGGCGTGGTGATCGCGCGCGATCCCGAGCTGGGCGTCAACAGCGGCGTGTACCGCTTCATCGTCAAGGAAAAGAGCCTCACCGGCATCGACATCGTGACGCCCAACAACATGCGCCTGTTCGCCCAGCGTGCGCTTGCCCGCGGCGAGCCGCTGCCGATCTCGATCAGCATCGGCACCCATCCGATCGAGATCACCGGCTCGGGCTACCGCGCCCCGCTCGGCGTCGACGAGATGGCCATTGCCGGCGGCCTGCGCGGCGTGCCGGTTGAACTCGCCCCGTGCCAGACCATCGACGTGCCCTACATCGCCGATGCCGAGATCGTGCTGGAGGCGGAAATCCTGCCGACCGGCTGGACCTGGCCGGAAGGACGCTTCGGCGAATTCACCCGCCTGATGGGCGGGCTGCATTGGAATCCGCTGGTGCGCATCAAGGCGATCTCGATGCGCAAGGACGCGATCTACTACAATCTCCACATGCCGTGGGAAAACACCTGGCTCGCGGCGCCGACGCGCTATGCGCAGATCCGCCAGGCGCTCAAGACCGCCGGGGTGGAGGTCAAGGACATCAACGTCACGCTCGGCGGCTGCGCGTTCTGGCATGCGGTGATCTCGATCAAGAAGAACCCCGGCGAGGGCAAGAACGCGCTGCTCGCGGCGCTGTCGGTGATGGACCTCAAGCACGTGGTGGTGGTCGACGACGACATCGACATCTTCGATCCGACCGACGTCGAATGGGCGATCGCCACCCGCGTCCAGGGCGACAAGGACGTCATGATCGTCACCAATGCACGGGCCAAGCCCCTCGATCCCAGCCTGCCCCAGGGCTTCGGCGTGGTGCCGACGGGCGCCAAGGTCGGTATCGACGCGACCATCCCGGAAGGCATTCCGCGCGAGCATTACGAACGCATCACCTATGCCTATGCGGAGCGCGCCAGGATCGGCGACTACGTCGACGGCAAGGCCGATTCCGGCGGCACCGCCGGCGACGAAGCTGCGGTCGCCCGGCTCGCCGACGACATCTTCGCCGCCATCGACAAGGAGCCGCTCTACTACACCGACATCGCCGAGCGCTTCGCAAATTATGACTTCCGCACCATCGCCCGGGCGCTGGGGCATCTGCATGCGGCCGAAAAGCTGTGGCAGGACCCGCGCGGCCGCATGTGCGTGCGGGGCTCGAAGTTCGCCGCCAAGCCGCCCGGGAAGTGACGGGCGGGCGCGCCGCACCGAATTCAGCCGGGCTTTAAGCTGCGAGCATCCGTCGCGTCGCCGGCGGTTCGTGCGCTGCTGCCGGTGCCTTCGTGGTTGTCGTCTCGGGGCCGAGGCCAGGCGCGCAGAATGCGTGCGAGACCCGTGGGCCGCTGCCGGCGCAATCGATGTGCTCGGATCGCGCGGGTTAACGTTACCGTCGAAAAGCCGGCGAACGGTTTGCAATTGCGAGGGGTGCGGACATATTTGATGCAAAGTTGTGTTCAGTTTGATTCAAACATGACCAACGCTCAGCTGTCCGTCACCCCTGCGCGAATCAGAACGCGTCGGATCGAAGATGCCGACGTGCCCGAGGCCGTGGACCTCGTCGCACGCGGATATGGCGCCAGGCGTCCACGCGAATTCTGGGAACATATCTTCGCCTGCCTGGGCCGCCGCCCGGTGCCGGAAGGCTTTCCGCGGTATGGCTACGTCATCGAAAGCGATGGCGCGTTGGTCGGCGTGATGCTCTTGATTTTCTCCACCATCTGGGAGAACGGCAAAGCCAGGATTCGCTGCAACGGTTCCAGCATCTATGTCGATCCTGAGTTCAGGTGCTACGCGCCGCTGCTCGCCTCGCGAGCGCTCAAAGACAAGAACGTCACCGTGCTCAACCTCACCGCTGCGAAACATACGCGCAGGATGGTCGAAACCACGGGCTTCACCAAGTACAGCGACGGGCTCTTCGTCGCAGTCCCCGTTCTGAGCCGGCCCTGCGAGGACGTTGCGGTCCGCATCCTCGATGCCCGTGACGCGTCGGACCTGCCGTACGATCCCCACGAACGCGATCTGCTGCGCGAGCATGCCGGCTACGGATGCACCAGCCTGTGGTGCATCGCCGGCGCGAGGGCCTATCCGTTCGTGTTTCGCCCGCGCACGGTCAGGCTGCTCCCATGCGCGCAGCTGGTGTACTGCCGCAGCGTCGATGATTTCGTGCGGTTCGCCCGCCCCGTCGGGCTCCATCTCGCGCGCAGGCTGCGGCCATTGGTCATACTCGATGCCAACGGCCCGGTCCCGGGACTCGTCGGCAGATATTTTCCGGAGCGGATGCCGAGATATTACTTTGGGCCGGACCGGCCCAAGATCGGGGATTTGGCCTACACGGAGACGTCCATGTTCGGCGTCTAGTGGATTGATTCCATGAAACCGATCGGATCGAGCGGGATGTAATCTCAATCCACGGACCTCATCCTGAGGAGCCGTGCGAAGCACGGCGTCTCGAAGGATGGCCACACGCGCTGCGGCCTGTGCCAGTCCTTCGAGTGGCGCGCAACAGCGCGCTCCTCGGGATGAGGTTTATTGATGTTGTCGATATGATTCCGACCTCGGAAACGAGGTACTAGCCCGTTCGCAGCTCGCCGCATCCAGCCTCGGCTGGAAAGCGCGCGGCATCGGTGCGATGGTGCGCCCCCGGTCGCGCCGCAACAGATCGCCCAAGGGACACATTGATGCAATTGACGGGAGGACAGGCGCTGGCCCGCCAGCTCGTTGCCGAGGGAGTGACCGACCTGTTCGGCATTCCCGGCGTGCAGCTCGATTGGGCGGTCGACGGCCTGCGCCAAGTCGCCAACCACATCCGCTACGTGGTGCCGCGTCATGAGCAGGCGGCCGCGTTCATGGCCGACGGCTATGCCCGCACCACCGGACCGCAGCACGGACCGGCGCAGGGACATGCGTGCCTCGCCAATCTGGCCAGGGCACGGTATGCAAGATCCTCGACCAGGATGAGGTGAAGCCGCACAAAGTGCGATACTACCTGGAACAGCGCGATCCCGACTTTGCGGAAAAGATGGCCGAGGTGCTGTGCGTCTATCGCCAGGTGAAAATCCTCAAGCGGGCGGCGGCCGTGTCGAAGCGAAGAAAGGGCCGAGCGACGCGGTGGCGATCATCTCTTACGACGAGAAGCCGGGTATCCAGGCGATCGCGACGACTGCCCCGGATTTGCCGCCCGAGCCCGGCGTCCACGCGACCTTCGCGCGGGAGCATGAATACAAGCGCTACGGCACGGTCAGCTTGCTCGCCGGCATCGACCTCGTCACCGGCAAGGTCCATGCGCTGGCCAAGGATCGCCATCGCAGCCGCGAATTCATCGAATTCCTCGAGCTTCTCGACGCCGCCTATCCGGCCCACCGCGATCAAGTTGATCCTCGGGATCGGAACCTGCATGGTGGTGCCGGGTCCCGGCCTGCTTGAATGCGATGGCCGGACTCGCCACCGCCTATGCCTGCAATTCGCCGGTGCTGGCCATCGTCGGCAACATCTTTTCGCCCGCGCTCGGCAAGGGCTTCGGATTGCTCCATGAGGTGCGCAACCAGTCCGGCATCCTCGGCTGCGTGACCAAGTGGCAGGCGCAGGCGATGACTCCAGCGCAGATCCCCGCACTGGTGCGCGAGGCGGTGAAGCAGTTGCGCAGCGGCCGCCCGCAGCCGGTGGGGATCGAGATCCCCCATGACGTGCTCGCCGCGACCGCCGACGTGACCCTGGTCGATCCGCCGGCCGGGGAGGAGGCGCGGCTGCGGCCCGATCCCGCGACGATCGAGAAGGCGGCGGCGCTGATCGCGGGCAGCCGGTTTCCGGTCATCTATGCCGGCGGCGGCGTGCTCGCCGCCGGCGCTTCCGCCGCGCTGGCGCAGCTTGCCGAGCATCTTCGCGCGCCGGTGGTGCTGAGCGAGAACGGCCGCGGCGCGCTGTCGGACCGGCATCCCTTGATGCTCAACCCGCTGGGCGGTCGCGCGGTGTTCGCCCATGCCGATGTCGCGCTCATCGTCGGCAGCCGCTTTGCCGACACCACCTTCGGCGTGCCGTCATGGCAGGCGGGCGGCATCAAATATGTCTGGCTCAATGTCGATCCGGCGTCATGGCAGCCGCCGCGCAGTGCGGAGGTCGGCATCGCCGGCGATGCGCGGCTCGGGCTCGAAGCGCTGGCGGCGGCGCTGCCGCGGCGCCGGCCGGAGCGCGACGTCGATCTCGACAAGGTCCGTGCCTGGGCGCGCCAGCAGGCCGACACGGCCGAGCCGCAGATGTCCTATATCCGGGCGCTGCGCGCCGCCATTCCCGATGACGGCATCCTGGTCAACGAATTGACCCAGGTCGGCTATCTCGCCCGCTCCATGTATCCGGTCTACCAGCCCGGCACCTTCATCACGCCGGGCTATCAGGGCACGCTCGGCTACGGATTTCCGACCGCGCTCGGCGTCGCCGCCGGCAATCCCGGCCGTCCGGTGGTCAGCATCAACGGCGACGGCGGCTTCGGCTGGGCGATGCAGGAACTGGCGACGCTGCGCAAATACGCCCTCAACGTCGCCGTCGTGGTGTTCGCCGACGGCCATTTCGGCAATGTGAAGCGCTTCCAGGAGGAGCAGTTCGGCCATACCTATGAGGTCGATCTCCACAATCCCGACTTCGGCCGGCTGGCCGCGGCGTTCGACGTGCCGTTCGCGCGCACGCAATCGCCCGGGGAGCTGCAGAATGTCCTCGGCCGCGCGGTTCGCGACCGCGCGCCGATCCTCATCGAGGCCCAGGTCGGGCCGATGCCGAGCCCGTGGTCGCTGATGCGCCTGCAGGCGCGGCCGGGCGCGGCGAATACCGGGCCGCCCAATCCGCTGGGCGAGCCCCCGCACTGATCATCCACAGGTGGGCGAAGGGGCGCTCGCGCCATGGCCACATTGCGTGCCATCACAACGGGGCATGCGGAGCCTGTCATCGGGCCGGCCGAAAGTCGGACCCGTTGGCTCTGCCAAACTCGTCGCCAGGGAGGATTCCATGAAGATCGCAAGGTTCGACGGCGGCCGCATCGGCATCGTGGTCGGCGACACCATCCGTGACGTGACCGCGGCCGCCGGCGTCGATCCCGCCGAATGGCCGCCGGTCGGGATGGTGCGGCTGATCGCGAATTTCGCTTCGCTGCGCGACAAGCTCGCGGCGGCGGCGCAAGCGGCGCCACCGGTCCCGCTGAACCAAGCCCGGCTCGAAACGCCGGTGCCGTGGCCGAACAAGGTGATCGCCTATCCGACCAATTATCGCGACCATGCCGCCGAGATGGCCTCGACCACGCGCGCCGACCTCCAGGGCTATTTCCTCAAGGCCAATTCGTCCCTGTCCGGGCCGGACGACGCCATCGAACTGCCCGATATTCCCGGCCGCGAGGTGCATCATGAATGCGAGATCGCGCTCGTGATCGGCACGGGGGGCCGCCAGATCCCCGCCGAACGGGCCATGGCGCATGTGTTCGGCTATGCCTGCCTGCTCGACATCACGATCCGCGGCAAGGAGGAGCGCGTCATGCGCAAGTCGTTCGACACCTTCACCCCGGTCGGACCGTGGATTACGACGGCGGATGAAATCCCCGACCCGACCGACATCAGGATGCGCCTGTGGGTGAACGGGGAGAAGCGGCAGGAGGCCACCACCAGGGATCTCATCGTCGACATCGCGCAGATGATCGCGCTGGCGTCCTCGGCATCGACGCTCTATCCCGGCGACCTCATCGCCACCGGCACGCCGGCGGGAGTGGGCCCGATCCGCGACGGCGACCGGGTCACGATCGAAGTCGATCATGTCGGCCGCATGAGCGTTCCGGTCGTCGCCGGGAAGCGCGGATCGAGCCTCGTGTTCAGGGCGCCCTATGAATTCAAGCGCGCGCCGGCCTGAGCCGAGCTTGCGCCGTTCCTCACTGCGTCATCTTGTCTCTTTCGACGTGGCCCGGTCCTTGCGAAGTTCTCGCCGCCCCCCGAACCGCGATGTTCGGTGGGACTGTGATCACGGCTCCCGCCCCCGACTGGACCTCGTATCTGACGTGATTGTCGGAGACCTGACACCGAACCGAACGCCGCTTCACCAATTCCCGCTGCTGTCTGCAGGCGGCCCGGACACGATGCGGGGTGATCCGACGCATCCCCGCACCGCCGGCGGGTTCGAGCTTCCGGGTTGGCCGGGGGAGTTTGCCGCGGTCGGAAATTTCGTCCGGCTGAAGTCGACGGGGCTGGCGTATCTTTCATGCAGCGGCCCCGTGCATGCGCATTGCGCCGGCATCGACGCGGTGCGGCAGCAGTTCTGCCTGCAGGGAAGTGCGGTGACGTCGTTCGGTTCGCAGACGCTGCAAGTCGATCCGGACCGGCCGTGCCTGATCCCCGCGCATGCCGCCGCCGTCTTCGCGTTCGAACGGGATTTCACCCAACTCGTGCTCTATGTGGACACGGATGCGCTGCGCAGCACGCTGAGCGGGCTGATCGGAATTCCGATCAACCAGACCATCGCGTTTGCGACGCCGACCGATCAGAGCCACCCGGAATTGCGGCGGTTGCGGCAACTGATCGGATATTTCGTCTCCGAGCTCGACCGCGACGACAGCCGGCTCTCCGATCCCGCCTTCGTCGAGCTCGAGCGGACCCTGCTGGTGTCCTTCCTCCACGCCAACCGGCACAATTTCAGCCATCTGCTGGAGCGCGACCTGCGCCGCAGCCCGCCCCGGCAGGTTCGGCGCGCGGAAGAATTCATCGAAGCCAACTGGAACCGGCCGCTCACCGCCGAAGCGATCTCGGCTGCGACCGGTATCGGCATGCGCAGCCTGCTCGAGGCCTTCCGCCGGGCGCGCGGCTGTTCTCTCATGGCCTTCGTGAAGCGGGTCCGGCTCATGAAGGCCCGGGAGATGCTGATGCGGCCTGCGGAAAACACGTCGGTCACGGCGGTCGCGTTCGCCTGCGGGTTCGACAATCCCGGTCATTTTTCCGGCAACTACCGCCGCACGTTCGGCGAACTGCCGTCGCAAACCCTGACGAAGGTCAAGGGCCCCGCCTACCAGAGCCTAGGGGCGCCCTGCTGAGCGGAATGGAGGTTGGGTGAAATTGTGTGGCAGTCCGGTCTTCGCCGCCTTCAGATTTGCGGTCACCGGGCGCAGTTACGTCTTCCCCTTGTTCGAAGGAATTCGACTGCGATCGGCTGCTGCGTGGTCTTCTTCGCGCCGCCGTTCCAGCGAGGCATTGAGGGACTTCCGCGCTTCGGAAAAATTGCCCTTCTTGAGAGCATCGAAAAATCCCCGCGCTGCATCCGGATTCTCACCAAATGAACGTAGCGCCTCCGTCGCCTTCTGAAACAAGGCCGCTTCTTCTTCTTTGGTCATCTTGCTTCGTTTGGCTGACATGGTTGTTCCCCGTGTGGCGAGACGTTGCCTTTGTAAAACCTGCGTAGCAATTCGGCCAGCGCGTTCGTTTTGTTCGAGGGCTATTGACGAGCACCCCCTGCGCGCCGGGCTGTGAGGCAAGAACGCGGAGCCGCAAAAGCCTCTCCGGCGTGGCGGCTTGCTGCGTGCCAAGGTGATGTGTGTGATTTGTAACACCGGCTTCGGGTGAACGATTGCGATGTGCCTCACAACCAATGGGACAGGATGCAGCAGAACGCGCATCCCCGAACCAGAGGAGATCATCATGTTTCGCAAGATCAGTATCGCTCTCGTCGCGGCCGCCGCTCTCGGCTCTGCCGCTCTCGCTCCAACCTCGGCATCTGCCTGGGGACGGGGCGGCGGGTTCGGCGGCTTCCACGGCGGATTTCATGAGGGATGGGGCCATCGGGGTTTCGGCTACGGCTACGGCTACGGCGGCGGCCCGGGATGGTGCTATTTCCATCCGTATCGCTGCGAGCGTCCCCTCTGACCCAGGCAATACCGGGTTAATGCGCGGCTCCCAGGGCGGGGCCGCGTTTTCACTGCGCCGGACTGGAGCCGTTGAGACGGTACACGCCGCCGACCCCGGAGCTCAGCGGCGGCTCCTTGCCCACTACTGCCGGGCCCGTGCCACGACATGTCTGCAGCCGGCGAAAGCCGACGCAGCATCCACAACCCATCCGTTGATCAACCCACCGAATGTTGCGTCAGCGACGGAGAAAGGAAAGCAATCGGACACCGGCTGTCGAGCCGAAGCCTCCGATATTATCAAAGGCGGCAGCGAACGCCGGCCGGGACTGCGCCGCCGGCGATGATGTCGCCGCTATTCAGGAACAAGCTCGGCGACCGGCTTGCCCCGGTCGAAAACGCCCATCACGATGTAGCGCGCCGGCTTGTCGCTGAGGTTCTGTTGTCGGTGGATGATGCCGCGAGGAACATAGTTGCTGTCGCCGGCCTTGAGCACGATGGGGGACTGTCCCTTGATGGTGAGGGTGATTTCGCCCTCCTGGACCGCGGTCCATTGATCGCCGGGGTGGCGATGGAAATGGTTATCGGCGCCGGGCGGTGCGGCGATGGACACCATATATACTTCGCGCGTCGGGTCTTTCTCCAAGGGCGTCGTGAAATATCGGGTATTTTGGGAAGCCGGCGTCGTCGCCTGAGACCATGCGACGGGCGCGAACACGCAGGTTGCCGCGAGCACTTCCGCAATGATCCGTTTTTTCATGAACTGCTCCCTCGAACTTGTCACATGCACGCTACACCACCTGCGAAGCGGATAGAAGCGCGCCCGACCGGACGCCCAGGGCGTGCCTGCGGGATTGGTTCCATCGCTCATCAAGGGGCCTCCTTCTCTTTTTTGCGATTGCCGCTTGCTGCAAAGACGCCTGCGCCGAGCGTCGATGGGCGATGATCCAGACCGGATGAGGCCAATTCGCCGGTCAATATCGGGGTAAGGATCATGCTTGACCGACGATCCGACGTGCCCGAAACTGATCTCACAGGAAGGATCAGGACCATGTTCTTCGCGACTTTCTGCTCTTCGATCACCACCGCCGCCGCGCTTCTTTTCGCCACGACCGCATTCGCGGCCGACCCATCGCAACAGAAGCCGGGCGATTGGACGGTAAAGGACTTCCGCTTCCACACCGGCGAGGTCCTGCCCGAACTGAAACTGCACTATGTGACAATCGGTGAGCCGGCGGGCGAGCCGGTGCTGGTGCTGCACGGTTCGAACGCCTCGGGCCAGTCCATGCTCGGCGCGGATTTCGCCGGCGAATTGTTCGGGCCGGGCCAGCCGCTCGACGCCGCCAGGTACTTCCTCATCGTGCCCGACGCGCTGGGCGCGGGCAAATCATCGAAGCCCTCGAACGGGCTGCGCATGGCCTTCCCGAAATTCACCTATGAAGATCAGGTGCGGGCGCAATATCGCCTGCTGACCGAGCATCTCGGTGTCAAGCATCTCAAGCTCATCATCGGCCAGTCGATGGGCGGCATGCATGCCTGGATGTGGGGCGAGATGTATCCCGACTCGATGGATGTACTGGTGCCCATGGGCTCGCAACCCACTGCCATGTCGGGACGCAACTGGGTTCTGCGCCGCATGATGATCGACGCGATCAAGGCCGATCCCGCCTGGAACAACGGCAACTACACCGAAGAGCCGCCGACCTTCAAATACGTCGCAACCTTCTTCAGCTTCGCGACGGCAGGCGGCACCCAGTCGTTCTTCCGCCGGGCGCCGACGCGGGGATTGGCCGACAGGCTCGTCGACCAGCGGCTGGCGGAAAAGTTCACCGCCGACGCCAACGATTACATCTACGTCTATGACGCGGCGCGTGACTATGACCCGTCGCCGGGCCTGGAGACGATCAAGGCGCGCGTGCTGGCGATCAACGCGGCCGACGACGAGCGCAACCCGGTCGAACTCGGCATCGTCGCGCGCGAGATCAAGCGCGTGAAGAACGGCACGCTATTACCAGATTCCGGCGTCCCCGGAGACCAGGGGCCACGGCACCTCGGGCGACGCGAAATGGTGGAAGCACCTGCTGCCGGAACTGCTGGGCGACGCCAAGCCCGGGCAGTAATTAATGTCGCGATGCCCCGTGATCACGTGCGGGACAGGCACGAGTTCCCTCTCCTGGCGGTCTGTTGAAGGGGGCCCGCAGGCGACGAAAGGGCGGGCATAATGCCGAACACTCAAATGCCGAACAGCAGGAAGGGAATACGCCTTCTGTTATGCGGCCTGTTCGTCATGAGCGGCATGTCGACACGGGAAGCGCCCGCGCAATCGGTCGTGTTTCTGGAATGCACTTATTTCAATGGGCGAGTTGAAAGGGTCAAGATCGATCCAGACGCGAAAAAAGCCGCCTTCCTGAATGGGGGGACTTTCACGCTTGAGGAATCAGAAGGTTTTTATACCCTGACGACCGTATTTGATTTCGGGGCGGCCGGCGGGGGAATTGTGGACATCGAGACAAAGATCAATCGCCGATCGCAACAGCTGACCAGCAGGATCGCAGGTAGGAATAAAAATGTCTATTTCACGCAATACCCGCTGGGAGGGATGTGTTCCGAAGACCGACCGTGGCCCGGAACCGTATTTTGAGATGAGGTCGGCCGATAAATCGTCACCTTCACGGTCACGAATTGAATATGTCATCGCAGTGGCAACTATGGCGGCGATGCTTGTCCTGCCATCACCTTGCTCATTGCTGTTCGCGATGGAGTTTACCTTGCAGTATGACCCTGCATCGAAGGAACAGATTAGGATCATAAGCCAGAGCATAACGGAAGCGTACCCCGATGGGGAGTATTTTTTGACGGGAATAAGCGGCCCTAATGGTGAGTGGAAGGTAGTGAGAATAGAGTCGTCAAAGTATTGCGATAATGATCTTTGTCCAATCGTAGTCTTGAGTTCTGAGTTGGATTGGAAGGTAGCAATAAAAGCAGGAAGAGAACTTGCCGTTTTAATCGAACTAGGAAAATGGGGGTATATTCAGATGAAGTTTGGTGTCGATGGCGCCAGTAACATCGTGCTTCGGTATTTTCCCGATGAGAAAGTATTATCTATAGCTCGATAGGGGGCGGCAATGGCGGTTAACTACGATTTCATTGGTATAAATGGAATTCACTTAACTGCGAGTCTCCGTCAGCTGAGGACGTCAGACGCGTTTCGACAGTTGGAACGCACGATTGAAAGTCGATATGATAATGTAATCGTTGTTATTGGTGATAGAGTAACCGCTTTCAGTAATTCAATTGGTGTAAAAGATTTCAGAGGAAACAGGATCGTACGGGCGCACTGCTTACATTTGGATCGATACGTCGACCGTGCCGGTAACGAACGCGGGAGGACAACCTGCTACAATTGGACAAATATTTGTTCACGCGCTTGCTCATAATGCTACCGATCTGCCCGGGTTTTTGCGCGTGACGAGAAACGTGCGCTCGCAGCGCGTGCCGTTCGAGCTGATCGGGGCAAGATGTCCCCGGACCGCGCCATGATGCGCGCAGCCGCCGATCGGTCGTCCATCACGCCACCATCTTGGACATGAACGTCGAGAGCCATCGACGCCGCGCCGCCTCAACCTGCACGAGAATCTGAGTTTTCGCTCTAGCTAGTGAAAGTCGGTGCAGGGGGCGAGGAGGGGCAAGGCCGTCGGCAGGAATCTACTTTGCATGGGGTTGTTTTTCATAAAATGAAAATGGGACTCCTCCCCTGCCACTGGTCCTTGCGCTCCGGTCCGCGCTGCGCCACGACGGCGCCTGCCAAAAATGCGAGTTCGAATCAATAGTTTCGTCGGCACGGGCAGGGCCGCCCCAGCGCGAGTGGGAGCGGATGCCGTCCGCCACCCGGTGAGTGGTGATGCGCCGCGCCATGCCGGTCGGCGACGCTGTGGCGCTACAGCGGACCTATTCGGACTCGGTCTTGCCGCCGATGCGCTTGAGCTTGGCGAACACGGCCTGGACGTCGAGTTCCTTGTCTTCGTCCTCCCGCTCTTCCGCCTCGACCTCTGCGGCCGGACGCGCGGTGGTGATGTCGGCCGGCAGCAGCGTCGCGCCGGTTTCCGGCTCCGCCGGCTTCTCCTTGGCGGCGCGATGGACTTCGAAATCGAGGTCGATCTGCGAGCACAGGCCGAGCGTCACCGGGTCCAGCGGCGTGAGATTGGTGGCGTTCCAATGGGTGCGGTCGCGGATCGCGTCGATGGTCGACTTGGTGGTGCCGACCAGGCGCATGATCTGGCTGTCCTTGAGCTCGGGATGATTGCGCACCAGCCACAGGATCGCGTTGGGGCGATCCTGGCGGCGCGACACCGGGGTGTAGCGCGGGCCCTTTCTTGCGCTTGGCTTCCGGCAGATGGACCTTGGTCTCGGCGAGCTTGCAGCCGGTAATTCGGATCCTGCTCGCCTTTGGCGATTTCTTCGCGGCTGAGCTGCCCCGATGCGACGGGGTCGCGCCCGAGAATGCTCTGGGCGCCCTCGTCGTCGGCAATGGCCTTCACCTCGAGCGGATGCAGCTTGCAGAAATTGGCGATCTGATCGAACGACAGCGCCGTGTTCTCGACCAGCCAGACGGCGGTCCCTTTCGGCATAAGTGGCTGGGTTGACATGATAAATTCTCCTTGCGCTCCGCCCGCCCGAAGAGCGGAGCTTAAGTTGCCATCAAAGATGACGGGAATAGCGGAAATATAGGCGCACCCCCCGTCCTCGCGCAACCCCGTTATTGGCCCGCCCCGTTATTGAGCAATCCGCCGGCGGCTGGCCGATTGCCTCAATTCCGCCCGCCGTCTCGGCAGCGCTGAGATGAAACTTTTGCCTTTCCGTCGCGCCCATGCTTGACAGGCGTGTCCATGCGCCACCACATCCGCGGCGCGGACAGCACGGGATGCGATTCCATGACAACCGACTCCCCAAGCAGCCCCTGCCCAACCCGCTCCTGCCCAAGCCGCCCCTGAAAGTGTTGCTGTGCTCGCCGCGCGGCTTTTGCGCCGGCGTGGTGCGGGCAATCGACACGGTCGAGCGGGCGCTCGCCATGTACGGCAAGCCGGTCTATGTGCGCCACGAGATCGTCCACAATCGCTATGTGGTCGAAAGCCTGCGCCAGAAGGGCGCGGTATTCGTCGAAGAGCTGGACGAGATCCCCGACACCACGGCGCCGGTCGTCTTTTCTGCCCATGGCGTGCCGAAATCGGTGCCGGAGGAGGCGAGCCGGCGGAATTTCGTCGCCATCGACGCGACCTGCCCGCTGGTGACCAAGGTCCATCGCGAGGCCGAGATCCACTTCCGGCGCGGCCGCGAGATCATGCTCATCGGCCATGCCGGCCATCCCGAGGTCATCGGCACCATGGGGCAGCTGCCGCCGGGCGCCGTGCGCCTCGTCCAGACCGCCGAGGAGGCCGCGACCTTCGTGCCGGCGCGACCCGGACAAGCTCGCCTATGTGACGCAGACGACGCTTTCGGTCGACGACACCGCCGAGATCGTCGCGGTGCTCAAGGCAGCGCTTCCCGCAGCATCGCCGGGCCGCACAAGGAGGACATCTGCTACGCCACCACCAATCGCCAGGAGGCGGTCAAGCAGGTGGCGCCGGTGGTCGACGCCATGATCGTGGTCGGTTCGCCCAACTCCTCGAACTCGCAGCGGCTCAAGGAGGTGGCGGTGCGCAACGGCTGTCCCCATGCGCGAGCTGCTGCAGCGCGCCGCCGACATCGACTGGGGCAAGTTCGGCGCCATCGGGCGGCTCGGCATCACGGCCGGCGCCTCCGCCCCCGAGGTGCTGGTCGAGGAGATCATCGACGCCTTCGCGGCGCGCTACGAGGTCAGCGTCGAGACCGTCTCGGCGGTCGAGGAATGGCATGTTCTTCCCGCTGCCGCGCCCGGTGCGCAGCAGCGGCGAGGCGGCCGAGTAGCCTCGGGAACCGGCGGGCATCGGGTCCGGCCATGGCCGTCTATACCGACGTCACCGACGAGGAGCTCCAGCAGTTCCTCGCCGGCTACGATCTCGGCGACCTGCTGTCCTACAAGGGCATTGCCGAAGGCGTCGAGAACTCGAATTTCCTGCTGCACACCGCCGCGGGCTCGTTCATCCTCACGCTCTACGAGAAGCGGGTGGCGGCGGCCGACCTGCCGTTCTTCCTCGGTCTGATGGAGCATCTCGCGGCGCGCGGGCTCACCTGCCCGCAGCCGGTGCGCAGTCGCGGCGGCGAGGCGCTCGGGCCGTCTCGCCAGCCGCCCGGCCGCGATCGTCACCTTTCTCGACGGCATGTGGATCAGGCGGCCGAGCGCGGCCCATTGCGGCGCGGTCGGCGAGGCGCTCGCGCGAGCTGCATCTCGCCGGGCGCCGATTTCGCGCATGACGCGGCGCAACGGCGCTTTCGGTCGAGGGCTGGCGCGCCGCTCTTCGAGGCCGCGGCGTCGCGCGCCGACACGCGTGCAGGCCGGGCTTGCGCGAGGCGATCGCGACCGAGCTCGCGCAGCTCGAACGCGACTGGCCGCGCGACCTGCCGCACGGCGTCATCCATGCCGATCTGTTTCCCGACAACGTGTTCTTTCTCGGCGATCGCCTGTCGGGCCTGATCGACTTCTATTTCGCCTGCACCGACGCCCTCGCCTATGACATCGCGGTCTGCCTCAATGCCTGGTGCTTCGAGCCCGACCACTCCTACAACATCACCAAGGGGCGCGCGCTGCTCCACGGCTACATGCGCAAGCGGCGCGCTGTCGGCCGCCGAGATCGCCGCGCTGCCGCTGCTGTGCCGCGGCGCGGCGCTGCGCTTCCTGCTGACGCGGCTCGTCGACTGGCTCGAACGTGCCGGCCGGCGCGCTGGTCAGGCCGAAGGACCCGCTCGAATATTACCGCAAGCTGCGCTTCCATCAGACCGACGACGAGCGCGCGGGATTACGGCATTGACTGAGCAGGAAGCGGTCGGCCGGCCGGGTCGTGATCCACACCGACGGCGCCTGCTCCGGCAATCCGGGGCCGGGCGGCTGGGGCGCGATCCTGGAGTGGGGCGGCCACCGCCGCGAGATCAAGGGCGGCGAGGCCCACACCACCAACAACCGCATGGAGCTGATGGCCGCGATCGTCGGCGCTGGAGGCGCTCAAGCGTCCCTGCGACGTCGATCTTCACACCGACAGCCAGTATCTGCGCCACGGCATCACGAGCTGGATCCACGGCTGGAAGCGCAACGGCTGGAGGACCGCCGACAAGAAGCCGGTCAAGAATGCCGACCTGTGGCAGCGCCTCGACGGCGCCGTCGCCCGCCACACCGTGCACTGGCATTGGGTGCGCGGCCATTCCGGCCACGATCTCAACGAGCGCGCCGACGAGTTGGCGCGAGCGAGGCGAGATCGGCCGGCGGTGCCCTCGGCGGGGGGCGACCGCGAGGCACGGCGCCGTAGCTGCCGGCGACCCGGCCATGCATCACGGCGCCGCCCGTGATGGCCGCCTGCCCTGCAGGCAGCTCAAGCTGCTTCAACAGGGCCTCGGCGCTCGAGGTCTCGGCCTTGCCGGGCGCTTCCTCGACGTTGAGCTTGGCGACGACACCGTTGTCGACCAGCATCGCATAGCGCTTCGAGCGCAGCCCGAGCCCGCCGGCCGAGCCGTCCATGGTGAGATCCAGCGCCTTGGCGAAGTCGCCGTTGCCGTCGGCGAGGAATTCGATCTTGCCCTCGGCGCCCGAGGCCTTCTTCCACTCGGTCATGACGAACACGTCGTTCACGGCGGTGACCGCGATGGTGTCGACGCCCTTGGCCTTGATGGCGTCGGCATTCTCAGGAAGCCCGGCAGATGGTTCTTGTGGCAGGTCGGCGTGAAGGCGCCGGGCACCGCGAACAGCACCACCTTCTTGCCCTTGAACACCTCGTCGGTGGTCTTCCAGCCGGGACCCTCGGCCGTCATCACGCGAAACTTGGCTTCGGGAATACGATCGCCCACCTTGATGGTCATGGATTGATCCTCATCGCTGCTGGAAGGGTGAAGGGGTTGCCGAAACAATCAGTCGAGAACCGTCGTCGACCTCGATCGCCTTATCGCCCGAGACCAGGGTGAAGCGCAACGTCGCCCCGGCGGCGGTGGCGCCCGGGCGGCAGGCCGTCGAGCTCGAACGAATAACGCCGTGCGACCGGGCGCGGTTGCCGGCATCGGCTCGGGCAGCGGCAGCGCCCATTCCTCGGTCGGCCCTTCGGCGAACAGATCGAGCGGCGCCGCTCCGGTGCGGCGACCTCGACGACGACGCGGGCGTTCGGCGTTCCCGGCTCGCGCTCGACGCTGCGGATCGCCAGCGGCGCGCCGTCGCCGAGCGCCGCCGGCTTGGGCACCCGCGCCTGCGCGGCGGAGATCGCGGCGTCGAAGGAGGACGCTCGCGCCGAGCGCGAGCGTCGGCTGGCCCGCGGCGGGCACGCAGAGCTTCTCGCAGATCGCGTAGTCGAGCGTTGGCGCGCAGAGTCGACCGGCTGCCTCGGGTTCGCCGGCACGATGTCGCAGCGGCAGCAGCACGCCGTCCTTGTAGCCGATCGACGCGCCGCTCTCGTCGTGTGAAGCGGTGCGGCGCCGGCCACCGCACGGTGACGGATTTCACGTTGGTCGATTTGGAGAAATCGAACCGCGGCGGCACGCCGGAATCACCGGGATACCGCCAATAGGTCTTCCATCCCGTTGCCAGCCGGAGCTCGATGCCGGCCCGCAGCGAAGTGCGGTCCGCGCCGCCGGCGCTGCCGGCGACGAGGCGCATTGCAGAGCGCGCGTCGCCATCCCATATCGATGCATCGGCGGCCCGCGCCGTCGTCGGCGCCCGGCACCGCGGCGAGCACGGTGAGCGTCGTCGCAGTGACCCATTGCCGCAATGCCGTTGCAATCATGACGGATCGTGTAGTGATTGTGACGAGGCCTGACCATTAAATTCGTCGTGACCGGCGCCGCCCGCGTTGCCGTCGCCGCGAGATGAGGTTACCCTTTTCGCCATGAAGGCAGCAAAGCAAAATCCTCAAGGCGACGGCGGCGAAGGGTGCCCCCCAGCGCGGCTATCTCGACGGGCAGATGCTGATCGCGATGCCGAGCATGCGCGACGAGCGCTTTGCGCGCACCCTGATCTACGTCTGCGCCCATTCCTCGGAAGGCGCGATGGGCATCGTCGTCAATCAGCCGGCTGCGAACATCAATTTTGCCGATCTGCTGGTGCAGCTCGAGGTGATCCCGGACACCGACCTCATCCAGCTGCCGCGCCGCGCCGGCGCGGTGCAGGTGCTCAAGGGCGGGCCGGTCGAGCCCGGCCGCGGTTTCGTGCTGCATTCGAGCGACTTCTTCATCGAGAACTCGACGCTGCCGATCGACGACGGCATCTGCCTCACCGCCACCCTCGATGTCCTCAAGGCGATCGCCAACGGCGACGGCCCGGACAGCGCGCTGCTGGCGCTCGGCTATGCCGGATGGGCGCCTGGACAGCTCGAGACCGAGATCCAGGAAAACGGCTGGCTGCATTGCAGCGCCGACCCGGATCTGATCTTCGGCGGCGATCTCGTTCACAAATACGAGCGGGCGCTGAAGAAGCTCGGCATCCATGCCGGCATGCTGTCGAGCGAAGCCGGGCACGCATAACGCACGACCGAGGACGGACCGCGGCTTCGGTCAACCGCTCGGTCATCCGTCCGCTGCCGTGTGCTAGTCCGTTCTTACCGCGCCGCTTCCAGCCGGTCGCTGACCAGGAGTTCGTGGGCCTGTTCGGCGGTCATCGGATAGCCGAACGCGTAGCCCTGCGCGTATTCGCAGCCGAGCTGGTAGAGGTCCGACGCATCAGCTTCGTTTTCGGCGCCCTCGGCGACGACATCCATGCCGAGATCGTGGGCAAGCCCGACGATGGAGCGCAGGATGACCGGCCGCGACCCCTTGGAATTCATGCGCACGAAGGACTGGTCGATCTTGATGGTGTCGAACGGAAACCGCTGCAGATAGACCAGCGAGGAGTGGCCGGTGCCGAAATCGTCGAGGGCGAGTCCGGCGCCGAGATCCCTGAGCTTTTGCAGGATCTGGGTGGCCTGCTCGGGATTTTCCATCACCACCGACTCGGTCAGCTCCAGCTTCAGGGTGCCGCGTATCAGTCCGGAACGTGCGAGCACGGCGCGCAGGTCGTCGACGAGGTCGTTGCGGAGCAGCTGGCGCGAGGAGACGTTGACGCTCGCGAACAGCGGCACCCGCATGCGCACCGAGCGCTGCCAGATGCCGAGCTGGCGCGCGGTGCGCTCCAGCGCGAACAGTCCGAGATCGGTGATGAGGCCGATCTCCTCCGCGATCGAGATGAATTCGGACGGCGACAGGCGGCCCATCTTGGGATGGTCCCAGCGCGCCAGCGCTTCGAAGCCGGCCACCGAGCGGTCCTCCAGCCGCACGATCGGCTGGTAGACCATGGTGATCTCCTCGCGGTCGAGCGCGCGGCGCAGCTCGGATTCGAGCGTCAGGCGGTCGGTCTTGCGGGCGCGCATGGCGGGCTTGAACACTTCGAACCGGTCGCCGCGCGCGCGCTTTGCCGCATACATGGCGAGCTCGGCATCCTTGACCAGTTCCTCGCCGCGATTGGGCTGCGCCTCCGGCAGCGCGATGCCGATCGAAGCGGTCAGAAAGATCTCGCGGTCGTTGAAGGTGATCGGAGCGCGGATCGCCTTGCAGGCGGTCTCGGCGAAGCCGACGACGCGGTTGGTGTCCTTCTCCGACATGAGGATGAGGCCGAACTGGTCGCCGGACAGCCGCGCCAGCGTGTCCTGCGGCTTGAGCAGGCGGCTGAGCCGGCGCGCCAGCGTCAGCAGGATCGAATCGCCCACCGCCATGCCGACGGAATCGTTGACCTGCTTGAAGCGATCGAGATCGATCACCATCACGGTGGGCCGGATGTCCGCATTGGTCTTGGCGAAGGCCAGCACCGCCTCGAGGCGGTCGAGGAACAATTCGCGGTTCGGCAGCCCGGTCAGATGGTCATGGACGGCGTCATGGAGCAGGCGCTCCTCGGATACCTTGGCCTCGGTGACGTCGGTCAGGGTGCCGACCAGCCGCACCACCTCGCCGTCCGAGCCGACCACCGGCCGGGCCTTGATGGTGAACCAGAGGTAGTGGCCGTCGGGCCCGCGCAGGCGGAAATCCTGGACCAGCCGGCCGCGCCGCTGCTCGATCACGTTGTCGAGCGAGGCGCGGAAGCGGTCGCGGTCGAGCGGATGGAGCACCGCGAGCCACTGCGCCGCCGGTCCGTCCAACGTGCCGCGCTTGAGGCCGAGAACGTTTTCGGTTTCCGGGCTGGTGAACACGTTGTCGGCGGCGACGTCCCAGTCCCAGATCAGGTCGCCGGCCCCGGTCAGCGCCAGCGCGCGGCGCTCGACGTCGGAGACGATGCCGTGGGTGATGCCGCCGGCGAAGGCGTGCTGCATCACGGTGAAGCCGATCAGCATGACGATCAGCACCAGGCCGCCGAGCAGGGCCGGCGCCACGATGTCGTTGGTGACCCACCCCGCCACCGCGAGGCCGGCGGCGATGACCCAGGAGACCAGCAGGAACCAGGTCGGGATCAGCAGCACCGCGCGATCGAAGCCTTGGGCGGCGAGATAGATGACGAGGCCGAATCCGGCGACGGCGACGAACAGCAGCGACAGCCGCGCGATGCCCGAGGCGATCGACGGATCGACCAGCGCGACCGCGACCAGCGCGCCCAGGAAGGCGAGCCAGGCCATCGCGATATGGGCATAGCGGACGTGCCAGCGGTTGAGGTTGAGATAGGCGAACAGGAACACCAGCAGCGTGGCGGCGAGGATCGCCTCGCCGGATGCCCGCCACACCCGTTCGGCGCCGGCCGACATGTCGAACACCTTGCCCCAGAACCCGAAGTCGACGCCGATGTAAACCAGCACCGCCCAGCCCAGCGCAGCGGCGGCGGGAAACATCACGCTGCCCTTGACCACGAACAGGATGGTCAGGAACAGCGCCAGCAGGCCGGCGATGCCGATGACGATGCCGTGATAGAGGGTGAAGCTGTTGACCTTGTCCTTGTAGGCGTCGGGCTCCCACAGATAGATCTGCGGCAGCTTGTCGGTGCGCATCTCCGCGACATAGGTGATCACCGCGCCGGGATCGAGGGTGATGCGGAAGATGTCGGCGGTGGCGCTGTCCTCGCGGTCCGGCCGGTCGCCGGAACTGGGAGTGATGTTGACGATGCGGGACAGGCCGAGATCGGGCCACAGAATCTTCGAGCCCACCATCTGATAATGCGGCACCACGATCAGGCGGTCGATCTGCTCGTCGCTCGAATTTGCCAGCGCGAACGCCACCCAGTTGGATCCGGCCTCGCGGGCGCGCACCTCGACGCGGCGGACGATCCCGTCATTGCCAGGCGCGGTGGACACCTGGATGCGGTCGCCGTCGGCCTGCAGCCGCTCCACCGCGTCGGTGAGATCGATCGCAGCGATGTCGACGCGCACATTGACGGCCTCGACGGCACGGGCGTGAGAGGCAAGCAACGCCACCGCGACGGCTGCAGCCATGGCGACGTGCAGAACCCTCAAGCGGCGACCCTCCGTGCCTTGAAATGCCTGCGAGGCGCTACGCTGCATTTTCGTCGAAAACCAGGACGCTGCGCCTGTTGCACCCCCTCTTTGAGTACCGAACTGGACGCATAAGTGCAACAATGTCGCGCCGGTGACGAGCCGGTGACGGCGGTCGCAGCCGCGGCGACGGCGCGACATTGCGGCAGCGCGGCGGCAAATTCACGCCGCGGCTATGACGCCGGGGTCCCCGCCGGCCGGCGGATAGGGGCTTACACCGAGAGCACGATTTTTCCGATATGCGCTGACGATTCCATCCGCGCATGGGCCTTGGCGGCTCCGGCGAGCGGGAAGGTCAGGTCCATCACCGGGCCGACGCGTCCGGCCGCGATCAGCGGCCAGACGTTTTGCTCGATCGCCCGCGCGATGGCGGCCTTGTCCGCCAGCGCGCGAGAGCGCAGCGTCGAGCCGGTGTGCCAAAGGCGCTTGAGCAGGATGCGGCGGAAATCCACGTTGGCCCGCGGCGAGCCCTGGAAGGCGATCTGCACCACCCGGCCCTCGACGGCGGCCGCCTCGTAATTGCGCTCGATGTAGTCGCCGCCGACCATGTCCAGGATCACGTTGGCGCCGGCTCCGCCGGTGGCGCTCTTGGTGACGGCGACGAAATCTTCGCTCTTGTAGTTGACGGCGACGTCGGCGCCCAGGCGCCGGCAGGCCTCGCATTTTTCCGCGCTGCCCGCGGTGACGATGACGCGGGCGCCGAACGCCTTGCCGAGCTGGATTGCCGTGGTCCCGATCCCCGAGCTGCCGCCGTGAACGAGCAGAGTCTCGCCCGGCTTGAGCCGCCCGCGCTCGAAGACGTTGTGCCACACCGTGAAGAACGTTTCAGGAACTGCCGCCGCCTGGATGATCGACAGGCCGGCCGGAATGGTCAGCGCGTGGCTTTCGTGGGCGACGCAATATTCCGCATAGCCGCCACCGCCGACCAGCGCCGTGACGCGGTCGCCGGGCTTCCAGCGGGTGACGCCGGCCCCGCAGGCGGCGACCTCGCCGGCGATTTCGAGGCCGGGAATGTCGGTCACGCCCTTGGGCGGCGGATAGAGCCCGAGGCGCTGCATGACGTCGGGGCGGTTCACCCCGGCGGCGGCCACCTTCACCAGGATCTCGCCTTCGCCCGGCGCGGGCACCGGCCGCGGCTGCGGCGTCAGCACCTCCGGGCCGCCGGGGGATGAGATCACGATGGCAGTCATACTCGCGGGAATCGAGGTCATGGTTCTCTTCCGGCTACACAGCATGGAAACCCGGAGTGTTAGCGCATGCTCCGGAAAAGTTGCAGACTTTTCGAAGCAGAGCCTGCGCCGGATCATGCTCCGGAAAAGTTGCGGGCGTTTCGGGAGAGCCGGAGTCGGACTCTCTCGCCAGATGTGACAATCGGTCCGGCCGCCGATATGTTTCCGCAAACAGGAAGCAGAGAATGGCGGCGATCGAGGACGACGACAGGCCCAAGAAGAAGCTCGCCCATGAAATCGGGCAGGATCTCTCGCTGCTGTCGCTCAAGGAGCTCGACGAGCGCATCGCGGCGCTGCAGGAGGAGATCGCGCGGCTGGAGACGGCGCGCGCAAAAAAGCAGGCATCGCGTTCAGCGGCCGATCAGTTCTTCAAGCGATAGGAGGCGTCCGCAAAATGCGGCCGTCTGCTGCGCCAGACGGCCGCGCGAGACGCAGGCGCGAATCCGCATCCCGGCTGGCCGTCCGCGCAGCCTTTTAACGGGTTATTAAGCTTTCTCGATTATTACGATAACTGTCCATTTCGTGGACACCGAGTGGCTCCTGTCCACTCTGTTTGACGCCTCCCTGTTATCACTTGAGCCGCCCGAAATGGCGGCTCTTTTTTGTGACCTGTGTCAAAATGAGCCAGGTCCGGGGACCGGCTCGACGTCCGCAGTCGCGGCTTCCGCAGCCCGCCCCGCCCGCTCATAAATCATCGGCTCGAAGTTTTGTCCGCCGCCGCTGGACTCGTCGCCGGACCGCGCGCATGTTTCTTTCATGTGAGGCGTACATCATGTCCGAAAAGTCGATCGAGGAAGTGGGTCCGGTTCTGTTCGGCGAGAAGCTCGCGGCGTCGCAGAACTTCTCCCAGCTGTTCCGCGACGGCATGAAGCTCGTCGAAGAGACCGCCGCTTATCTGGACGGTCCGGGCCGGCAGGAATCCAAGGCGCTCGGGCGGTCCGCGGCGCTCGGCTACGCCACCGAGAGCATGCGGCTGACGACGCGGCTGATGCAGCTCGCATCCTGGCTGCTGCTGCACCGTGCCGTCAATGAAGGCGAGATGTCGCTCGCGCAGGCCGGCAAGGAGCGGATGAAGGTCAAGCTGGCGATGGACGAGCGGCCGGAGGATGCCGGCCTGGTCCTGCCGGAGCGGCTATCGAGCCTGATCGTGCGATCGAGGAAGCTGCAGGACGAGGTCCGCCGTCTCGACGCCACCATCCATGCGCCGCTGCCGGAGACGGGCGGCGGCGACAGCCCGCTGGAGCACCAGATGGGAATACTCCGCGCCGCCTTCGAACGCGGCAGCAGGTAACACGGCGCCGATCATGGGCGAGGAACGCGGCCGACGGTCCGCAGGCCACGTCGGCGTAGCGCGGGCGAGCCCGCGGTCCGGCCGTGGCCGGAAAGTGGAGCGCTATTTTTTCAGCCCCAGCCCGGAGAACTTCTTCTGGAAGCGAGACAGCCGGCCGCCGCGGTCGAGCAGTTGCTGGGCGCCCCCGGTCCAAGCCGGGTGGGACTTGGGATCGATGTCGAGATGCAGGACGTCGCCCCGCTTGCCCCAGGTGGAGCGCGTCTCGAACTCGGTGCCATCGGTCATGACGACCTTGATGGTGTGATAGCCGGGGTGAATTTCGCCCTTCATGGCTCGCGCTCCGGCGCCGCTGACGGCGCCCGTTCAGGTTGTCCCGCTCAGGTTTCGGGGTCTATACCCCAGCGCCGAAGGCGATACAAGGCGCCTGGGACGGGACAAGACAGCCAGGCGCATGCGATGGGAGCGCTGGCCTCGTTGGAGGCGTCTCGGCTTGAAATCGCTTGCCGTTGGCGCGTCCCACCGGGACTTCCGGCTCCGGGGTGCGTAGCGTGCCGTTATGCACTGGTTCTGCCAAGCATCGTGGCGCCGTGCGTCGTGGCACCGTTTCATAAGCCGTGACGGCGGTGTATCTTAATTGTCATGAAGTCGCGTTCGCCGCATGAAGCAAGATCCCGACGAAGCGGGAGGAAACTCATGTTCTATCGAAGCTCGACCGGGGCCTTCGCGCTGGCCGCCGCGCTGATGATGACGCTCGGGGGCGCGCAGGCGGCCGATGACGCGAAATACCCGAACTGGAAAGGCCAGTGGGACACCATCAACCCGCGTCTCGGCGGCCAGACGCGTCAAGTTCGATCCCAACAAGGCGTTCGGACCGGCGCAGCAGGCGCCGCTGACGCCGGAGTATCAGAAGATCCACGAGGAAAGCATGGCCGACCAGGCCAAGGGCGGGCAGGGCAATTTCATCGACCATGCCCGCTGCGTGCCGGGCGGCATGCCGAGCATGATGTCGGCGCAGGCGGCGGAATACATCGTCACGCCGGAAACCACCTATATTTCGGCCGGACACCGACCTGCGCCGAATTTTCACCGACGGCCGCCCCTGGCCGACGGACGTGGAGCCGACCTATCAGGGCTACTCGATCGGCAAATGGATCGACGAGGACGGCGACGGCGTCTACGACGTGCTCGAAGTCGAGACGCGCGGGCCGTTCAAGGGGCCGCGTGCCTACGACGCGACCGGGCTGCCGCTGCATTTCGACAATCAGTCGACCTTCAAGGAGCGGTTCCATCATCGACAAGAACGATCCGAACCTGCTGCACGACGAGATCACCGTGTTCGACCATGCCTTGACGCGACCTTGGAGCGTGGACAAGACCTTTCGGCGCAACCCGAATCCCTATCCGAACTGGAGCCGAGTTTCTTGCACTGAGGGCACCAACTATGTCGTCATTGGAACCGACGTCTATTTCCTGAGCGGGGACGGATTCTTGATGCCGACCAAAAAGGATCAGGCGCCGCCGGATGCAAGATATTTCAAGCGAACGTCGAACTGACGGCAGTTGGCCGAAGACCCGCCAGGGGGCGATCCGTCCCCTGCTGGCGAGGCCATGTCTGAGCATGCCAACGGGGGCGCGATCGTGCCTCATGGCCTGACCCGCCATGCGCGCGTGGCGGCAACCCGTGACGATCGCCGCCAAAACTTGAGCTGACAGATGGCCCGACCGGCGGGCGCGTCAATCCGCGGCGTGCGACCCGGTTGTCAGAGCCGGTCAGGCAGGCCATTGTCCGGACCCCGGCGGCGACCGATGCGGTCTTGCGCCATCCAGTCACGAGCGCCCTTTATGAATATTGTTTCCAAGCCCGAGTTGCAGCCGGTGGCTGTCGAGGCGACAGCCCCTGTGGATGCGACCGCCCCCGCGGAGGCGCCGGCCAAGGGCGCGCGGTCGCGCAGCATCAAGCCGCTGCTCGGGCTCGTCCCCTTCGTCATGCGCTACCGGTTTCGGGTCGCCGCCGCCCTCGTCGCGCTGCTCGTCGCGGCGATCGCGACGCTGGCGCTGCCGATCGCGGTCCGGCGCATGATCGACAACGGCTTCGATGCCCACCGCGCCGGCCTGATCGACGAATATTTCGGGGTGCATGATCGCGGTGGTCGGGCTGCTCGCCGGGGCGAGCGCCATGCGCTATTACCTCGTCACCAGCATCGGCGAGCGGGTGGTGGCGGACCTGCGCGACGCGGTGTTCGACCGCATCACCATCCTGTCGGCGTCGTTCTTCGACACCGCGAAGTCCGGCGAACTGGTGTCGCGGCTCACCGCCGACACCACCCAGATCAAGTCCGCGGTCGGCGCATCGGTCTCGATCGCGCTGCGCAACCTCGTGCTGTTCTTCGGTTCGGCGGCCATGATGGTGGTGACGAGCGCACGGCTCTCCGCCTTCGTGCTGGGGGCGATCCCGGTGATCGTGCTGCCGCTGGTCGCGTTCGGCCGCATGGTGCGCAAGCGCTCGCGCACCGCCCAGGACACCCTCGCCGACGCCTCCGCCTATGCCTCCGAGCTGATCGGCGCGGTGCGCACGCTGCAGGCCTTCACCAATGAAGGGCTGGCGCGGGCGCGGTTTCGCGACGCCGTGGAGCGCGCCTATGAGGCGGCGCTGTTCTCGATCCGCGCCCGCTCGGTGCTGACCGCGATCATCATCTTTCTCGCCGGCTCGAGCGTCGTGCTGGTGCTGTGGGTCGGCGCCCAGGACGTGCTGGCCGGCCGCACCACGGCGGGAACGCTCGGCCAGTTCGTGCTGTTCGCGGTGCTCGCGGCGAGCGGGCTCGGCCAGCTCAGCGAGGTGTGGGGCGAGCTGTCGCAGGCGTCGGGCTCCGCCGAGCGGCTGTCCGAGATCCTGCACATCGAGCCCGAGATCACGGCGCCGGCCAATCCGGTGCCGCTGCCGTCGCCGCCGCGCGGCGAAGTCGGCTTCGACGCGGTGCGGTTCGCCTACCCGTCGCGTCCCCAGGCCTTCGTGCTGGACGGCGTGACCTTCAACGTGCGCGCCGGCGAAAAGGTCGCGATCGTCGGGCCGTCGGGCGCCGGCAAGAGCACCATCTTCCATCTGCTGCTGCGGTTCTACGATCCCCTCGGCGGCGCCATCACCTTCGACGGCGTGCGCATCGCCGCCGCCGATCCGCGCGAATTGCGCCGGCGCATCGCCCTGGTGCCCCAGGACACCGCGATCTTCGGCGCCAGCGTCGCCGACAATATCCGCTTCGGCCGCCCCGATGCGACCATGGAGGAGATCGCGCGCGCCGCCGAGCAGGCCGCCGCCGCCGAATTCATCACCCGCCTGCCGGACGGCTACGAGACCCTGGTGGGCGAACGCGGCGTGACATTGTCCGGCGGCCAGCGCCAGCGCATCGCCATCGCCCGCGCCATCCTGCGCGATGCGCCCCTGCTGCTGCTCGACGAGGCCACCTCCTCGCTCGATGCCGAGAGCGAAACCCTGGTGCAGAAGGCCCTGGCGCGGCTGATGCAGGAGCGCACCACGCTGGTCATCGCCCATCGCCTGGCGACGGTGCTGTCGTGCGACCGCATCCTGGTGATGGACCACGGCCGCATCGTCGAGGAAGGCACCCATGACAGCCTGGTCGCCAACGGCGGCCTCTATGCGCGGCTGGCGCGCCTGCAGTTCCAGAACGTGTGATCGCGTGTCCGGCCGGCGGCGCGGATCGGGATGACCGGGGTCCGGGGCGTGCAGGAATTCCGCTGCTTTGGACGCACCGCGCTCGGCCAGCGAACTCTCAAGCCGCTTCAAGTCGGGCCAGTTCCGTTTCGAATGCGAAGCGCAGTTGCGCGCCCTCCTCGGCGGGCAGCCAATTGGTCATCTGCGGGAAAATCGTGCGATAGAGCATGACGCGCTCTGCATCCCAGGGCATGGTCTGCGCCGCCCGCGCCGCGGCGAGGAGCTCATGGAGTTCCTGTCGCACCGCGTCCGGATCGGCGCGGTAGACGGGCGTCGGCGAATCCTCGCCGAACAGGTCGGCCTGCACGTCGTCCTGGAACAGGTCGGGTTGGCGGGAAGACATCATCTCTCGCAAGCTTCGGATTTCGAATCATCGAAATCATGCGCGAAATCGCCGGGCCATGCGAGCGATGCCCCGGACTTATCCCCGCAGCACACGGCACGCCGACTATTGCTCGGCGATCCTCTTGCGCTTCGGCGCGCCCACCCGCGTCGCCGGCTGGGCGTCGAAAGGAAACGTCGGCCCCGCGAACCCGTGCCGGCGGTGGACGTTGGGGCGTTTCGGCTATAGATTCGGTCCGTGGACAATCAAGCAAGGAAGGGGGTGCGTCGTGAATTTCAGAATCATCCTGCTGGCTGCGACGACGATGTTGCTCGGCGATGTCGCCATGGCCCAACCCGCCGTGACGCCAGCCACCTCGACGGTCACGCCGGTTCTGTCCGGTACGTATATCGTTCGGGTGACGCATGTTTGTCAGGTGCTCATTGACGTAACCCAGACCACGCCGAATCCGGTCGCCGGTGTGACCGTGAGCAATTCCGGAGATGCGAATCAGAACATAGGCACCATCACTTTCAATCACTCGACTGGAAAAGCGACGATGGCAGCCGACAGCATAGATGGATCGCCGAGTGTTGTTTTCATATAATGGCGCTGTCCCGCTCGGCAATGTGTTGACCGACACTCCCCCGCCAAGTCCGCCGCCGGCCTATACCTACTCGAACACGAGCACGTCGTTTACGGTCGCTCTCGAGGGCGGCGGCAGTGTGACCTATCACGCCTTCTATGCGAGCATTAACGGGTCGACGAAGATTCCGCAGTTCGTGATCTTCGGCGGCATCGAAAAGCCCGGCTGTACCACGACCGGGATAGCCATCCATCAATAATCTGGTGGCCCCTCGGAGGCGCGTTCACGCCCCGACCAGCGCCGGCAGCTCCGCCAGCGTGGCGATCTCGCGGTCCGGCGCTCCCGGCAGCCGCTCGCGCGGCTGGCCGTAGCGGTTGCACCACACCACCCGCATGCCGAACGCCGATGCGGCGTGGGCGTCCCAGCCGTTCGACGACACGAACGCGATGGCGGCCGCGGGAATGCCGAGCCGGTCGACCGCGAGCTGGTAGACCCGGCGGTCCGGCTTGAAGGCGCCGACCTCCTCCACCGACAGCACGGCATCGAACCGGCGTTCGAGGCCTGCCGCGGCGACGGCGGCGGCGAGCATGGCCGGCGTTCCGTTGGACAGGATCGCGGTCCTCAATCCGGCCGCCCGCACCTTCGCCAGCACCTCCGGCACCTCGGGAAACGCCGCCAGCGCGAGGTAGAGATCGAGCAGGCGGCCGCGCAGCCCCGGCCGCTCCAGCCCGAGCGTCTCCAGCGCGAAGTCGAGGGCGTCGGCGGTGACCTGCGCGAAATCGGCGTGGCGGCCCTGCGCCGCCCGCAGCCACGTGTATTGCACCTGCTTGTCGCGCCACAGCGCCGTCAAGCGTTCGGCCGCCGGCCCGGGCAGGTCCGGGCACGCGCGCGCCGCCGCGGCGAAGTCGAACAAAGTGCCATAGGCATCGAACACACAGGCCTTTATGCCGCTGAGCGGTGGGGTCGGCATGGGGAATCCCTTCAAGTCTGGCGAAGTGGTGCCCCTGCCGGATGCGGTGCCGGCAGGGCCGCGCACCACATTACAGAATTACACCAGACGCGGGTTCGCGGTTCGGCTCCATGCGGGTTGCCCTGCGGCAAGCCCCGGCGCTCCCCGGCCTGTGGCCGAGGCGGTTGTTCCAGCGAATCAAACGCCAGGGCGCTGCCCGTGGGCGTTGCCCGGCCGTTCTCGATCGGGTAATGAGACACTCGAAGCGCCCGTAGCTCAGCTGGATAGAGCGTTGCCCTCCGAAGGCAAAGGTCAGAGGTTCGAATCCCCTCGGGCGCGCCATAAAATCAATGACTTAGGCTGACCTAGTCTAGTTTCTGTCGCGAAATGGGTGGATTTGGGCCGAGGATTGTTCAGTTATACCGATGAACTGGGCTTAAGTCAGCGTTGTGTTGCTGAATTTTCCGGTTCTTGGTCGCGTGGTTTTCGACATGGATGGGCATCCGCCAGGCCAAGTTGTGGCCGGCGACGTGATGGATGCGGCGGGTTTTATTCCAGTGCGACGACGATCGGATTGTTACCGGGTGGCTTTGCAGCGGCGCGCCGACCGCTTGGTCAGCAGGGCGGCGACGATCATGAGGTTGTTGGCGAGCACCGCGGCGCCAACGAACACCGCAAAGCGCTCGGCGCCTTCGGCGCGGCAACGCTTCATGCCGCGACCGCGCATCAGCACCGAGATGCGACCCTCGATGCCGGCGCGAAAGCGCTGGCCTTGCTTGAACTCCGCCGACCTTTCGTAGGCTTGGCGTTGCGGCGTTTTGGTGCCGCCACGCTGCGGAATGCATACCGTCTCGACGGCGCCGTGCACGCAGGCGGCCACGTTCTGCTCGCTGAAGAAGCCGCGATCGGCGCCATAAAGGTGCGGCGCACGGCGGAAGGCGCGGCGATGGAGCCTGAGCGACGGCGCCACGTGAACTTCGTCGGACGGGTTTCCCTTCAGCACCTTATACTGGGTAACCAAGCCTTTGGCGCTTTCGGCGAGAAATACCTTGTGACCGAATTCCACTGGCGTGCGCACCTTGCCACGCTTGATCAGATCGGTATGGGGCTCGAAGATCGAATAGATCTTCTCGGACGTGGGCACCTGTTCGCCATCGAGCACGCGGCGGCGCGCCTGCTCGATTACCCGCGTGCCGAGATCGCAATAATGCGCGATCTCATCGCGCAGGGCCTCGATCTTCAGAGCGGTCAACGGGTCCTTGGCGCGCATCGCGGCAGTGTCGTCAAGCGCCTTCCTGGCGCCTGCCACTCCTTCCTCGGCAATGCTGATCAGCGCCCGGTAGGTCGCAGTCTGCCGCGATCCTTTGCCCTGACGCTGCCGCGTCGTCATCCGTTGTATCTCGTACATGCGCCGATGCGCGGCGCGCGAGCGATTGCGAAAACCCGCGATGCGCCGCAGCCCCAGCGCCTTGGCAAGCCGACCGAGGAGCCGCGTGAGGACCCGCACCACGTCCCACAGCAAGGTGTTATCGGTCGGATGATGAATGTCGGTTTCCACCACCGTGGTGTCGACCCGCAGCTTGCTGCCCTCCTCCAAGCCAAGCTTCACGGCGGCCTCGACGACGAGGTCGTTGATGGCCTTGAGCGTCGCCGGCGTCAGCCGGTTGAAGCTGCGGTTGAAGGCGTCATGCTTGGGCACCTTCTCGCAGTAGAAATCGGTGAACCGGCGCAGCGTTATTCCATCGGCGATGCGTTCACGCAGCTCGCGATAATCCCAGTTCTTCAGGCGCATCAGAACGAGCGCGCGCAACGTCTGCGACGCGGTGAGGCCGCGGCGACCCTTGTCCGGCTCATTCAGGCCGCGTATCAGGTCGCGGCGCACCCGCTCGACCGGCGCCGCCTGCTTATCGAGAAAATCACAGATCGCCTGCAGCAACGGCTCAAGCCGCACGCCCTGCCGCAGCAGTTCGAGATCGGCAAAGCTCATCTGCCGCGCCGGCGGCCGCGCCACGGCTCAACTCAGCCAGCCGAGAACCGCCAGGCCAAGCCCAACCCCTCCGCTGCCCATCCGGCAGCGGACGACATCGACAGACCGTTCGGTGTGGCGGCGAATTATCTCTCAAATGAGAGACATCGCGCCTCCCATTGGCAAGCAAAACTTGCCGCCGAAAACCCTGGAAATGCCCATTCTGCCACGCTATTTTGCCTTTCGCGACAGAAACTAGTCTAGCGAGTGTCCCGGAAGTGTCCCGTCGGGAGGCTCCGTTTGCGGCAAGCGCGGCATGCCCGCATCCGTCTGGTCGGCGATCCGGGAGCAGCCGGCGCGAGAAAGCTGGCACATTATGCGGCGCAGCGACCAACAATGCGGCCCAAGATCGGATCGGCGAACGGGGATGCCACTGGCTCGCAGTAGGGGAGCAGTGCAGGTTCCGGTAGAGCGGACTTGAAGTTCGGCAAGCGATCACTCTTATCCGCCCGGTTGACGACCTGACCAAAATCGATCTTCGTCTCAGATGCTGGTGCAGCTGCAAACGTCTTAAGGTCCGACCAGACCAAGCCAGAAACGATGCAGACGCCGATGGCGATTGCAATTGAAAGCTGCTTCGTGACCATGACCAACCCCCCGATCGTTTCATAAGTCACGAATAGGCCCCACCGACTGGTTGGGAAATTCAGGTGTTGTGCTTACGCATCTGCCCATAAGCAGAAATACGTAGCGGGCTGCGTGCGCACCGCCTGCTAACGCCCGGCCGAACTGGCGGGAGCAGCCCGAGCGGGGACGCTGATGGGTGGCCAATGGCGAGGAGCCAACGAAAACGGGGGGCAGTGCCGACCAGCCCTGGGCGTTCAGGCTGCTCGCCGAGAGGGGCGCGGTTGCACCCTGACGTTTCAACGGCAAAAGCCCGGCACCAGGGCCGGGCAAGCTGCGGCACCATCCGGGCCTTGCCGACATATCGTTCGATGTGCAGTGTGGCATGATCGGTGCGTCGATTTAATGCTGGGTGGTGATCAGCAGAACAAATAAGGGAGGATTGAGATGCGCACGAAATTGCTCGGTAGGCTGATGGCATGTGTCGTGCTGGCCGCCGTTCCGTTGATGATCTCGACGTTCTCGAACGCGCAGGCTCCGCCGCCGCGTCCGGCTCCGATCATGCCGCCCGGGATCCCGCCGACGCACGTGGTCGATCTGATGACGACGGCGGGTGCGGCAGCGCTTGGCGCGCAGTGGAAAGTGTCGGACGTCAAAATCGTCGAAGTGCCGGCGATCCAGGGCGCCATGCCACAATACAAGACGACCTACAGCATCGAGCCGCAGGCCGGCGGGACCGACTTCGATGATTCAAAATGGCCAAACATCGAGCCCAAGGATTTGGCGGCTCGCCGCAGCGGCGGTCATGTGGCGTTCATGTGGTATCGCACGCCGCTCACGATCCCGGCGAAAATCGACGACTTTGACCCATCCGGTGCCGTGGTAGTACTCACGGTGACCGTGGACGATTACGCCGAGGTTTGGGTCAACGGAGCGATTCCGGGCCGCTCAGGCTACCCCAGCCCCGCCACGATCCAGGGCCACAATATGCCAAACCGCGTGGTGCTCAGCACTGGTGTCAAAGCAGGAGATAAATTCCAGATCGCGGTATTCGGCATCAACGGACCCATTTCAATGGCACCGGCAAATACGGTCTGGTTCCGCCAAGCGACGATGGAGTTTTACAAGTAAGGCGACCCGGGGCGTCGTAGGTCTTCACGCGCATTGGCGCCGGCATCTTGGCACCCGCCGCGTCGATCGTCCGAGGTGGGTCGCGACGGGGATTACGGCTGCGTAAGACTCGGAGTATTCGGTTCAGAAGGCGGTGCGAACTGCGTGATCAGTGCGCTAGCACGATCCCAGCCGATCGTGACCACACCGGTTCAGCGGGTAATGGAACTGCACGGTTGTCTACTCAATTGCCGCCCGTCGGTTGCGTTGGACCTGCGGATTTATGGCGTTCCCAACGCTCAGGATGCTCTCCAATCTTGCTCCTTCGGCGTCGTTCCACCACACTGCGATCCGGGCTGTTTGAGCATTGATCGCCGAAATCCAAGATTTGCTTCCGTGAACCAGAAGGAGGCCCGACATGAAAGGTATTCTCGCTGCAAGCCTCGTCTTGCTTGTGTTGTCCTGTCCCGGATCAGCTCAGGCGCCGTCCGGGGCGGAAGCGCGCCTCAAGGCGCTGAACATCACGTTGCCGCCGGATGCCGCTCCAGCCGCCAATTTCGTGAATTCGGTGCAGACCGGCAAGCTCTTGTTCCTGTCCGGCAACACCGCCGGCCCCGCATGGGTGGGCAAGGGCAAGCTCGGCAAGGATCTCTCGGTGGAGCAGGGGAGAGAGGCCGCGCGGCAAGCTGGCCTCATCATGTTGACGAAGATCCGCACCGCGCTCGGCAGCCTCGATCGGGTCAAGCGCGTGGTCAAGGTGCTTGGCATGGTCAACTCCGCCGAAGGCTTCGGCGACCAACCGCTGGTGGTCAACGGATTTTCTGATCTGATGGTGGAAGTGTTCGGCGAGGCTGGCAAGCACGCGCGCTCCGCCGTTGGCATGGCGGGCCTTCCCGGCAACTCGCCGATCGAGGTGGAGATGATTGTGGAATTCGAGTGAGCGGCCCGTCGTCAATTAGACCGCCAATGCACGTCCCCCGAGCTAGGGGAAATATGGATTCAGGCTGCGCGCCGGCTCGGCGCACGGTTGTACTGACGCGATCATGCTAGCGCGCGGCTGACTATCCTCGTGCGCGACGGATCACTAAATTAATCGAGGTAGGGCATTGTGAAACTTCTTCGACTTCGTTTTTTGCATCTGGCAACCGGTGCGTCGATCCTAATTGTTGCTTCCGGTATCCTTTCTTTTGGTGAAGAGGCTTGGTCACAGGCCCGAACCATCAAGATCATCAATCCGTATCCGCCCGGCGGCACCGCCGACATTGTGGCACGTGTCGTGAGTGAGCATATCGGTCGCACGCAAGGCGTGACGATGCTGGTGGAGAACCGCCCCGGGGCCGGCACTATAATCGGGACCGAAGCAGCAGCACGCGCCGCGTCCGATGGCAACACCCTCCTCATCACGAGCGTGGCTTTCGTCATCAATCCGCATCTGCGAAAGCTCAATTACAATCCGCTCACCAGCTTCGAACCGATCCGCAATCTCACGCAGTCGCCGCAGCTCCTCGTCGTCAATGCTGGATCGCGTCACCGATCATGGCGAGGATACGGGTTCGCATAGTCAGGCTCATATGGTGTCCACCCAATACCGCGTTGACGGTAGGGGCATTGCTTCGAAAAGGAACGTAAGTCATTTGAACATTTGCCACGCGCTTTAGCATCGCGAACGCGATCTGTGACGGGCTTGCGGGGCCAGTACTTGCAAGCGTCAATTCGCCAAGCCGCGCCCGAGCCGCGTCTATACGATCGGCCATCGTTCGCATTCAGGAGACCTAGCGTCCGCGGTTGGGGGGCGTCATCCCCAGCACCGTGGTTCTCAGCCGTCGTTCCGATTTCCCCGACAGCAGGACGAGCGCCGGTTCGAGAGCGCTGATTGAGTACTCCCGCCAGGCTTCGGGCCCCCGGACTTGCCAGAAGGTCCTGATAACGAAATGGTGGCCGCGGTCCGCGGCGGTTGCCACGCCAAACGGCGCGGTGGTGACAACCGCGTAGATTACCACGGCAAGGAACGCTTTGATCACGCGAACTATATCGTGTGCAGGAGCACATGTTGCTCATGGTCAAGACCGCACAGCAGCGGGTTGCGTGTTTCCTGCTTGAAATGTCGGAGCGTCTTGCAGATGGGGAGGCGATCGAACTCCCAATGTCGCGTCAGGATATCGCCGACTATCTGGGGGTCACTATCGAGACAGTTTCGCGCACCATGACGCAGCTCGTGTCCGAACGCACCATCGGGTTGCCGAGTTCGCGACGCATCGTGCTGCGCAATCGTCGCGTCTTGTGCGAGCTGAATTCATGAAGGGGCCGCGTTGAGTTACCACGAGCAATCCTGTTTCAAGTCTCGTTCAGGAGCGGAGACCGAAGATGCACATTCGAGCGATCCTCACGCTGATTTGTGGTGCACAACTGCTGGCTATCCCACCCGCTTCTGCCGCATGGGTCTGCATCGCACACAACGACGCAGGACAGAAATGGACAGTTACCAAGGAACGTCGCTCTGCTGGGGCCACGTTCGCAAGGCAACTTTGCGTAGGGAGTGACGCAAATGGCAGCCACTGTGTCGTTCGCTGTCAGGGAGGCGGGTGGCGCACTTGATTAAGTCGCATACATTGAGACACATCAATTCAGAATGCCATCCTGACGTGACGGCGATCCCCAGCGCGTTCGTTCGGGAGGATGCATCAACCAAATCATCCGAGAACTAAAGCGGCAAGCCGCCGGCGAGAAGCTGGCGCTCACGCGCTTGATAACGCGCGCGTGGACGGCAACGTCCACTTGCGCTCCTGGTCAATCGCATCAACTCCCGGTTTGGCCTATGATCTCGAAGGTCCGGGCGGCTATTTCGAACGGCCGAAATATTTCAGGTCCGGCGGCGGCTGGTCCTTTTTGGACGGCATCAGCTTGCCGTCGACGCTGATATAATAAGCTTCGTCACCGATCTTGATCCAGAGGTTACCTTCCTGGCAGACCTCCGAAAACCAAATCGGATGCGGATTTGTGGTGCGCAGCGCCTTCATGAGCTTGGTATAGGGCCGCGTGAGTGCGTTATCTATGACGGTGATTTCGTCATAGAGTGTGTTGGGATCGGATTTGTCCAGATAGAAACGCTCCTTGATGACCGTCTTGCCATCATCGGCGAAGGGGTAACCGTTCACGTCGTAGGCACGCACGTCCTTGAGGAAGCGCGTCTCGACTTCGAGCGCGCCGTATTTGCCGTCGCCATCCTGATCGACCCACTTGCCGATCGAATAGCCGGCATAGGTCGGCTCATATTCGCCGTCAGCCGGCCAACTGCGACCATCGGTGTAAATCCGCCGAATCTGATCGTTATTGTGGCTCATTAGAATGTAGGTCGTGATCGGGGTGATGACGATCTCCATCGGATTGTAAAGGTTCATCATCGCCGGCATGCCGGTCGGAATACAGAAAGTGGAGGGCCAGTTAGCGGGGCTACCCTGCTTGGAAATCTCCTGAACGTCTGCGAATTTCTTTTCGCCCTCGGGTGTATAGGGGGGCGGCCCGGCAACTTGGCGCCAGTTGTTGGGATTACCGGCCGGTCGGGACCATTGTCCGGGGAAATTGGGATACCTGCCGAAATCGACCACCTGGGGGGTCGCCGCCGTCGATAATAGCGCGCCCATCAAGGCAACGAAACAAACCATCCTTCGGTAGTGCATGGGGCCTTCTCCCTCGATTCTCCAGCGCGCTCGCAAGACTTGCGGTCGGGACAAAACGCCACCCGAAACCTGGGGATAGGTGAAAAGCGTTGCCTCGTGTGCAACCCTACGAAAGCGAGTGACCACATCCTATCCCCGCGGCCAAGCCATCAACAAGGCTTATCGGTCGCGGCAGAGGGGCCTGGGATCTCAGCCTTGCTTTCGCCGTGTGCTGCTGGTCATGCCACCACAGGACGATCATGAGTGCTGACCCGCGGTCCGATGACGTCCCGGTGCCTTCGTTCCGGCCGGGATGGCACCGCGGCGACCCAGCGCTGCTTTCCCCGAACGCCTGGGAACGACACGACTACAATCGGAATGCCGCTGCCGAGAGTTTCTGCCACGATGCCATATTGATGGCATGGCTCGCGCTAACATTCCATGGCGAGCACCGTCCATGGCACGAGACATGCCTGTCGTTGCGGCGATGGTCCAAGCGGCCGGTAGGAAGCCAGGTGAACCTGAGGAAGTGTAGGGAGCGAGCCCGGTGACGGTGTGTGTTCCAGTCTCGGCGGTCGCCGTTCGCGCAACGCACGTTGCGGAATATTTGCCCCCCGATCAGTCCGCCTTAGCGCCGGACGCCCGGACCACCTTCGCCCACTTCTCGGTTTCATCGGCGATGAGCTTGCCGAAGTCGGCGGGCGAGCCCGGAAGCAGCGTGCCACGGAACCAGTGAAGCACGAAATGAGACACCCGCGTGGAACGGATTGCGGGAGTGTCGGAAATGCCGAGCCGTTGGTCAGTCGGCGAAGGCCATGTCGGCATCGAAGTTCTGGAACAAATCAGTGCCGGAGCCCCCGGGGTCGGAGAGGATGGCATGTCAGGAAGGAATGTGCAGCGAAAGCTCGGAACCACTCGCGGGTCGCCTAGGCGCTCCCGCACAGCGAAGGCATTGCGTATAAGCCGCCGTGCGGTGAAATCGCGATGTGCCCGCGAGTGGGGCGGATGGGGCCGATTAAGTGATGACGGACCGGGACACTACAACCCGGACCCGAGCGAGGGCCCCTGGGGTAGGTGGAGTAGTCCACCGCATGGCGGTGCAGTAATCGCGTCGACCGATCCAACTCTGTGCGGATCAACGTTGAAGCACGAAGGGCGAAGACAAACCGGTCGTAGGTCAGCGATGCCGAGCAGGCTTAAGCTGAACCATCGGGAAGGTCCCGCCTGACACGCCAGCCTTTCAGCCGCACTGAGGGAAAACCCGCCGTACGGAATGTTAGGGGGGATCGTGGAAACGTCGGCATCATTCGAAGCCCGGTACGCGCCACGATCCTACCCGACCACATCGGTCCTATGGTCCAAACAAATGCTGCGGCGCAGCAGCAGCCGTCGTTTATCGTTCGGAACGCTGGTGGCGCAGACCACCCGGATTCGACCCATCTGCATCCTCAGCGCGAAGCCTGCACGCCCATGGGCGCTCGCCTGGGGCGGAAAATGTGCATTGACGAATCCGACTATCGGCAGCGCCGGCTGTTGCGCGCGGCGGCGAGCGAGTGGACGTAGCCGATAGCGTCGTAATGATCGCGGCGCCTCTTTAGAAATCCGGTTTGTCCGCCCGCGGTACGTCGGCATTTTTTCCCGAGTACCACTGGATGTTTTCGGCACACACCATTTCCTCCCAGGGGGCACGATCGCGCACATAGGTCATGGTTGCTGTCCACGGCGTCGTGAAGACATTTGCATCCTCGATGGTGAATTCGAGTTGCAGATACTTGCCCGCATCGTTTGGGTCCCCTTGGACCGGATTATGCTCCTTGGCGTCGCGATCGAACCCGTCTTTCGCGGCAGCGTAATCAAGCATGCGGTATCGTTCGACGATATGCATTGCCTCCGTGTATGGCGTGCCGTACCAATCGATCATGGAATAGGGGCCAACCTTGACGCCCACCGTATCGACGACCAGCGTATCGCCTTCGTAATGGCCGATGGAATCGCCGTACCAGGACGGCACCACTCGCGCCGGATGAGGTTCGTTCAAGCGCACCTGACGGACCTGATGATCGTGGCCATAAAGTATGGTGACCTTGTTCGGCGTTTGCAGCAGCTCCGTTGGGCGCTCCGTAAAAACGAAAGGCACCCCTGAGGGCCAACATTGGTTGCGCGTGTTCGGATCGCCGATGCCCTTCAGCCCGAGTTCGGCGTGCTTCTTCACGATCTCCGCCGCCTGCGGCTTCAAGATCGGATTGGTGTAGTCGCCGACCAGCTTGAGGATGTTGCCGGTGCCGTTCGCCCGGCGCTGCCGGTTGACCAGCGCCGTGGGCCCGGACGCCAGCGGCTCGAACCCGGGAATCGAATGGTTCCAGATGCCCGAGAGATCCGGGACGGATGCGCTGCCTTGCTTGCCGCCATGGGCTGCTGGCCCAACCGTGGCCGCTACCGTTTGCGCGGAGGCGGGCGTCACAGCCGCTGCCGCCAGTGTCACCACCAAAAGCAAATCGCACCGTTGCAAATACATGTTCTCCTCCTCTTCATGAGGTCCGCTGGCGCCTCTTGCCTACACGTTCTACACCCTTTGCGTTTGCGTTTCCCATCTCCGAAGCCAAGGCCGCCGGCCGCGGCGCCCGGTTACAGGGGTGCCGCGGTCAAAATGTTGACGGGTGGTTGTTGTTTTTAACATGTTATCAAAGTTCTACGATTGCGCGCCCTGGCCGCAGCTGGCGAAAGCTGACGTCATAGCGGACATGCTTTGATAGACGCTTATGAGATGCTGTTGAAAAAGTCGTTGTCCACCGCTGATCAAAATTTTTCTAGGCCACTGAGGCGATTCTCGGATAAAAATGTGAGGGACCTCGTCTCCAAGTGAAAAAGCTCACAGGAGGCTTCGGCAACGGCCTGGGTGCCGTATTAATTGGCGAGCATAGCTTGGCTTCGTTTCTTTCGAAAAAATCGCGAGAAGGCATCTCGGGACTTTTTCAACGCTATCGACCCACTGCCAACTCGCGGCCAGAAAAGATAGTGCAGCGCAGCAAGATATCGCCAACTCGTGGAACGGGAGGTTAAGGAATTGCCGAATGCACGGGTCAAGCCGTAACATCGAGGGTGGGTCGCCTCTTTAGGGAAGGACATACGGTCTGGGGTCGACCTGCTGCCGGAGCGTTGGCGCAATCCGCCGCTCGTGACCCGAAGCCGTCGCCGCGGATCAGTCCACCTTGATGCCGGCGGTCTTCACCACCTTGCCCCACCTCTCGGTTTCGGCGCGATAGCGGGATTGGCCAGTCCCGCGTTGATTTCGTGGTTGAGCTTCTCGATGAGCGGCATTCCCCTTGGCACAGCGACACCGGCAACCGCGGTGACCACGCGGCCCGGCACGAACTCGCTTACGGTCGGAACATCAGGTAGCCTGTCGAACCGCGTATCGGTCGTCACCGCCAATGCACGCAACGCGCCGGACTGAATGTGCACAACAAACCCGTTAACGCGCCGATCAATAGCTGCACGCGACCGCTGATTAAATCGCCTTGAACAGCCCGCCCGCCAAATGGGCCGGATCGCGCGCGGCCTCAAATCGCGCGACGTGACCACGCGGGGAGCATTATTCGATCGCCGTGTCGGCGGTGGCCAACAGCGTTTCCGGGTTGGTAAGGCCGAACGCCTTGGCGGTTTTCATGTTGATAACTAGTTCGGCTTTCGTGGATCGCTGCACTGGCAGGTCGGTGGGTTTTTCACCTCAGACGGTCCAGTCAACGATCGAGCCGACGCGGTCGACCAACCGCTTAAGGCAAATGTGAAGCCGTTCACATACATATCTCTGAAAGCAAGGAATACTACTACCTGTTCGGGCGTGTCCGGCAGCGCGGTGCGCCGGTGGGGCAACAATGATCAAGCGGTTGTAGGAGGTCGGCGATGCGTTTGGAATCATTCCACACATCGGCTTGGTTGGGGCTGCTGCTCGGGTCCGCCTTGCTGGCTATCGAGATCAACAGCGCAGCGGCGAGTCCCTATAACACATCCGTGGTCAAGCCCGCGCTTCGCTTGAAAGGCGCGATCGACGCCGTGTTCGACATGCTTCGCTTGAAAGGCGCGATCGGCGCCGTGCTCGACACGCAAGGCTTGCGCCCAGCAGCGGCGCACGAGAAGCTGCCTTCGGAAATCGAATACGCCGATTTTGGTCCGCTTGAGTAGCCTTTCGCCGGAAGTGATGACGGATTTCGACCTTCGTGGCGCGGGCGTCTACAGCGGCCGCGCGGAGCGATCTCGACCGACCGAGTTCGAGAAGGCTTCGCATCAACGACGCCAGCACATAAAGCGGTCGCATCCCTGCGCACGCGGCATCGGGCCACCCATCCGCGCTTGTAATCGGCGCCATACAACCCACACCGCTGCGCTGATATCGTCCGCCGGCTTGGACTTACCGTCCCGAAATGGCCATTGCTCGATGGAAGTTCTTAATCTTGAATTGGCGGCAACAACGTGTGTCAATGGATCGCAACCGGAGGTTGTCATGCGGGAAGCGAGTTGGCTGGATCTCGGCTGGACGGGCGGTCGCATCGGCAGAACACTTTCAACAGGTCTGACGGGGATGGTGACTGCCCTGTCGGTCTTACCGATCGGCGCGATCGCGGCGGATCGCAGCCCAGAGCACGCGCTGGAATTGTCGTTTCGCTACGGCGATTACACCAACCCCGGCAATCTCCGGGGTGGGCAGACCGTGACGATTCAGACCCCCGACGGTGCCATTGTTTGCATTGGCGGCGGTGGCACAGAATTCACGGGAAAGCGCGGCCCGGCCGGGGCCGTCGATGGCCCCATGGTCCCGCGGCGCTGCCGGTTCGACGAGGTGGTCGAGGCTTCCCCTTCGGCCGACACCACCAACGTCATCGCGCTGCTCGATCAAGAGAAACCCGACCCCATTCGGACGGCCAGGCTCGCCGCCGCTGCGGACGCCGAAATCCCTCAGGACCTCGCCGGTCCGCAACGCAGCGAGGCCTATTTCCGCCGCGCCGGAGCGCGGGATCAGATCGGACGCATTCATGATGCCATTGCGGATCTCGAAGAGGCGATCAAGCTCAGCAGCACAACGAACTATGTGCGCGCGACAAGTCGCTTTCAGGAATTCCTGCACCGCCGTTTGCGCAATCTCGGTGATGACAAGCGTGCTGTCCCCATCATGATGACCGAAGTCCGCGGTCTTCAGCGCCTCGCGCGCGGGCGATTGTTCTCGCTCTATAATGAATTGGCTCGCGCCTATGCCGATGCAGGCGACATCGAACATGCCGAACAGCTCGCCCGCAATCTTGTGGCCTTGCATGCCGAGTCGCGATCATGGCCCGCTAGCAACGATCCGTTTCGGCCAGAATACCAAGCTTATGTGGACGACCTGGACGGCTACTTGCTCGAACTGCGAAACCGGTATGCCGACGCCGAGGCATCATACCATCACGCCCGCGTGGCGCGGCTGGAAGCGCTCAACCGGTTTGAAGAAGCGGCGAAACTGGGAGGTGAAAACTACCCCTCCCGAGGGGGCGACGAGCGCAGCATCGATATCTTTCAGATCTCCGAAGGTCTAATGAAAATCCAACAGGGCCGCGCTCTGGAAGGAGAGGTCGATGTTCGCGAGGCGCTGCTTCGCCGCCTCCAGCGGGACGGAAAAAATTACTGGGCCACCGAGTTGGCGGTTTCAGCCCTCGCCGCCGCGATGATGGGCCAATCCCGCTATCCGGAAGCCGAACAACTCACCCGCGCGGCGCTCGATATCCTGAAAGGCGTCGGCTTTCCCGATGATGCGCCCCGCGTCGTCGGCAATCTGCAGGTGCTGGCGCGCATTCTGGATGCCCGAAACCTGCCGGGCGAAGCCCAGGCGATCTATGACCAGATCGATCGCCTCGTCGCGGGTTGGGAGCCGGCGCGCCGGGAAGCGGTCGTCAACGAGACCCCGCGCCTGAAGCAGTTGATTGCCTCGGGCAAGGCCTCCGAGGCCGTGGAACTCGCCAAAAAGAAGCTCGAGCGCGAGCGCGCCCGCTCGGGCGACAACAGCACGGCCACCGCGGTGGTGCGCGGCTACTTGGCAAGCGCCTTGGCAAAGGCCGGGCAACCCGGCGAAGCGATTGCGGCCTTCAAGCTGGCGATTCCGACGTTGCTCGAATCGAGTCGCCAGGAGGATAACGACGAAAGCCTGACCGCCGGTGCGATCGCCAACCGGAATCGCTACATCGTCGAAAATTATCTCGATCTTTTGGCGCGCAATCCGTCGCTGACCGACGCAAACACCGTGGATGCATCAGTCGGACTCGCAGACAAGCTCCGCGGTCGTTCGGTTCAGCGTGCACTGGCACAAGCCTCGGCGCGTTCTGCCGGTAAAGATCCCGCGCTCGGAGGTTTGGCGCGCAGCGAGCAGGATCTGAGCAAACAGCTCAACGCGGCCGTCGCCGATCTTGCCCGCCTGCTCGCCCTGCCTTCTGACCAGCGCGACGACAAGGCCGTCAAGACTGCACAGAGTAAGGTGGCCAGATTGCGCGCCGATCACACGGCCGCCGCGCGCGAACTGGCGCGGAAATTTCCCGCCTACGCCAATCTGATCGATCCCGCGCCGGTCAGCGCCACCGCTACCCGTGCCGTGCTGCGCGACGGCGAGGCGCTGTTGTCCTATTATTTCGGCGAAGAGGCGAGCTTCGTCTGGGCCATTCCGAAAACCGGGTCGGTGCGCTTTAAGGCGCTGTCGATCACACGCGACGAACTGGACCAAAAGGTCGGCAAGTTGCGCGAGGCGCTCGAGCCGGGGGCCGCGACGATCGACGATATTCCGCCGTTCGACATCGCATTGGCGCACAGTCTTTACGTCTCGCTCCTGACGCCCGTGGAGGACGCTTGGCGGCCAGCCAAGAATCTCATCCTGGTGACCAATGGCGCGCTGGGATTTCTGCCGATCGGCTTGCTGCCGACCGCTCGTGTTGAGGAGGCCGCCGATCTGTCGCTCGCGTTCGCCGAATATCGCCGCGTGCCATGGCTCGCTCGCGAACATTCGGTCACGGTGATTCCTTCGGTGGCGGCACTGCGGGCGCTGCGCACGACCGCTCTCGGCGACAATCAGCGGCAGAAGTTGATCGGATTCGGCGATCCCTATTTTAATGTGCGGCAGGCGACCGAGGCGGCCAAGAATTAGAACGAGGCTACCGGAAAGCCGCCGGTTGCGCCGAGCGACAAGGCGAGCGCCGGCAATGCACAGCTCGCCGAAGCCGTGCCGGCCGCGGTGGTCACCCGCGGCACGACGCTCGAGTTGCGCCGCAGCATCCCGCAAGGGGATTTCACCGTTGCGCTGGCCAATCTGCCGCGCCTTCCGGACACGGCCGAGGAATTGCGCTCGATCGCTGTCGCGCTCGGCGTCGATCCCGCCAAGACCCTCAAACTCGGCAAAGACGCCAATGAGCGCGTGGTCAAGACCACGAAACTGTCGGGCTACCGGATCGTCGCTTTTGCTACCCATGGATTGATGGCAGACGATATCGAGGGGCTGAACGAGCCGGCTCTCGCGCTGACGGCACCGAGGGTCGCCGGCATTAACGGCAGAGGCTTGCTCACGGTGGAGGACATCCTCGCACTCAAACTTAGTGCGGATTGGGTGATCCTGTCCGCCTGCAATACCGGCGCCGGGGCCGGCGCGGGCGCCGAGGCAGCGTCGGGATTGGGGCGTGCCTTCTTCTATGCGGGAGCGCGCGCTCTCCTCGTCACGAACTGGTCGGTGCACTCGCAGTCGGCGCGGGAATTGATAACCGATGTATTCCGCCGACAGGCAACCGACCCCAAGCTCCCGCGCACCGAAGCGCTGCGACAAGCGATGATGGGCTTGCTCGATGGTCCGGGCTTTGTGGACGAACTCGGGCAAGACCTTGTTCACTTACGCCCATCCCTTGTTCTGGGCTCCCTACACGATCATCGGCGACGGCAGCGGGAATTGAAAATCGATGGGGGTTGCCATTGTGGTATGGAACGGCAAAGCTTTCGAACTCACCGAAATAGAACGACGCCAAAACCTCGTCCGGCTGCAACACGGTGCGGATTTCGCCGGGTTGCACAGGCGCCGGGTCGATCAGGTTGCCATAGCCTGGAAAGCAACGGCCGATGTCGCGTCGCATCGCGGCATGGGTGGCGCGCAGCTTTTCGACCCGCGCCTGCTTCGTTTTAACCGCATTCTGGTCGCGCCCGGTTGCCGATCACGCCAGCATATTGTTCATGTCCGTGAGCAGGCTGCCGATCTGTTTCTTGAGATCCTGCTGCTTTCGTACGAGTTCGGCCAGTGCCGGGTCCTTGGCGGCAGCCCGCGCGCTCGATGCGGCGAGCCGGTCGGATAGATGCAACGCACTATCCCCCCTATCGTGGCGCAGGTAGGTCTCGGCATGGTCCAAATCGCCCATGTCGATGTATGCGTCCAAGAGTTGCCGGTTGAGGTTGAACAGGCTCCCCCTCTCCCGCCTCTGGAAAACGCCAATCTGCGCATTCTCTAAACTGATGGCACGCTCCAGTTCGCCCACTTTCGGCAGCACATTCCGGCGAACACTGAGGTGAGAATGTTCCGTCTGCGGGCGAGGATATGCATTGTCGTTCCCTATGAATAAGTTGCTCTGCTGTCCTGGCGCCGCGAGCGCAACAACAGACGCTGGCAGCAGTCAAGATCAACCCAAGGGGACACCCGAAAAAGTCATCGTGTTCGCAAAAACGCCGGGAGTCAAAGTCTCTGCAAGACCCTTACGAGTTCCGAGTGCTATCAAGCCAACACGAAATTGCCGCTTGCCTCGTCGTGCTTGATGCGCGCGGCTGATCGATATCGCCGGCTGGCCGTTCCACCGGGCGCCGGCGCTCGTGCGTTTGGGGCCGTACAAGTTCCACCACGCGCCAGGGAAGGTCAGAACGTCCGCTTAGTCGAGCCGCGCTTGACGTGATATTCGTGTTTCAGTCATCCCAGACAATTGCTAATATCCGCGCCCCTATCCAATGGTCAACTCTGGAATTTCGATCGAACCAGGAGGATGCAACATGATGTCCTCAAAGGCCAGCCGCTTCATCACGGGCCCAATGATGGCGCGCATCGTCGCGATCACCGGCATAGCAGTCGCCGTCGGTGCAGGCGAGGCGCGCGCCGTCGAACTCATCACGGCGAAGGAGGCGGCGATGCCTGACGCTGTTGGAGCCCGGCAGCTTAGCATGCGCGGTGTGACCCGTGCACCCAAGATCCTGGTTGTATCTCCGGCGCCCGACGCCGGTCTGGTAAGGTCGCCGCTGAACCTTCTGCTGAAATTTGAAACCCACGGCGGAGCAGTGATTGATCCGCTCTCGGTCAAGGTGATCTATTTGAAGCAATCCCCAATCAATCTGACCCCACGTATCGGCAATTTGGTCACCGCGGGCGGCATCGAGGTGTCTGGCGCCGAAGCGCCTCCCGGCACGCACTACATCAGGGTCGAGGTCAAAGACGATGCGGGTCGGCTTGGCTCGATCATCTTTCCCCTCATGGTGGCGAACTGATTTCATGGCCATCGCTCCAGTCGCCTGCGAAGCGATCAAGGTTGAGCTATAATCATCAAATCGGCTGCTCAAAGTCCGCGGATGGCGGACCGTGCCACGCCGACAGTGCGGGCGAGTGCGCCGCCGACCACGGTCGCGATGGTAATTCCCGTTGCGTATTCAATCGCCTCTTGCCATTCGGTCTGCGAGGAGGGAATGATGGGGGCGGAGTCGACCAACCCGACAATCGCGAGCATGCCAAAGACCGAAACGATTCCGATCGTCGCTCCCAATAGGAGGGCTGTGCCCAAGCCACGTCCAGCTTGCCAGAACAATGTGTAGCCGACGATTGCCGGAAGCACGAGAGAAAAAACTCGCAAGAAAGCGGTATCAAGATCGAGTTTCATGACGATGAGGTAATGCGCAAGCATTAGCGCGACGATCGGCATCACCGCGTATGTAAGGAACACTTGCAAAGCTCCCAATCGACGTGCCGCCGGTGGGCTGCCGTGAGCATTCGTCAATGGCGGCTCGCCGCTGGAACTCTGCAGGGGAAGGACCGCGGTCGGGTGCTTGTCGAGGAGCGGTGGCGCCGCCTTTGCCATCGCCCCGCTGAGGCGCACTCGGTAGAACTCGTACCGGGCGCGCGATGTTCTTGAGCTGCTGCTCGCCGGCATCCTCAAAGGCAATATCGAACCTGCCTTGCGCGTCTTCTTGCACCCGCCCTGAAATGCAAATGCCGCCAGGTTCCGCCAACGCTTCGAGACGCGCCGCCACGTTCACCCCGTCACCATGGATGCTGCTGCCGTCGTCGATAATGATGTCGCCAAAGTTGACCCCAATTCGAAATTCAATTCGCGCCTCGCGGGGCACCTGAGCATTCCGCTCAATCATTCCGCGTTGGACCTCAATAGCGCAACGCAATGCGTCGACGACGCTCGCAAACAGGACGAGCAAGCCATCACCGGTGGTCCTTACGATCCGGCCTCGGTATTCACTGATCTTGGGACCAATGAGTGCATTGTGATGGGCTTTCATTTGAGCGAGCGTGCCCTCGTCGTCGGCGCCGATCAGCCGGCTGTAGCCGACGACATCAGCCGCAAGAATGGCGGTCACACGTCGCTCGACACGCTCTGGCTCCAAGGGTCGCTCCATAACGGGGCGAAAAAAGTTCGCTCAGCTCGGCGCAATACCAAGCATGGAATTCGATCATATGCGATCGGCCTGCTGGAGAAAACTACCCAGGTTTCTCCAGCGAGGGGCAATTTCTCTTCCTGGGCAGATGCTGTGGAGCGAGCGACGAAGGCATGGCAGCTTCGGCGCGCCAGGAGCTTCGCCGTCAAGGCGTCGTTCAGGATGACGTTCTGATGCTCCTCGGCAGTGCTCTGACACTCATGGGAAATGCAATGACCTTGGTCGGTGCGACAATTGACGTTCGCTCGCTCCACGATCCCCAAATAATGCTGTTCTCAACTGCAATGTGCACACTGTCGGCGGTCTACGGTTCTTACCTCTTGCCCCGATCTCGCCACGGTCGGAGCCGATACGTGCGCACGAAACTAGGTTTCTAATGCTAGGCATCTATTGTCAAAGACCTCGGTAGGTTTGTCTTTTTATTCTTATTAATGCGCCAGAGGCGAAGCGCCGCCTGACCCATGTAGTCGAACATCGTTCTCGGCTGGTGACCCGGTCCGTTGTCGCGGCTGCGCGCAAATTTTGGAGCGATGGTGGCGAACCGGACAGTCGCGCACATCCTTGAGCCGATGCGGCTGCACCAGAGCGGAATTGTTCCATGTCGGCGGACAATTGCCGAGATTACGTCCCGCCCCCGTCGCCGACCAGCACGAACGGCGCCCAGAAGATTGGATGCGCGGTCTTGGGGTCATCCATCAGGGCAAGCTGGGCCTCGTGCAGGGCACCTGCCTTGCCGCGCATCGGCTGCCTGGCGTAGTTCTCGAAGGTGAGGGTGGTCAGGCGCACCGTCGCGGTCGAACTCGACAGGCCAATGAGTTGCCATGACGCTGCGGGCGCCGGCATAGAAGAAGGCTCGCGTCAAGCCCGAGAGGGCCTCGCCGGCCAATCCATCCGGCCCAGCGGTATTGCATGCCGAAAGCAGGATCCAATCCGCGTTGAGACGCAGACCGACGATCTCGCTGGCCGTCAGCAGCGCGTCACCGCCCTTGGTCGAATTCGGCGGCAGGCTGAGGGCGAGCGCCGGCTCGTCCTGGCAATCCAGCTCGTTTGCCAGCAGGCCGTGGGTCGCAAAGGCAATGACTCGGTATTGCGTGAGATCTCGGCCGAGCAGGTCCGCCTTGGTGGCATCAGCGCCCAGCACGACGCTGTCGGGCGTGGCATCGAGGGTCGCGGCGATGCCGTGCAACTCCGTCGCAGTCTCGGGCAGACGCGGCAAGTCGCGGATGTCGTCGACATCGATCGCCTTGTCGGCACGGCACGCCTTGGCCAAGCGCACGAGGCCGCGGAGATCGCCGGGCAAGCCGGCAAAATCCGGATCGCCAAATCCAATGAACGGCTTCGGCGCAGCGGACGCCTCGGCGGCCTGTCGGAGGTCCCGGAACGCCCCGACGGTCGGAACCACGCTGATCGCGAAATCGCGCGCCAGATAGGTGGGCGCGGCCCCCGGGGTGGAGGGCGGGCGAACCAGTACGCCGAGCGGCAAACTCAGAAGCGGGCCGTTGCTGACGAAGACGAGATGGCGAAGACCAGCGAGGTCGTTTGCCAGCGGTGCGAGCAGAGCCTCATAGAGAAGCTCCGCGCTGGCGCCGTCGAACGGCTGAAGCCCAGTCTCGCTGGTGTCAAGCGTCTTGCGCAATGCGGAGATCCGTGCCGCCAGTTCCGACGACTTGATCGCGGCTTTGTTCATATGTACTTGACCATCGCGCACCACGAACAAGTAGGTCGATGACGGCGCCGATACGGCAAGGAGCAGAGCCTCATCGGGATGAAGCAGGTGGCTTACGGCATCTGCCGGCACTTGGCTCGGCCGCACCAGGCGGGCGTAGCGCGGGAATTGCGCTTGCAGGCGCTGCTCGGCGGATGCGGCGTCGGCTTCCGCCAGGCTCAGTTCAGCCCTGAGGCGCGGTGCTTGTTGCGGGTCGCGTTCCTCCGGCTTCTTGTGTGCTTCGTTGGCAAGGCCGCCGCGGAGATCCGCCGCATGCGCTTGTGCGTCCTGCAGGGTCCGCACCACAGCTGCGATCTCCGGCGCGTCGGCGGCGGCGCGGGCCGCCATCGCCCGGATCGCCTCGTCGGTGACGCCGCCGCGCACCAGTTGCGCCGCGCTAAAGGCTTCCTCCGGGCCGCCCCCGGCGCTCAGCAGATCCATATAGCTGGACAGCCAGTCCGATGGGCGCAGCACGATCTCAGACGAGGCCTGGGCGTTGCGGATCGCACGGCGGAAGTATTCAAGCGCTTGCTCGGAGTGCTGCTCGCGCACCGCAATCCTGCCGGCCAGTACCGCGTCCTGGAACACGGGCCCGGTGTCGCCATAGAGATAGTCGTGCATCGCCAACGCCTTCGCGGCCGCATCGCGGGCATGGGCGAGATCGCCGACACCGAGATAGGCGGTCGCCTGTTCGTAATACGTCCATCCGATCATCGGATGAGCCTCGCCATAAGCCCGGGCGTAGTTCTGCAGGCTTTCCTCGGTCAGCCCGACGGCTTCCTTGAAGCGGCCGAGCCCGTCATATTCTCGCGCCACGACGAGCGCGGAATGGCCGAGCGCGGAGGCGTAGGGCGCATTCGTGCCCGGGGCGGAATTGCCCGGCCGTCGATTTGCCGCCTGTGCGAGTTCGCGACGCCGGTCGAGCGCCTGCTTCGCCAAGGCGAGCGCCGCATCGTCGTGCCCCAGACGGTGTTCGAGATAGGAACGGAAGGTCATCCATTCGGGAAAATCGTCCGGACGCCGCGAGCGTTTGACGAGCGGTTCGGCTCGTTTGAACATATCATCGGCCTCGCTGATCCTGCCTTGGCGAAAAACCGCGAGGGCCGAATTCGTCAGCGGACGGCCATTGTCTGGATGCTGCGCGCCGAAGATGCGTTCCATTATCTGAAGCACGTTACCCCACGCCCGTTCGGACTCGACAAAGCGGGTGGCCCACATCTCTTCCTCGCCGAGCTGCGACAGCGTCCGCACCCCGCCGATATCGCCGACGCCAAACCGCGAGGCCGAGATATTGGTCGCCGTCTCGAACTGTTGGATCAGCGCGGTGCGCGGCGCCTGCTTGATGACGACGCCCTTGTTGGTCGACAGAGCATCGACGGCTCGTTCGGCCAGCGGCACATTGGTCGGCAACATTTCGAACTGATAGCCGCGACCGCCGGCGCTCGTGCTGCCCACCACCACCGGCCAGCCGCCGTCGCGGCGCCGACAAAAGCGGACGGCGCCGGCCAGCCGGTCAGCGATCTTTGATGCCGCCGCCGGGGAACATTCGGCGAGGCGGATCGTCAGTCGCTCGGCGTTGTCGCCCTTGGACAGGTGATCAAGGGGGTTGAAACGCGAGCCGGCGCTGAAGCTGACGATGAAGCCGCTGGACTGCGTCCAGCCCTCGCAGAAGATCCCGAAATCCTGCCGCGACGCGTCTTTGACGGGCGTCGGCGTTGGCGTCCGGCGCAGCCGACAGGCCTCGCCGTTGAGATTGTTTCCCAGTGCGATTTCCTGGCCAACCTCGGAGATGAGCGGCGCCGTCCGTCCCGGAGGCGCGCAGACGCAGAGCATCGCGGCCAGGATGCACCGGGCATGCCGGGTCGTGACGAACTGTCTGGTCGATCGGAGCCGCTCGCCGGGGTAGCGTGCCGGCGAAGTCGTCAGGCTTTTCAAGCGCCCCTTCACATCCAACACAGCTTCCGGTGCTTCTCGGCTCGGCCTCCTAAAGGCAAGAAACCCAATCACGAGCGTCGCCGCCTGCTGCGCGCGGGCCGCAAACGGCCACGCAACCGCCGCGCCGCCGCGCCCCGCGATGAACTGCCGTCGTCTCATCAGTCCGCCCTCAAGCCTCTTACAATGACAGCATATCGCGGTCGGGGCCGCATGGGAACGAGCCGAACCTTCATCCGGCGTTGAAGCGAAGCCTCCCGATCTTTTGATTGCAGCGCTGGAGGCGGGTCGTGGCAATAAGCGAAAAGTTTCCCCCAGCGTTTATTGCAATGCGGGAGGCGGCATTTGATGTGGTGAACGGCGCCCGCTCCCGGCATCGAGGTGCCACAGAGTGATCGTCGCAGACGAATCACATTGAGGGGAGCCGTCCGGATGCAAATTACCACGATCGGTTTGGATATCGCCAAGAACGTGTTTCAGGTCCACGGCATCGAGAGGAGAAGGTGGCTGTGAGAAAGCAACTCCGGCGCAGCCAGGTGATTGCGTTTTTCAAGGCTTTGCCGCCCTGCTTGGTCGGGATGGAGGCCTGTGCCAGCGCGCATTATTGGGCGCGCGAGTTGAGAAAGCTCGGCCACGAAGTGCGACTGATGCCGGCGAAGGACGTGAAGGCCTACCTCAAGCGCAACAAGAACGATGCCGCCGACGCCGAGGCGATCTGCGAAGCGGTTCGACGACCGACGATGCGCTTTGTGCAGGTCAAGTCTGCCGAGCAGCAAGGCCAATTGATGCAGCACCGCACCCGCGATCTGCTGATACGTCAGCGCACCCAGAGCATCAACGCCTTCCGAGCGCACCTGGCCGAGCTCGGCATCGTTGCGGCGCAGGGCGACGCCGGGATCACAGAATTGCTCGCGATCGTGGCAGACGAACAGGATACGCGGTTGCCGATCGATGCGCGCGCGAGCGTCATCGTGCTGGCGGCCCAGCTCGAGGCCATGCGGACGCTGATCGGGTCGATCGAAAATCGGATCAAGACGCAACATCACTCGAACGAGGTGAGCCAGCGGGTTGAAAGCATCCCGGGCATCGGGGTTCTGGGGGCGACCGCGATCGTGGCGACGGCGGCGGATCCGAAGGTGTTTCGGTCGGGACGCGATTTCGCGGCCTGGATCGGGCTGGTGCCGCGCCAGGATTTAACCGGGGGCAAACAGAAGCTCGGGCCGATCTCCAAGCAGGGCGACCGCTACCTGCGGCGCATTCTCGTCGTCGGGGCGATTGCCGTGCTGCGGCGGGCCCATCCCGGCCCTGAAGTGCAGGGGCGCGCACGCGAGTGCAGCTAAATTAGCGTTCAGACCCCGAACAGCTCCTTGAGCGTGCGCCCGGTGGTCGCTTTGGCCTGGGTGAGGGCCCGCTCTTCCGCCTTGTTCTTCGGTTGTGAGAAGCCGTGCGCCGTGCCGCTGTAAAGCTCGACTTCGAACGGCGTCTTCGCAGCCTTCAGCTCGTCGACCACATGGCCGAACTCGACTGGATAGTTCGGGTCCTCGGCGCCGTGCAAGATGAGAAACATGCCCTTGGCATTCTTCGCCCAGCCGGAGGCGTGACCGCCGAACGAGCCATGGATCGCGACATTGGCAAGGAGAGGTGCGCCGGTCGACCCGAACTCGACGCCTACCGTACCGCCGAAGCAATAGCCGATCAGAGCGATGCGTGAAGTGTCGACCAGCGGTTGCTTGGCAAGAGTATCGAAGCCGGCTTGAGCGCGCGCCTTCATGAACGTGCGATCCTTGCGGAACATGTCGGTCTGCGCGGTGATCTCCTCGAGATTTTTCGGCAGCATGCCGAACATGTCGGTGGCGAAGACGTAATAGCCGAGTTTCGACCATTCCTCCGCCTGCTGCTTGGCGAAATCGGTCAGGCCGTTGCGCGCATGCACCATGAAGATGGCTGGGCGCTTGCCGGTTACGCTGTCGTCGTAGGCCACATGGGCTTTGAGCTTGGTGTTGCCGTGGCTGTAGTCGATGGATTCGGTCTTCATCGCCGCACGTGCTGGCGTGGACGAAAATGCGGCCGCACCGAGCGCGACGGTCGCGGGCCCCAACAGCGCAAGTCTGCGGGTGATCGTCATGGGCACCTCCCTCTCTTGTGAAACGCTTCCGGAAGCTTGGCGCGTCGGCAAGGGAATGTCGAGCGGCTACTGGCTGCGCGAATTTCCCGAGGCCGGTGGCCTGATGAGTTACGGATCAAGCGTCGAGGGGCCAGAGGCAGTACGCCGCCTCATGGTGCTTGGGTTGACGGCAACAGTGAAATAGCGGTGAAGGACTCGAGCGGCCAACCAACTTCGCCGCCGCTTCGATGGCGATGCCGCAGACTGTGCTGGCGTCGTCCGCATCTGGCGGGAGGGGACATCCGAGCGCTGGACGGCGGGC
>CAWCJX010000004.1:0-10434 GCA_963795865.1 uncultured Alphaproteobacteria bacterium
GCCAGCCCAGCGCCGGGGCGACGTGCTTGAGGATCGCCTCGATGACGTGGGCGTTGTAATCGACGCCGAGCTGGTTGGGCACCGTCAGCAGGAGCGTGTCGGCTTCGGCGATGGCCTCGTCCTGCTTGAGCTGTTCGACCAGCACGTCCGGCTCGGCGGCGTAGCTGCGGCCGAACACGGCGCGCCGGTTGTCGCCGAGGAAGCCGATCGAGTCTGCGCTCTCGCTGTCGCGGCCGAAATAGGCGCGGTCGCGATCGTCCACCAGCGCGAAGATGCTGCGGCTGACCGACACCCGCGGCTCGCGCGCGTGCCCGGCCGCCTTCCAGGCCTCGCGGAATTTGCGGATCTGGCCCGCCTGCTGGATGGCGAGCGGCTCGCCGGTCTCGTCGTAGACCAGCGTCGAGCTTTGCAGGTTCATGCCGATTTTGGCGGCCCATTCGGCGGTGGCGCTCGAACCCGCGCCCCACCAGATGCGCTCGCGCAGGCCTTCCGAATACGGCTCGAGCCGCAGCAGGCCCGGCGGGTTCGGAAACATCGGCCGCGGATTGGGCTTCGCAAAACCTTGGCCGCGCAGAACCTCGAGAAAAACCTCGGTGTGGCGCCGCGCCATGTCGGCGTCGGTCTCGCCTTCCGCCGGCGCGTAGCCGAAGTAGCGCCAGCCGTCGATCACCTGCTCGGGCGAGCCGCGGCTGATGCCGAGCTGCAGGCGGCCGCCGCTGATGATGTCGGCCGCAGCCGGCGTCCTCCGCCATGTACATCGGGTTCTCGTAGCGCATGTCGATGACCGCGGTGCCGATCTCGATGCGCTTGGTCCGCGCGCCGACCGCGGCGAGGAGCGGAAAGGGCGAGCCGAGCTGGCGGGCATAGTGATGGACGCGGAAGAACGCGCCGTCGGCGCCGAGCTCCTCGGCGGCGACCGCGAGCTCGATCGATTGCAGGAGCGCGTCGGACGCCGTTCGCACTTTCGATTGCGGCGACGGAGTCCAATGGCCGAAGGAGAGGAAGCCGATCTTTTTCATGCGGGCCTCTTAATGTAAGGGCGGTGCGCCGGATTGCCACGACGCGGCGCCATTCACGCTCGCTGCTCCCTCTCCCCGCGTGCGGGGAGAGGGGCGGGGTGAGGGGGCGCCGCCGCGAGTTTGAGCTTTGCAGGAAATTCTCAGCCAAGCGGCACCGCCCCCTCAACCCATCCTTCTCCCGCACGCGGGGAGAAGGAGTTGCGAGCGGCGCCGGCGAGCAAGGAGGTTCGCCATGAGGAGGGTGTCTCGCGACGCGTCAGCGTCCAAGCTTTCTGCACCGGCGAAGCGCGAATTGGAGAAACTCATCTCCACCCATCGCCTTCACCCTTTGCTTTTCTCTTCCTTCACAAAAGAAGAAGGGAGGCGGAACGCCGGCAAACGCTGGTCACCACCGCCGCATCTTGCGATGCGGCGCGCGCCTCATGAAGGCGCGCTCGCCTGTCGGCGTTCCACCACGGCTCTCACCTAAGGGAGTATTAGTCCCAAAGGCTCGGCTTCAGGCCAGGCTTCCCAGGTGCTGGGGTTCTTTTCGGCGCTGGAGCCGACGGTGGTGGGGCTGGAGGCGTGCGGGGCCTCGCATTATTGGGCGCGTGAGCTGGGGCAGCTGGGTCACGAGGTGCGGCTGATCGCGCCACGGCACGTGAAGCCTACGTCAGGCGGGGCAAGAACGACGCGGCGGGACGCGGAAGGGCGGGGTGCGAGGCGATGAGCCGGCCGACAGGATGCGGTACGTGCCGGTCAAGACGGCCGAGCAGCAGGCGGGGTTGATGCTGGTGAGGGTGCGCGATCGGCTGATCAAGACCGGTCGCACCCAGGTCGTCCAACGCGATCCGGGGCCATGCGAGCGAGTTCGGGGTGATCGCCGCCACGGGTCTGGACAAGATCGAGCCGCTGCTGACGCGCATCGCGGCAGACGACGGATTGCCCGAGCTGGCGCGCGAGCTGTTCGCAGGCTCGGCAGAGCAGTAACGAGAGCGACTCGAGGGGGAGCTGAAGGGGATCGAGGCGCGGTTGATGGCCTGGCATCGACAGAACCAGACGCAGCCGCCGTCTGGCGCAGATCCCGGCGATCGGCCCGATCGGCGCCTCGCTGCTGGTGATGAAGGCGCCCGAGCCCGGGGCCTTCAAGTCGGCCCGCCACTTCGCCGCCTGGATGGGTCTGACGCCCAAGGACCACTCCACCGCCGGCAAGCAAAGGCTGGGGGTGATCACCCGCGCCGGCGACGAGATGCTGCGCGCCACCCTGGTGTCCGGCGCCACCTCGGTGATCCGCCAAGTCAGGGCCGGCAAGGGGCCCAGATCGCCCTGGCTGCTGCGGCTGCTTCAGAAGAAGCCGCCCAAGCTCGCCGCCGTGGCCCTGGCCAACAAGCTCGCCCGCATCGCCTGGAAGCTGATGCTCACCGGCGAGGACTACGACCGATCGATGCCGCACGGCCAGACCAGAGCTCTGAACGCCTGATCGGACACTTAATCTGGCCCGCGCACGGGAGCCGGCCACTGAGATCGAAGCTTGCTCAAGACGGACAGGTGGCGCGATCGATCGATCCCAAGATGAGAGACACTCCGAGGGTCCCAGTGGCATCCTCATCAAAGGTCGCCTTCCTGTTTGGAACTCGCGTCGCGGAACCCATCTTGGCAGCGGTCATGTGCGACCGCGACAACAGACCGGACATATGATCGCAATCGATTCGATCCGTACGCTGCGCCAAATCTTGCAAGCCGGGGGCCGTCCACATATGGGACGCGGTCTGAACGGGCGTTACCCGCCTTCGCCTGTCCCAGTCCAGGGATGCACCTCCCACCCCGGTCATCATGCCGGGAGACATGATGCCCAAGCCGCCCGGGAGCGGACTGCAAATCCGCCCGCGGGCACCGCACCCGCTCCACCTTTCGGCTTGCCTCCGGAAGGCGTCCTTCGGAGAGCGGGATAAATTCCTATGTATCGGGGTGTGACTAATGTCAATAGAAAAGGGACGTCATCCAAAGCCTCCCCTGCCAGGGGGAGGCTAGCCGCGCAAAGCGCGGCAGGTGGGGAAGTGGGAGCCTGGTTGGCAAGGGTCCCTGCTCGGCACATCCCCACCCCGACCGCCAAGGCGGTCGCACCCTCCCCCTGGCAGGGGCGGGTGAATTAGGCCGGCGGATAGTCCGGGTATTGCGGCAGGTCGTCGGTGATCTCGAACCACGGCGCCTTGCTGGCGACGAAGCAGTGCAGCGCCGCGGCGGTGGCGGATGTCGAGCAGCGCCAACGCGACGCGGAATTGCCGGAGGGGTTTTGGGGAAATTCGCGGGCGGGTGCCAGAAAGTTCGGCCCGTTGCGGTTGATGATCGGCTGAGCCGCATTCGCCGCAAAACCCGCGCTGATAGACGATTTATCTTTGTTGCTGAAGGGCCATTGTTAGTTGAGGAAAACCTCTACCTCGCGGTCGAAGAGGAGGTGCGATCGCCCACGGATTCCAGGGATGCAAAACTGCGATTTCCACAGCTGTCAGTTGGCACAAAATCTATGTTCGACCTTTCTGGCGAGACCAGGCGGGGTAGCGACGGACAAGGTCTGCATGATATTTTAGTTTGAATACGATTAGGAACGGATTGGTGATTGTGGGCAGTCATTGTCATGATCGCTTGATATGTGGCCATTTTCTTCGTCACACTCTGACACTTTTTCAAGACATTTGCTTGATCCGCGAGCTTTCATAAAATTTGACCAGATGATGCGTTCGAAAAGATCACGCGGGTGACGTTTGGCTCGACGTCACGGATGACGGCGTAGGCATGGCACAACATATCCTAACGGGGCCGTTGCTGGATTTTGGAGCTAGTTTATGGAGTAGCCGCCTGGTTGAACTCGAGTTTCCTGGATTGAGAGGAAGTGGTTTTCAACCACTGGGGAAATTCGGAATTGGATTTTATTCGACCTTTATGAGAGGTGGTCCCACTTCCTGACACAGCGGGCTAAGGTGGGTTCGCCGATGCAAAGGACGACCCACCGTGGGGACGCGGAGACGGTTTTCGGCTGAGTTCAAAGCCAAGGTTGGCTTGGGGCGATCAAGGGCGACGAGGCGGTTGCGAGCTGGCGGCCAACACGAGCTGCACCCAACTCAGGCTGCCTGGAAGCGTGAGGCGGTTGAGAAGCTTGCTAAGGTGTTCGACGAGAAGGGCAGCGATCGAACGAGAGCCGGGATGGCGAGATCACCAAGCTTCACGCGAAGATCGGTCAGCTTGTTGCGGAGCGGGGAGATTTTTGTCGAAAGCCTTCGATCGCTGACCTGGATCGGAGGAAGACGATGATCGATCCCGGTCATCCACGGCTCTCGATCGTGCGCCAGTGCGAGCTGGCATCGATCAGTCGCTCGTCGTACTATGGTGAGCCGGACAGCGGAGAATGAAGAGACGCTGCGGTTGATGCGTCTCATCGACGAACAGTTCCTCGAAACGCCCTGGTATGGCTCACGGGAGCTGGCGCGGCATCTGCGCCGCCACGGCTGGTGCGTTCGGCGCCATCGTGTCCGTCGTCTCATGCTCAAGATCGGTTTGGCGCCGATCTACCGGCGCCCGAAGCGAGCGAGCCGCATCCGCACACCGGATATGGCCATTTCTGCTTCGCCATCTGACCGTCGATCGGCCGAACCAGGTCTGGTGCGCAGATGTGACTTACATCCCGATGCGCGAGGCTTCCTGTACCTGGTCGCAATCATGGACTGGTTCAGCCGCAAGGTTCTGGCGTGGAGGCTATCGAACACTATGGATGCCGAGTTCTGCGTCACCGCGCTGGAGGAGGCAATCGCCCGCTTCGGCAGACCTGACATCTTCAACACCGATCAAGGCTCGCAGTTCACCAGCTTTGCCTTCACCAATATCTTGAAGGACGCCGACATCCGCATCTCGATGGATGGTCGTGGCCGCTGGATGGACAACGTCTTCATCGAGCGGCTGTGGCGATCGCTGAAATACGAATGTGTCTACCTCAACGCCTTTGAGACCGGCAGTGAGGCAAGAACCGGGATCGGTCGTTGGGTCGGCTACTACAACGCCGATCGACCCACTCGGCCTTCGGCGGCAGGACACCCGACGACGTCTATGCTACGCAAGCAGCAGACGAGGAGAAATTGGCGGCGTAATCCAACCCAAAATCCACCTTAGCCAAGCCGCCATTCTGTTCCGGAAAACGGGACCACCTCTCTGCAAGGCGCCGATGAGCCTCCATTTCAGCGATCGCACAGCCGATCGATATAGATTTTGACCATCGGCAAGAGCGGACTTAATGTAGTACAGATACTCCGAGGCATCACCGGATTCGATCGTCGGATTGTTCTTAATGTATATGGACGTTCGTTCACGTAAGAGCCTTGCGTATCGATCGGGAAAAAGTCTAGGTATGCAGAGGCGGTCAATTGCTTCCTCTAATTCGTAACGGAGCAGACTCAATCCATACTGTTCGATTGGCTCAAGCCAGAAACCATGCAGCTGAATCTGCCCTCATACCGACAAAGTACAAGAAGATTGTATTCTTTTCGCATCCACTCAGGAATGCGAGCATCGTCATGTGTGATATGGTGGTCGATGTGGTAGATCGAAAACGAAGGAGTCAAAAACCGTCATGTTCGGTCGAAGAGCTACGGCGCGGATGTACCGTGCTTTGTCGCGCGAGCTATGAGAAAGAAATTTCATGTATGGCTATGGCTGACGCATGAAAGCGACGCAGCACCGGCGCCAGGAACGCCCCGGTGTAACCGCGCTTCTCCCGCACGATCTCGGCCGCGGCCATCGGGTCTAGCCCGAGGGCAGGCTTACTCGCGGACTGTCTCGCGTCGATCGGCTACGCGTCAACTTTCGCGGCGTCTTAAATCACTCGTTTCGGCCAGATGGATGCCAACCGGGAGAGCTTTCGCCAAGCCGTCGACTTTTGTGTCGATTTTACGATCCACACTGTCAATCTTGCTTTCCAGCCGGTCGAACCGCCCATCGACTTTATCGAATCTCTGCTCGGTCTTTTCCTGGAACGCCAGCAGATCCTTGTGCACGGCTTCTGACCTGCCGGTCAGGAATCCGAACGAGCCTTCGATCTCGCTGACGCGGCGCTTGAGATCGCGAATCTCGGCTTCGACGTTCATGGCCATGCTTTATCTCTAGCATAAATCGACGGCATTTGCAGCGACACTGCCCCACCCCGCCGCTGCGCGGCGGCCCTCCCCCTGCAGGGGAGGGTGAAGGTAAAATCACTCCGCCGCCTCAACCCGCTTCTTCTTCCCGCCCGCGCCGCGCCGCGCCAGCACCGGCTTCAAGAACGCCCCGGTATAACTGCGCTTCTCCCGCACGATGTCCTCCGGCGGCCCCGCGGCGACGATCTCGCCGCCGCCGTCGCCGCCTTCGGGGCCGAGGTCGATGATCCAGTCGGCGGTTTTGATGACTTCGAGATTGTGCTCGATGACCACGACGGTGTTGCCGGTGTCGACCAGCTCGTGCAGCACTTCGAGGAGCTTTGCCACGTCGTGGAAGTGCAGGCCGGTGGTGGGTTCATCCAAAATGTAAAGCGTGCGACCCGTCGCACGCTTGCTCAGCTCTTTCGCCAGTTTGACGCGCTGCGCCTCGCCGCCGCGACAGCGTCGTCGCCTGCTGGCCGACATGGATGTAGTCGAGGCCGACCCGGTGCAGGAGCGTGAGCACGTCGCGCACCCGCGGCACCGCCTTGAAGAAATCCAGCGCCTCCTCGACCGTCATGTCGAGCACGTCGGCGATGGATTTGCCCTTGAACAGCACTTCCAGCGTTTCGCGGTTGTAGCGCTTGCCCTTGCAGACATCGCAGGTGACGTAGACGTCGGGCAGAAAGTGCATCTCGATCTTGATGACGCCGTCGCCCTGGCAGGCCTCGCAGCGGCCGCCCTTGACGTTGAACGAGAAGCGGCCCGGCTCGTAGCCGCGCGCCTTGCTCTCGGGCAGGCCGGCGAACCATTCGCGGATCGGCGTGAAGGCGCCCGTATAGGTCGCCGGGTTCGAGCGCGGCGTGCGGCCGATCGGCGACTGGTCGATGTCGATGATCTTGTCGAGGTGCTCGACGCCTTCGATGCGGTCGTACGGGGCAGGGGCCTCGCTGGCGCCGTTGAGCCGCCGCGCCAGCGCCTTGTAGAGCGTGTCGACCAGCAGCGTCGACTTGCCGCCGCCGGACACGCCGGTGACGCAGGTGAACAGGCCGAGCGGGATTTCGGCGGTGATGTTTTTGAGATTGTTGCCGCGGGCGCCGACGATTTTCAGCGTGCGGCTCGGATTTTTCGGCCGGCGCTCGGGGATCTGCACGGCGAGCTCGCCGGACAGATATTTGCCGGTCCAGGAATTCGGCGCCGCGATCAGATCGTCGATCTGGCCCTGGGCGATGACGTGGCCGCCGTGGATGCCGGCGCCGGGGCCGATGTCGACCACTTCGTCGGCGGAGCGGATGGCGTCCTCGTCGTGCTCGACCACGATCACGGTGTTGCCGAGGTCGCGCAGCCGGCGCAGCGTTTCCAGAAGCCGCGCGTTGTCGCGCTGGTGCAGGCCGATCGACGGCTCGTCGAGCACGTAGAGCACGCCGGTGAGGCCGGAGCCGATCTGCGAGGCGAGCCGGATGCGCTGGCTCTCGCCGCCGGACAGCGTGCCCGAGGCGCGGGCGAGGGTGAGATATTCGAGCCCGACGTCGACCAGAAATTTCAGCCGCTCGCGGATTTCCTTGAGCACGCGGCCGGCGATTTCGTTCTGCTTGGAGGTCAGCCGCTGGGGTAGCTCAGTGAACCATGCGGCTGCGCCTTTGACCGACATGTCGGAGATTTCGCCGATGTGCTTGCCGTCGATCTTTACGCACAACGCTTCGGGCTTGAGCCGAAAGCCTTTGCAGGCGTCGCACGGCACGTCGGTGAAATAGCGGGCGATCTCCTCGCGCGCCCAATCGCTGTCGGTCTCGCGGAAGCGCCGCTCGAGATTGGTGATCACGCCTTCGAAGACGCGCTTGGTGTCGTAGGCGCGCATGCCGTCGTCGTAGGAGAAGCGGATCTCGGTGTCGCCGGAGCCGTACAGGATGGCGTCTTGCGTCTTCTTCGGCAGGTCCTTCCACTTGGTGTCGAGCGTGAACTTGTAATGCTTGCCGAGCGCGGTGAGCGTCTGCACGTAATAGGGCGACGACGATTTCGCCCACGGCGCGATGGCGCCCTTGCGCAGGGTGCGCTCCTTGTCGGGAATGACCAGGTCGGCATCGATGTGCTGCTCGACGCCAAGGCCGCCGCATTTCGGGCAGGCGCCGAACGGATTGTTGAACGAGAACAGCCGCGGCTCGATTTCCGCGATGGTGAAGCCGGAGACCGGGCAGGCGAATTTTTCGGAGAAGACGAAGCGCTCGGCGGTCTGATTGCGCTGGCGATTGGCTTTGGCGCCTTCAACCGGTGCGGCGTCGGCGAGCTCGGCGATCGCCAAGCCATCGGCGAGCTTGAGCGCCTGCTCCAGCGAATCCGCCAGCCGCGTCGAAATATCCGGCCGCACCACCAGGCGGTCGACCACCACGTCGATGTCGTGGGTGAATTTCTTGTCGAGCGCCGGCACTGCGGCGATCTCGTAGAACTGGCCGTCGACTTTGACGCGCTGGTAGCCCTTCTTCATGAACTCGGCGAGCTCCTTGCGGTACTCGCCCTTGCGGCCGCGCACCACGGGCGCGAGCAGATAAAGCCGCGTGCCCTCGGGGAGCGCCATGATGCGGTCGACCATCTGCGACACGGTCTGGCTCTCGATCGGCAGCCCCGTCGCCGGCGAAAAAGGCACGCCGACGCGCGCCCACAGCAGCCGCATGTAGTCGTAGATCTCGGTGACGGTGCCGACCGTCGAGCGCGGATTGCGCGAGGTGGTTTTCTGCTCGATGGAAATGGCCGGCGACAGGCCGTCGATCTGGTCGACGTCCGGCTTCTGCATCATTTCCAGAAATTGCCGCGCGTAGGCGGACAGGCTCTCGACATAGCGGCGCTGGCCCTCGGCATAGATGGTGTCGAAGGCGAGCGAGGATTTGCCCGAGCCCGACAGCCCGGTGAACACCACCAGGCGGTCGCGCGGAATGTCGAGATCGATATCTTTGAGATTGTGCTCGCGCGCGCCGCGGATGGCGATGACGCGCGGATCGCGCGCGTCCTTGGTCGGGTCCTTGGCCGGCCGGTTCTTGTCGAAGAGGTCGTTCATAGGGAAATGGCTTCCGTTCCCACGGCCTGCAGCAGCGGGTTATCGAGCAAGATTAGGCCGAACATAGTGAGAACGCAGGGCTTTTGCCAGGGCGGGGCGGGCGGTTATTCCCGCAATACTTGGCGTATTTTCCGTCACCCTGAGGTGCGAGCGAAGCGAGCCTCGAAGGGCGACGGCCCGGGCCGTGCATCCTTCGAGGCCCGCCTTCGGCGGGCACCTCAGGATGACGAAAGAAAGCGTGCAAATGACAAGGGCCGGCATCTAGCCGGCCCTCGCTGCCCGCCGCAAAAGGGGGTGGTACGCGCTACCTGGTGACGACCGGGCCACCTCCACCCCAATTGAAGCGGTAGTTGAGACCGACTGTGATCAGCTGGGTGACCGACTTGATCGACATCGGCGCGGCACCGATCGGCGTCAGCGGGGTGCCTACAGGGGAGCCCGCCGGAGTGAAGCCCAGATTGTTGAAGTTGTAGGTCTTGGTGCCGAAATCGAGGAAATCATATTCGAGCCTGGCCGAGAGACTTTCGGTCAGGCCCCATTCGACGCCGCCGCCGACGGTGAAGCCGGTGCGGGTGTCGACGACCGTCTGCGCCGACTGAACGCCGCCCGCGGCGATATTCTGGGTGTAATGCACGCCCATCCATGCCGCGCCGCCCTTGGCATAGAACAGGAAATCGTTGGCGGCGAAGCCGGCCTTGCCGGTCGCGGTCGCATACCATTGCGGGGTCGAGACCGAATTTTCCGAGATGGTCGGCTGCAAGGACGGCGTCACTTGCGTGCCGGAAATGTTCGACCACGTAAATGTGCCCTCGGCGCCGATGACGAACGGCGCGAACTCGATATTGAAGCCGGCCTGGGCGCCGCCGACCAGGGCGAATGGACTGAGCTTGGTCTGGGTACCGGCGTTCAGCAGCGCCGTCGTCGTGGTGTTGGTGACGACGTCGTCCAGCACGCCGGCGCCGACGTTGACGCCGCCATAGATGCCGGTCCAGTCGTAGATCACCGGCCGGTAGACGGGGGGCGTGTAGGCCGGAGCGGCCGGCACCGGCATGATCGGCAGCCGACGCCGCTGTCGCAAGCGCGCTCGCGGCAACGGCAAGTCCTACCAAGAGACCGGGACTAAGACGCCTCATACGGTACCCTTAGACGCAACCAACGGATTGGCTTTGGGCGCGTAGTACAGTGCTTCCGTAAGCCCCTGAATAGTGCAAAAAAACAACAACCCGGC
>CAWCJX010000005.1:0-76459 GCA_963795865.1 uncultured Alphaproteobacteria bacterium
CCCTTTTGTATGAGGCAGGCCGAAATGTCTCGCAAAATCAGTAAGCTGCTGCCCGAGACAAGAGAAGTCTCTTGGACTGGTGCGGTCGAGAGTTGTAGGATAATCTTTGTTCTTCAGTACCTTATGCGCAGGTGCGGGAGAATTTGGACCCATTGAAGGCTAACGGCTATTTTCAGCAGCACCCGCACCTTTCATCTCATGGCGGTTCGGCTATCGCTAAAGCTTCACTCTGGCTGAGCTAGCCCCCTTTGGCCGCGCGAGGTGTCCAATTCCCGATGGGGATGAAAGCAGTGGGGATGCCGGGTGGCAGGGTTGCCATCACCGCCTGTTGCCCCTCGCGCAGCGCCGTCGAGCGCCCTTCGCCCTTGATCATGCGCTGGTGGCAATCCACCATCAGCACCTGCTCTGGGCATCGGCCACCTTCCACAGGGACACAAGTTGCGCCTGCACCCCTGGGAGCACCGGCGCGTGGCGAAGCCCTTATAGCCCCTCGCCCTGTTCCACCTTCAAGCTGCGCCGCGGTGAGAATGCCATCGTCGCTCTCGCCGGAGCGCCGACGTTGGCCCCCGCCAGGGCAAGCCCCAGCGCAGCGGCGGGTTCAGCCGGGCAGGTCCACGCCTTCGCCATCTCGGCGTACCTGCAGCGGCCCCGACGTCTCATTTGCCTTTAGACCAACGACAATGTGCCGTCTCAAAATAACGGGGATTCGACCCTATTAGACGCGAAATCTGTCTCACTGGGCCAGGCGCTACGCCGATTGATGGCCGCAGTACCTTCTTGCGCTCGTCGCGCGATTTATCGAACTCCGGCGCACCCATGAGGGCGCGTGCATGATCGCGGGCATCCTCGTGGAGGTCGCGTGTGACCTTCGCGAGGGCGTGTTTGGACAGCACCGCGGTTTGAGTGGGCATGCGGCGCAGTCGAGCTTGGATGCACGGTAGCGCACCGCGTGGTGGCCATGGCTTCGGCCTCGGGCCAGAACCGGAAATTCTTCGGCCTGATTGCTACCTCATGAACCACCTCATCCGATTGGATGATATAATGTCGCACCAGAAGGCAAGCTTGGAGGGCTTCCAAAATGAGAAATTACGCATCTTTCGCCATCGGCGCAGTTGCTTTGCTGGCGCCGTTTGCCGCCTCTTCACATTTTTTTCTGGAGGAACCAGCGAATTTGTTGGTCCAGAACAACCGCGGCGATCCGCAGAAGGCCGCTCCGTGCGGCGGTACATCGGAGGATCAGGGAACCCCCAGCAACGCGATTACCGAAGCGCGCGGTGGCGACATGCTCCACATCAAGATCTCGCGAAACGGTCTTCCACCCGGGCCACTATCGAGCGGCCTTGGCAGTGAACTCAATCTCCGAACTCCCCCCCGACCCGGAAACCACCACGCGAGCAAGCCCACGTGGTCCCCTGTCGGTCTCTGCGAAGATCGATCCGAACCCGAAGGCACCGGTGCTGGCGGATGGGCTGTTCGTCCACACCGAACGTCCAGCGCCGGGTCATTTCATGAGGCCGACCTTCGCCTCCCCAACATCAACTGCGAGAAATGCACTCTGCAGATCATCTTTTGGATGGGTGAGCACGTTCTCAATCGAGATGGAGATTACAGCTACCACCATTGCGCGAAGTCTCAAGATCACGTCCAACCCAGCGCTGCCAATCGATACCGCTTGGCCAGGACAATCCAGCGCAAGTCGATAGTATCGGCTTGGCATCCAGTGCAGTGTGGTCCGTGGAAGGGCGCGATGGGCCTGCCGGCGCGGCAGTTTGACTTACCCCCGTTTTCCCGCTTGTGGACTGTTCGGTAGTTTGCGGCAATTGCGAACAGTCACAATCCGGGGAGGGCCGTTTTCCATGAAAAAGTCGCACCTCAAGCTGGTCGCGCCAACTGAAGTTAATCGAACAGTTGCTCCGATGAGGCGTCCGAGCCGAGCGTCGGACCCGGGAGCACCTGACCCGGGGAGGTCGAGGCCCTCGTCGAGGCGGCCAAGGCCGACCGGGCCATGGTCACCGGGACGCGACCGGAGGGCGGCCCCGGCCCGAGACGCAACACGGGGCCGGGGTCTGCGCTTGGCGAATGAGACCGAGCGCGCTACCGATGTGCCATGATCGCAGGCAATCGTTACGGCTTCGCTAACCATGCCGTTTCGATTGACCGGTCACACCCCCCGGCTGTGGCCCGACAACGCACAACGACCTTTATTTTAGCTCTCGGGAGGATTCTACGATGTGCGTGATTACAATGGGATTGATGGCTGCGCTAGCGTCCGCGGCAGTCTATGTCGGGTTGATGCTCACGAAGAGTGGGGCCGGAGAAACGCCCCCAGCGGCCGATGCTCGCATGCCCCGGCGAACGATGTCGCCGCATCAACCCGGCACTCGATAGACCGACGCCCGGCCGATCTTGAGGGCCTTCGCGATCTCGGAAGCCCCGAGCCCCAGCCTTCATCGCGCGCACCTGGGCGGCGCCTATCGAAGCCGGTCGGCATACGCGGCGGCTTTGGAACGCTTTTGCGCGCGCAAATGCTGGGACCCATCCGGAATATCGGGAGCTGCTTACGTCCAACGAGATTGTATACGCGCCGCCGGTATGTCTTTGACCCGAACAGGAATGGGCGATCTCATCGGCGCCGCGCAGGATGTCGCCGGCAACTTCGGGTGATCCGAACGTTTCAAGGCCCGCCGGGCAAGTGGCTCTTGTTCAGAAATTCAGTGATCGAGCATTGCGGCCTGCCGCCCTTGCCGTCGCATGGCAACCGTCTGACAGTGGAGATCGCCTTAGTAGGCCCGGGCCCTGGTGACGGACGCTACGCCGAAGTTCGCCGGCACCAACGGGCACTATCCATACGTGCCCTGGCTTAACGTGGACCATCTCAGATAAACCTCACAGACCCAAACGGTCGATGTCGGCTCTTCGGAAACGAACTTGCGCATGAGCAGTGACGCCGTTCAATCGATGTCCCTCTAGTTCGTTTGAGGAGAAGTGGGCGCCTCTTGGCAGACCTTCTCCGCCTTGAACGCCGCGATGGATTTCTCGTACGCCCAGTCAAAGACCGCTTCGCGTTCAATGAAATAGTGGAAGTATCCCGCTGGCCGTGTTGGTGAGATCTCGATCAGCTTCACCGGGTGGAACTTCTTAGGGTCAAGATGCTTGTCCGCTATCAGGCCGTTGATTTGCAGCAGCGTATCGACTTCGGCCTTGTAGCCCACCGAAAACCACATTTCCATCTGCCAGTCCTGAACTTCGAACCAGTTCCTCGGCGGGTGATCGCCCCAACCAGGAGGAAGCGGGCGAGCGACGAAGATCCGATGGAATTTGTGAAGCTCCGAGACGATACAGGCGCGAAGATACGCGCCATCCATCAAGTGCGGTTGCGGAGGATGTTCGAAGCCGTATAGCGATAGCCAGAGCGCCAACTTGACAGCGCCTTCGCTGTGATCTTTTGGAGCCCGAGCTCCTCTCCCTTGCGGGGCACCCTGGCAAATCCCGGCAGAAGGGGTCGCGTCTTTGATCGCTTTGGATTTGTCCCACAACTCATCGGCCCTTTTATTGCCGTACAGGACGGCTTCACCTATGGTGAAATTATAGGCGTTGAAAACGATCCCCATATCTTCGCACGCGTTAAATACCTCCGCGATTTTTGTGAAATCTGCCGGCTTGCGAGTCGGCACGTAGATTTGTGCCGGAAGCAATCGGTCGAACAGCGACGCCAGCGGCTTCTCGGTTTTCGGTGAAGGCGTCCACCACCGCTGGATTGCTTGCAAGACAGCTGGTTGGAAAACACCAGGATCGCCGGCAAACGCGACGGCAAGTTGGGCGATGATGTTGTGCTCAAGTGTCGGATCAATCAGCTCTTTTTTCAGATCCTTGTGCTGCAGCCAGTCGGCGAGAACAACGATCTGCCCGCTGGTCGCCGGTGGCAGAAGAGCTGGCTCCACTCCGCAATCCCGCGCGGATTTCAGAAATCCGGCACCGTGTGCGTTGGAGGCCCGTCCGGCAAGGGCGAAAGCTGTATCCTCCCAGTATTGCCAAGAATAACCCCCAGACAAATGGAATGAGTGTGATTGTACCTCCTGGATTTCGGCGCAACTATGATTTATCAAAACTCCAACTCGTTGATATTGCTTGACCTTTTTACTGGCGGTAAAATACGCAACTTGAAGGAAATCAATGGGTTATTGCTTAAGTCCGACAGGCTGCTAGGGCATCCGTCTTCGTCGAACGCACCAAACCTTCACCTTCAGGTTCGGCGCGGGCCTCTTCATAAGTGTAATCCGCGTCGGGCGGGAGGCGCAGATGAGAAAGCCGATCATGTCGACGCCACCCAGGGCCCCGGGCCATCGCTACGCCGCGACGAACCCCAAAACAGCCTCGCCATCCTGCTCCAGGGCCAGGTAAGCACGCGCGGGGCAACTGTCGTCGATCCCATTCCGAGGTGCGGGATACAATCGAAAAATATAAGCCATTTCAAGCACTTATATAATTTACCTGGTGCGGTCGAGAGGACTCGAACCTCCACGAGTTGCCCCACTAGCACCTCAAGCTAGCGCGTCTACCAGTTCCGCCACGACCGCATTGGGAATGACGCCGGGCCATGAGGCCCAGGCATCGAGGCAACGGCGCAGGATGTAACAAATCGGCCATGCCGGTACAAGGGCGCTCGCGGAGACCGTTCGGCCCTCGCCGGCCTCGCGCGGACTGCGACGGCCCATTGCTCGGCGCGCCCGCCGGCGTCGCGTTACCCGCTTCGTCACGTTTCCGGCTTGCCATGGACACGGTGCGTTGCGGCCCCGATATAGGCAGTACGGCCCCCGGGTCCGGCTCCCGCCGGAACCGGGCCGGCGACGAACGAACAGGCACGGTCGAGTGACCGCCACGCGCGCCATCATTGCGGCATCGAGCGCCCGGCCGGCCGGGCCGCCGGTGGCGTGGCGGGTGGCGGCGGGCCTGGTGCCCTACCCGGAGGCGCTCGCGGAGATGGAGGCGCGGGCGGCGGCGGTCGCGGCCGGCGAGGCCGCCGAACTGGTCTGGCTGCTCGAGCATCCGCCGCTCTACACCGCCGGAACCAGCGCGCGGCCGGAGCATGTGCTGGACCGGCGCTTTCCGGTATTCGCCGCCGGCCGCGGCGGCCAGTTGACCTATCACGGGCCCGGCCAGCGCGTCGCCTATGTGATGCTCGACCTCAGGCGGCGCGGCGCCGACGTGCGCCGCTTCGTGGCGAGCCTCGAGGAATGGCTCATCCGCACCCTTGCCGCCTTCGATGTCGCCGGCGAACGCCGGGAAGACCGGGTCGGCGTCTGGGTGCGCCGGCCGGATCGCGGCGCCGGACACGAGGACAAGATCGCCGCCATCGGCATCCGGGTGCGCCGCTGGGTCAGCCTGCACGGCGTCAGCCTCAACGTCGATCCCGACCTCTCCCACTTCGCCGGCATCGTCCCTTGCGGGGTCGCCGAGCCGCGCTTTCGCGTCACCAGCCTGCGCGACCTCGGCCGCGCCGCGACGCTCCCGCAGGTCGACGCGGCGCTGCGGCGCGAATTCGACGCCGTGTTCGGGCCGGTGCGCGGCGATCCGTCCTGAAGGCGAAGTGCGGCCCCGCTACTCCGTCTCCAGCAGGGAAAAATTTTCCAGCGGCCGGCGATGGCCGAGATCGAGCACGGTCGCGTCATGGACCTCGACCGATTCCACCTTGGACAGCGGCGGGCCCTTCCAGCAGCGGTCGATCAGCGCCGCCACCCCGGGCGCGGGCCCGCCGACCAGCACCTCGACCGCGCCGTCGCGGCGGTTGCGCACCCAGCCCTTGAGCCCGAGCGCCAGGGCCTCGCGCTCGACCCAGACGCGAAACCCGATCTTCTGGACGGTCCCCCGGATCATCAGGCGCTTGATCTCACGCTCTTCGCTGGTCATGCGTCTCTCCATCGGTGCGACGGCAGGCCGCGACGGCACGTCTCAGATGCGTTTCGAATGCGTTCGAGATTTGCGACATAATCCGCCGGGAGCGCTGCCTCGCGCGCCGCCGCCGCGACCAGCTCCATATAGCCCAGCCGCGGCCGGCCGGAAACGCCGCTGCGGCCGAGATAAACGAGCGCCCGCACCGCGCGCCCTTGCGCCTGCACCGTGAGGCTCGCCGCGCGATAGAGCCCGCCATCGATGTTCTCATAGGCGTTGAGCGCGGCGAGGTCGCGCATGGTCAGGCGCCACAACAGGCCGTGCACGCGGGCGCCGCGGCGCGGCCACGACGGAGGCATAGCCGTCCTTGGTGATGACGAAGCGATGATCCCGCAGCACCGCGCCGCCGACCAGCCGCGCACCCGGACAACGCCGCCGCATCAGGCCGCAGTCCATGTTCGAGCCGTAGGCGAAATGCAGCATCACGCGGCCGCCGGCTTCGCCATCACGCCGCCGGTCATGGCGCGCGCCACGCCGGTGGTGCCGGGAAAGGTGATGGGCAGGCCGCGCAGGTGGCGCGCGGCGAGAAACGCGAAGGCCTGGGCCTCCAGCGCATCGGCCGACCAGCCCGCCGCTTCCGCGGTCTCCACCGCGGCCGGCGCCAGCCGCGCGGCGAGCATCCCCATCAGCGTGCGATTGCGCGCGCCGCCGCCGGCGACGATGACGCGCCGCGGCGGTTGCGGCAGCAGCGGCACGATCCGGGCGATGGCGGCGGCGGTGAAGGCCGTCAGCGTCGCCGCGCCGTCGGCCACGGACAGCTCATCCAGACCTCGAGCAAAGGATGCGAAGGCATTGCGATCGAGCGATTTCGGCGGCGGCATCGCAAAGAACGGATCGCCCAGGGCGCGCGCCAGCCAGGCGCGATCGATGGTGCCCGCCGCCGCCATTTCGCCGCCGGCATCGAAGGGCGCGGCGGTGCGCGCACGCACGAAATCGTCGATCAAGGCGTTGCCCGGCCCGGTGTCGCAGGCGATCGGATCCTCGCCATCCTCCTCCCTGCCGAGCCAGGTGATGTTGGCGACCCCGCCGATGTTGACGATCATCAGCGGCCGGCCGAGGCCGGCGGCGAGCGCGCGGTGGAACACCGGCACCAGCGGCGCCCCCTGCCCGCCGGCAGCCATGTCGGCGGCGCGAAAGTCATAGGCGACGGGGATCCCGGTCAGGCGCGCCAGCGCGTCGCCGGCGCCGATCTGGACGGTCAGCCCGCGCTCGGGCCGGTGCAGCACCGTCTGGCCGTGAAACCCGATGATGTCGGCCGCGATGCGGTGCTCGGCGAGAAAGCCGGCGACCGCCTCGCCATGGGCCTGGGTGACGAGGCGCTCGGCGGCCGCGAGCGAACCCGGCCGCGCGGTGCGGTCGCTCAGGCAGGCCGCATCGGACAGCGCCTGGCGCAGCAGCGCGCGCTCGGCCTCGGCATAGGGGCGGTAGCCGCGCGGACCGAGGGCGGCGATCCGTTCGCCGTCGGTGCTGATGGCGGCGATATCGACGCCGTCGAGCGAGGTCCCGCTCATCAGCCCGATCGCCTGCAGCATCGCCACCTCCCCGGTTGAATCCGACACCGGACCTGATACACCACCCGGCCTGAAACGGGAACGTCCCGCAAGGCGGGGCGAGCGAGCCGCCGGATGACGACGTTCAAGTCCGATTTTCTCAATGTGCTGTCGAGCCGCGGCTTCGTCCACCAGATTTCGGAGCCCGATGCGCTCGACGCCCTGGCGCAGCGTCCGGGGCTCACCGCCTATATCGGCTTCGACTGCACCGCGCCCTCGCTCCATGCCGGCTCGCTGATCCCGATCATGATGCTGTACTGGCTCCAGCAGACCGGAGGGCGTCCGATCGCGCTGATGGGCGGCGGCACCACCAGGGTCGGCGATCCCTCCGGCAAGGACGAGAGCCGGCGGCTCCTGACCGACGAGGACATCGCCAAGAACCTCGCCGGCATCCGCGCCGTGTTCGCGAAGTTCCTGCGCTTCGGCGCGGCGCCCGGCGATGCCGTGATGGCGAACAATGCCGACTGGCTCAACGGCCTCAACTACATCGATTTCCTGCGCGACGTCGGACGCCACTTCTCGGTCAACCGCATGCTCGCCTTCGACTCCGTCAAGCTGCGGCTCGACCGCCAGCAGGAGCTGTCGTTCCTGGAGTTCAACTACATGATCCTCCAGGCCTACGACTTCGTCGAGCTGCTACCGGCGCGAGGGCTGCGTGCTGCAGATGGGCGGCTCCGACCAGTGGGGCAACATCGTCAGCGGCATCGACCTCGGCCGCCGCATGGCGAACGCCCAGCTGTTCGCGCTCACCACGCCGCTGCTCACGACGTCGTCGGGCGCCAAGATGGGCAAGACCGCCGCCGGCGCGGTGTGGCTCGATCCCGACATGGTGAGCCCGTACGACTACTGGCAGTACTGGCGCAACACCGAGGACGGCGACGTCGTGCGCTTCCTCAAGCTGTTCACGGTGCTGCCGCTCGACGAGATCGAGCGGCTGGCGACAGCTGCGCGGCGCCGACATCAACGAGGCCAAGAAGGTGCTCGCCACCGAGGCGACCGCGCTCGTCCACGGCCGCGCGGCGGCGGAAGCGGCCGCGGGCACCGCGCGCCAGACCTTCGAGGAAGGCACGCTGGCCGCGAGCCTGCCGACCGTCGACATCGCGCGGGTCGAGCTCGAAGCGGGCCTCGGCGTGCTCACCGCCTTCGCCGAGAAGGCACAGCTCGTCGCCTCCAACGGCGAGGCGCGCCGCCAGATCAAGGCCGCCGGCCTCAAGGTCAACGACATCACCGTGACCGACGACAAGGCGGTGCTGACGCCGGGCGATCTCACCGCGCGAAGGCGTGATCAAGCTGTCGCTCGGCAAGAAGCGCCACGTGCTGCTGCGGCCGGTGTAGCGAAGCTCAGCCCCGCACGACTTTGCGGGGCCGGCCGCCGAGCTTGCCGTTTTCGCGGCTTGCGATGCGTTTCGCTTCGCTGCGGGCGCGGCCTCCCCGCTCGCCCATATGCGCGGCCATCGAAGCAGTCTTCGTAATTTTGTCACCGTAATCTCCGCGTGGGTGCTCTGACAATTTGTCGGTCCGTCAAACGGTCGATGGATGCGATCGATGGCAAGCAAGTGAAAGACCTGCTACTTGAGATCGCACATCATCGGGAGGATTCGATGGCGGGTACCGCAGCCACTGTTCTCGATGAGGCGGCGACTATATTCGTCGTGAAGAACGTCGAGGAGAGTTCGGCGTATTTCCGCGATGCCCTTGGCTTCAAGATTGAGTTTTTATATGGCGAGCCACCCAATTATGCTGGCGTCTCCCGCGATAATATAGCCGTCCATCTGGAAGCGGCTGCCAATACAAGCTGTCAAGTCGGCCAAACCGGCCTCAACGTGTTCCTCGACGATGTCGACGAACTGTATCAGGAATTGTGCGGCCGAAACGCCCTCATCCTCAAGCCGCCGCACGACCGTCCCTGGGGGATGCGGAACTGCGTTGTCGCTGATCTGGACGGCAATTACATTTGTTTCGGAACGCCGTTGCAGAGAAGTCCTAGCGAATTACGGTGACAGTGCACCTAATTGACATCGAATTGCAAATTACGGTGACAGTGCATTTAATTCGGACCAACCGTCCAGCAGCGCGAGCGCCGCCCCGTCCATACCGCGGATCGGGCCACGGATCCGGGAACCGGTCGCCGGACCGGCTGCTCGGGAATTCCAGGAACTTGCGCACGAAGCCCGGGGCCACCATCGAGATCGGATTGACGTGCAGCACCGGCGCGCCGGGCGAGCCGACCACCTCGTAGGTCATGCTGCCGATCAGGCCCTCCTTGCCGCCGAGCAGGAAGCCGACGATGGGGATTTCGCCGAACGCGCTGTTGAGCCCGTAGAGCGGCACGAAGGTGCCGCGCATGTGCAGATCGTTGTTGGCGTAGTCCATCACCCCGTCGATGGTCGCGCCGACCGCGGGACCGCTGACCAGCCCTTCATGGATCGACATCTTGCCGGGCGCGCGGGTGAAGCCGACCCGCATGCGGGAGAACTGGACGCCGTTGCCGGCGCCGTCGGGCGCGCCGGCGACGATGCGATCGAGCGCCGCCTCGCCCCGTACCGCGAACTCGCTGACATTGAGGAGGCCGTCCTGCGCGATGCCGTCGGCGTTCGGCGGGTCCATCGCGATCCACATCTGCCCGCCGACCATGCGCGAATAGACGTCGGTGAACCGGAACAGCGCCCCGGCATCGGTCGACTCGATGTAGACCAGCTGGCGCTCGCCGGGGCGTCCCCGCATCTCGCCGGTGAGGGCGCCGTCGCCGCCGATCCTGGCATTGAGCGCGAGGCTGCGCAGCGTGCCGCCGCGCCGCGACATGCGCAGATCGACGTTGCGCAAGGCCTCGCCCTTGAGGCCCATCAGCGTCCCCAGCTTGGCGTCGAGCTCGAAGTCGATCCCCGCCTTGCGCGGCTTGGAATTGGCATTCGAACCCGACATGGAGGTCCTGACGAAGCCGCGGCCGTCATAGACGTCGCCGCGAATGGTCGCCTTGTAGAGGTTGTCCGGCGTCCGCTCGATCCGCAGCGTGGCCTTGTCGCCATCGGACAGTCCGAAGACCGGAAAATTGGCGGTGAGCAGGTCGCCATTGGCATCGGTTTCGGCGCTGCCCCGGACCGTCGCCCCGCCGCCGTCGAACACGATGTCCTCGAAGCGGCCCGTCTTGCCTTTTCCCGCGTAGGTAAAACTTGCCCGCGCCGGCCGGTTCGTCGGCTTGTTCCAGCCCGGAAGCAGGTTTTCGATCCTGGCTGCGGTAAAGTCCGCCTCGACCGCGATCCGGTTGTCCTGATCGTCCGCCGAGGCCGATGCGCCCGCCCACCTTGAGCCCGACCGGGCCGATCAGGCTACCCGCGGTCTCCCAGCCGAGGCGATTGCGCGCCGCATCGTCCAGCGTCGCCTGCAGCTTGATCTCGGCGTCGGAATCGCCCTTGCTGCGACGCATCTCGGCGGACGCGGGAACGCCGCCGATACGCATGTCGCCTTTGATCTGGTAGCCCTGGTTGTTGGCGAAGGCCCGCAGGATCTGCGCCTCGACCTTCTGCGACATCAGGAAACGGTCGGCCGCGAAGTTCACGATGTCGGCATTGATCGCATAGGTGATGGTGCCGTCCTTGATCTCTTCGCCGAGCGGCAGCGACATATTGAGCGTGGCGAGAATGTTGCCGCGGCTGGTGGCGGGGTCGAGCTGCACTCCGACGGTATCCTTGAGCCGGTCCATGCTCAGCAGGTCGAGACCGGCTGCGACCGGCCCTTCGATCCGCGCCCGCACCCGCGCAGGCGGATGCTCGCCCAAGGTTTCCGGCACCTCGAACACGCCGTTCGCCATGGTCAGGCGCCGGCCCGAGGGCATCTCCACATTGCCGTGGCCGAGCGTGACGGTGGCGCTGCGGCCCTTGATTCGGGTGACGAGGTCGGCGTCGCGGATATCGGGCAAATTGTCGAACGGATGCACCGTGGTTCCGCTCGTCACGATTTGGATCGACAAGCCGTCGTCCGGCACCGGCGGCCCGCCATTGCGCAGTGTCGACATCGGCGCGTTGGTCGCGATCTCGCCCTGCTCGATGACCCCGCCGGAAACGCGCTCCATCACCCATGTTCGCACCGGCGGATTGATGAAGGGCGGCCACAGCTGCTTGAACGCGGCGAACGATATGTTGCGGGTCGCCAAACCGATCGCGAGCCGCGGGTCGGGCGTGGAAAAATCGAGATTGCCGGACATGGCGATCCCGATGCCTTTGCCCGATGCCTCGGCCTGCTCGATGTTGAGCCGCTGTGCCGCCGGATCGAGCCGGCCGCGGATGATGATGCGGTTGAGCAGTACCGGTTCCTCGTCCGCCTTCGACGGCGACAGAACAACCGAGCCTCCGGTCAGGCCGAGCGCCCAGCTTCCCGCCGGATCGCGCGGCGCCTCGGCGTGGGCGATGAGGGTAAAGCGTGCGCCGCCCGACACCAGCTGGAACGGCATGGTGAGCGCATGCTGGGCGCTGTTCCAATCGAGCGTCAGCTCCGCGCGGTCGATTGGAATCCGCGACTCCGGGCTGTTCGGATCGGTAATGCCGCCCCTGACCATCAGCAGGCGTCCGGCCGCGACCTGCGGGGTTCCGTCGGCGGCGAACTCGCCTCGCAACGTCGCCGTGATCGTGCCCTCGGCGTCCACCTTCCCGCCATCGACCCGAAGCGCCAGCAACAGATCGCGCAGCGATATGCTGCGTGCGTCGAGGTTCACCGCGCGGGCGCCACCACCCGCGGGCTTCACCGAGGCCTCGACCAGCCATGGGCGCGTCGTGTCCTCCGAGCCAAGCCGGAAATCGAGCTCGCCGGCATGCGGGCGGGTCAAGCTCAAATGAATGTTCTCGAACTTCGACTGATGGCCGTTGCGCATATCGTCGACGACCAGGTTGCCGCTCTTGAGGCCGATCTCGGCGAGGTCGCCGCCGTCGAGCCCGAGCGCGCCGAGACTGTCGAGCCAGGCGAGGAAGGCCACAAAACCCTCCTGCAGGCTGCGCTTGTCGGCGCCGCTGGCGGGACCGGCGGCCGGCATCGCCGGCGGGCGCGACCCCGCCGACGCAAGCGTCATGGTGGTTGCCAGGGGCCGCTGTTCGGACCCCGTCGAAACCGAAACCCTGCCGTCCGACCCGACTCGGATCGCGAGTTCGGCCCCAACCAGATTGAGCCGTTCGGCGCGTGGACTGCCGCTGAACAGGCTGGAACTCGAGAATCCGACCTCGGCCTTCGGCGCGCTGGCGATCAGCGTGCCGTCGCGATCGCGCACCTTGATGTCGCGGATGCGCATGGCGGCCCGGCCATGCTCGTCGCGCTCCAGCACCGTGCCGCCAACCTCGATGCGGAACTGGTTGCCGATATTTTCGGCAATTGCCGCCGTCAGCCACGGCGTGACCATGTCGAGGGAAATCGGGCCGCTCGCCAGGCGCCACCACAACGTGGCACCGACCAGCAGAAACACGACGAAGGCGCCCGCCACGCCGAGGCCGACGCGGCGCACCCAGCGCTGCCGCAACATGCCGAAGAGCCACGCAGCGGTGCGGCCATGGAAATTCCACCACCATGGCGTCGCGCTCAATTGAGTCGGGCGGGGCAAATAGACCGGGCACAGCGGATGGCCGCGAAGCGCTTCAGGGTCACGCTCGCCGGCGGCAGCCGCGCGCTTGGCCTGCGCACGCTTATGCATGTGCAGGCCCGCCTCCACGCTGTGCAAGGCCCCGAGCTTAGGTCTTTTCGTCTCCGCCGCCATGCCCTATCGGACGTCCCCTATCCGCTTGCCGACGCCTTGCCCATCAAGGCGAATCGCCCCGATGATGAAGAGCTTGTCCGCAACGCGTTAACCCACACCCCAGCATAGCATGGAACCGATGACCAAAACGACCGAAAACGACGAAAGGAAGGCACATGGCTGAAACACTGGTCGAGGGCGCCGCTGCCCCGGATTTCCGCCTGGCGCGGGATGGCGGCGGCGCCATTTCGCTCGCCGATTTCAAGAACAGGAAGCTCGTGCTGTTCTTCTATCCCAAGGCGGATACGCCGGGCTGCACCATCGAGGCCAAGGACTTTTCCCGGTTGAGTCCGGCCTTCGCCAAGGCGGGCATCGCCGTGGTCGGCGTGTCTGCCGACCCGGTCAAGAAACAGGATGCCTTCAAGACCAAGCATCGGCTCGCCACCCCCCTCGCGTCCGACGAGTCCCACGCGATGCTGCAATCCTACGGGGTCTGGGGCGAAAAATCCATGTACGGGAAGACCTATATGGGCATTGCGCGAACCACCGTGCTAATCGGAGCCGATGGCCGCGTCGCCCGCATCTGGAGGAAGGTCAAGATCGCGGGCCATGCCGAGGAGGTACTGGCGGGGGCGACGGCGCTGTGAGCACGGGCAGGTGATGGGGTTCGTCAGCAAAGCATTGACGAAAGAACGCGAATTGCGAGGTCCTCGGCAACGATCCCGTCACCATTTTCAGAAAATTAACCACGACGTGGTCCACTTGGACCTCGCCGGTTCGGCGCAACAGAACCGGCGCCGGAGCGTACATGTCGTCTGGGTCTGCCCGTCCTCACGCCGTCGATGACCGCCGTGATCCCGCCCAAGAGGATCATCACCGTCATCACCGACGCCAAACACATCATCATCCCCGCCGCGGCGAGCATCCGGCCGCAGGCGATCGGCCGCGCGACCCCGAGACGAAGCCGCCCCGAGGGGGCAGACGTCGACCGCGGGAGCGCCGCGTCTTTACGCTCGGACATGGCGGCCGCCAGTTCCGGATCGGCCCGGTGGCGTTCTGGACGGTGGTCGGAACCCTCGTGATCATGGCCGGCTGGAGCATCGTCACCGCCACCTATTTCGCATTCCAGGACGACGTGCTCGCCCGCATGATCGCGCGCCAGGCCGAAATGCAGTTCGCCTACGAGGACCGCATCGCCGAAATGCGCGCCCAGGTGGACCGGGTGACGAGCCGGCAACTGCTCGACCAGGAGCAACTCGAGCAGAAGCTCGACCAGATCGTCCACCGGCAGTCGATGCTCGAACAGCGTGCCACCGCGATGGGGACGGTCTCCGACCCCTCCACCACGGGCTCGCTGCGCCCACCGCGCACCGCCGGGCAACCCGCCGCCGGCGCGCCGAAGCCGTCACCGATCACGGTGCCCGCCCTGAGCGCGCCTGCTGCCCGCGACGTGCGGGCGGACGCCGGCGGATTTACCCTCGCCTCGGTTCCCCGGGCGCCCCGGCCCGGCAATGTCGAAGCGGTCCTGACGCGGCTCCAGGAATCGCTCGACCGGGTCGAGGGCCGCCAGGTCAACACGCTCGCCTCGCTCGAAGAGAACTACGAGTCCAAGGCGCGGCGCATGCGCGCCGTGCTCGCGGATGTCGGCATCGACGCCGCCAAGCACGCCAATGCGGCGGCGGGCGGACCGTTCGTCTCCTACCGCCTGACGCCCAATGCCGGCCCGTTCGAAAAGCAGGTCTATCGCATCAATGTGGCGCGCGCCCAACTCGAACGCCTGACCACCACCATGGTCGCGGTGCCCCTGCGCAAGCCGGTCGAAGGCGAAATCGACACCTCATCGAGCTTCGGGGTGCGGATCGATCCGTTCCTCGGGCGGCCGGCGATGCACACCGGATTGGACTTCCGCGGCGACACCGGCGAACCGATCCGGGTCACCGCGGGGGGCACCGTCACCTCGGCGGGCTGGAGCGGCGGCTATGGCCGCTTGGTCGAGGTCGACCATGGCAACGGCCTGTCGACCCGCTACGGCCATCTGTCCGAAATCGAGGTCAAGGTGGGCCAGACCTTGAAGGCGGGGCAAACCGTCGGCCGGCTCGGCTCGACCGGACGCTCGACCGGGCCGCACCTGCATTACGAGACCCGCATCGACGGCGAAGCGGTCGATCCGCAGCGATTCCTTCACGCCGGCGCGAAGTTCGGATTGATGTGACGACAGAGCCACCCGAAGCTCCGCGAGCGCTCTCGACAACGAGCGAGGATCGAATCGGAGCGTCGTCCGCGCCCGCTGTTCCAGCTTTCCTTCAATGGAAGTTCGGCTCAATCGACCGAAAGATTCGCCGCCTTCACCACCTTCGCCCATTTCTCCGTTTCAGTGGCGATGAGCTTGCCGAACTCCTGGGGTGCCATCGGCATCGGGACGCCGCCGAGGTCGGCCAGCTTCGCCACCATTTTCGCATCGGCGAGCGCGGCGGCGACCGACCTGTTCAGCGTCGCCACGATGTCTGGCGGCGTACCCTTCGGTGCCGAGATTCCGTACCATACGCTGGCCTCGTAGCCGGGCACCGTTTCGGCGATCGCCGGCAGGTTCGGCAGCGCCGGCCAGCGGGTTGCGACGGTCACTCCGAGCGCGCGCAATTGACCGCTGCGAACGAACTCGATCGAGCCCGGCAGATTGTCGAACAGGACATGGACCTTGGCGGTCATGAGGTCCGGATAGGCCCCCGAAGCGCCGCGGTACGGCACGTGGACCATGTCGATTCCGGTCATCGACTTGAACAGCTCCCCCGACAGATGAACGGAGGTGCCGTTGCCCGACGAGGCAAAGCTGATCTTGCCGGGATTGGCCTTGCCATAGGCGATGAACTCCGCAACCGTCTTGATCGGCATCGACGGCGGTATCACCATGATGTTGGTGAGCCGCATGACCCCGGCGACCGGGACGGTGTCGCGAATGAAATCGAACGGCAGCTTCTTGTAGAGCGACGTGCTGATGGCGTTGTTGGGGGCGTCGAACAGAATGGTATAGCCGTCGGGCGGTGAATTCACCACCGCGGCGGCGCCGATATTGCCGCCGGAACCGCCGCGGTTCTCGACCACGAACTGCTGGCCGAGGTCGGCGGAGAACCAGTCCGCCATGACACGGGCGGTGATGTCGACCGCGCCGCCGGCCGGGAAGCCGGCGATCAGACGAACCGGCCGGCTCGGATATTTGTCGGCGCTGGCGGCGGGCGCACTCAGCGCGCAGGCGAGGCCGAGGAGCAGAATTGCCATCCGGGCAGCGCGCATGCGACCATCCTCCCATCGACCAGCTTTTGCTCGGGGCGCCTCGCTGCAGCGTAGCACCGCGCACCGGCCAAATCTCACGATATTTGGCGGCGCTCGCGCGGCCTCGGCGCACCTCCGCCTGGTTTCGCGAAACGCTGTGCCGAGCGCGGATCGCCCTGCCTGTCCCGGCAAGGGCCGCATGGTGGCCGCATGGTATCGTCGCACCCGCCCGCGCGTGTATCATGCGAGGATTCCTGGCCGCCCAAAATGGCATCCCGGGTTGAAAACTTTTGGAAAGAAGTGGAGGACCGCACATGCGAAATCGTCTGGCATCCGTCTCGGTATGTACTGGCCTGGTCATGGCCGGCTTGATTGGCGCAGCCCAGAGCCAGCCGGCGCCGGCCGCGCAGGCGCCCGCGCCGGCCGCGGATACGGCGGCGCTGCGCGCCCAGTACGAGAAGTGGCGGACGGAGTTCAAGACCTGGGGCAGGTGGGCGCCGTTGGGACAGGAGTCCAACGGTACGACGAGCTTCATCACGCCGGAGAAGGTCGCCAGCGCGGTGAAGCTCGTAAAAGACGGGATCGTGGTGTCGCTCGCGCACGCCGAACCGCAGACGGTCGCCGCGGACGTCGGCGCACCCGGCATCTTTCATCGCGTCACGAATGCGATCACCGAGGGTGGCACGACCGACAATTACCAGGTCAGCTACCACGGCCAGACGGTCGCCCACATCGACACCTGGTGCCACTTCTTCGAGAACGGGCAGATGTACAACGGCGTCCCGGTCAAGGACAACGTGACCACCGAGAGCGGATGCATCAAGGGCAGCGTGATGAACTGGAAGGGCGGCGTCACCACGCGTGCCGTCCTCTACGACATCGCGCAACTGAAGGGCGTCGACTGGGTCGACCCCACCGTGCCGATCACGCGCGCCGATCTCGAAGCGTGGGAAAAGAAGTCCGGCGTGAAGATCGGCCCCGGCGACATCCCGCTGCTCTACATCGGCCGCTGGAAGCGACGCGCGGCGCTCGGTCCGTGGACCGGCCAGGTGGCCGGCTATTACCCCGACACGATTCCGTGGATGCACGAGCGGCTGCCGGCCTTCATCGGCCACGACTTCAACATCGACTGGAATCCGAGGCCGGGCTGGGAAGGCATGCGCAACCCGATCCACGTGGCGGTGCTGAACTGGATGGGCATCAACATCGTGGAGTGCCTCGATCTGGAGGAACTGGCCGCGACGGCGCGGCGGTTGAACCGGTACGAGTTCATGATCACCTTCGCGCCGCTGCCGGTGGAAGGCGGCACCGGATCGCCGGTCAATCCGCTGGTGACTTTCTAGGCCCGGGACATCGGCAGGCCCGCAGACCTTTCGGATCGGATCAGCGATCAAAGCATCCAGAGCGCCGTTTGCTTCAAGCCGAAGCGGTAGCGCTCTGGCAAGACTGACAAAGCGTGGCCGGGAATTGTCGGCCTAGAACAGGTTCGTCAAGTCACGACGGCCGTCCACGACGCGGATGATCTCGACCCGATCCATTGGCCCGTCGTCAGTATCGGGGTGCGTTTCAAAAAGAATGAGGTACGGCCCTTCGAAATCGAGCGGGGCTGACGGCCCGCTGGCCTTGCCCTCATCCCAGAGTTGCCGGAGGCGGTTGACGTCCTCCCGGCGAAGTTCGCGTTTGAACTGCCAATCGCGGATGGCTTCGCGGACGATCTCGCTTGTGGTCGCGTATTCGCCGCTTTCAACGGCGGCCTTGAGGGTGGCGAGTTGTTCCCCGGTCAAGGCGACGCTGACTTTCTGGATATCAGGCATGGCGTGCTCCAATGGAGCAAGCTTTACTACTTGGTAGGGCCAGCGGCCATCGAAAACGGCAGCGCCAAGGGTGACCGCGCGCTACGCCTCGAAGCACGCCGACCCGACATCGACAGGTTGCGATCACTTTGTCCGAACCGCGACCGGGGACCGGGGACCGGCTCGAGGTCCCGCGGCATAAAAACACGGTCGTCACTTCTGCGTTTGCTTGAAATATCTCAAATCGGGTGGCGCCTGATTCTTCTTGGCCGGCATCAGAAGCCCGTCCGAGCTCAGGAAATAGTTCTCTCCACCGATGGCGACCTGCCCGTTGCCCTCGGTGATGTAATATTCCGGCCAGATCGGACGCGGATCCGGGTTGAGCACGTACTTCTTGTCGACCGTCCAGGGACGCGTCAAAGCATGGTCGATCGTGGTCATTTCGTCGTGGAGGATTTTGGGATCGGCCTTGTCGCGATAGATGCGCTCCTTGAAGATCGATTGATTGTCGAAGTGCAGGGGAAGCCCGGCTTCGTCGTACGCGCGAGGTCCCTTGAAGCCGCGCGTCTCCACCTCGAGCACGTCATAACGGCCGTCCGAGTCTTCGTCGATCCACCTGCCGATCGAGTAGCCTGCGAAGGTCGGCTCGATTTCCTTGGGCCAGTCGCGTCCGTCGGTAAAGATGCGACGATAGTGGTCGTACGAACCGATCAATATATACGTGGTTTCGGGCGTGACGACGAATTCCAACGGTTGAAACGCCATCATCATGTGCGGCATGCCGGCTGCGCGACCCAAGGTCGTGGGGAAATTGCCGAGGCCGCCGTTGGCCTGATCCGCAATGCTCGCCTCCAGGACTGCCCGATACTCCGGCGTCAGCGGTGCCTGTTGCCCAAACCCCCACGGCTTGGTCTGATCGTGAGACGGCTGGGTGGGAAGCTTGACGGCAAACCGCTCCCACTGCCCCTTCCAGTCGGGGTACTTCGCGTCATCAGCCGACTGCGCACCGTCGATTGTCACCACCAGCGTTGCGGCCAGTGCGAGCGCACCAATCGAGCTTCGGTACCACATGATTATCCTCCGTTTCAGGATAGTCTGCTTGATCGCGATGGACGCGACGTTCACGCTGACAGGATACACCGCATCGGACGTAGATGGAACTGCACAGGCCGCAGCCCCTATGAAAGAACTGCGGTCCCGGCTTGTCCAAAGTGCCGGCCCGACATCGCGTGGAGACGGTGGACAATTCCTGACCAAGATGTACCATGCTCATTGTGACTTCGTGTTTTTTGCGGCACGCGCCGGTTCGCGCGCAATTGCCCGACGGCCGTATCGATCCGGCCGGTGATATCCCGGCGCATCGGTACGTCGTCGCCGACAGGGGCGGCCGGCGCCGGTTCGTCCGCCCGCTGCTGATGCGGTCGGGGAATTGACCTCTACGACAGATGATCAACCACGAAGAAAACGCACAGACAAGGGCGAGGAGACATCATGAGCGCGCTGGCATTCTCTCGGGCGGTTTCTTCCGGGGCGGTTTCGGTTTTTGTTTGTTCCCTCGGCATCGCGACGGCACTCGTCGGTGACGCGGCTGCCCAGGGATCGTCCCGTCCTCTCGTGAGCGAGGCACAATACGAAGCCTGGCAGACGGAGCTGTCGAACTGGGGGCGCTGGGGCAAGGACGATCAACTGGGAACGCTCAACCTGATCACTCCCGACAAGCGCAGGGCGGCATTGGCGTTGGTGAAGGAGGGAGTGCCGGTGTCACTGTCGACCAATGGATTTACCGAAAAGGCCGTCGACGTCCCCTGCCCGGTCGAATGGGCGATGACCTCCCATTCGGAAACAGGAGCCACCGATCGGGTGGCGTTTCCCTGCATCCACGGCGCGGGCTCGACCCACATCAATTCGCTCGCGCACACGTTCTTCCGCAACAAGATGTGGAATGGCTACAACTCATCGGCGCTGGTGACCATGGCAAAGGGGGCCGAGAAGAACTCCGTGATGCCGATGAAGACCGGGATCGTCACCCGCGCGGTGTTGTACGACATCGCGCGGCTCAAGGGTGTGCCGTATCTCGCGCCGGGCGATCGCATCTTCCCCGAGGACATGGAGGCATGGGAAAGGAAAACGGGCGTTCGCGTGGGACCGGGCGATGCGCTGGTGCTTCGCTGGGGCCGCTATGGGCGGCGGGCCAAGCTCGGTCCGGAAGACGGCGCCGCCGGGTTCGACAATTCGATCCTGCCGTGGCTGAAACAGCGCGACGTTGCGTTAGTCATCTGGGAAACCGCCGGGTATTCGCCCCAGCCCGCCGGCGATCTGTTCAGAAATGCCGTTCACAATTTCATCCAGGCGATCCTGGGTATCCATGTGCTCGACCGCGCCGATCTGGAGGCGTTGGGCGAGGCGGCTGCCTCCCGCAATCGCTGGGAGTTCATGCTGACCGTCAACCCGCTGGCGCTCCCGAATGCGACGGGATCGCCGGTCAATCCGATTGCGACGTTCTGAGCGCGGCGCTCGAGGCGTCAGCGAGCGCCGCCAGGGAGAAACGGAACCAATCAACCGCAGCCGGCCGAACCCCGCCGAATCCGATCAAGGAGCTTTCCATGACGACAATCAAATCTCGAAGCGGTCTCGGGAATCAGAAGTTCGCCGCCGCAGGGTTGGCCGTGGCCCTGGCAGTGACGGGCATTACGCTCGCCAGGGGGCAGGGCGCGGCGGAGGGAGACGTCGCGCTGCCGCAAGCGCGGCGCGATGCGGCCAAAGAGCTCGCGATGAAAATCACCGAGCCCTTCACCTTCGCGGCGGTCGGGGACATCATCATCCGTCGCCCGGTGGGTCAGTCGGAGGACGCGGGCTTTCAGGCGTTGACCAAGGTGATGCGCGCGGCGGACACGACCTACGCCAACATGGAAGGTCCGATCATCGACGAGTCGGACGCGAACTACCACGGCCCGCCGGCGGGCGGCCCCAAGACCATCATCGACGATTTGAAGGCGATGGGAATCCGGGTCATGACCACTTCGAACAACCACACGATGGACGGTGGCAGCGAGGGGATGTTCATGACAAACCGGCTGCTCGATGCGGCCAGAATAACGCATGCCGGCTCCGGGAAAGACCTGGCAGAGGCGCGGCGGGCTCAGGTCGGGATGACACCCAAAGGAACGATCGGCGTGGTCGGCATGTACTCGATCGACCCGAGCTCCAACCCGGCGTGGACCCGGTACACCGATGCGCGGGATAAATGGCCTGGCCTCAATCCCCTGCACGTGACCCCCTACAACGTCGTCACCGCCGAGCAGATGGCGTCGCTGCGCAAGATCCGCGACGCTTCGTACGCTCATCGTTCCGAAGTCAGGGTTCCCGTCGCCCCCGCGCCCGCCAACGAGTCGCCGAACGAGCTGTTCCTGTTCGGCAGCCGGTACAAGGTGGGCGAAAAGGTCGGGAGCCTCGCCTACACGATCGACCAGAGGGATCTGGACGGGATCATGCGGAGCATCCGCATCGGAAAGCAGAACTCGGACTTCCTGGTGGTGGCGATCCACTGCCACCAGAACTCCTTCAGCTACCAGGCGTACAGCCACGACAACAGCACGCCGGACTTCCTGATCGAGCTGGCCCACAAGGCGATCGACAATGGCGCCGACGTATTCGTCGGCCACGGCATCCACACCTTGCGGGGCGTGGAGATCTACAAGGGCAAGCCGATCTTCTACGGCGTGGCGAGCTTCATCCAGCATGAAGGTCCTGCCATCGAGGTCACCGACCCCGCCCGCCCGCCGGTGGCGCAGCAGTCGCGCCAGCCGGACAACAAGGAAGTGCTGCTGACGACAAGCCGGTATGAGGGCGGCAAGCTCGTCGAGGTCCGCCTGTATCCTGCCGATTGCGGCATCGATGGAACGCGGACGGTGTCGAAAGCGGGCGTCCCGATGACGCCGTCGCCGGAGCAGGCCCAGCGGATCCTCAAGCTCGTCCAGGATCTGTCCAAGCCATTCGGCACGACGATCTCCATCGAAGACAATGTGGGTGTGATCCACGTGGCGCAAACCGATTAGCACATCGCCGCAGGGGTGCGGGAGCACCTCTCGCCGCGCGCGGAGAGAGGTCGGATTGCGTAGCGGTCCGGGTGGGGGCGTGTCGGCGAGTCTGAGCAGCAGATTTTGCGCTCAGAATTGTGGATAGGCCCCCCTCACCCGGCGCGCACGAGCGCGCCGACCTCTCCCCGTGCGCGGGGAGAGGTTATTCCATCCGTCTCCAGATGCGGATTCACGCGGCCGACCGCGCCGACGCGCCGCTCGACCGGCGCATCGCATGACGTTCCGGCACTCACCGGGCTCGTCAATGGCTGTCGAAGTTCACCGCGTAGTAGCCGACCGAGCCGGTTTTCGAGGTGTCCTTCCATTGGTGCGGGGTCTTTGCGGGGATCGTGATCACGTCGCCCTTGGTCAGATGATGACTGACCCCGCCCTCGATACCGGTCCCGCGCGTCTGGCCGGGCTCAGACACCTTCGGGTCGATCATCTTGCCGCCGGTGATGAACTCCGCTTCGCCATCCATGATGATGAACACGTGGTTGGTGTTGTCGTGCATCTCGGCGCCGCGCTGTACGCCGCGGTTGGCGATGACGATCAAGCCTTCATCCTCGATGATGCGCCCACCCTTGACGAAGGCGGCCGCAGCCTTGTCGTGGTCCACGTAGTGGACGCGCGGCGGAAAGCCGGCGGCAGTTCCCAGGGTTACCAGGGCGGCGGCCGAGAGCATCGCGGCGGTTGCGAGCAGGTATTTCATGAGCGGTCTCCCCTTTTGAGTTGATGTAATGCACGCTCAGTGTAGTCCAGATACGCAGGGACGCAAACGTGGCGCCGTCCTCGTGGCGCCCTCCTCGGCCGCAGCTCTCGCAATCCATCCAGCAAGTGGACATCATATCCAATCGCAAGCACGGGAAGGCCGGAGCCCGCGATCGGGCCCCAGGCACCACGCACACCGCCATCGTGCGAACTGTAAGCGCTGTCCGGAAAGCGGCACGTTCGCCGGCGGCGTTGAAGCGCTATCGAAAGCAACTCTTCCGGCTCGCTTATAGAAGGGGTCGTGACGGCCGGTGTCCGGGGAGCACCTGTCGCCGCCGGCCATGAAGCCCGGCAACGGGAACGCTAAACGGACATCGGTTTGTTCGCGTACGACAATCAACGCTCGCCCCGGTCGATAGAGCAACACGCCAACTGTAAGCCCTCAACGCCAGTGCCCTACCACACCCGAGGAACAAGACGATATCGCACCCTCTGCATATATTTGTCATACCCTGGCAAATTTTGGCGAAGGAAAATTTCCTCATCAAGGATGCGCCAAACGAGTACCGGGAAGAACGGTACGACGAGGAGAACGCTCCACCACGAACCGAGTGCGAGCGGCATCGCCGCGAGTAGGAGCAATGCACCCGAATACATTGGGTGCCGGACGTACGCGTACGGGCCCGTCGACACGACGGGCTGTCCCTCCTCTACCTGAATGGTAGAAGCGGCATAGCTATTCGATTTCATCACCACGAAGAACAACAGGAATGATAGTACGATCATCGCGTTTGCGATAACTGACACGACCGGCGCAACCGGCGACCAACCGAAACGATGGTCGAACGCGGGAAGCACAATGAACCCTACAAACCCAAGGATGAAAAGCGCCGAGATGAGTTTCTGACCCGGTCGCTGCTCCGCCACGGGTCCGATGTTCATGCGGCGCTCAACGAGCTTTCGGTCGTGCACGATAAAATAGATGCCCAACGCCTGCGCGGACACCTCAAACACGGCTACGAAGACCCACGCCTGCCAATAGTTGAGCGTGCCTGCAGGAATGAACAGGCACGCGAGCAAAATTGCGAGCGTTATCAGGTTGGCCAGTACGCCCCGGACGTAAAAATTTGACACGGATGTCCACCTCGCCACCAGCTTACACCACTCACAGGCACTCCTCGACCTCACTCATCATTGCGACATTGTCGAGAAGGAAACGAAAACTGGTCTCACCTATCAGCAGTCCAACTATTTCCCGCGCTACGCTTGCCCCGAGTTTCTCCTCCGCAGCGGCGCACCGGCGAGGCGCAGCGGCCGCTATTGTGCCAGTCTCGGAAGCTACCCCCGCCGGCGACTGGTCCGGTTGTTGGGGTGAACCCGTCGTGACGGGCCTCGAGGCCTGCCGCCAAGCCGGAGCCCAACCGTCCCGATCTGGTCCGGGCTCGACGCCGGGTGCGATGTTGGCCGCCCCAACGAAGCCTGCTCAGTCCACGTCCTCGATCTGCTTCGGCGTTTCGCCGAACGCCTTCTGCGCCAGCGCCGCGGCCATGAACTCGTCGAGGTCGCCGTCGAGCACGCGCGCCGGTGTTGGAGGTCGAGACGCCGGTGCGCAGGTCCTTCACCATCTGGTAGGGCTGCAGCACGTAGGAGCGGATCTGGTGGCCCCAGCCGATATCGGTCTTGGCGGCCTGCTCGGCCTCGGCCAGGGCCTCGCGGCGCTTGAGCTCGCGCTCGTAGAGGCGGGCCCGCAGCATGGTCCAGGCGGTGGCCCGGTTCTTGTGCTGGGAGCGCTCGGCCTGGCACACCACGGCGATGCCGGTGGGAATGTGGGTGAGGCGCACCGCCAACTCGGTCTTGTTGACGTGCTGGCCGCCGGCGCCGCCGGAACGCATGGTGTCGGTGCGCACGTCGGACTCGTTGATGTCGATGACGATGCGGTCGTCGACCACCGGATAGACGTTGACGCTCGCGAACGAGGTGTGGCGGCGCGCATTGGAGTCGAACGGCGAGATGCGCACCAGCCGGTGCACGCCGTTCTCGCTCTTGAGCCAGCCGAAGGCGTTGTGGCCCTTGATCTGGACGGTCGCGGACTTGAGGCCGGCCTCCTCGCCCGGCGGTCTCCTCGAGGTATTCCACCTTGTAGCCGTGCTGCTCGGCCCAGCGCGTGTACATGCGCAGCAGCATGTTGGCCCAGTCCTGGCTCTCGGTGCCGCCGGCGCCGGCATGGACCTCGAGAAAGGTGTCGAAGCCGTCGGCCTCGCCGGACAGCAGCGCCTCGAGCTCGCGGCGCGCCACCTCGGCCTTGAGGCGCTTGAGCGCCGCTTCGGCCTCGGCGACCACGGCGGCGTCGTTCTCGGCATCGCCGAGTTCGATCATGGTGACCTGGTCGTCGACGTCACGCTCGATGCGGCCGATGGCGGTGAGGCTGTCCTCGAGCGACGTGCGCTCCTGCATCAGCCGGCTGGCGCGCTGGGGATCGTTCCACAAATTGGGGTCTTCGGCGAGGTGATTGAGCTCGGCCAGGCGGGCGCGCGCCGTGTCGAAGTCAAAGATGCCTCCTCAGCAGCCCGACCGACTGCTTGATCTCTTCGACGAGGGTGACGATTTCAGCGCGCATTGTTTTCACCGGGTGATTGGGCCATCGGCGGGATGTAGCGACGTTGCCGGCCATGCGCAACCGCCGAGGGGGAGCCACCGGGAGCCGCCGGGATCCGCCCGCGACGGCCCCGATCGCGACGGCCCGCGATCGCCGCCTCAATACAGCCCGCTGGTCACTCCGGAGCGAATCGCGCGCTCGGCTTCGGGGCTGTTGCCGCCGTCGCCGCCCAGCTGGCGCCGCTGTCGGGCGGCGCGGTGCCGGGCTTGAAGGCTTCCAGGATCGCGCTCTGGGTGCCCGGCGTCGGCGCGCTGGCCGGTCTTGACGTCGACCCGGATCAGCTTGATGCCGGCGCGGCACTCGGAACGGCATCGCGGGCTTGTCGGCCAGAGTGGTCTTGAGGAAGTCCTTGACGATCGGCGCCGAGAGATGGCCGCCGGTGGCGTCGTGGCCGAGATGGCGCGGCTTGTCGTAGCCCATGTAGACGCCGACCGCGAGATCGGGCGTGAAGCCGACGAACCAGGCGTCCTTCTCGTCATTGGTGGTGCCGGTCTTGCCCGCCACCGGCTTGCCGACTTCCTTGAACCCGGCCTCCGCGGCGGTGCCGCGCTGGACCACGCCCTCCATGATCGAGGTGATCTGGTAGGCGGTCATGGGATCGAGCACCTGTTCGCGGCGGTCGATCAGGCCGGGCTCCGGCTGGTTCTCCCATTTGGTCGCATCGCAGGCCGTGCATTCGCGCTGGTCGTGCTTGTAGATGGTGCGGCCGTAGCGGTCCTGGATGCGGTCGATCAGGGTCGCGTTGACCCGGCGTCCGCCATTGGCGAACATCGAATAGGCCGTGACCATCCGCATCACCGTCGTCTCGCCGGCGCCGAGCGCATAGGAGAGATAATTCGGCAGGCTGTCATAGACGCCGAAGCGCTTGGCATATTCCCCGATCAGCGGCATGCCGATGTCCTGGGCGAGCCGCACCGTCATGACGTTGCGGGAATGCTCGATGCCGAAGCGCAGCGTCTGCGGCCCGAAGAACTTGCGTCTCGTAGTTTTCCGGGCGCCAGATGCCGATGCCGGGCCCCTGGTCGATCTCGATGGGGGCGTCCATCACGATGGTCGACGGCGTATAGCCGTTGTCGATCGCGGCCGAATAGACGAACGGCTTGAAGGCGGAGCCGGGCTGGCGCATCGCCTGGGTGGCGCGGTCGAACTGGCTCTGGTCGAACGAGAAGCCGCCGACCAGCGCGAGCACGCGGCCGGTGAGCGGATCCATCACCACCATGCCGCCGGACACTTCGGGAATCTGGCGCAGCTTGTACTGGCCTTCCTTGCCTGGGCCGAGCGGATCCACATAGACCACGTCGCCCGGGGAAACCACCTGAGCCCAGGCGCAGCGGCTGCTTGGCGCTGGACGCCCGCGCCCATTTGGCGCCTTCGATCGGAATGATGCCGATCTGGCGGTCCCGCACCACCGCTCCGCCGGGCTCGCGGGCCGGCTGCAAGCCGATGCGCGCCGATTGATCGCTGGTTTCGAGCACCACGGCGAGCCGCCATGCGATGTCGGCGAAGGCCCGCACGTCGGCCAGCTTGACGCCCCAGTCGCCGCCGATATCGATCTTGCTGACCGGGCCGCGAAAGCCCCTGCCCTCGTCGAAACGCACGAGGCCGTCGGACAGCGCCTTGTGCGCCATCACCTGCATCTTCGGATCGAGCGTGGTGCGCACCGACAGCCCGCCCTCGTAGAGCCGCTTCTCGCCGTATTTTTCCAGAATCTCGCGGCGCACATCCTCGGCGAAATAGTCGGCGGCAAAAATATGCGCGCCGGTCGCGCGCTGGGTGACGGCGAGCGGTTCCTTCTTCGCCTTGTCGCCGGCGTCGGCGGTGATGTAGCCGTTCTCGACCAGGCGCTCGATGACGTAATTGCGCCGCTCGATCGCGCGCTCGCGGTTGCGGAACGGATGCAGGTCCGTGGGCGCCTTGGGGAGCGCCGCCAGATAGGACGCCTCCGCGATGGTCAGTTCGTTGACCGATTTATCGAAATAGAGGAGCGAGGCGGCCGCCACCCCGTAGGCGCTGAAGCCCAGATAGATCTCGTTGAGATACAGTTCGAGGATCTTTTCCTTGCTGTAGGTGCGCTCGATCTTGAGCGCCAGCAGCGCCTCCTTGATCTTGCGGTCGAACGAGACCTCGTTGGTCAGGAGGAAGTTCTTCGCGACCTGCTGGGTGATCGTGGAGGCGCCCTGCGGCCGGCGGCCCTTGCCGAGGTTCTGCAGATAGAGCACGCCGGCGCGCGCAATGCCGCTGAAGTCGATCCCGGGATGATCGTAGAAATTCTTGTCCTCGGCGGAAATGAAGGCGTTGATGACGAGCTTCGGCACCGCCTGGATCGGAAGATAGAGGCGCCGCTGCTTGGCATATTCCGCCAGCAGTTCGCCGTCGGCGGCGTGCACCCGGGTCATCACCGGCGGTTCGTAATCCTGGAGCTGGGAATAGTCCGGCAAGTCCTTGGAAAAATGATACAACAGGCCGGAAATCGCCCCCACCGACACGATGAAGACCAGCGTCCCCAGCGCGAACAGGAAGCCGAAAAATCGAAACATCAGTCTCATCGACGGTTAAACCCCCGGCCGTTCGAGAGACTCCGGCGGCGCCGGTCTCCCATCCCGGCGGCCGCATCTGCGGCGGCCACCCCCTCAAGCAATCATCATACGCGTGAACATGGAGTTCGTCGCCCGGTTTTATGGTCAAACTTTGTCCAAGCGACCAGGCGCAGGCCCTGCATCCGTCGGGCGTTCCGGCCGGCCTGCTCTCTTACTTCCCGGCACCGCCGGCGAATCGGGTGGTGAAATAGGTGTGGACGGCCTGGGCGACGGCGTCGCCCGCCCGCGACCGCCATTGCTCCGAAACGAGTTGCTTGAGGTCGGCCGGGTTGGAGACATAGCCGAGTTCGATCAGCACCGACGGCACGTCCGGAGCCTTGAGGACCCGGAAGCCGGCCGACCGCAGCGGATTCTTGTGGAGCCGCGCCGCGCTCTTGAATTCGTTCACCACCGCGCGGGCGAACGAGGCCGAGAAGGATTTCGTTTCGCGCTGCGCGAGGTCGATGAGAATGTCTGCGATGTCATCGGGTTCGGCGGCGAGATTGACGCCCGCTATGATGTCGGCGCGATTTTCCTCGTCGGCGAGCCGCTGCGCCTCGGCGTCGGAGGCCTGGTCGGAAAGGGTGTAGATGGTGGCGCCATCGGCAGCGCCGCCCCCGCGCGCCAGCGCATCGCAGTGGATCGAGATGAACAATTGCGCCTGCCGCAACCGGGCAAACCGCACCCGCTCCGCCAGCGGCACGAAGGTGTCGTCCGCGCGCGTCATCACCACACGATATTTGCCGGTCTTTTCCAGCTTGTCGCGCAGGGTGGAGGCGAAGGCGAGCACCAGGTTCTTCTCCTGCTCGCCGCTCGGGGCACGGGTCCCGTTGTCGATGCCGCCATGGCCGGGGTCGAGCGCGATGACCGGCCGCTGGTCGGCGGCGGCCCTGGGGGCTATCGGGCGGGGCCGGCGGCTCGGCGAGCCGCGGCAGGCGGTTGTCGATCGCCGCCGCGCGCAGGAACGTCTCGCGGTCGACCGGCGCGAGATCGAGCACCAGGCGGGCCGGCTGGCCCTCGGCGGGGTCGAGCACGAACGCCCGGCTGACCCGGACCGGACCGGTGACGTCTACCACGATGCGGGAGCGCCCGCGCATGACGAGACCGAATCGGAACGCCTTGATGACGCCCCGGCTGTGCTCGCCGGTCTTGGGCGGGAACTGGAAATTGACCTGGGGAATGTCGATGACCACCCGATAGGGATCGGCAATGGTGAAGGCGCGCACATCGATCCGGTGGCTGAGATCGATCACGAGCCGGGTCTGCTTGTCGTCGCCGGCGAGGCGGGCGTCGGTCGCCACCGGGATCGCGTCGCCCGGCCCTGGCAGCGGCATCTGCGCCCGCGCGGTCCCGGCCCAAAGCACCACCAGGCCGGCCACGGCGGCGGCAGCCATCCCCGAAGCAATGCCGAGCCCGCGGTTCACCACCCGAAATCTCCAGCCCAGTCCTCCCTCGGAGCCTTGTACTCCTCCTAGCTAGGATACTCATGGTTAAGTGTTCTTGAAGGCCTCGATCAATTCTTATCCCGTGTCCATTTGCGTGAGTGCCGCAGCCTCCAGTGTCTCCCGCGGCTCCTCTGTGCGCGCCGGGGCGGCGGGAAACGGTAATTCGTGTAATGAGATAACTGGCAGGTGATCCAAGCCTGCCCGGTGCGCCCGGAAGTTGCGACTTGCCATGCCGGGGGACACACCGTAGATAGAGAGTCGCTGAAGGTTCGAAGTTTCCGGTTCTGCCGCGTGCGGGCAAGCGACCCGTGGAGCGGTGCCTCCCATCGACCCATCCGAAGCGGATCAGGCGATAGGTCGGTTGCCGCTCCCCTCGAAGGATGACCGGAAGGCGATTTTGCGGCCGCTGTGGCCGCTCGCGCGAATTTATCAGCGGAATCAAGGCGACGCTCCCATGCGTTGCCGATCCAATTTAAGGGTCGATCCGCCATGTTGGCGATAGCAGACGAGGTACGACCGCTTCCCGGCCTGATGGCCGCGGCGGACGCCGCCCTGTCTGCGAGGCCGTTGGGCCGTTCGATCCTTTCCCGCCCCTTTCTTTCCCACCCCTTACCGGGGGCGCGGCACCCTGCGCCGCAGCAGCGCATCCGCCCGCGCCTCTACGAGACGCAACAATGCCGAACAAGATGCTTATCGACGCGACCCATCCGGAGGAGACCCGGGTGGTCGTGCTTCGCGGCAACCGGGTCGAGGAATTCGACTTCGAGTCCGCCAGCCGCCGCCAGCTCCGCGGCAACATCTATCTCGCCAAGGTAACGAGGGTCGAGCCTTCGCTCCAGGCCGCCTTCGTCGATTATGGCGGCAATCGCCATGGCTTCCTGGCGTTCAGCGAAATCCACCCGGACTACTACCAGATCCCGGTCGCCGACCGGCAGGCCCTGATCGACGAGGAAGAGCGCGCCCATCGCGACGCCGAGGCGGAAGCCGACCGCCGCGCCGGGATGCGGCGGCGTCCGCGCCATCGCCCCGCCGCCCGCAACGCCGAGACGATCTCGAGCGAGCCGCCCGACGCCGCTGGGGGAGACGAGCAGCCCGGCCGGCACGAATTCGAAGCGGGCGCCGAGACCGCGCCGGACGACGCCGGTGCCGGCGATGCCGGGCACCGGACGGATGTCGAACACGACGGACACCACGAACACGAGCGCCAGAGACCACGAGCGCCACGACACACGACGAAGCGACGCACGAACATCAGCGCGCGAGCGACGAGCACGCGTGCACCGACGCAGCCGGCGAGCCCGAGGACGAGGCACCGCCGGCACAATCCCCGGAAATCCGCGAGCCGATGCGCCCGATCGAGAGGCCGCGACGGCGCTGTCCGGCGAGCCGGGAGACGACGATCACGAGGCCGAGACCGAGGACGAGCGCCACGCCCATTCCGACGCGAGCCGGAATCCCGCGACAAAGGCGGTTCCGATGACGGTGGCGAAAACGGCGAGGCGACGAGGAAGAGGAAATCGTCGAATCCGTCGGCGGCGCCGATGCGATGGAAGAGGTTCCGGACCGTGCGCCGCGCCACCGGCGCCAGTACAAGATCCAGGAGGTGATCAAGCGCCGCCAGGTCATGCTGGTCCAGGTGGTCAAGGAGGAGCGCGGCACCAAGGGCGCGGCGCTCACCACCTATCTTTCGCTGGCCGGCCGCTATTCCGTGCTGATGCCCAACACCGCCCGCGGCGGCGGCATCAGCCGCAAGATCACCAACGTCCAGGACCGCAAGCGTCTCAAGGAGATCGCCGGAGAACTCGAAGTGCCGGAAGGCATGGGCGTGATCCTGCGCACCGCCGGCGCCGCGCGCACCAAGACCGAGATCAAGCGCGATTTCGAATACCTGCTGCGGGCGTGGGAGACGGTGCGCGACCTGACCCTGAACTCGACCGCCCCGACCCTCGTCTACGAGGAGGGCTCGCTGGTCAAGCGCTCGATCCGCGACCTCTACAACAAGGACATCGACGAGGTGATCGTCGCCGGCGACGACGGCCTATCGCGACGCCCGCGACTTCATGCGCATGCTCATGCCGAGCCATGCCAAGAACGTGAAGCCGTATCACGACAACCAGCCGGTGCTCGCCCGCTACGGCATCGAGAGCCAGCTCGACGCCATGTTCTCGCCGGTGGTGCAGCTGCGCTCCGGCGGCTACATCGTGCTCAACCAGACCGAGGCGCTGGTCGCGATCGACGTCAATTCCGGGCGCGCCACCCGCGAGCACCACATCGAGGACACCGCGCTCAAGACCAATCTGGAGGCCTCCGAGGAGATCGCCCGCCAGCTGCGGCTGCGCGACCTCGCCGGGCTGATCGTCATCGACTTCATCGACATGGACGAGAAGCGCAACAACCGCTCGGTCGAGCGGCGGCTCAAGGAATGCCTCAAGAACGACCGCGCCCGCATCCAGGTCGGCCGCATCTCCCATTTCGGCCTGCTGGAGATGTCGCGCCAGCGCATCCGCACCAGCGTGCTGGAAAGCTCGACCGACAAGTGCCCGCATTGCGGCGGCACCGGCCATGTGCGCTCGGTGTCCTCGGTCGCGCTGCAATGCCTGCGCATGATCGAGGAAACGCTGCAGCGCGGCGCGACCCACAATCTCATCGTGCGCACCCGCTCCGACATCGCGCTCTACGTCCTCAACCACAAGCGCACCCACCTCTACGAGCTGGAAAAGCGCTTCCAGATCACGATCACCGTGAGCGCCGATCCCGGCATCAGCGGGCAGCAGCCCTTCGTGGTCGAGAAGGGCGAGCAGGTGCACAGCCTGGAGCAGGCCCGCGCGCTCGCCGCGCAATCCAGCATTACGGTCGCCACGGCGCCAGAGGACGATGACTTCGAAGTCCCGATCGAGGAAGAGGCCGAACTCGAGACCGAGACGGTCGAGGCGGACGAGGAGGCTGACGCCTTCGAGGAGGAATCCGGCGAGGGCGGCGAACCTGCCGAGCCTGCCGAAGCGGCCGAGCGCGGCGAAAACGGCGACGGCGGACGGCGACGCCGGCGACGCCGACGGCGCGGCCGCCGCGACGGTACGCCGAGGCAAGAGGGAGACGTCTCCGGTCTCGTCCCGGATGGCATCGGTGGGGTCGTCGAGGCCCTGGAGCCCGGCGGCGCAGACGACGAACCCGGCCAGCCCTCCGATGGGGAGGAAACCATTGCGGCGGAGGGAGCCCCCCACGCTGTTCCAAGCCAGGGCGAACGGGAATGGGAATGGGAACGGCGATGGTGAGCGGCGGCGGCGGCGGCGTGGCCGCCGCGGTGGCCGGCGCAATCGCCGCGAGGAAGGCGAAGGCGGAATGTTGCCGCCCGAACACGGCGTCGCTTCCATCGACGAGGAAGTGATGACCGCGGTCGCCGATTTCGGCGGCCCCCCCGCCGAACAGATTGCCCACAGCGATTCCCCGGCGCAGGCGGAAGCACCGCCGGTGCAGGCCGAAGCCGCGCCGCCTGCGCCGCGGGCTCGCCCTGCCGCCGCTCCTGCCGTTCCCGAGCCTGCTCCCGCTGCTCCGCCGTCGGCGCCGTCCGCCGGCGAACCGCCGCCCGCCAAGGAGCCACCGCGCCGTCGCTCGACCGTACGCGAGCCGGTGCGGTTCCCGGTCGGCGAGGTCCCGATGCCTGTCCCCCCCGCTCCGGTCGCGGCAGAGCCGGCCACCCTTCATCGCCCGGCGGCGGAGCCGGCACCCGCAGAGGCTGTGGCGGAATCCGCGGCGTCCGCGCCCCGGCGCGCTGGCTGGTGGGCGAAGCGCATCTTCGGCGAGAAGGAGTGAGACGCGCGCCCTGACCACCGGATCGCGACTGGTGCCGCGACAGTGCCGATCATGTCGACTGCCTACGCACTCTTCGAAACGGCGATCGGCGTCTGCGCCATCGCATGGAGCGGCGCTGCAATCGTCGCCCTGCAGCTCCCCGAGGCGGACGACGCACGTACGCGTGCGCGGGTGGTGCGGCGATGGCCGAGGGCGCAGGAGCAACGACCGCCGCCTGTGATTCAGCGCACGGCCGACGCCATTGTCGCGCTGTTGTCGGGAGCGGTCGCCGACCTTGCCGCGGTCGTGCTCGACATGGAGCGCGTACCCACGTTCGATCGCCGGGTCTACGAGGTCGCGCGCACCATAGCTCCGGGCGAGACGCTGACCTATGGCGACATCGCGGCCAGGCTCGGCGACCCCAACGCGGCGCGCCGGGTCGGCCAGGCGCTGGGGCGAAACCCGTTCGCCATCATCGTGCCGTGCCACCGCGTCACCGCGTCCGGCGGCAAGGCCGGCGGATTTTCCGCCACCGGTGGCGTCGCGACCAAGCTCCGCCTGCTCGAAGTCGAGCGCGCGCGCCTCGGCCGCGAACCGACTCTGTTCGACCGTGACGATGCGTTCGCCCGGCTTCAGAGCCGCCGGTAGACGCTTGCGCCACCCATGTCGGCCGTTCACCGCATTTTCTTGCCGGACGAGTGAGGATGCTGGACCGAAGCCTCACTCGCTCGACAGGATGACGTTCTTGAGGATCGGGTAGATCTGGTTGGTCCAGCGGTTGCCGCTGAACACGCCGTAATGGCCGACGCCGGCCTGCAGTGGTGGCGCTTGAGATAGGGCCGCAGGCCGCTGCAGAGGTCGTGGGCGGCGAGCGTCTGGCCGACGGCGCAGATGTCGTCGCGCTCGCCCTCGACGGTGAGCAGCATGGTGCGGCGGATGGCGCGCGGCTCGACCGGCACGCCGCGCCAGGTCGAGCTTGCCGAGCGGCAGCGCGTGCTCCTGGAACACCAGCCGCACGGTCTCGAGGTAGAACTCGGCGGTGAGGTCGAGCACGGCGAAATACTCGTCGTAGAACGCCTTGGTGACGTCGGCCTTCTCGAGCTCGCCATTGGCGAGGTGGTCGTAGAGGTCGCGGTGCGCCTTGACGTGGCGCTCGATGTTCATCGCCATGAAGGCGGCGAGCTGGACGAAGCCCGGATAGACCCGGCGGAACGGCGCCGCGGATAGCGCATCGGCACGGTGGCGATCAGGTTCTGCTCGAACCATTCGATCGGCTTCGAGTTGGCGAGCTCGTTGACCTTGGTCGGATTGACCCGCGTGTCGATCGGCCCGGCCATCAGGGTCATGCTGCGCGGCTGCGCCGGATTGGCGTCCTGCGCCATCACCGCGGCGGCGACGAGGGCGGCGACGCAGGGCTGGCACACCGCGACGACGTGCGCGCCCGGCCCGATGGTCTCGAGGAAGTCGACGATGTGCTGGATGTATTCGTCGAAGCCGAACCGGCCGTCGCGACCGCGGGACGTCGCGGACATTGTGCCAGTCGGTGATGTAGACGTCGTGGTCGGCGAGCAGCGTGCGCACGGTGGCGCGCAGCAGCGTCGCGAAATGTCCCGACAGCGGCGCCACCAGCAGCACGCGCGGCTGTGCGGTATCGATGTTCTTCTTGAAGTGCAGCAGCGTTCCGAACGGAGTGACGCGCGCCGCCTCTTCGTGCACCGCGACTTCCTCGTTGCCCACCATCACGCTGTCGATGCCGAAGGGCGGCCGGTCGTGGCTGAGACCGGCGCGCGCGATCAGCTCATAGGCGGCGGTGAGGTTGCGCGTGAACGCGACCGCCCCGGTCGGCTCGACAGGCGCGATCACCTTGATGGCGAGGCTCGCCAACGTCCGCATCGGAACCATGAAGTCGGAATGTGCCTGATAGGCGAGATAAAGCATTCACTGCTGCCCCTTGGATGAGTGGTCCGGCAGCCACCACATCCGATTGCCCGCATCGGCCAAGGCTAGTGTAATTCTTGTTGCAGTGCGACAAGAATTTGCACATCGTTGTCACAGTGGCGGCATGAAAGCCGCCGCGGCCGCCGGGATGCGCGCGAGGCGATCGCGTAAAGATCGTCGTCGTAAGCCGCGAGTAACTCTATGATAATGCCGACTCGGCAGATGGGCGCCGGCCGACGGGGGATAGGATGGCCGAGGCCAAGCTGACGATAGCGAGCAAGAATTACGGCTCCTGGTCCCTGCGCGGCTGGCTGCTGTGCAAGATCGCGGGCCTCGAATTCGACGAGCAGATGGCGGGCGCCGACGACCCCTCGACCCGGGCCGAGCTGCTGCTGCTGTCGCCCTCGTTCCTGGTGCCGTGCCTGACCAACGGCGCGATCAAGGTGTGGGACACGCTCGCCATCGCCGAATACCTCAACGAGCTCTATCCGCAAGTCGGGCCTGCTGCCGCGCGACACCGCCGACCGCGCCCGCTGCCGCTCGGTGTCCGGCGAGATGCATTCCGGCTTTTCCAACCTGCGCTCGGCGCTGCCGATGAACATCAAGGGGCACTATCCCGGCTTCAAGGTGTGGGCCGGGGCGCAGGCCGACATCGACCGCATCACCACGATCTGGCGCGAATGCCTCGCCGCCTCCGGCGGGCCGTTCCTGTTCGGCGCTTCGCCCTCCATGGCGGACGCCATGTATGCGCCGGTCTGCACCCGCTTCCTCACCTATGACGTGAAGCTCGACAGCGAATGCGCCGCCTATTGCGCGACCATCATGGCGATGCCCGAGATGAAGCAATGGATCGCCGCCGCAAAGACCGAGCCCGACGAGGTGCTGGAACTCGACGTGGAGTTTTGAACGAGCGAGGCAGCATCGTCGCTTCTCGCGACGCAAGAAAGGCCGACCCCCGGCCACCCCCGGACACCGTGGTCTCGGTTGCGAACGAAGACCGAACATGGTTCGTCTTGCTTTGCCTCCAGCAAAGCGATTCGCCCGCGCCAATGTCGGCCTATCTCGACAAGCTCAACCCCGACCAGCGCCGCGCCGTCGAGCACGGCGTTGGCGAGCACAGCGGCTGCGAGCACCGCGTTGGTGCGGCGGCGACCGACGACGCGCCGGCCCTCCTGGTGATCGCGGGGGCGGGATCGGGCAAGACCAGCACCCTCGCCCACCGCGTGGTGCATCTGGCCGCCAGCGGCGTCGATCCCCGCCGCATTCTTCTGATGACGTTTTCGCGGCGCGCCGCCGTCGAGATGACACGGCGGGTGCAGCGCATCGGCCAGGAGGCGTTCGGCGCGAACCGGCGGCGGGCGGAGCGCTGGGCGGAGGTCTAACGGGCGCGCTTACCGGTACGTTGACCTGGGCCGGCACCTTCCACGCCATCGGCGCGCGGCTGCTGCGCGAATACGCGCCCCAGATCGGACTGGAGCCGGCCTTCACCATCCATGACCGCGAGGATTCCGCCGACCTGATGAACCTCGTCCGCCACGATCTCGGTCTCTCGGCCAAGGAGAGCCGGTTTCCGACCAAGGCGACCTGCCTCGCCATCTACTCCCGCGCCGTCAATGCCGAGCAGGAGCTGGAGGCGGTGCTGGCGAAGATCGTTCCCGTGGTGCTGCGCCTGGGAAGACGAGCTGCGGGCGCTGTTCGCGGCCTATCTCGATGCCAAGCAGCGCCAGCACGTGCTCGACTACGACGATCTGCTGCTCTACTGGGCGCAGATGATGTGCGAGCCGGCGATCGCCGCCGATGTCGCCGGCCGGTTCGATCATGTGCTGGTCGACGAGTATCAGGACACCAACCGGCTCCAGGCCTCGATCCTGCTCAAGCTCAAGCCGGACGGGCGCGGACTGACCGTGGTCGGCGACGACGCGCAGTCGATCTATTCGTTCCGCGCCGCCACCGTCCGCAACATCCTCGAATTCCCCGGCCCAGTTCCGGCAGCCTGCCGCGGTGGTGACCCTGGAGCGCAATTACCGCTCGAGCGAGCCGATTCTCGCCGCCTCCAACGCGGTGATCTCGCTCGCGGCGGAACGCTTCACCAAGAACCTGTGGTCGGGACGCCGGTCGGGCGACCGGCCCCGCCTCGTCACCGTCGCCGACGAGACGGACCAGGCGCGCTACGTCGCCGCGCGCGTGCTGGAAAACCGCGAAGGCGGCATGGTGCTGAAGGCCCAGGCGGTGCTGTTCCGCGCCTCGCACCACAGCGCGGCGCTGGAGATCGAGCTCGCGGTGCGCGGCATTCCCTTCGTCAAGTTCGGCGGCCTCAAGTTCCTCGACAGCGCGCACGTGAAGGATCTGCTCGCCTGCCTGCGCTGGGCGGAAAACCCGCGCGACCGGGTCGCCGGGTTCCGCGTGCTCCAGCTGTTGCCGGGCATCGGACCCGCCAAGGCCGGCCAGATCCTGGACCAGACGCGCGAAGCACCGACGCCGCGGCGCTCGCCGAGCTGCGCGCGCCGGCCGGCGCCAGGGCGGAATGGCCGGCGTTTGCGGACACGATACGCCGGCTGTCGCTGCGGCTCGCCGGCTGGCCCGCGGAAATCGAGGCGGTGCGGCGCTGGTACGAGCCTCACCTCGAACGCATCCATGACGACGCCCCGGCGCGCAAGGCCGACCTGATGCAGCTCGAGCAGATCGCCGCCGGCTATCCGAGCCGGGAACGCTTCCTCACCGAGCTCACCCTCGACCCGCCCGACGCCACCAGCGACGAGGCCGGCGCGCCCCACCGCGACGAGGACTATCTGATCCTGTCGACCATCCATTCCGCCAAGGGGCAGGAGTGGTCGTCGGTGTTCCTGCTCAACGCCGTCGACGGCTGCATCCCGTCCGACCTCGCGGCCGGCGAAACCGAGGAAATCGAAGAGGAGCGCCGTCTACTTTACGTGGCGATGACGCGGGCGAAGCACCAGCTCGACCTCCTGGTGCCGCAGCGCTTCTACGTCCACCAGCAATCGAGGGGTGGCGACCGGCATTTGTATGCCTTGCGTACGCGCTTCGTGCCGGATGCGCTGCTGATGTTGTTCGAGCAGCGCACCTGGCCGGTGCGGGCGGAGGAACCGGGCGTCGCCGGCGCGGGGAGATCGGGCGCGCGGGTCGACATCGCGGCGCGCTTGCGGGCGCGGTGGCGGTGACGCTCGAAAATCGGCCGCCTCCGTAGAACCGTAGCCCGCACGAGCGAAGCGACTGCGGGATTTGAGCCGGCGCGAGGCTAAATGCAGCCGCCGCTCCCGGATGTCTTCGCTCTTCCGGGCTACCTGCTCCCACCAAAGCTCATGTCGTGTTTCATACCTCGAACGAACCGTCCCGCGGATTTGACGCCGATTTCAGGGGACGACGCCTCGGCCTGTTTTTTGCGTGGCCATGGTCGACAATGGAGATTTGTCCGATTGGCGACAATCCTGATCCGACGACAAGCCCGGCTATGGCGCCACGCACGACAAAAACGGGCCGCCGGCCGCCCGTTTACGACATCCGGTCGGTCCAGACCGAAATTCGGAGAACAATTCATGACGGACATGGCGGAATTGAAAAAGCGCAAGGAGCCGCTCAATCTGGCGATCGTGCATGTGGACCCCGATGCATTCCTCGCGAATCTGATGGGCTGGCTGGAAATCACCGCGTTCATCACGGCGCAACGGCTCGGCGAAGCTCAGGTTCCTGCCGACGGGATAACCCCGAAATTGTCGCCCGATCAGATGAGAAAAGCCGGCGTGCACGATGTCGGCAATGACGCGATGTTCGCCTTCTGCATGACGGCGGCGATGAAAGCGGACAAGGCGTCGGTGGACAAGGTGGAATCCGCTTTGGTGGAAAGCATGGGCAAAGAGTTCCCGGGATCGATCGGTCTGTGGCATTTTCGCGCGGCCATCGATGCTCCCGTGACGCTGGAAGACTTTGTCGGCCAGGCCGGCAAGAAACTGCTGCTGGGCGACATCCCGCCGCCGCCGCTGCGCGCCAAGGAAAATTGGAGCACGGGTCTGCGCTTCTTCGAGAAGGCCCGCAAATCCAATTTCATCTACGAGATCATGTATCCGTTGGCAAAATGGACCCGCGAACGCTGGACCGAGACCTCGGAGAAGGGCGTGGCCTTCCTCCACCACATCGAAGACAATGTTCCGGTCCTGCGTGAGGCCTTGCAGGACACCCGCAACGATCAGCACTTCATCGCGAATTTGCTCCTGAAAGTGGCGCCTGCAGTGGACATGGAACTCAACGACGAATACCAGGGATTTCTGCGATCCCTGGCGCGCCGGAATTAGGCTGTCGGGGCCCCGCGCGGTTGGCACGGCAGCGGCCCACCCGCTCATGCACGAACGAACGACGACATGTCGGGCACCCAGCCCCGGACACGCCGGACACTGTGCGCAATCAACGCGGGGGAGTCTCCGACGCTTCGGTATTGCCCATCAGTCGGCCGTGCCAACGCCGTTGAAACGCGGTCCATGACCCTTCGTCTTGAAAGATGACGTCGACAAACCACTCGGTCGTGCGGATGCCGTCCGGCCACAGGCGGCGTTCGCCGTACCAGCTCAGCATGGGCCAAAGCGGATTGCGATGGGGCCGACCGGCGCGTTCGCGGGATGCGCGGCCCAAATGTTCGATCAGCCAGGCCATGATCTCGGGCAGAAAGGCCCTTCCAAAAAAAAGCCCGTGACGGGTGAGACGTTGCGGCGTGCGCAACAGACGCTGCTCGATCCAGGCAAAGGCCGGCGGCTCCTTCTCCGTGTGGAGCTCTCGCAGGATCAGAAGTCGAAAACCGCGCTCCAGCCATTGGGCCGGAACGGCATGGACGGAAGTGGCCTCTTGTTGGGAGGTCATCGTCGCCCCCTGTTCGTCATGGACATGACGGGCACCTTTCCTCCGTGGCCTGTCTCGACGAGCGCGGAGAAATGCCTGTTGCAATCGACCGGGGATGCAAAGTTTCGGCCAGCGCCGCCCGCTACCCCCGCCTCAGCCACCCCGCAATCCGCTCCACCGCTTCGCGCATGTCGGCGGTCGCGCCCGCATAGCTGAACCGGACGTAACGCCTTCCGTGCACGGGATCGAAGTCGATGCCGGGGGTGGCCGCGACGCCGGCTTCCTCCAGCATGCGGCCGGCGAAACTCAGGCTATCGTCGCCAAAGCGCGAGACGTCGGCATAGAGGTAGAACGCTCCGTCGACCGGCAGGAATTCGGCGAGCCCGGCCCGCGGCAGGCCCTCGACGAGAACCCTGCGGTTATCCTCGTAGCCGTGCTTGACCGCCTCCATCTCGGCGGCGCCGTCGAAGGCCGCCAGCGCCGCGATCTGCGACAGCGTCGGCACCGAGATCGCGAGGTTCTGCTGCAGGCGCTCGATCGGGCGCACCAGCGCCTGCGGCGCCACCATCCAGCCGACCCGCCAGCCGGTCATGCAGAAATATTTCGAGAACGAATTGATCACCATCGCATTGGCCGAAAATGCGAGCGCGGTCTGCGCCGGAAAGGCGTAGTCGAGGCGGTGGTAGATTTCGTCGGAGATGCAGCGGATGCCTTCGCCTTCGGCCGCCGCGATCAGCGCGCCGAGCGCCTCGCGCCGTCATCATGGTGCCGGTCGGATTGGCCGGGCTTGCGAACAGCAGCCCGGCGAGCGGCCGTGCGCGATGGGCGGCGAGCAGCGCCTGCGGCGTCAGCGCCCACCGGTTCTGCGCGGAAATCTCGATGGGCACCGGCTCGCAGCCGAGCGCGGCGAGGATGTTGCGGTAGGGCGGATAGCCGGGACAGGCGATGGCGACCCGATCGCCCGGCTCGAACATGGCGAGGAAGGCGAGCAGGAAGCCGGCCGAGGAGCCGGTCGTCACCACGACGCGGCCGGGATCGAGGTCGATGCCGAAGCTGTCCCGGTAATGGCGCGGCGATGCGCCGCCGCAGCGGCGGGATGCCGAGCGATTCGGTATAGCCGATCTGCGCTCCCGACAATGCCGCCTGGGCCGCGGCCCGCGCCGTCGACGGCGCGGCGGCCGCCGGCTGGCCGACCTCCATGTGGATGATCCGCCGGCCCGCCGCCTCCAGCCGCGCCGCCGCCGCCATCACGTCCATCACCATGAAAGGTTGCACATCGCTGCGCAGCGATGGCGTGACCAGCCGCCTGGCGATCTCAAGCATCCCGCCTCCGCAGCTCCGCCCCGGTCCCGCCGTATTTGGCGGATTTGTACCGGCGCGGTGGAATCCGCATGTTGATGGTACTCATTGACGATCGTTGGGCGCGTCCGTAGCTTGGCGCAGCGGGGTCGAGCAATAGCAATTCCAGATGACGCCAGATAATTTTGCTCATAGGTCGCGGCTACCGGCTGCAGCCGTCGCGTTTCGTCGCAGTGGTGACGGCCTGCGCGGTTGCGCTCGCGAGCCTTCCGGCGCGCGCCGAGAAGGAAGGCGGCGGCCTGCCCGTCATTCGCGACGCCGAGATCGAGCAGGTGCTGCGGGATTATTCGACGCCGATCCTGCGCGCCGCCGGCCTCGGCCAGCGCAACATCCGCGTCGTCATCATCAACGACCGCAGCTTCAACGCCTTCGTGATCGACGCCAAGCGCATCTTCGTCAATGCCGGCGCGCTGATGGATTCCCGAGACGCCGAATCAGATCATCGGCGTGCTCGCCCACGAGACCGGCCATATCGCCGGCGGCCATCTCAGCAAGCTGCGCGCCGAGCTCGCCAATGCGCAGACCGCGGCCATCGTCGCGATGCTGCTCGGGGTCGGCGCCATGGCCGCCGCGGCGGTATCGCGCAACAATGTGGGCGGCAATCCCGCCATCGGCATGATCGGCGCGCAAGGCGTGATTCAGCGCTCGCTCCTCGCCTATCAGCGCCAGCAGGAGGAGCAGGCCGACCGCGCCGGCGTGCACTTCCTCGATGCGACCGGGCAGTCCGCCAAGGGCATGTACGAGACCTTCAAGCGGTTCGCCGACCAGATGCTGTTCGCCTCGAGCCGGGCCGACCCCTATCTGCAGTCGCATCCGATGCCGACCGAGCGCCTCGCCGCGCTGTCCGAAATCGCCAAGACCAGCCCCAACTGGGAGAAGAAGGACCCGGCGGAACTGCAGGCGCGGCACGATCTGATGCGGGCCAAGCTGTTCGGCTACATGGAGCGCCCCGACACCCTGCTGCGGCGCTACCCGCCGAGCGACACCAGCCTTCCCGCCCGCTATGCCCGCGCGGTGTCGACCTATCGCCATGCCGATATCCGCAGCGCGCTCGTCCAGATGGACGGTTTGATCCAGGCCCAGCCCAACAATCCCTATTTCTACGAGCTCAAGGGCCAGGCGCTGGTGGAGTCCGGACGCGCCCAGGAAGCCATTCCGCTGCTGCGGCGCGCGATCGCGACGGCGCCCGACCCGACCCTGATACGCGTATTGCTCGGCCAGGCGCTGGTCGGGGCCAACGATCCACGCATGCTCGACGAGGCGATCGCAACGCTGCGCCACGCGGTGGCGAGCGACCCCGACATCGCCGATGCCTATGAGCAGCTCGCCATGGCCTATGGCCGCAAGAACGATCTCGCCGACGCCGATCTCGCCTCGGCCCAGGCGGCGCTGGCCCGCGGCCAGTTGCCGACCGCGCGTCAACTTGCGAGTCGCGCCAAGGGCCGTTTTCCGATAGGATCGCCGGGCTGGGTCAAAGCCGACGACATCGCGACCTTCAAGCCGGCACAGCAGGCCCGCGGGCCGTTATGATTTGCATCGATCGCTTCCAACAAGGACCCGTAACCATGATCCCCAAGATGATTCGCCTGGCCGGAGCGACCTGCCTCACCTCGCTGATGCTGGTCGCCGCCGCGCCCGCCGCGGACCCGAGCTTTTCCGCGCCACAGAAAAACGAGATCGAGAAGATCATCCGCGACTACATCGTCAGCCATCCCGAAGTGCTGCAGGATGCGATGGCCGAGTTGGACAAGCGCCAGGCCGCCGCCGACGCCGAAAAGGCGCAGGCCGCAGTCGAGGCCAATGCCGCGACCCTGTTCAATTCGAGCCGCCAGGTCGTGCTCGGCAACGCCAAGGGCGATGTCACCCTGGTCGAGTTCTTCGACTACAATTGCCATTTCTGCAAGGGCGCCCTGCCCGCCCTCATGCAATTGATGAAGGATGACGGCAAGCTCAGGGTCGTGCTCAAGGAATTCCCGGTGCTCGGCCCCGGCTCGGTGGAAGCGGCGAAGGTCGCGGTGGCCGTGCGCATGCAGGACAAGACCGGCAAGAAGTACCTCGATTTCCATCAGAAGCTGCTCGGTGGCCGCGGCCAGGCCGACAAGGCGCGCGCCCTTGCGGTCGCCAAGGAGGTCGGGATGGACATGACACGGCTCGAAAAGGACATGGGGGGCGAAGAGGTCCGCGTGTCGCTGGAGGAGAGCCTCAAGCTCGCCGAGACGCTCGGGCTCAATGGCACGCCGAGCTACGTGGTCGGCAATGATGTGGTGATTGGCGCGGTCGGTCTCGATGCGTTGCGCGGCAAGATCAGCACTGCCCGTTGCGGCAAGGAATCCTGTTGATCGGACGCCGCTCGCGGAACCGAACCGAACTCGGGAGGCGCCGGGAACCAGGTTGCCCCGGCCCCCGATCTGGCGTGATCGCGCGTCCCGTCGCCCCGGGCCGTTGCGAAGATGGGGCGCGATGCCGGGAACGCTTTACGTCATCAATGGGCCTAACTTGAACCTGCTCGGCACGCGCGAGCCGGGGAAATACGGCACTTCCACCCTCGCAGATGTGGAGGCGCTGTGTCGCGACGCCGCCGAGCGTCACGGCTATGCGGTCGAGTTCCGGCAATCGAACCAGGAAGGCGAGTTGGTCGACTGGATCCAGCAGGCCGGACGCGCACGCGCTGCCGGCATCGTGCTCAACGCCGCCGCCTATACCCACACGTCGGTCGCGATCCTGGACGCCATCGCTGCGGTGGAAGTGCCAACCATCGAGGTCCACATCACCAACATTCACGCCCGCGAGCCGTTTCGCCACAACTCCTACGTCGCGATGGCGGCCAAGGGGCTCGTCTGCGGGTTCGGCATCCACGGTTATGCGCTCGCCATCGACGGCCTTGCCGCCCTCGTCAAAGCCGGGCGGAACTGAACCGTGGCCCGCGACACCGACAAGCCGCGACCGCGCGCCACCGTCGACGAGGAGATGGTTCGCTCGCTGGCGCGCCTGCTCGACGAAACCAGGCTGACGGAGATCGAGATCGAGCAGGGCGGATTGCGCGTACGCGTGGCCCGCCAGGCGCCGGCACCGGTCGCATTCGCGACGTCGGAGAGCCTACGGATGCTCCCCGGCGCGGTCGGCGCGCATTCCGCGGCAGCCGATCCGGCCGACCATCCCGGGGTCGTGACCTCGCCGATGGTGGGCACCGCCTATCGCTCGCCGGAGCCCGGCGCCAAGGCCTTCTGCGAGGTCGGCGCCGTCGTCAAAGCCGGCGATACGCTGCTGATCATCGAGGCGATGAAGACGATGAACCAGATTCCAGCCCCCCGGGCGGGCACCGTCGTCCAGATCCTGTTCGAAGACGCCCAGCCGGTCGAGTTCGGCGAACCTCTGATGGTCATCGAGTGATGGCGTTTCCTGCCTTGCCCATCGTCCCGTCGCTCGTTCTCCGGCCTGGCGGGGTTGGAGCGAGAGGACGTCGCCGCGCGCTCGGACCGGCGGATCCGCCCGCTCGCCCCGCACGCAGCAACGCGCTGGCCTCGCCGCGCGGACGGGACAAGGCGACGCAACGCACAGCGCGATCGTCGGAGCCATGTTCGAAAAAATCCTGATCGCCAATCGCGGCGAGATCGCGCTCCGCATCCTGCGTGCTTGCAAGGAGCTCGGCATTCCCACCGTCGCCGTGCACTCGACCGCGGACGCCGACGCCATGCATGTGCGTCTCGCCGACGAGAGCGTGTGCATCGGACCGGCGCCGGCGCGCGACAGCTACCTCAACGTACCCGCCCTGCTCACGGCGTGCGAAATCACCGGCGCCGATGCCGTGCATCCCGGTTACGGCTTTCTGTCCGAGAACGCCCGTTTCGCCGAAATCCTGATCGAACATGACGTCCATTTCATCGGGCCGAAGCCCCAGCACATCCGCCTGATGGGCGACAAGATCGAGGCCAAGCGCACCGCGCAGCGGCTCGGCATCCCGATCGTGCCGGGATCGGAGGGCGGCATAACCTCGGAGGCCGAAGCGCTCGCCATCGCCCGCCAGATCGGCTTTCCGGTACTGGTGAAGGCGGCCGCCGGCGGCGGCGGGCGCGGCATGAAGCTCGCGCACCGCGAGGCCGACCTCACGGTCGCGGTCGCCACCGCGCGCGCCGAGGCCAAGGCCGCCTTCGGCGACGACTCCGTCTATTTCGAGAAATATCTCGAGCGGCCCCGTCACATCGAAATCCAGGTGCTGGGTGACGGCAACGGCCGCGCCATCCATCTCGGCGAGCGCGATTGCTCGCTGCAGCGCCGCCACCAGAAGCTGCTCGAGGAAGCCCCCTGCCCCGCGCTCAACGGGTCCGAGCGCGAGACCATCGGCGAGACCGTGGCGGCGGCCATGCGTGAGCTGAAATATCTCGGCGTCGGCACGGTGGAATTCCTTTACGAGGGCGGGCGCTTCTATTTCATCGAGATGAACACGCGGATCCAGGTCGAGCATCCCGTCACCGAGATGATCACCGACATCGACCTCATCCTGGAGCAGATCCGGATCGCCAATGGCGATCCCCTGACGATCGAGCAGAAGGACGTGAAATTCCACGGCCATGCCATCGAGTGCCGCATCAATGCGGAGAGCCCGGTGTCGTTCCGGCCCTCCCCCGGCAAGATCGTGCACTACCACCCGCCCGGCGGCATGGGGGTGCGGATCGATTCGGCGGTCTATCAGGGCTACGTGATTCCGCCCTACTACGATTCTCTGCTCGGCAAGCTGATCGTGCACGGCAAGACGCGCGGCGAATGCCTGATGCGGCTGCGCCGCGCGCTCGACGAGTTCGTCCTCGACGGCGTCGAGACCACGCTGCCGCTGTTTCGCGCGCTGGTGCGCGAAACCGACATTATCAACGGCGACTACCACATCCACTGGCTGGAGCAGTTCCTGGCCAACGGCGCGACCTTGCCATAGCTCGGCCCCTTGGCTTTTAGGGGAAGCGAAGCCGTCTTGCTTGACCGGCCATATTCTCGGCGTCGACGGCGGCAAAACCGCCTCGCGGCCCCTATCTTCAGCGGATGAAGGAGCCCACCGCCATGACGACCACAACCAGGACGAAAAAACTCCCTGGACACGATCATCCCATCACCATCGAAGAACCCGGCGCGGATCCTCGTCTCCGTCGCCGGCCGCGTCATCGCAGATACCCGGGACGCGCTAACGCTGCGCGAGGCCTCCTATCCTGGGGTTCTCTACATCCCGCGCTAGGATGTCGGCATGGCGCTGCTGGAACGGACGGACCACGCCACCTATTGCCCCTTGTTCGGCGATACTCTTTCGGACCATCCGGGCCGAGCGCGCCGGCCTGTCCCACTGTGTTGTACGAGTTGTCCAATTCGCTTCTATCGATAATAGTGCTCCTTCGATTGCAATAAACTTGTCGTGCCCCGCAACCTCTCCGCCGCCACTGACAGGACCGCCACCGGACCGCGCTGAGCCGTGGCCATGCAGACCGGACCACGCTGGCTTTTTCGCCGTCGATCTCTTTGTGAGCCGCAAGACGTCGACCAAGTCGCTCGCTGACACGTCCTCACTCTCGTTCCAGTCGTCGGTTTCGATGTGGTCAGCATTCGCAGCAGCTGCCGCACCGGCGGCCGCGCCTTGATGGCCCGGATTCGGATGGATGCGCGGGTCGCTCGCTTGCACGTCCTCACTCTCGTCCCAGTCGTCGGCTTCGATGTGCTCAGCATTTGCAGCGGTCGCCGCACCGGCGACCGCACCTTGGCGGCCCGGCTTCGGATAGATGCGCGCCGCGAAGGCCGCGTCCGTCCGGTTGATGTCCGTGCCGCCGATGATGGGCCTTCCGTCGCGCGTGATTGAACCGGGAAGCTGGTAGCGCCCTCCCGCGACGAGACACGGGCCTCCCACTGCCATGGCCGTCAGGCCCATACGCGCAGGCCGCATTCGCGACCTTTGCGATGTCGGCGAGGGCTTTACGCAATTTCTGAACTTCGCTCGTCTTGGCTCACTCTGGTCAAGTACCGCGCGGAAAAGAACTCCGAACTCGAAAGCCGTATTATTTCACCGCCGAAGCGGCGGCCCGCACCTCGACTGCCACGGTCGTTCGGCGGGGTTCGCGCCACGGGTCGCCGGTGAACAGCTCGATGAGTACGCGACCAGGCTCCGATGCGTGAAACAGAGTAGCGTCGGGCGCGCCCATAGCAGAGAGGACTTGGCCGTCGCTGGTCAGTGTGCCGGCGACGAAGGATCCGAGATTGGTCACCCCCGCGCCGGATTGGACGCGCCCCCCGGTCGCTCGGAACAGCAGTAGATCTCCCACCTGCACAACGAGCTCAGCTGGGAGATCGACAACGCGTCGCACTTCGATCAGACGCCCCATCCTTGTCTGCCCCGGTCGACCGCTTTACCCGGACGACGCTACGCCAGCTCCAGCTCGCTGGCGGGCACGTCCTCACTCTCGTCCCAGTCGTCGGCTTCGATGTGCTCGACACTTGCAGCGGCGGTCGCGCCTTGATGGCCCGGCTTCGGATAGATGCGTGCCGCGAAGGCTGCGTCCGTCGGGTTGATGTCCGTGCCGCCGATGATGGGCTTTCCGTCGCGCGTGATTGAACCGGGAAGCTGGTAGCACATGATGGATGTCTGGTCCGGCGGCGTGCCGAGAATGGAGTTCTGGTCCAGGGGGGTAAGCACCTGGGCATCGACCATGGCACTGTTCCAACCCTGTGTCCGCAGGAAATACTCATAGGCCTTGTTCGGGTCGATCTTTGCGATGAGTTCCTGGCGCATGTGCTCGTGCGGAAAGCCCAAGGTGTGGCCAGTCTCATGGCGTATCACGCGCCTGTACTCGCTGTCCGGCGTGTTCATCGTGAAGTCTTGGAGGTTCATTGTCTGCCGGTCTTGCGGGATGTGAAGGATATCCGTCCCGAGATAGGACCAGTAGCCACCGCCGCCGCGCGAGACCCGGACCTGTCCGACCCCTTGCGTCCAGACGAAGCTAATGCATCCCGATTTGGCCCATTCGTTCATGTGCGAGAGAATTCTTGCGCGCAGGTCTGGCGGCGTGGTTTCCATGAAGCTGACGGTCAGCTGCCGCGGGGTCGGCCCCCAATATTTGCTGACCATGACCGCGATCATGAGCGGATTCATCACGTCGAGATCCATAGCGGCGCCGGCCATGGGGCCGAATGCCGGCCCGTTCACCGGATTGATCCGCATGGCAGTGTGGGCCGCCTGGATGGTTAGACGCTCGGGAAGCGCTTTGGGGACACAAGACGGGTACTCGTCATGAGAACCGCCCTCCCGCGACGAGCCGGACCTCTTATTGCCATGGTTGTGAGACCCAACACACGCCGCATTCGCGACCTTTGCGATGTCGGCGAGGGCTTTACGCAAGTTCTGAACTTCGCTCATCTTGGCTCCTCCGGTTGCAGTGTGTGGTGGCCGCTGCCGCGGCGGCCCGCTGGATTGATTGCGGCGATGGCGGGCAACATAGGTCCTATGGACCTTGCGCCCGTTTCTTGGAGCACTCGTGCAGCTCACGAAGCGCCATCTGTGGCACGAAGAGGCGGTCGCCCCGCCCTTCCCAGGCCTTGCCCGGCCCGGCTGAATCGAGGTGCCGCGCCTGCTTTGCCGCGCGCCGTGCGTCCGTGATGCTCTTGCTGATCAGGTATCGGATACGCCCGTCGGGCCCGATGATGACGGTCGAACCGCCATGGAACTCACACCGTTGCCCGGCCGGCCCCGCGATCCAGCGCCGCTGCACGACCTCGGCCACCAGCTCGAATTTGATCTCCTTGTTGGGCCCGATCCGGCGCAGCGAGCGGACCGAGCAGACCAGCGCCGGATCGACGCGGTCGCCTTCGAGCGCAGGGTCGTCCGGCATCGCGCAGCCAAACTGCGGCGCGATGCCCGGCTGCATGACATATGCGCCGACCGCCTCCGCCTGGCGCCGCAACTCATCGGCATCGGCCGCGCGGCCGGGATCGCCGGCGAACCGAAGTTTATTGAAGTCGAGCGCTTGAATCGGCTGCAATTCGATGGTCGGCCTGCGCCAGAGCAGGGCGTCCTCCGAGAGGTTCAGGACGCCTTCGGGAAAGATGCCGCGGCGGGCGAAGGCATCGATAAACGCCTCCCGGTAGCCGAACGGATCATCCGGGACCAAATCGTAATCCGCTGTGATCAACGCGCGGAGATACTCGCCCAAATGCAGGTCGATCGGGGGACAGTAGTCGATCGCACGGATGCAGATCGACAGGAACTGGCCGGCGAGCGTGCTTGCCTCGCTGGCCAGGATGTCCGCAAGCTCGGCGCGGATGGCTCCCTCGGATGCCGGCCCGGCAAGCCGACGGTAGGCGCGCGTTTTGCGCTGGAACACGACCGCGAAAGCTTCGAACACGGCGGAGACCAGAATAGACCCAAGCGCGTGTGGCTCCTGCCCGGCCTCGGCATACGGTTTCGGCTTGGATCCCGGATTGACGCTGCCAAACCCCACCTCATCGATAGCGCTCCGCAATGGACCGGATTGGTTGGTCCGCGTCATGGTCTGACCGAACTGCTGCGCCACAGACAGCAGCAATCCATCCGTCACTGGTATACCGCCCGAGCGCTCGATCGCCGCCCGCACGACATCCCGGTAGGAGAAATGCGAAAAGATCGCGACGAAGTCAGCGAAGCCTTCATGGAACGCCAGCACGTCCGGGTTCGTCGCCAAGCGGAAGCGCGCCCGCATCCCGTCGAGCAGGGCGTGGGTCATTTCGTGTGCGACGATGTCATGCGACAAGCAGGTAAACACCCGGCCGTGCGGCATATTGCGGCCCTGGGCGGTCTCGGCGTCGAAGAAACCGAAGTTGAGCTCGCCGGCGCGAGGGTCGTAAAAGGCGTTCTGCTCGCTAAACGCATGCGGGCGGATACGCAGCACCGGCCGCGCCGCGCCGGGCCGTGCGGCGAAACCCCAGGAGGGATCACGGCCCAGCGCCTCCCGGAATCGATCGTAGATCGAGGTGCAGACCGCATAGACCATCTGTTGGTGGAACATCGAGTCCGTGAGAGACGGTTCCCTGCCGTTGCGGATCAGCACGCGCGGGTCGTCCAGATCGACAGGCTGGGTGGCCTCATCCCAATCCGAAACTTCGAGCAGCCGCCCCTTGGGACCGGGCTCGAGCGGCTCGTAGGGCACGTTGATCGTCGCGATTGCGCCTTCGAGACGACTCGCGGTGGGGTCAAGCGTATAGATCCGCAGTGGGCGGTAGATCGGGTCGTCGGGCCGCCGCTCATATGGCCTGACCGACGCCGCGCCGAGGAAGATCAGGTCGACCACGAAGAACTTGCCGTCGGGTGGAGCCCGCGGACCCCTGCACGGACATGACGCCGTGCTTGCCTCGGCGGCGCCGTGCGTTTGAGCGACCGCGGTATGAGCTTCGATTGTCTTGGCCGGTGCATTTCTCGCGGCGGGCATCGAAAATTCCTACCTGGCGAAATAGAGTGCGCACTCGCGCCAATGAATAATCGTAATGCCATCGGCGGTTTGTGTGCGTGAACTAGTTCACAGATACGAGGGGGCCGGCGACGCGCCGCAGTCCGCCCACGGCGGGAGAATGCTCAGGTGCGGCTGTTCCGCGAATGCGGTGTGGACGTATGAGATCCCGTTCGCCGCCGTCGCGGAGATCAAGGACCATCTCGCCTTCTATCCCGATCGCGTCGACGCAATCGAGGTCCGGCCCGCAGCCTGACGGCTGCGGCGATCAGGGATGATCAAGGAGACGTGAGCGGCGGTCTCAAGCGGCGTGGCGACGCGCGACCATCCGTTCCACCGCCGCGCAGGCCTGGGCGAGGATGAAGGGCTTCGGCAGAAATGCCGAGCCCGCGACAGCGTTCTCGACCTCGCCACGGCGGCCGGAGGAATAGACCACCGAAATGCTGGCGCGCAGCGCCCGGATCCGGCGGGCGAGTTCGACACCATCGATATCGCCGGCGATGTCGATGTCGGTGAACAGGACATCGGCATGGCCGCCGGCCGCGAGATAAGCGAGCGCATCGCGGCCGTTGCTGAACGTATGGACCGAAAAACCGGCCTCGGTGAGCGCGTCCTCGATCATCAGGCTGATGAGCGCCTCGTCCTCGACTAGGAGTACTTCCGGCGACAATGCCGGCATAGCCTCGCCCATGGAGTCTTCTCCGTTGCAAACCGTTGCAGGCCTGACGCCCGCGCGCGGGTTTGTTTGCAAACCGATTAAAATTTAAGAATACATTGATTAATTTTGGGTTAACCCGACCTCCGACAGCCGGGAGCCAAAGCGTCGCTGATGATCGCGACGCTTGTCCCAACCACGCGGTCATGTATGGACGGCCCCTCTCGGCAAGGGCTCTTTTGGTGCTTCGGCAAGCCGATCATGACCGCGACAGAATAGGGGTCGGCGGCTCGCGGCTCCGGCGCGTAGCTCGCTAATGACAGCCCGCGGCGCAAATCCCTTGCGGATTGCGCGCGAAGGGATCAATTTTACCACCCGCTCCACGGCGCAGACAGCATGGCCAGCCGCGACTCCGCCCAGGTCGAGATCACGCCCGAGGTGCTGCTCAAGGCATACGCCTGCGGCATTTTCCCGATGGCGGAGAACGCCGACGATCCCGCGCTGTACTGGATCGAGCCGGAGCTGCGCGGCATCATTCCGCTCGACACCTTCCACGTGCCGTCGCGGCTCGCGCGCACCGTGCGCGCGGAGCCGTTCGCGGTGTGTGCAACCGCGATTTCGAAGCGGTGCTCGACGGCTGCGCCGAGCCCGGCCCCGGCCGCACGCGCACCTGGATCAACGGGCGCATCCGCAATCTCTATCGCAAGCTCTACGACATCGGCCATTGCCATACGGTCGAGGTCTATGACGGCGCCGACGCTCGTCGGCGGGCTCTACGGCGTGAGCCTCGGCCGCACCTTTTTCGGCGAGAGCATGTTCCACCGCGCCCGCGACGCCTCCAAGGTCGCGCTGGTGCATCTGGTCGCGCGGCTGCGCGCGGGCGGCTTTCGCCTGCTCGACACCCAGTTCGTCACCGACCACCTCAAGACCTTCGGCGCGACCGAGGTGCCGCGCCGCCAGTATCACAAGCTGCTCGCCGATGCCCTCGTCGGCGAGGCGAATTTCGCGGTGTTTCCGCTGGCGCGAGCCGATCTCCGGCATCACCGCACTGGCCGAGGCAGCGGCGCCGACGCCCACGGGGCTAGCGCGTACGACGATCACGAAACCGATCAAGCGAATGTGTGCGGGTGCTTCAGCGGATCAGCGGCGGCTGCAGCACGGCGCCGGTGCGGCGGCTGTCGCGGCGGCTGGCGTTTGGCGCTGTGGCGCCGGCGACTGCGGGCGCGGCTGCGCCGGCGGGCGCGGCGCGGCCGGGGCCGCGGCGGCCGGCGGCGGGGGCGCCTCGGCGACGACCTGGGCGCCGCCTTTGCAGTCGGTGAGCCAGACGTCGTAGATCGGGTGCTCGACCGCGTGCAGGCCGGGGCTCGCGGCGAACATCCAGCCGGTGAAGATGCGTCGCACCTCGCCCTGCAGCGTCACCTCGTCGACCTCGACGAAGCCGTCGGTGAGCGGGGTCTCGGTCGGCGGCCGCGTGTAGCAGGCGCGCGGCGTCACCTGCAGCGCGCCGAACTGCACGGTCTCGCCGATCGCGGCGTCGAAGGTGGTGATGCGTCCGGTGATCTTGTCGAGGCCGGAGAACACGGCGGTCGGATTGACGATCTTCTGCGTCGGCGGCTGGGTGACGACGTCCTCGGGCGGCGACGGTGGAGCGCCCGGCTGGCCGACCCCGCGTTGCGGCCCCGGCGGCTGGCCCGGGACGGCGCCGCGCCGGCCGTGGCAGCGCCGCAGGTTGCGGCCCCGGCGGCGCGACGCGTGGCGCCGCGCGGCGGCGGCAACTCCTCGCTCTGAATCCGGCCCGGCGGCGGCGTCCTCGGCGGCAACAGCGTGCCCTGACTCGGGCGGCTGCAGCGGGCTGCGCGGCTGGGGTTGGGGCTGAATTTGGGATTGCGCCGGTGCCGCTGGCCGGCGGCCGGCACGACGCTCGGCGGGCGCGGCGGCTGGTCGCCGCCGAATAGGCCCCGAACTGGGCCGCGGCCGGGCCAGCCGCGAGCGAACAGCGCGGCGCCGACGGCGGCCGCAGCCAAGCACGAGGGCGTCGCGATGTCGCGGCACCAGGCCAGCGCGGCGGGTACCCGGCGAGCGATCATCGGTCGAGAAGCCTCGAGAACCGGCGCCATCGGACTGCGCGCCCATCCCCCGCCGGTTAACACGGCGATTGCGGCATTGAAAGGGCGCCATGGCGGAGCCCGAGGAGAGCCCGACGCGGGACCTCCGGCAAGGATCGTCGCCTCAGCGGCCGGGAATCCATGGCTTGTAATCCCCGGTCGCCTTCGGCCGGCGGTTCTGCGCCAAGCGTCGAACCGGTCGGACGATAGGCCGCCGGCGTGCCGGTGAGATTGGGCCGGTGCGGCTTCCACCACGGCTGGGCGTCACCTTCTCGACCGTCGGCGGCACGTCGACGGTGTGATGCATCCAGCCGTGCCAGGCCGGCCCGATGGTCGAGGCCTCGGCCAGCCCGTTGTAGATCACCCAGCGCCGCTCGAAGCCGAGGGTCGGATCGATGCGTCCGCGCTTGGCGCGATAATAGCGGTTGCCGTATTCGTCGGCGCCGACGAGTTCGCCGTGGCGCGCGGTCCATACCAGGGTTCCGAAGGTCGTCCCGTTCCACCAGGTGAAGAAACGGAGGAGGAATTCCTTCGGCTTCATCGCTCGAATCCCGTGTTGCGGAGCAGACCGAAGCTTCCGAACGCCTCGAGCCGGGTCGAAGCTCTGCTGGCGTTGATGCCATCGCTGCCATCCGATGTCCATGGGCATGCCCGGCGAATCGGAGCGTCACCGATCTGCAACCGGAGACCGCAACGGCGGCGATGCCTGTCCGGCTGGAAGACTTTTCCCCAGCGATTTCTCGCCGCTACCATTCTACCGATTGGCAGTTTTCCCGCCCGATGACATCCACATGAATTTTTCATGGCGAGAACATCGCCACAGCCCCCTTCCGAATCTCTCTCCGGATTCCCGATACTTGCGCGGCCTCCCAAAAGCTTCGTCCCCAGAATTCCCAGAGCCACACCATATTTAGTATTTGATTCAGACTCGCTCACTAATGCTTGACGCCGGCGACGGAGTCGTCCTAGCTTTCTCGGGTGCGGCGGGCCAAGTACGAAGTTTCCTGCCGGGCGTTTCCCCGAGAAGGCTTGAGATACTTCCCCGCCATGGCCAGATGGCTTGGAGGGACGGTCGCGTGCTGTCCGGGCGATCGTTGCCTGAGCGGGCTCGAACGGCGACGCATAATGAGTGACCGGCACCGCACGGGTAGCGGCAGCCGGCCGGTAGCAGGGCGTAAGTAGCAGGGCGTAAGACGAGACAAAGGGCGGAACGGCGCGCGACGGGACAGATGCGCACCGTGGTGGAAGGGGCCGGGACGTCTCCGTCACGGAGAGGCCGACCGGACAAAAGGGGCAGGACGATGCGAATCGAGCGGCGCTACACCAAGGACGGCCAGTCACCCTACGCGGACATCGAGTTCCGCCTGACCACGAGCGAGATTCGCAATCCGGACGGCTCGGTGGTGTTCCATGCCGATGACGTCGAGGTTCCCGACCGCGTGGTCGCAGGTCGCCTCCGACGTGCTGGCGCAGAAGTATTTCCGCAAGGCCGGCGTGCCCGCGCGCCTGAAGAAGGTCGAGGAGGAGACCGTCCCGTCCTGGCTGTGGCGCTCGGTCGCCGACGAGGCCGCGCTCAAGGAGCTGCCCGAGAAGGAGCGCATGGTCGGCGAGCATTCGGCCAAGCAGGTGTTCGACCGTCTCGCCGGCACCTGGACCTATTGGGGCTGGAAGGGCGGCTATTTCGACACCGAGGCCGACGCCCGCGCCTTCTTCGACGAGCACGCGCTACATGCTGGCGCATGCAGATGGCGGCGCCGAACTCGCCGCAATGGTTCAACACCGGCCTGCACTGGGCCTACGGCATCGACGGCCCGAGCCAGGGCCACTTCTACGTCGATTTCGCGACCGGCAAGCTCGTCGAAGTCGAAGACCGCCTACGAGCATCCGCAGCCGCATGCCTGCTTCATCCAGTCGATCAACGACGACCTCGTCAACGAGGGCGGCATCATGGACCTGTGGGTGCGCGAGGCGCGCCTGTTCAAATACGGCTCCGGCACCGGCTCGAACTTCTCGCGCCTGCGCGGCGAGGGCGAGCGGCTGTCCGGCGGCGGCAAGTCGTCCGGCCTGATGAGCTTCCTCAAGATCGGCGACCGCGCGGCCGGCGCCATCAAGTCGGGCGGCACCACGCGGCGCGCCGCCAAGATGGTGATCGTCGACATCGACCATCCCGACATCGAGCAGTTCATCGACTGGAAGGTGGTCGAGGAGCAGAAGGTCGCGGCCCTGGTCACCGGCTCGCGGATCAACCAGAAGCACCTCAAGGCCGTGCTCAAGGCCTGCGTGAACTGCGAGGGCTCCGGCGACGACTGCTTCGATCCCGACAAGAACCCGGTGCTCCGCCGCGAGATCAAGGCGGCGCGCCGCAGCTACGTGCCCGACGACATGATCAAGCGGGTGATCCAGTTCGCCCGCCAGGGCTACAAGGACATCGATTTCCCGATCTACGACACCGACTGGGATTCGGAGGCCTATCTCACGGTGTCCGGCCAGAACTCCAACAACACCGTGCGCGTCACCGACGAATTCCTCAAGGCGGTGGAGGCCGACGGCGACTGGGACCTGACCTGGCGCACCAAGCCCGGCAAGGTCGCCAAGACCGTGAAGGCGCGCGATCTGTGGGAGAAGATCGCCTACGCCGCCTGGGCGTCGGCCGATCCCGGCCTGCAGTTCCACACCACCATCAACGACTGGCACACCTGCCCGGCCTCGGGACCGATCCGCGCGTCGAATCCGTGCTCGGAATACATGTTCCTCGACGACACCGCCTGCAATCTCGCCTCGCTGAACCTGCTCGCGTTCCGCACTGCGCCTCTTCTCCCTCGCCCCGCTTGCGGGGAGAGGGTCGGAGTGAGGGGTCCTCGTACCGGCTCAGACTCGCGGAGAAGCCCCCTCACCCGCCGCGCGAGGGCGCGCCGACCTCTCCGCGCAGGCGGGGAGAGGTGAAGAAGGCTTCGACGTCGAGGGCTACGAGCATGCGGTGCGGCTGTGGACCATCGTGCTCGAAATCTCGGTGCTGATGGCGCAGTTCCCGTCCAAGGAGATCGCGCAGCTCTCCTACGAGTACCGCACGCTCGGCCTCGGCTACGCCAATATCGGCGGCCTCCTGATGTCGTCGGGCATCTCCTACGATTCGGACGCCGGCCGCGCCATCTGCGGCGCGCTCACCGCCATCATGACCGGCGTCTCCTACGCGACCTCGGCCGAGATGGCGGCGATGCTCGGCGCCTTCCCCGGCTACAAGAAGAACCGCGAGCACATGCTGCGCGTGATCCGCAATCACCGCCGCGCCGCCCATGGCGAGAAGACCGGCTACGAGAAGCTCGCGACCCCGCCGGTGCGGCTCGACCATGCCGCCTGCCCGCGAGCCGCGCCTGGTCGAGCACGCCAAGCGCGCCTGGGACCGCGCGCTGGCGCTCGGCAACGAGCACGGCTTCCGCAACGCCCAGGCGACCGTGATCGCGCCGACCGGCACCATCGGCCTCGTGATGGACTGCGACACCACCGGCATCGAGCCCGACTTCGCGCTGGTCAAGTTCAAGAAGCTCGCCGGCGGCGGCTACTTCAAGATCATCAACCGCGCCGTGCCGGAGGCGCTGCGCGTGCTCGGCTATCGGCGATCGCCGAGATCGCCGAGATCGAGGCCTATGCGGTCGGCCACGGCACGCTGTCGAACGCGCCGGCGATCAACCACACCACGCTCAAGGCCAAGGGCTTCACGCCGGAGGCGATCGAGAAGGTCGAGAAGGCGCTGCCGACCGCCTTCGACATCAAGTTCGCCTTCAACAAGTGGACGCTCGGCGAGGAGTTCTGCCGCAACGAGCTCGGCTTCTCGCGCCGAGGAGCTGGCGCAGGCCGAACTTCGACATGCTGACCGCGCTCGGCTTCACCAAGCGCGAGATCGACGCCGCCAACATCCATGTCTGCGGCGCCATGACGGTCGAGGGCGCGCCGCATCTGCGGCCCGAGCACTATGCGGTGTTCGACTGCGCCAATCCGTGCGGCCGCATCGGCAAGCGCTTCCTCTCGGTCGAGAGCCACATCCGCATGATGGCGGCGGCGCAGCCGTTCATCTCCGGCGCCATCTCCAAGACCATCAACATGCCGAACGAGGCGACGGTCGAGGACTGCAAGGAGGCCTATCTGCTGTCGTGGAAGCTCGCCCTCAAGGCGAACGCGCTCTACCGCGACGGCTCCAAGCTGTCGCAGCCGCTCCAAAGCCAGCTCATCGCCCAGGAGGACGAGGAGGACGAGCAGGAGACCGTGTCCGCCTTCATCGAGAAGCCGCCGGCGGCGCGCACCGCCGCGCTCGCCGAGCGCATCGTCGAGCGGGTGGTCGAGCGCATCACCGTGATCCGCGAGCGCGAGCGCATGCCCGACCGCCGCAAGGGCTACACCCAGAAGGCGGTCGTCGGCGGCCACAAGGTCTATCTGCGCACCGGCGAATACGACGACGGCCGGCTCGGCGAGATCTTCATCGACATGCACAAGGAGGGCGCGGCGCTGCGCTCGCTCATCAACAACTTCGCCATCGCGGTCTCGCTCGGCCTGCAATACGGCGTGCCGCTCGAGGAGTATGTCGACGCCTTCACCTTCACCCGCTTCGAGCCGTCCGGCCCGGTGCAGGGCAACGACTCCATCAAATACGCGACCTCGATCCTCGACTACATCTTCCGCGAGCTCGCGGTGTCCTATCTGTCGCGCTTCGACCTCGCCCATGTGGAGCCGACCGAGACCAGTTTCGACGCGCTCGGCAAGGGCGTCGAGGAAGGCAAGGCGCCGGCGCCGGCGCAGGGCACCGCGCGCTTCGTCTCGCGCGGGCTCACCCGCTCGCGCACCGACAAGCTGGTGGTGATGCCGGGCGGCGCTTCTCCCTCTCCCGCCCTTGCGGGGGAGGGTCGGGGTGGGGGAACGGGCGGCGCGACCAGCCTCAAAGGTGACGTCGATCGCCGCCGCGCGGCCCGTCGCCCGCGCGCGCGTCGACGGCGCCACCGCGCTCAAGCCCGAGCGCGCGCCCTCGCCCACCGAAGCGCTGGAGAACCTGCCGTGGTCGCCCGCCAAGACCGAGGCCCGCGCCGACGCCAAGGCGCTGCGCCGCCGAGAAGCGCGCCGAGGCGAAGGCGCAGGGCTACGAGGGCGAGGCCTGCGGGGAGTGCGGGAATTTCACGCTGGTGCGGAACGGGACGTGCTTGAAGTGCAATACGTGCGGGGGGACGACGGGGTGTAGTTAGCCTTTCCGCTTCCGGCGTTAATAGCTTCAATTAGGCTCCTGCGCCGTCCGATTTCTTCATAGAAGATTGCGCACCGATGAAGCCTCAACCTAACGTCCATGGTTTTCTCAAAGCGCCAAAGCGCTCAGCAAACAAGAAGATATATCAAGGTCGTTTCACATGCCCAAACGTCCAATGGACCGGTGCCTCGGCGGAACTTATGGCCACATTTACGATCACGGCCGACGAGCTCGCGGATGCCGCAGCAACCAACTTGCTGTGGACCGATCAAGACGTTCAGCGGGGAATCAAGCCTGATGTAATTCCGGCTCCGCCGCGAGAGTTAAATCTTGCAGCAGGATATCCTGATACCAAAAAGTATAATTTCCAGGCGGAAAATGCCGATAACATGGCAGAAAAACTTCTGCACGGAGAAAAACTATTCCTGAATCCGCTTATCTGGAACCTACGTCCTGGAACATTCGAGGCATATTGGAATGAAAACGAGGCCTCATTATACATCTATGATGGAAAGATTTATCTACCAGATTCTCACCATCGACACCAAGCGATCATCAAAGCGGTCGGCATATGGCGATCCGCGCCCAAGGAATACCCTCGGTTTCGCGGCGACAAGGAATTCAAAATTGAGCTTTACTTTCTTAGTCGGGAAGATGAGGGAAATTATTTCTTTGACAAGAACCAACGACCTAAGCCAACTGAGAAATCTAAAGCCTACGATCTGACCACACTCGATGATCTCTCTATACTGGCGAAGAGAGTCATTGAGGATTCGCACCGCTCTCCAAGCAAATGTAAATCGCGTTACTGATCGACTTACCGCTAAAAATCCCCAACTGCTAACGCTTTCCACATTACGAGAAATGATGAGAACGTTTGCCTCGGCAGACGACTTACATACGTCGGAACTTGATGGCATGGCAGCGTAGCTGCCGGCTTTTTTGACATGCTCGCTGCTGTTCGCCCGGAACTTGGAAAGAAAGAAATAAAACGAGCGTAAATTGATACGAGAAACCTCGTTGGTAGATGCTGCCGTAATGATGCACGGCTATGCTGCGGTGATGAAAGACTACAACGGCGATTTGGGCAAATTTGGAACTTCCAAGGCACAGGATATGTGGAAAAACCGCCTCCGACGACTACTCCCGTCCCATATCTATAAGATTGGAAAATGGTCAGGAGATTTATTCGAAAAAAATAACCCTTTATGGCGAGAGCTAGGGATCGTTAAACCAGGCCGCGATGGAAAGCGCCTGACCGTACTTAACACGGGAGCGGCGCGTTCAGAATGTGGAAGAGTGCTGCGACAACTGTTAGCAGTTGATGCGGATATCAAGGACCTTACTTTTCTCACAAATCGCTAGGGTCTCGCACGCCGGCTGACCGGGAATCGCTTCTTGCTGGCCGAAACCAGCAGCCGCTTTCGGAAAAAGATATATTGCGCGCTGTTAATACATTTCTCGGACTTGATCCGAAATCACCGATGCGATTTTACGAAGGTGAACGTACGCGCTTTCGAGTCCAAGTTCAGGGCGACGAAGAGGTGCCAGAAATTTGTGTTCGGTCCGGACATTTATCCGGGCCGAGGTGTCGTCGACCCCAATTCATCTCTGAGTATGGCGGCTGCGGTGGCTCATGAAATTACGCATTGGCAGCGTTGGCTGGACAAAACGGAACTTGTGCATGATGACCTCCTTGAAATCCAGGGCAACGAGTCCAGGTTAACATCGCAATGGCCCCAAAATCTGCAGGAGATATTTAGGATCCCAAGCGGCGCGCTTGCGGCGTCGCTTGATGGATCGTTTGTCGGCGACTTGGCGCACCAGATTGAGGGCGAAGTGGCGGACCACGGCCATGTTTTTGGCGCCGTGTCCGGCGCGCAGGCGTGACTGATCCTCGTTGAAGGTGACGTCGAGGGTCCAGTGGAGGTTGTTTTCGATCGCCCAATGGCCTCGTGCGGCACTGGCGAAGGCTTCGGCCGAGAGCGCGCGGGAGGAGATGTAGGATCGGCGTTCGGCTTCGATTTTGCCGGCTCGCTCGATGCGGCTCTCGACCATGGCGATGGTGGTGAGTTTCGGAAACCGGGGTGCGCCCGGATAGGAGCGCTCCGCTGCGATCCAATCGACCACATGGGAGACCGTATGGGCTCGAACCTCGATGCGGCCGTGCTCCTTGCCGAGGGTCTCGAACCGCTCGACCTCGTCGCAAGGTGCCGTATCGAAATAGCTTTTGATGTCGGCATGCAGCGTCGGCTGGTTGTCCTTGACGGCCAGAAGGTAGTCGCCCTTGGCATCGAGGATCGAGTGGGCGATGTTGGGATTGCAGCCCATGGCGTCGATCGAGACCAGCGCGCCCTCCAGGTCGAGGCGTTCCAGCAGGGCCGGAATGGCGGTGATCTCGTTGGATTTTTCGTCGACCGCCTCCTGGCCCAGCACCAGCCGGCTGGTGGTGGCGAAGGCGGATACCAGGTGCAGGGCCTTTCGGCCGCTGTTTCGGTCGTGGCTGCGGCGCGAGGTTTTGCCGTCGATGGCCACGAGATCGGGCTTGTCCGGCCAGCATTCGGCCACCCACGACGAAAAGCAGGCCATGAACAGGTCCGGATTGATCCGGTTCATCACGGTGCGCAGCCAATCCGCGCAGGGAATGCCGTGGTGGAACTCCGCGAAACCCCGCAGGAACTCCAAATGCGCCGTGCCCCAATCGACGATGTCGTCATAGTCGTCGCCGCTCGCGATCGTTCCGCACACCACCAGGAACAGAATCTCGCGCAGCGGATAGGCGACTCTCCACAATTGTCGCGCATCCTCGATCTTCGAAAAGTGATCGAGCAGCAGGCGCAGCCGCGGCTTGGCTGAAGCAGACAAGTCATCCATCAGACCCTCCCGAATCGGTCGGGTCCCGGAGAATCAGCCCGTCACGCCGCCGGCCACAACCTTTCGCTCCGTCAACCAGAAAAACGCGTTAACCTGACCTCGGCGCCCTGCCTTGAAATCGACGAAGCCTTGACAAGTTTGGAAGCTGCGCTCAGATTTCATGCTAAGTTAAACGAACACGATGTTCGACAGTTGATTGCGGACGCAATTCAGAGATTACAAATGTTCGCCCAGAGATCGGCTTAGATTGTCATCTAATAAGAGGAAACGCTTGTCGGGATTGCCCAGCCGAAGACCGTAACCCAGCATCGTGGTGCCTGCGGTGGTTTTGCTTTTTCCGCCCTAGCTAACTAAAAGCCGTACAAAGCCGACCACGGGGTCCTGACGATGCGATGTAACGATCAGCAGTCTCCCAGTCGTCCCAGGTAGGCCTTGTGAGATCGGTCCCCGGCGTCACGCGCAAGAGGCCTTTGAGCGCGCGGAAAAAGAGGATGGCGCCGGGTCGGCGCGCGTGCTTCCGTCGCGGCGGCAGGCGCCGGTGATGCGGGTTCATCGGCCTTGCTCGGGTGATCTTTTCCCATGGGAACCTCGGCCCAAATCCTTGTCATTCCGGGTTCGGTCCTTCGTTCGCACCGTCCCAGAATGACGGACTACATTACTTGCGCTGCCACCTCAACCACCCCCCGCCGCCGCCCGAAACCGGTCGGATATTCGAGCATCTCCCCGTGCCCGGTAAGGTCTGGTTGTCATCCGCAGTGGGCCCGAACACGTTCAATAATTGAGAATTTTTCGGCACAAGGTAATGTCTCGGCCGAAGGAGCGACCCCACCGATGAGCGCAACGCTCAACCGAGAGACCGTAAATGATACCGAAAAGCTGATCATGCATCGGCTCATTGCGCGCATGCTGACGCGCGATCCGTCGCTGGTCGGGCGGGCCAGGGCCTCTCTCGATAAGATGGCAGACCGCTTTCCGGACCAGACCTTCGTCGCGGAATGGGATGCCATGCTGCGACGCCCGGTCGACGAGATCGTTGCGGTTCTCGTCGGCCGCGGCCAGAAGGCGAGGCGGCTGCGGCTGTCCTCGCCGTTCGTCCTCGCGGAGGGGATAGACTTCACGCAAGAAGCGCTGCGGCGCCGGATCGGACAGGCGGCGAAACGCCTCGCTGCGCGCGGGGGCGCTGTCGCCGATATCTCCAGGGCTCGGCGAGTGGTCGTATGATGCCGGCGGATCGGTTGGCCCGAACCCTCGAGGATTTGGAACGCACCGTCCGCGCCATCGCCACCGAATTCAAGTCGGATACGGTCTTCATCATCGGTAGCCAAGCCATCCTCGCCGAGTGGCCGGAGGCACCGCCGACGATGACTGCCTCGCCGGAAATCGACGCGTTTCCCGCCAACGCGAAGTTGTGGGAGACCCAGGAGAAGGCGAACATCCGGGCGAGAACCCGGAGGCTTCCGAGCACATCAATGCCCTCTTCGGCGAAGGATCGCAGTTCCACCGAACGCACGGATTCTACATCGATGGCGTCGACGAGAACACCGCCACACTGCCGGCGGACTGGCAGACGCGGGCCATCACGCGGCCCGTCACGGTCGGCGATCGCCTCGTGACGGCGATCGCGCCGTGTCCGGAGGACATCATCGTTTCCAAGCTCGCCCGGCTTGACGAGAAGGACAAGGAGTTCATCCTCGCATTCCATGCGGTGCGGCCGCTCGATCCCGACGTTATAGAACGTCGCATACGATCCAGCAGGATGGAGTTGGCGGTCGCCGACAGGGCCGTCGCCTACATCCGAGCACTCGCCGCTGCCTGAATGCGCGGCTTCAACCTCCCTGCCCCCGCCCCGCCCGAAACCGATCGAATATCTCCAGCACCGCGCCGGCCCGGTACAGCCGGTCCCGCCGCGCCCCATCGGCGATCGTGAGCACGCCCGCCTCGACCAGCCGCGCCGCCGCCGTGTTCACGCTCGCGAAGGTGCCCGCCGATGGCGTCGAGCGCGTCGCGCATCGTGAAGGCCGGCCGCGTCAGGGCGAAGGGCGCGAGCTTGTGGACCATGCTGTCGGAGCGGAACGCCGCGGCGATGCGGCGCCACTGCGCGTCCACCTCGGCGAGGCGCGTCAGGCGGGCGAGGTTCGCCGTGGCGTTGCGCTCGAGGAAGGACAACAGGAGGCGCGTCCACGGGGCCATGTCGGCGGAGAGGCGGGCGGCCTTGAGCGCTTCGACATAGAGGTCCTTGTCCTCATGGACGGCCTCGCCGAAGCAGGCACAGGCGGCCCGTGTTGCGCACTTGCTGCGCAGCATCAGCGGAACCGGCAGCCGGCCGATGCGGCCATTGCCGCATTCCAACGGTTCCGTCCCCATTCTGCGGTGTCATGCCCGCGAAAGCGGGCATCCAGTATCCGCGGAGCTAACCGATGGTACTCGTGCCGTGCCTGGGCAATGACAACAATGGGTTTCAAGCATTGCGGATAAGGCACTAATGCCCCCCGCCCCGCCTCACCCGCACCAGGCGGACCACGGCGACGATCTCCTCGCGGCTGCAGGCCCTGGCGCCGAGCGCCATCGCGCGCCTGCGTTCGAAAGCGGTCAGATCGTAATGGGGTGCGCTGGTCCTGGGCGGCCCCTGGTAGGACGCGCGGTGGACGCCGAGGCGGGCGGCGAACCGGTGCAGTTCGTCGATGTCGTCGGCGAGGAGATGGCACCATTTGAGGCCTTGCCAGGGCCAGAACGCATCGTCGACATAGACCGCCATCGCTCAGCGCTGCCGCCGGCTCACGGCTCCACCCAGTCCGCGCATTTCTGGATTTCGTCGCCTGCGCCCCACGGCATCACCGGGACCGAGGAGGTCGAATTCTTCGGCGAGCCTTCGATGAGCTTGTCGGAATAGACCATGTAGACCAGCACGTTGCGCTTGATGTCGCAGCCGCGCACGATCTGCATCTTCTTGAAGAACAGGGAGCGGCGGGTGCGGAACACGTCCTCGCCCTGGGCGAACTTCTTCTTGAAGCGGATCGGCGCGATCTGGCGGCAGGCGAGCGAGATGTCGGAGACCTCTTCGGCCACCCCGAGCCAGCCCTTCAGGCCGCCCTTTTCGGGCACCGTGAAGTGGCAGGCGACGCCATCCACTTCGGGATCGTCGAGGCCGTAGGTCGCGAGCTTGTCGTTTGGCGTGAGCCACTTGAACACGGTAGAGCGCTTGAAGATGAGATCGGGTTCGTCGGCGGCGCGGCCGGGCGACGCCGCAAGGCCGGCAAGCGTCAGCGCGGCCGCCAGCGTAGCCGCGCACCATCGGGATTTGCGATTGGTCATCGGGGATCTCCAGCTTTCGCACGCATGTAGGCACTGCGGGCAAAAGCGGAAGCCGATCACTTTCCGATCCCTGATGACCTGACGATCCCGGACCGCCCGGCGAGCCGTTACCGCACGGTCCCTTTGCCGGCGCCCGGCCGCCGCGAGACCTTGCGCTCGACCACCACGGTGCGCATCGACCCCGGCCGGCCGGTCACGCCGACGGTCCTGATGTCCTTGCGCTGGCCGCCGGATCGCAGCAGTTCGGCCTTCACCTGCTCCGGCGGCACCTCCATCAGGGACGACGCGATCTCCACCTGCTCCTGCAGGTCATCGGTCAGTCCGCGGGCGGCGGCGATCGCTTCCTGGAGGGTCGGCGGGTCCCGCCGCACCCGGCGTGGGCCGTATTTGGTCTTCCAAACTTCGCTCATGGTCGCCTTCGCTGCATGATGTCGTGCTGGTATACCACGAAACTATTGCGATGCAGCAAAATAAATGGTGCATCGCACGCGACTGGCTGCTCCGCGAAACCGAACAGGGTCCGTGAGCCGTCGATCTAATCTGGGAACTGACTTCGCCCGAAAAAAGCGGGAACGCTTACGCGGCGCCCGATCGCGGGGCTACATCACAAATAATTCCGCCGCTGCGGATCCACGGTCGGGGCTGCCGCGGGAGCCGGAGCGGCGGCCGGAGCAGAGGCCGGTGCGGCTCCTGGAGCCGAGGCCGGAGTCGCCGCCGGGGCGGGCTTGCCGCCGAGCAGGCGGCCGCCGGCGGAGATTGCCTTGCCCGGCAGGTCGATCACCCAATTGACGGTGTTTCCGGTGACGTTGGCGGCCCCCCCCGCAATGAAGGAGAAGGAAGAAAACACGTTGCCGACGAAGCTGCGGCGCGGCGGCTCGGTGCCGTCCGCCGGCGGCGTCGTGTTGACGGTCACGGGCGGAAGCTGGATCGCGCCCGCCGGCGGCGCGGCGACGGGCGCGCCAGTAGCAGGCGGTAACGCCGCGGTCACCGTCGGCGCGGCGGCGGCAGGCGGCGGCGCGGCGACAGCCGGAGTCGGCTCGGTGCGGATACGCGGTGCCGGAACGCGCGGCAGCGGTGTCGCCGGCGTGACGGCAGCCACCGCCGGGCGGGCGGCCTCGGGACGCGGCTTCACCGGGGGCTCGGAACGCGGCTTCGCCTCGGGAGCGGCGATCTGCGGGGCAGCCATCTCCGGGGCGACAGCAGGCGCGACGGCTGCGGGAGCGGCGATCACGGGAGCGGCAACTGGTGGAGCGGCAATTGCGGGAGCGCTCACATCGGGGCCGCTATCGGCGGTCTCGGGCGGCGCGGCCGGCCGCAGCGAAGGCACCGGCTTTACCTCGGCCGGTTCTTCCGGGTTCTCGCGCCTCTCCTTGAGCATCTGGCGGGTCAGTTCGCGGCGCTCGTCCGCCGACAGCCCGTCGCTCTGCAGCGTGACGACGCCGGGCGGATCGGCGGTCGGCTCCGCGCCGCGTGCCAGATGCAGCGTACTGAGAAAGTACGCAGCGAACATGCTCACGAGCGCGCCGGGGATGATCTCGAACAGAAGCTTCGACGCAAAACGTCCGATAATTGGAATTGCTCGTTTCATCGCGCACCCACCCGCTACGACCCTGGCACTGCTTGCACCATTGGTTTCGGGCAAATTGGTGTCGCTGCCGGGACTTTTGCCGGATGTTGCCTGTCCGCCACCGGGCGGGGGCGGACGGGAAAAGCCGCGAAAACGCGGATAATTTGCCGGCGACCGTTAACCACCGGAGAAAACGCAGGGGCTGCAGACGGTTGCGCCATGAACCCGGCATCCACGGCGACGACCAACAGGGACTCGCGACGCAAAAAAGCCGCGCCATAGCCGGAGACCGCCATGCGGTTCTTGGTCCAGAACCTCGACGCCATCGCCACTCTCGTCGCCGGAATCTGGGCCACCCATGTGGCGTGGCGCCGCGGCGGAGCAGCGATCCCCGGCATGGACGCCACCGGCTGGCCGGAGCGCAGCATCGGGCCGCTGCTGATCGTGTTCGCAGTGGTGGAATTCGCGGTGGGGTGAGTGCCCGCGCGCTTTACTCTGCGGGAGCGGTCCGCTGCGGCTGGCGCAACCGCAGGACCAGCGTGCTGGCCACCGCAACCGCAGCGATCACGAGCTGAACCCCTATCGCCTCCCAGGTGGGATTGACGCCGAGCTGCTCGAGCCAATGCGGGATCGGCGCGGCGGTGTAAGGCACCACCGTCTGCTCCTGCAGCTCCTGGATCGCACCACCGACGAAGCGCAGTCCCATGATGAACAGGAACGCCGAGGTGACCAGGAACACCGGACGCAGCGGCAGCATCAGCGCCAGCCTCTCGATCGCGTAGAAGATCGCGACGAGGCATATGGCAGCGACCACGAGGCCGGAGACCAGGCCGACGCTCCAGCCCCCGCTCGTCTTGGCGAGCGCATGGAGGAACAGCACGGTTTCGCCGCCTTCGCGAAACACCGCCAGAAAGGCGATGAGGCCCAACGATATGGTGGTGCCGGAATCGAGCGCCTGTTCGGCCGAACGGCGCAGCTCGCCCAGCCAAGCCTTGGGGTCCTGCCTGAGATACATCCAGCCGCTCATGTAGAGCATCAGCACGGCGGCGACCACCATCACGCCGGCTTCGATGAAATCATTGTGCTCGCCGTCGAAATACAGCTCGAACACCACCGCCGCGCCGAGGCTGGCAAGGATGGCGAGCCCGGCGCCGATGTACAGCGATCTCACCTTCTCCGGCACGCCGGCGCGGGTGAGGAAGGCGGCCAGCGCCGCGATGACGAGAAGGGCCTCCAGGCCCTCGCGCAGAAGGATCGCGCCCGATTGCAGGGCTTCGGACAGGGCGTTCATGTGACGTTCCCGGGAATGTTTTATATCGGTTGAGCTAAATACCGAATTGGCGAAGGTCGCAATCCTCAAAGCGTCCGGTCATTCTGGAAATGTTCTAATCAGATTATCGAGGAATAACGCGGCCGGCTGGGACGCAGCGGCCGCGTCCTCCGCGCCCCGCTCAGCTCTTCGGCGCCATGTCGCTGAACAGGACGCCGCCCTTGGCCTTGTCCTCTTTCGACGACTCGACGATCGTGATCGTCACCGCGCTCGCGTCGACTTTGTAGTTCTTCACCACGGCATCGGTGAAATCCTTGATCAGCGCACGCTTCTGCTCGACCGAGCGGCCACCGAGCGCATAGAACACGATTTCCGGCATCAGGCCCTCCCTGTGATGGACCGGCCGCATGGTAGCCCATGGAGCCGGAACTTTGCAGGCCTTTCGACCGCGATCGTTGCGTTCGATCACCGGCCGCCAGCCAGATCAAGGAGAGGCACATGCTCGTGAAAGCTCGCCTTCGTCGGCGGGAGATCGTTCGCACAGACGAAACGGGCGCCGCGTCACAGATCGTGCCGGCATGCATTTTTTGCTGCTACAGGCGCGTTCGTTCTGGCATATTCTGGCCGCCTTACGCGGCGCCCCCAGGCACTTGCTCCGCGGGAGAAATCCAACAGGGAGACTTGCGATGAACGTGCAAACGAGAATGAACGATATCCAGGGCCTGACGAAGATCGCGCCGGTGTCGCGCCGCCTGTTCGTGACGGCGTCGGCGGCGACCGCCGCAGGCTATACCCTCGCCGCCGGCCCGGTGCGCGCCGACGCCATCAAGACCGACGCCACCGGGCTCACTGTCGGCGAGGCCAAGGTGAAGGTGGCGGGCGGCGACATGCCGGTGTATTTCGCCAAGCCCGCCAATGTCGCCAACCCGCCGGTGATCCTGGTCGCCATGGAGATCTTCGGGCTGCACGAATACATCAGGGACGTGACGCGCCGGCTCGCCAAGCTCGGCGCCTTCGCGGTCGCGCCCGATTATTATTTCCGCAATGGCGACCTCACCAAGGTCACTGAACTGCCGGCGCTGTTCCCGATCGTGAACGCCAAGACCGACGACGAGCTGTTCGCCGACCTCGACGCCGCCGTCGCCTGGGCAAAGTCGCAGGGCGGCAACACCGACCGTCTCGGCATCATGGGATTCTGTCGCGGCGGCCGCACGGTGTGGCGCTATTCCACCCACAATCCCAACCTGAAGGCCGGCGTCGCCTTCTATGGCAGCCTTTCCGACGCGCCGACCGCCGCGATGCCGATCAATTCGATCGCCTCCGCCGCGCAGGTCAAGGAGCCCGTGCTCGGGCTCTATGGCGCCGAGGACCAGGGCATCTCGCTCGACGATGTCAACAAGATGAAGGCCGCCCTGCAGGCCGCCGGCAAGACCGCCGAGTTCAAGGTCTATCCAGGCGCGCCGCACGGCTTCCATGCCGATTACCGGCCAAGCTACCGCCAGGAAGCCGCCGAGGACGGCTGGAAGCTGATGACCGCCTGGTTCAAGAAGTACAACGTCCTGTCCTGACCATCCCAGCAGACCACCTGCGCGGCGCTCCGAGAGCGCCGCGCATCCGTGATCATCTTCAGGAACAATCAGGCCCGCGCACTGACGCGCTTCGTTGCGTTCAGTACCGGCGATAACCGCCGAAGCCGGACCAGCCACCCCAGCCCCATCCGCCATACTGGGCGTAAGCACCGGCGAAGCTGCGCTGGTGGGCTGCGCGACCCTCTTCTTCACGACCTTCGTTTGTTTGTCGACCGCCTTGGCGGGCGAAGGTTCTGTTGCGGGCGCCTCAGCCTTGGCCTCCGCATCGGGAATTTCGGCAAGCGCCAGCGGAGCGGTCACAGCCGCAGCTGGCGCCAGGGTCTGCTCCGCCGCCTGCGCTATTGGCGGCGGCGGCGCGACAGCGGCCACCGAGGTGCGCGGCTGCGGCACTGCGGCAGCGGGGGCCGCTCGCCGTGGCGGCGAAACCGCGACGGCCTGGCCAGTCGCGACGCCTGGCCAGTCGCGACGGCCTGGCCGGTGGTGACGGCGTGACGTGCCCGCAACGCAAAAGCCGAGGCGGTTGAAGACGGCTTCGTCGCCGCACTGGTGGGTAACGAAAGTACGGGCAGGTGGGTGCCGCTATCCTGCATCCACTCCGCATCGATGACCTGCGGATAGATTCCGCTGATGCCGATCACGCCAGCGACGACCACGACCGCCGCGAGCAAAATCTTGGGACCGATCGAACTTCCGGCGCCTCGCTTGGAGGAGGACATCCATTGCCGCTGCGCGGGAGCTCCATAGTCCGACCACATAGTAAAATTCGGGCGCATCGATACTCCTGACGCCCCACCCCCACGCAACACCAAAAACACACCAGAGGGCCGGTGGCTCGCCGGCTCGCTGCAGGAAACAATATGCATCATTACTGGTATAATTTTCCACTAAAAAAACGGCGATGAATGTGAATTAATGCACACATCCGGCCCCGATCCCTAATATTTTTTCAAGATCGCACCGCAGCCCGGCATTGAACCCATGGCTCGACCATCAGGTTTCCCGCGCCGGCGGCAGCCATCGCCTCAATTACCATCACTCGTTGCACTCATACGCGAAATCGAGCGTGGCATTGCCCTTGGGCTGAAACGATTCGAGGCCCCCGAGCTCGGCATCGCAGGCGGCCCATTTGATCCGGCTGCCGCCCCACAATTTGATTTCGTAGCCGGTGCGCGGTTCCATCTCCTTGGTGAGGAACGTCGGCCCCCTGGCGCCCTGCATCGCGATTCGCCTCGTGCCCGTGATGATGCGGCGGCAGGGCGCCACCTCGGAGCGCTGGGGGTCGACCACGCAGTAGTAGAATATGACCGAGCGGTTGCAATCGTTGCGATAGGTGAGCGCGTCTTCCGCCTCGGAATCCTCCAAGGCGATGCAGTCCTTGGCGCCGGCCGCAACCGCGGCGCCGGCCCAATGCCAGATGCCGAAGCAGACCGTCACCGCAAACACCAGCCTGATCACCGCAGGGCCCCCTTGGCGCTGCCGATTCCGGAGTCCATAAAGCATCAATGTCCTTAGCCGCGCCGCCGCGATCTCACGCGATCTCACAAGTGGAAGCGGTGCGGCTTTCCGGCTATAGTGACGAGATCAACCTCGGAGGAACCCCCATGCTCGGAGATCGACGCGTTTTCCTGACCCTGTTGGCGGGCGCCGTGGCCAGCCCGCTCCCGACCGCGGCCTGGGCGCAAGCCCAGGGGGCACAATCCAAGGGGATGAGCCGGATCACCGCCTTCGCCTTCCATTTCGCCGGCCTGGCGGGCGGCGACATCCAATTGGCCGAGTATGCCGGCAAGCCGATCCTGGTCGTCAATACCGCCTCGCAATGCGGCTTCACCCCGCAATATGCCGGGCTGCAGGAGTTGTGGACGCGCTACCGCGACCGCGGCCTGCTGATCGTCGGCGTCCCCTCCAACGATTTCGGCGGTCAGGAACCCGGTACCGCCACCGACATCGCGGAGACCGCGCAGCACCAATATGGCGCCAGCTTCCCTATCACGGCGAAGGCCGAGGTGCGCGGCCCCAATTCCCATCCGTTCTACAAATGGGCGATCGGCCAGCGGCCGCTCGATCCGCCGCGGTGGAATTTCCACAAATACCTGATCGGCCGTGACGGCCTGATCGCCGCGAGCTTCGCTTCCGAGATCGAGCCGACCGATGCCCGCGTCATCGCGGCCATCGAAAAGCAGTTGAAATAGCTCTGTCATATGGCCGGCGCACAAGAGCCACGGTGCTTGACCGCCGGTCATTTCCTCAGTTGGCCAAGGAGGCGCGAGTGGGCATCGTTTGGGTCATCATCATCGGCTTGATCGCCGGCTTCGTCGCCAAGTTGCTGTCTCCGGGCCCGAACAATCCGTCGGGTTTCATCCTGACCGCCGTGCTCGGCGTCGCCGGCGCGTTCGTCGCGACCTTCATCGGCCAGGCGATCGGTTGGTACCGGCTCGATCAGGGCGCTGGTTTCATCGGCGCAACGGTCGGCGCGATCATCGTGCTGTTCATATGGAACCGCCTGGTCGCAAGCGGCGTGATCGGGGGACAGAGGTAGGCGGAGCGGACCGGTCCTCGTTGCTTGGGATGACCCGCCCCGCGGGGCTCGACCGCAAGCGAACTTGGCCCGGCGCTTCGGCTAGGTTTGCGCCCTGCTTTCGAAGCACCATCGTTTCAACCGCATCGGATAGCGGCTTGAAGTCTTTGATTTTTCAGTCTTTGATTCCGCGCGATCCGGTTCGAAAATTCTGCAACTGGAGGTCTGCCAGTCAACGCCTCCCGACTTGCCCGCGCTCTCGCTCCAACAAACGCCGCCTACGCGCTGACCGGCTTGCCTTTTTCCGGAACGACCACCGCAGTGGCGTGGCCCTTCATCTCGGCGATGAACTTATTCGCATTGGCTCGATAATGGGGAACGAGCCGTAGTGGCAGGGAATCGCCTTCTTGAGCTTGAGGAAACGCTTGACCGCCAGCGCCGCGGTCTTCGGGCTCATGGTGAAACGGTCGCCGATCGGCACCATTGCGTTCACCCGGCGTCGTCGATCCGGCGTCGATTGGCCGGTGCGAGCCGGGCGTGCTAGGCACCGGTTCATGACCGCCGCCATCGTTCCCGTGGCCGAGTTGTCGCCCCATCTGCCGGCCCGGGGCGCGCTGATCGGGCTCGACCTCGGCACCAAGACCATCGGCGTCGCCGCAAGCGATCCCGACCGGCGGGTCGCAGCTGGCGTCGAAACGGTGGCACGCACCCGCTTTCCCGCCGATGCCGGACGGCTGCTGGCGCTGGCCGCGGAACGCAAGGCCGCCGGCTTCGTGCTCGGCCTGCCCATCAACATGGACGGCAGCGAGGGCCCCCGCGCGCAATCGACCCGGGCCTTCGCCCGCAACATGGCGAGGCTCACGGAACTCCCCATCGCCCTGTGGGACGAGCGTCTCTCCACCGCCGCGGTCGAGCGCGAACTCATCGCTGCCGATGCCAGCCGCGCCAGGCGCAAGGCGGTGATCGACCAGCATGCCGCAATCTACATCCTGCAGGGTGCGTTGGACCGGCTGCGGCGGGTCTTGCCGTAATCTCCCTCGTCGCCGCAAGCGGGGCGAGGTGAAGAGTGCGGCCACCCAAGATCACGGAAAGCTGCTCCCGAAGCCTGGGGACCAGTGCCAGCCCGCCCTTGCCGGAGCCGCCGAGTCCGCCTATTAGTGCCGCTTTAATGAACATCGCTCCGAAAACATCATTCGTCCTCCACCAGCGCCACCTGTTGGGGATCGAGGGCCTTTCGTACGACGAAATCACGGGACTGCTTGATCTCGCGGGAGAATTCGTCGACCTCAACCGCCAGATCGAGAAGAAGCGGACATCGCTGCGCGGCCGCACCCAGGTCAACCTGTTCTTCGAGGCTTCGACGCGAACCCAGTCCTCGTTCGAACTGGCCGGCAAGCGCCTCGGCGCCGACGTCATGAACATGTCGGTCTCCTCCTCCTCGATGCGCAAGGGCGAGACGCTGATCGATACCGCGATCACCCTCAATGCCATGCATCCCGACATCCTGGTGGTGCGCCACCACGCGTCCGGCGCGGTGGAACTGCTGGCGCGCAAGGTCGACTGCTCCGTGATCAATGCTGGCGACGGCGCCCATGAGCACCCGACCCAGGCGCTGCTCGACGCGCTCACGATCCGCCGCAACAAGGGCCCGATCGAAGCGCTGACAGTCGCCATCTGCGGCGACATCATGCATTCCCGGGTGGCGCGCTCCAACATCATCCTGCTCAACACGCTGGGGGCGCGGGTCCGGGTCGTTGCGCCCTCGACCCTGCTGCCGCCGGGCATCGAGAATTTCGGCGTCGAGGTCTGCCGCGACATGCGCGAGGGCCTGCGCAATGCCGACATCGTCATGATGCTGCGCCTGCAGCGCGAGCGCATGAACGGCTCCTTCGTGCCGTCGACCCAGGAATACTTCGCGTATTTCGGCCTCGATGCGAAAAAACTCGCCTATGCCCGCCCCGACGCAATGGTGATGCATCCCGGGCCGATGAACCGCGGCGTCGAGATCGATTCCAGCGTCGCCGACGGCGCCCAGTCGCTGATCCGCGAGCAGGTCGAGATGGGGGTCGCGGTGCGCATGGCCGTGCTCGAGGCGCTGTCGCGGAACCTGCCCAATGCGTGACCGGGCCCTGCCCGCGCCGGAGTGAACCGCATGCTGTCCGACCGTCGTCCGATCCTGCTCACCAATGCGCGGATCGTCGATCCCTCGCGCGATCTCGATATCGACGGCGACCTCTTGATCGCCGACGGCGTCGTTCGCGACGCCCGGCGCGGCATCGGCGCCGCCGGCGTGCCCGAGGGCACCGAGATCATCGACTGCCGCGGCAAGGTCGCGGCGCCCGGGCTGATCGACATGCGCGCCTTCGTCGGCGAGCCCGGCGCCGAATACCGCGAGACCTTCGCCTCAGCGAGCCAGGCCGCCGCCGCCGGCGGCGTCACCACCATCGTGTCGCAGCCCGACACCAGCCCGGCGATCGACGAGCCGGCCATGGTCGATTTCGTGCTGCGCCGGGCGCGTGACACCGCCATCGTCCATGTCCATCCGATGGCGGCGCTGACCAAGGGCATCCGGGGCCTCGAAATGACCGAGATCGGCCTGCTGAAGGCCGCCGGCGCCGTTGCCTTCACCGACGGGGCAAAGAGCGTCACCAATGCCCAGGTGATGCGCCGCGCCCTCATCTATGCCCGCGATTTCGACGCCCTCATCGTGCACCACACCGAGGACCCCGATCTCGTCGGCGAGGGCGTGATGAACGAGGGCGAGTTCGCCGCGCGTCTCGGGCTCATCGGCGTGCCCGACACCGCGGAAACGGTGATCCTGGAGCGCGACGTCCGGCTCGTGGCGCTGGCGCAGTCGCGCTACCACGCGGCGTCGGTCACCTGTGCGGATTCCCTCGAGGTGCTGCGCCGCGCCAAGGATGCGGGCCTGCCCGTCACCGCCGCGACCTCGATCAATCATCTTACCTTGAACGAGATCGATGTCGGCTCCTACCGCACCTTCTGCAAGGTGACGCCGCCGCTGCGCCGGGAAGCCGACCGCAAGGCGCTCGCCGCCGCCCTCGCCTCGGGCCTGATCGACGGCGTGATGTCCGACCACAATCCCCAGGACGTCGAGACCAAGCGCCTGCCGTTCGCCGAAGCGGCACCAGGCGCGATCGGCATCGAGACCATGCTGGTGGCTGGCCTGCGCCTCGTCCACAGTGGCGACATCACCCTGCCAGTATTGCTCAAGGCGATGTCCACCCGCCCCGCCGAGCTTCTCGGCCTCGCCGGCGGCACGTTGCGGCCGGGCAGCCCGGCCGACATCGTGGTGTTCGACCCCGATGCGCCTTGGATTCTCGATCCGACCGAGTTGAAGTCGAAGTGCAAGAACACGCCGTTCGACGAAGCGCGGCTGCAGGGCCGCGTGGTCCGCACCATCGTCGCCGGGCGGACCGTATTCGAATTCGTGTGAGGCGTTGCTCAGGCTTCCCAAGTGGCTTGCCGGGAAAGAATTCGACGCTCGACTCGGGCGTAGCCCGTCATCGCTCAGCCTGCAGTGGCGGATTCTTGCCGGGGCTTTCGTCGACCAGCCATTCCCTCCACGCGGCCGTCTGATACGGCCACTTCGCCATATTGATGCACCAGGCCGGCGGCTCGGCGGCAAGGAAATAGGACGCCTTGCGCTGTTCGGCGGTCAGGCAGCGCGGAACTGCCATCCTGGCCTGCGCTATCAATTCCCGGGTGTCGGCAAAGACGTCCCACAGCCGCACCGTCCCGTCGCTGGATCCGGTCACGACGCGATGGCCGTCGGGGCTGAATGCCGCGCTCAGCACGCGATCGGGATGGCCCAGCAGGGCGATCGCACCGTGGGTATCGGCGTCCCACAGCCGCACGGTCTTGTCCCAGGACGCGGTGACGATCCGCCTGCCATCGGAGCTGAACGCCGCGCCGCTCACGACGCCCGTGTGACCGGTGAGCGGCAGACCGATTGGCTCGCCGGTCTCGGCATCCCACAGCCGCGCGGTCTTGTCCGCGGAGTAGGTGAGAATACGTTTGCCATCGGGGCTGAACGTCGCGCCGGCCACATAATCCGTGTGGCCGGCGAGCGGGATGCCGATCGGCTCGCCGGTTGTGGCATCCCACAGCCGTATCGTCTTGTCGTTGGACGCCGTGACGATGCGCGTGCCGTCTCGGCTGAATGCGGCGCTGGTCACGCGATCGGTATGCCCGACGAGCGGCGCGCCGACGGG
>CAWCJX010000006.1:0-78405 GCA_963795865.1 uncultured Alphaproteobacteria bacterium
GCTGACGATCCGGAGATAGCCGTCGGCCGCATCATCGAACTTGTGAAGACAAGGATACCGAAGCGGTTCGGCCTCGATCCCATCCGCGACATCCAGGTGCTGTGTCCGATGAACCGGGGAGGGGTGGGTGCGCGGTCGCTGAATATAGAGCTACAGGCAGTGCTCAATCCCGCAGGTGACCGAAAGGTCGAGCGGTTCGGCTGGACCTTTGCTCCGGGCGACAAGGTGATGCAGATCGAAAACGACTACGAGAAGGAGGTTTACAACGGCGACATCGGCTACATCGACGACGTTGATCCCAACGCTGGTGAGATCGTTGTAAGCTTTGACGGTCGATCCGTAACCTATGGGTTTGGCGAACTCGACATGCTGGTACCGGCCTACGCGGCGACCATTCACAAGAGCCAAGGATCGGAATATCCCGCAGTAATCATCCCGGTGCTTACTCAACATTACGCCATGTTGCAGCGGAACCTTCTCTACACCGGCGTTACCAGAGGCAAGCGGCTGGTCGTGCTAGTCGGTCAGAAGAAAGCCGTCGCCATCGCGGTGCGCAACGCCTCAGGCAGGCGGCGGTGGTCGAAGCTTCAGGACTGGCTGCGCTTTGGTTTCACCCGTCTAGCGGAACAGGCGTAACGGCTAAGGTTATGGCTGCTCAGGATTTCCTCTTGGATTCGCAGGTGCAACCATGGCTCGACGGGCTCGAGCCGGCCTGGACGCTACTGACGTTCGAAAGTTTGCAGGCACTGCGGCACGAACCGGCGGCCACCCGGACCGCGATCCGAATTGCCAACGACCTAAGTTGCGACGAGATCGCCCGCTCACCGATTGCACGCAATACCCTGATCCTCCTTCGGGCGGCGATTGCACACGACGGCCTGCCGTTGACCGCAACCGGCAACCTGACCAGGGCGGTGGTGGCCAAAATGTGCACGCTCATGGCATCGCCGGATTATGATCAAGCCGACGCGTTCCGGTTCAGCAAGGTGATCAATGAACCAGACTTCCTGCCGTTGCATGTCGTACGTCAACTCGTTCAGGCAGCGAGTTTGGTGCGCGCGCAGCATGGAAAGCTGGCCGCGACGCCGTTGGGTGAATCCCTGCTGAGCGAGGCACGGCAAGGGAGCCTGCTGGCAATCCTGTTTCATCTTGCGTTCTGGCATATGGACCTGGGCTACTTCGGTCGCGGACTGCTCGGGTCCTGGCCCCAGAAAGATGCCGGGGTTGTGCTTTGGTCACTGTCGGCCTGCGCCAATGAATGGCAATCCGCCGAGAAATTGACACGGCTTTGCACCATCCCGGAGCCGGCGATGCTTTCTGGTGCGTGGGACAAAAGCCGTTACGCCATGGAGGCCAGAATCCTCCGACCGCTGCTCTGGTTCGGGTTACTGGAGCAACGCAGCGAAAAGATACCAAACAGTCAGTTCGGAGACCGCCATTTTTATCGAAAGGCACAGTTGTTTGATCGACTGCTTACCTTCGCAGTCCTTGCTCGCCTTGTCGTCGGGGATGTCGGCATAAACTAGGGTATTCATGCTGGTGTATTGCAGCGACGTGAAGGCGCCATAGCCGAATGCCAAGAGCACGATCACCCAGAGCGGCGTGGCGGTGCCGATGGTTGCGAACAGCATCAGGAGAAGACCGAGGATGATGGTGTTCGAGATCAAGACGCCGCGGAAGCCGACACGTTCGAGAATTTTCGGCATAAGGAATTTCGTGCTCATGGCGGCCGCCGCCTGCGGCATGATGAGCAGGCCCGATTGCACCGGCGTGTAGCCGAGGCCGACCTGGTAGAGAAGCGGCAGGAGAAACGGTACGCCGCCGATGCCCAGCCGCGTGAAGAAGCTGCCGCTGACCGCGGCGCCGAAGGTGCGGATGCGAAACAGAAGTCAAATCCAGCAATGGAAAATTGACAGGTCGGGGCGACGATGGAACTCGGGTGGTCGGAGCGGACGATGCTGAGGCCGCTGCTACGGCGGCTCAGGGGTCGACTGCCGCTAACACCCCCGATCGAAACCGCACTGAGGGATCGATACTGACGTTCAGTTGATGATCAAGGTCAGTGAGGCCAATCTGCGCGACATCGCCCAGGCTGGCTATGCCGGCGCCGCGTCCACGAACCGGAAGGCCAACGAGGAAGCGCTCATGATCCTCGTCAGTGACCAGTGCTTTCGGCTCGCGACCGAACAAACTGCGGCGCCCGACGCGCATGCGCCAGGGTTCAGCGCGATCTCGGCTTCCGCTCAGCCGTGCACCAGGGGACAGCCGCCGTCCTTCAATGGCCTGAACGCCTGATCGGCCGGAATCGTCGCTAGGATCTTGAAGTAGTCGTACGGATATTTGGACTCCGCGGGCGACTTCACCTCCTCAAGATACATGTCGCGCATGACCCGACCGTCCTCGCGCAGCCAGCCGTCCTTGGTCATGAAGTCGTTGATCTTCATCTTGCGCAGCTCGGCGACGACCTTGTCGGCATCGTCGGTGCCGGCGGCCTGGATCGCCTTGAGATACTGCGCCACCTCGGTGTAGACGCCGGCCTGGGTGTAGGTCGGCGGCATGCCGGTCGGGTTTCTCGGCATGAAGCGTTTGGCGAAGGCACGCGACGCATCGTCCTTGTCCCAATACCAGGCCGAGGTGATGGTCAGGCCCTGCGCGGTCTTCAGTCCCAGCGAATGAACGTCGGTCAGGAATACCAGAAGTCCCGCAAGCTTCTGCCCGCCGGCGGTAATGCCGAATTCGGACGCCTGCTTGATGGAATTGATGGTATCGCCGCCGGCATTGGCGAGCCCGATGACCTTGGCCTTTGAGGCCTGGGCCTGCAGCAGGAACGAAGAGAAATCCGGCGTGTTAAGCGGCGCGCGCACGGCGCCGAGCACTTTGCCGCCGGCAGCCTTCACGGCTTCGCCAGTGTCCCGCTCCAAGGCATGCCCAAAGGCATAGTCAGCGGTGATGAAGAACCAGGAATCGCCGCCCTGCTTCACCAGGGCGCCTCCGGTACCGTGGGCGAGCGCATAGGTGTCGTACGTCCATTGGATTCCATAGGGCGAACAGGCCTTGCCGGTCAGGTCGGACGATGCCGGACCCGACATCAGGAACAGCCGCTTCTTCTCACGCGTGACCTCCTGGATCGCTAGCGCCACCGATGAGGTCGGCACGTCAACAATGGCGTCGACATGATCGGTATCGATCCATTTTCGGGCGATGCCGGCACCGATGTCGGGCTTGTTTTGGTGATCGCCGGAGACGATCTCGATCGGCGCGCCGAGCACCTTCCCGCCAAAATCCTCGACCGCCATCTGGGCGGCGAGGACCGAACCCCTGCCGCCGATGTCGGCGTAGAGGCTCGACATGTCGTTGAGCACACCGAGCTTAACGACCCCGTCGGAGACCTGCGCCGACGCCGTCGCGCACCAGAGAACGCCCAAGGCGAGTGCCAAGCCAAACAGCCGCTTCATGCGTCTTCTCCGAGTTCGAGCCAGTTGCAGGCAAGATCGCCGCCAAAGTCGACGAAATCAAGCGCGGCGCCGCTCGCGACGGTCGCGAGGCAAATGTTTGTCGTTGGAACGCGGCTTTGAGGTACCGGCACGATCAACCGAGATTCTCCAGATGAACCCCGAACCGGCGTGAATTTTTGCGCTTTTCTGGCGTTCTGGCAAGGCGGGTGGCGCGGACGACTGCCCTCACCTCGGGCAGTTCGAACGGCTTCGGCAAACTGTCCGACCTGTTGCGCTGGGAGGGCGACGGCGCATAGACCGCCCCGCGTCGCCCCAGCCGAGGCCGCCCGTGCGCCCGGTCGCCCCCCCCCCCCGCGCGCGGGGGGGCGCGAACCGGCGGGCCTCCTGCGGCGCCCCCTCGGAAACGGGGTCAACGCCGCTGACGCTTTCCACTCCTGCGGCGGTCGGCGACGCTCGGAAACCCCGATTGCGGCCCCGACTGTCAGCCGCCAACGGAGGTTGCCGGCGAACGCCGACGGCGATGTTCTGCGATCTGGTGGACTCAACCGGTGCCTCGAAGCTCGACGCCGAGGAATGGCGCGATCTGGTTGGGGCGTATCTCGACGCCGCGTCGGCAGCGGTCACCGACATGGGTGGCAAGGTCGCCAAGAAGCTCGGCGACAGGCTGATGGCGCTGTTCGGCTATCCGGTGGCGCAGGAGAACGACGCTGAACGCGCAGTACGGGCGGCGCTTGCGATCCAGCGGTCGCTCGCCGAACTGAACCGCAAGAACGAGGGCACCGGCAAGCCAACCCTCGCTGCGCGGATCGCCATCGACTTGGGGCCGGTGGTGGTCGATGCGGTGGGCGAGATATTCGGCGACGGGACTCTTCGTCGCCGAGGAGCGGGCGCCCTGAACAGCCCGGAGAGACGGTCGTGGTCTCCGCCGCTTCCGGCGCGGTTGGCCAGCTCGTTGGGCAAATCGCCAAACAGAAACACGAAACCGCCACCATCTCGCCCCGCCTCACGCAGGACGTTCTCCTAATGGCGGGTGCCGAAGACCACTATATCCCGGTGCACCGACTGCCCGATCAGATCGCCACCTTGACGCAGGTGCGCTCGCTGACCGAGCGACTGTTCACGCGCGCGGAGCAGGCGCAGAACCACGTTCAAGTGGGTAACTTCGGCCTCGCGTTTCGCGTCGTACTCGATTGGATGGCAAGCCTCGGGACGATCGAAGGGCCCGCCGCTTTTGGCAACTCGGACCGTCCGCGATGTCCGCATTCCGGTCGCTATCAGGTGCAAGGCGGACCTTGAGCAAACTGCTCTATGAGCCGGATTATGAGTACGCGCTCCAGTTCAATGGAACATTTGGGATTGAGCGATTTTGCTCAGATTTGACTTCCCGCTCGCGGTATTCTTGTCATCTAACCAACTCACCTCAAACGGGTAACTTACATGTCAAAGAAAGCTTCAGAGCATCACAAGAAAGCATCAGAACATTTGACGCACGCCGCGCGCCACCACGGGGAAGCGGCTAAGCATCACGAGGCTGGAAGTCACGAGAAGGCTGCACACCATGCCCACGTGGCTAGGGGCCACGTAATTCACGGCAGAGGACACGCTGAAGAGGCGGTGAAGGCCCATCTCGAAGAGCACGGCAAAAAATAATTCCGAGAAGACCATCTGTTGCTTGATATTCCATCGACGCAATAGGCCGGGTGCAGGGGACAAAGCAGGGGGTAATTTTCCTTCTGCAATCGGACTCCATCGTGCTAGCAGCAGCCCCCGAGATCGGGCTCACAAGCGGCCAGCCTCCCAAAGCTGGCCTTCTTTGTCCTCGCCGCCCACGTGAATCTAGCGACAGATGATGTGATCTACAGAGCTAACCGTGGAGGTCTGGAATGCCAAATAACCCTTTGGATCTCGATCAAATGCAGAACGCCTATAAGGTAGCAGTCGAGGAATGGATAACTGCGATCAAGCAGGAAGAGGCGCTAGCGTCAGTCAATCATTCGATAGCTGAAGTCGATAAATGGGAGCAAGCACACTTTAAGGAAGACGAAATTCGCAGCAAGGTAAAGGCTGCCAAGAGGCGATACGAAGACGCGCTGCGCGAAAAGTTCTATGGCTTCTAAACGAAAATAAGACGCGCTAACGCAGCAGGACTGGATCAGCTTGGAGCGCGACAACATCTCAAATACACTACCTGCCGTCGTGACCGGCGCCGAAGCAACTTAGACGACTTCTAACTGTCACAAAGCACGTGCAGTATGTAAGGTTCATTTCGAGCGGACGAGGGTTTCGTGAGTGAGCTTGCCTTACCAGGGTCGATTGAGCCCGCGGCCCGCAAGGGCCCGGATCTTGGCGGCGCCATCAACCCAATCACCGGCATTATCTTTGGGGGGATCATTGCGGCCGTCCTGCTGTTCGTAGCCTACAGCATCTATACTGACATTGGTGAAAGCGGCACAAGCGTCACTAGCTACGCACCTTTTCTCCTCTTATTCGTTGCACTGCTGATTGCGCTCGGCTTCGAGTTCGTCAACGGCTTTCACGATACCGCAAACGCTGTGGCGACCGTCATCTATACGCGCTCGCTTCCCGCAAATTTCGCCGTGGTGTGGTCGGGAATGTTCAACCTGGCCGGCGTTCTGGCGTCATCGGGCGCGGTGGCCTTCGGCATTATCTCGCTCTTACCCGTCGAGCTTATCCTGCAGGTTGGCAGCAGCGCCGGCTTTGCGATGGTTTTCGCGCTCCTGATAGCAGCGATTATCTGGAACCTCGGCACCTGGGGTTTTGGGCTGCCGGCATCGAGTTCGCACACCCTAGTCGGTTCCATCATCGGCGTCGGGGTGGCGAATGCGCTGCTGCACGGTCACAGCGGGACGTCGGGCGTCGATTGGTCGAAAGCAAAAGAGGTTGGTGAGGCGTTGCTATTGTCTCCCTTGTTCGGCTTCGCGCTCGCTGCCGCCTTGTTGTTGCTCCTTAAGTCCATCGTCCGGATTCCCGCGCTCTATGCCGAGCCCGAGGGTGATCATCCCCCGCCATGGTGGATTCGCGGAATCCTCATCCTCACCTGCACGCTGGTGAGCTTCTTCCACGGTTCCAACGATGGGCAGAAAGGCATGGGCCTGATCATGCTGATCCTGATCGGCACGGTGCCGACGGCCTATGCACTCAATCGCGCCTTGCCGGAAAGTGAGATGCGAACGTTCGCGACGACGTCGCAAGCCGCGAGCGCGGTTATAAATCAAAAGGCATCGGGATATAACATCCTTGGCAATCCACGGCCCGCGGTGACCGCCTACGTCTCCAGCCACGAAATCAACGAGGGTACTTTTCCTTCGCTGTCAATCCTGGTGCGCGATATTTCCAACCAAGTGACCAAATACGGGTCGCTAGCGAAATTGCCGGCGGACTCGGTCGGCAACACTCGCAACGACATGTATCTCGTCTCGGAAGCGATCCGCTTCCTCATGAAGGACAAGACCAGCGAGCTCTCGGAAGATGACCTAAAAACACTGAAAGCGTACAAGTCGTCGCTCGATCAAGCGACGAAGTTCATACCCACGTGGGTCAAGATCGCAGTAGCAATTTCGCTCGGTCTGGGAACCATGATTGGCTGGAAGCGCATCGTCATTACGGTCGGCGAGAAAATCGGCAAGACGCATTTGACATACGCGCAAGGTGCCTGCGCCGAGATCACGGCGGCCGCGACGATTGCTGCTGCCGACATGTACGGGCTGCCGGTCTCTACCACCCACGTCCTGTCCTCCGGCATCGCCGGCACCATGGCGGCGAACGGCTCCGGGTTGCAGGTTTCTACCGTGCGTAATATTGCCTTGGCCTGGGTACTCACTTTGCCTGCGGCTATGGTAATTTCCGGCACGTTGTACTGGGCGTTCTCGGCAATCTTCTGAGCCGTGGCAAAAGCGGCACCGCCCGCAAATTGACAAAGGCGCCGGCCGTTCCCAGCGTCGCTTCTTCGTTTCGCGGTTTTCTATCCTATCTTTCTCGCTGGCGCTCCTGACCCGCGCGGGGCAAAGGCATTAGTGAAGCATGAACATCATGCCTTCGATAATCTGTGAATCGAGAACGTGCCAATGAATGACAAAACGACAGATGTCCATCCTGTTGCGCAGCGTCTCAACGACGAGGATGCTCGAGTCACATTTCCGGGCAAACGAGGAACGATGATTGCCAGAATCATGATTGCGGGTGCCTCACAATGCGCAAAGAAATCGAATTAAAATTCGAGGTGACTCCCCGAGACCTCCGGAAATTGCGAGCCGCGCGCGTTCTGCGGCGAAAGCCACTGACGGAAGAAAATCTGGTTTCGGTTTACTTCGATACGCCGAAGCACACGCTGGCCAGGAATGACGTCACGCTGCGCGTGCGGCACAACGGCGACAACCGTCTCCAGACCATCAAATCCGGAGGGTTAGCTAGCTCCTTTAGACGCGGCGAATGGGAGCACGAGATTAAGAGTGATGTGCCCAATCTTCGCCAGGCGCCGGACGCAGCGCTTGAGCCACTACTGACCAAGAAACTCAAGCGCAGGCTGAGGCCCGTCTTCGAGACACACATTCATCGCACCAGCGTGCCTGTCCGTAAGAACGGAACCCGTATAGAGGTGGCCCTGGACGAGGGGCAGGTTCGCGCGGGTCAGCGATCTGCTCCCATCAGCGAGCTCGAGCTGGAGCTCAAGCGCGGCAAGCCCGGTGACATCTTCAAGCTGGCACATGAAATGGGGAAGCTTGCGCCCGCCACATTATCACTTAAGAGCAAATCCGAGCGCGGGTACGACCTCATAGAGAACAAGCCTGCTAAGGCCGTTGGTGCCGAGAAAATCAGGCTTCAACGTGGCATGAACACGGCGGATGCATTTCGCATCATTGGCCGGTCGATTTTGCGGCACATAGCTGGCAATGAAACCGCGGTGCGAAGGTCCGACTCTGAAGGCGTGCACCAGATGCGCGTGGGCCTGCGCCGCCTACGCGCGGCCATATCGCTGTTCGCGAAATTGCTTGGCGACCTGGAGACCGAGCGGGTCAAGTCCGAGCTCAAATGGCTGACCGGCGAACTAGCGCCCGCCCGCGACCTCGATGTCTACATGAGAAACGAGATCGAACCGTTACGTCGCGACGCGCCGAAGAGGCGTGGAATGAAGGAACTAATAGGCGCCCTGACATTGCGACGCGCCGCAGCCTTCGGCAAGGCAAAGGCCGCAGTCGAGTCGCCGCGCTATCGTTCGCTTCTACTCGACACGCTGCAATGGCTGGAAATTGGAGATTGGGCCAAGCATCCGCGGGTTTATGGCCATCGACCCATCGAACGTTTCGCCGCGGATATTCTCGCGCGGCGTACTAAGAGGACGATGAAGAAAGCCAAAAAGATCCGACAACTCGATACCCAACAGCGTCATAAGCTGCGGATCGCGGCCAAGAAGCTCCGCTATGCAAGCGATTTTTTCGGGCACCTGTTTGCCGGCCGCACTCCGAAGAAGCGTCTGACCGGTTTTAAGGCTCGCTTGACGGACTTGCAGGATTGCCTTGGCGCTCTCAACGACATCAAGGTTCACCAGAATCTGGCGCCTAAGCTAGCGCCAGGAAAACCGCGCGCAAAAGCCCGGCGCGCGCAAACCTTTGCCGCCGGAGTCGTGTACGGCCGTGAACAGAGCGAGATCGAGCCGCTTCTAAACGCTGCAGACAAAGATGCCCGGAAGTTCTTGCATGCCCGACCATTCTGGACTTGAGCCGGAACAAGAGCCCCTCACGAAAACATCAACGCCTGCCAACCTTGACTTGTGCCCGATGTGGTCATGGAGGGAAGGTGGCGATCAGGTCGGCTTCCCGGCGGCCTAATTGGGCCCGAACGAGCATTTGCCGAGTTCGGGCTACTCGCGGCGCTACGACGAAAGCGACTGCCCGTCTGCTTCGCTGTACTTGAAGGCAGCCGACTAAAGCCGATCGCAATTCCTGTCGAGCTCTCCAACCAAATTCCCAGCGGGCTTGGCAATATCGAAGTCTTTGAACTGAACCTGCTCTCCCAGCGTTTACAGACTTTGAAGCAGGATTTTCGAGAACACGGTATGATTTCCGATGTGGATCAGGCCATTTTAGATCGCGTTCAGCAGGAAAAAGATGGATTAGAGGTGAAGCTTTTCGATGCGGAGCGCTCTGGTCACTGGGACCTATTCAAGAACGAATTTGGAAGGGTGTGGAACTCGTTTGTTACTGATTTGAATATGCTGGAATTGCGGCTGATGGACGCTGAGGTGATCAAGAAACAAAAACCCTAACAAGTCATCTACGAATGACCGAGCTCGGCCAAAACCGCGGCGAGACTGGCGAGGGCTGCTGCCGCGGTTAGCACCAGAAGGGCGATGGCGCCCTCATCGTTGATGGCGGCTCTGCGGCGGATCTCGGCAATCGACCCACGCGCCATGACCAGATAGACCAGCGCCAGATAGAGTGCAACGCCGGCGTCCCAGCCAACAATGTTTTGCGTCGAAAAGCGCCAGGGCAACGCAATCAGGGTCAGGGCAACCGTGGCCCCGAACCCGGATGAGAGCAGCAGCCTGGCATGAAGGTGCCACAGCCGAGGAAAGCGTTTCAATATTTGTTTGTAAGCAGCATTTCCCTGAGCTCCACGTCCGCGCGCGCACCGCAGGCTCGGGCTCGAACCCAGAGGCCGGCGACACTGTCTCCGTGCGCCAGATGGTCGAGCCGACATAGCATCGGCCCTGCTGATCGGGCTTCGGCTGCCGACGACGCGACCGTTGTCGCGACCGCCACCGTGAGCAGGAACCGCGTGTAATGGTATGCAGTGCTGGACATCGATCCTCCGCCTTAGAAATTCATAGGGGGCGTTGAAGTTCCGTGCGGAGGAACTTTCCCCGGGAGGCGGAGCGAAAGTTCCGGCGCGCCGCGCTGGCGCATTTATGAGTTCACGCCTAGTTTCCCCCACTTGACCTCTCTGTCACAAAAAGCCGCGGCTGCATCATCCCGAACTCAGCGACTGGTTTCGCTCGCTTGCCAATTCGCAGGGTACGCCATGCTGCGACGGCAGTGATGCCACGCGCATTGAAGATGTAGACTGGCAAACAATATGTGAGGCCGGCACGGGCGAATGTCACTATCAGGTTCGCTTAGAAGGCAAGTGGTGGCATGTACCGCCGACCGCAGTTGTGGAATCTGGCAATCGTGTAGGTCCGGCGCTAGTCTGGCCTGTATACTATCGGGACCATGACATACTTATTCGTTGTTTTCTGCCCGGTGCGGGCACATAGGATTCCTGGCACCATCTTATAAGTTACGACCCTGCGCTGAAATCAGCGGACGCGGCTGGTGCGTTTTCGTGAGTGGGGGCAAGCGCATGAGGGGCAAGGCGGCGCTCGCCTGCCGCGCGCTGTGCCGCGCTCGCGTATCTGACGAGTTGCAGCGCCGCAGGGGAACACGGATCGCGGAGCACTTGAAGCTCGTGCTCAACGTCATCGACCGGCGGGGGCCTTGAATTGTCCGAGCGCGGCTCTCAGGCTGCTGGAGATAGGCAAGGCGCGCTTCATGCCAGTCTCGCAATGGCGACCGCACCGATTGTGTTGGTTTAGGTGACGTGCGGCATGGGCCAACTCGGCAACGCTTGCAGGGCAAGAGCCGCTGAATGCACCCTGGCTGCCAGGGCAGCAGGCTGGCGGGGAGATAATGCACTCAAAGCCCTGTATCTGGCGCTTGCGCAGCAATGGCTAGAGATCGCGATTATCGGCGACGCGGCAGACCAGGAACGAGCAAACGAGCAGCTCTCAGATGTCTAGCCGCCGCTTCCCGCCGCCCTGGTCCGTCGACGAGGCCGCCCTTCCTTCCAGCCCCGACCGCATGCCATTAACGGCCGGGGCCAGGGAATCCCGGAGGTAAGCCGGGCTGACCAACCTCCAGGCCCAAAATCAGTAGAACGCCGCTTGTGCCGGTAGGCCTAGCCGCATCTTTGTCGCACCGACGCCTACGGTCAGGCGCTCGCCTGCGTCTATTGCGAGGATGAACCGGGACGGACGAGTGGCGGCCTTATTTGGTCTTTTCGCCCAAGACGACGCCGGTATGCGGGTTCACGTGATGTTATCTTCGGCAACAAAGCCCTGAACGCGGTATCCGGTGTTTGGGCACCGGTATATAAAGAGCGGCATGCGGGAATAGCCCAGAGACGAGGGGCAGGCGGTCGAGACCTTAACCGCGTTGTGAGGCTCGGCCAGGACCGCCACCCCGACGCCCCCTACAAGTATGGGGCCAACAATCGCCCGCCGTACTTTGGTATTGATCTTGATCAAACCAGCGAAGCCAAAGCTAGACGATAATTACAAATGTTGCCGCAGATACGTCAAAACGACGTATTTAACGGAGGACCTCACGATGACTCAACCGATCGACGCCTTGAAAACGATCGCCCGATACATCGAGGCTAAGAAGCCGAAGACGCTCGCCGAGGCCGAGCACATGCTCGACCTGATCAGCGTGATGGCGGACGAAACCATTCTTGATGAGGACGTGGCAGAGTCACGAGGCGGTAGGTCCGCCCCGGCTCCTGCGCCATCGCAGCGAACGGCCATGTGACACTCGCGCCCATAAGCGCGATGAACTCGCGCCGCCTCATCGTTTCCCCCGTGCCGAGACGTCGCCTTGTAGGCTAGCACTTTTTCGAGCTGCGAGCAGGTCCCGACTTCGACTCCAGCGCCGTACCCATTAGGGATAGACTTGCCGATGCGGGCGGGTGAAGCGCGATCATCCTGGGGCGCTGCCACGATGCAGCAGGTTTCTGACTGGCTTGAGAAGCTCGGTCTCGGGCAATACGCGCCGGGCTTTGCCGAGAACGACATCAGCTTTGCCGTCCTGCCCGACCTTACAGATCAAGACCTGAAAGAAATCGGGGTGTCGCTGGGTCATCGGCGTCAACTGGTGCGAGCGATAACCGAACTCGCCGGCCGCGAGAAAGATCCTCCTAAGGCTGCCATTGCCGCCCCACGGGACACCGCCGAGCGCCGCCAGGTCACCGTTATGTTCTCGGACCTCGTCGGCTCTACAGCACTCTCGGCACGTATGGACCCTCATTGTCTCAGATGGGGCCGCCATCCGAAACCCTTCGCAGTTTCGGCAATGTAGCGCTCATCTCCAAGGTTCTGGGCGACAGCTAGACCTCCAACATCGGACACGAAGGCGGAGGGTCGTCGCGGCTGGGACGGGCCGCAAGTTCACTCATGCACTGCAGATCCCGACGCGACAGCCATTTCTTCCAGATCCCGACGACCTGATAGGCGTACCAGCGCAATCGTTTGATGTTGCCCGAGATGCCGTAGTAGGCATAGTGGCCCCGCATCATCATCGGTAAATCTTTCCGCGCGAGGAAGAGACCATGGGGATTGAAACAGCGTGTTTGCTGCACTGGCAGACGTACCCGAGCTGTTCGCGTTTTTGGGCGATGCTACCGCAATGCAATACTCGCATGTCGATGCATCCATTCGCGACTGCCGACTTCGAAAGGGTGTGCAACGACGTTGCGTTGCGCCTCGTGCGACGCTACGCCGTGCTTCTCGCAGCCAAATGGACACTCGTCCATCACTGGTGGTGAGTTTGTGCTTTGGCGTTCGGAGGCGCGGTGAGGCGCTTGTTGAGCACGACCCGACCGGCGAGCGGGGCCGCCCGCCTCGGGGATTCATAATGGCTGCAATGCGCCGCTGGTCAGCGGTGGCGATACGAGCCATCTTGAAGTCCAACGCGCCGGTCGCAACCGCGCCGACAGGCGTTGCTCAGCACATGAGCTTGGGTCCCGCGATCGGTGACGACCCGACGGGGCCACGCGCAGTCGACCCTTCTCGATCAAGTACACCATCATGTCCTGCACTGCGTCACGATCAAGATCGCGGCCCCTCCATGCGAGGAAAGGCCAGAAAATTGCTCGGCTCATAAATTGGAAATCACCGTCGTAATGCGCGACGATCAAACATTGCTGTCCTAATTTCCCTCTGCGTCTGTCCTAATTCGGACAGTACCCGCCAGCCCGGCAAATAACGATATTCTGTGATCTCGATCACGTTGACCCTGCAAGGCCAGTGGCACCCTTAACGTTAGGGGCTGAGCATCGCACCACACTCACTCGGTCCTCCAGGCCCGGCCGCGTTGACCGATATGTAGTCGGGGCCGCAATGCCTCGACAAGAGGCAGGCGGGGCCGTTTAAAATCGGCTCGATCGAGGCCGCGAGCGTCGCCGCGTGAAGTTACAGGAGGGGCCAACGATGGCGAATGAGGTGGTCGACTTTCAATCGAGGCGGGCGGCTCGCGAGGCCGAATGTGCCGAATACGATGCCCGTCATAAGCGAGTTGTCGCGATATTCAAAATGCTGGCGCCTATTATCGCTCGCGCGCAGGAGCTGGGCGCCGACAATCAGGCCATTGCTCGCGCGCTCAGGGCGATTGCTGAGGAATTGGAAGCTGCCCAGCCCGGCCCACCCGATGCAGCGAGCTGATCGTCTCTGCGCCACCATCAGACGAGGCGATGGCGAAACCCACTCATCTGGACGTCGGCCCGACTTGGTAGCGCAGCATTGGGTCGGTTTCGCGCGACCCAACCTATCGGCTAGAATTGCTCGTCCGGCGGGTTCAGGAGCCCGAAAGCAGCCGGGCACAAGGAATCGCCCGCTGTTCTTCTCGCTGGCGCTTGACTTGGCAGGGATTTTGTCATGCGGAAGAGCGTCAGTCATCGCTGCCGAACGGCTGGGCAACAGGGTGAGGAAACAGAGCCGTGAAGCTGAATTCATCGGTTTCGGCTGTCGTCACAGGCGGAGCGTCCGGCCTTGGCGCAGCGACCGCCAGGATGTTAGCGTCGCATGGGGTCAAGGTCGCGCTCTTCGACCTGAATACTGATCTTGGCGAACCTCTAGCCGCCGAAATCGGCGGAGTATTCTGTAAAGTCAACGTAACTTCGACGCCGGAAGTCGATGCTGCATTTGCGAAGTCGCGCGCCGCGCTCGGACAGGAACGCATCCTAGTAAATTGTGCCGGTATCGGCGGTTCCGTGAAGACGGTTTCGCGCGACAAGCAGACCCGCGAGATCAAGGAGTATCCACTCGACAATTTCGAACGCATCATTCAGGTAAATTTGATCGGAACGTTTCGGTGCATCACCAAGAGCGCCGCTGGCATGTTGACACTTGATGTCTTGCCGGACGGCGATCGCGGCGCAATCGTCAATACTGCGTCAGTCGCTGCGGAAGACGGTCAGATTGGACAAGCCGCCTATACGGCCTCGAAGGCCGGCATTGTCGGGCTGACGCTAACCGTCGCCCGCGACCTTTCGAGTGAGGCCATTCGCGTTAACACCATCTTGCCCGGCATCTTCGATACCCCATTGTTGCAGCGTGCACCAGAAAAGGTGAAGGAGGTTCTGGCGGCACAGGTGCCGTTCCCGCAGCGGCTCGGCCGACCGGAGGAATATGCGCAACTCGCGTACACAATGATAACGAACGGCTATTTCAATGGCGAGGATGTGCGTCTCGACGGCGCCATCCGCATGACGCCACGCTGATCGCCGAACAAAGGAAAATCTTCTCTAAGCAAAGGACCGGGATATGGTGGAAGCACTGATTATCGACGCATGCCGAACGCCACGCGGCATTGGCAAAGCCAGCAAGGGTGCGCTCTCGGACATCCACCCACAGCAACTCGGTGCGACCGTTTTGAGCGCCCTCAGAGAACGCACCGGCATCGACACCGCCGAGGTCGACGACATTATTTGGGGTACCAGCGCTCAGGTTGGTCAGCAGACCGGCGACATCGGCCGGATGTCGGCACTGGACGCAGGCTATGACGTGCGGGCGAGCGGCGTCACGCTCGATCGCTTCTGCGGCTCGGGCATCACCAGTGTCAGCATGGCCGCGGCCTCGATCATGGCCGGAGCGGAGGATCTCGTAGTCGCAGGCGGCACCGAAAAGATGTCGATGGCGACGCGTCGCGGGGACGGCCCGTTGATGATGGACTCCGGCAATCTGCGGCTTCGTGCAAAACATCCGCAGTCGCACCAAGGTATCTGCGCCGACGCGATCGCAACACTTGAAGGCATTAGCAGAGAAGATACCGACCGACTGGCACTTTTGAGCCAACAGCGGGCCGCGGCCGCGATTGCCAATGGTTATTTTAGCAAGAGCCTCGTACCTGTTTTTCACGAGGACGGCAGATTGGCGCTCGATAAAGAGGAGTATCCGCGCCCACAGACGACGCTGGAGGACCTTGCCGCACTCAAGCCGGCCTTCTCTGCCGTCGCGGATTTTCCGCTCGACGACAAGGGCACCACCTACCGCGGGCTGATTCTTCAAAAATATCCCGATCTCCAGATCAACCATATTCATCACGCCGGCAATTCGTCGGGTATTGTCGACGGATCAGCAGCAATCCTGTTGGCATCGCCGAGCTACGCCAAAAAACGTGGCCTGAAGCCGCGCGCCAGGGTCGTCGCAATGGCGAACATGGGCGATTCGCCAACACTGATGCTGAACGCGCCAGTGCCCGCCACTCGAAAGGTGCTCGCAAAGGCCGGCCTTGGCATCGACGAGATTGATCTGTTCGAGATCAATGAGGCATTCGCCGTTGTCGCAGAGAAATACATACGTGAGCTCAAACTCGATCGGGACAAAGTCAACGTCAATGGAGGTTCGATCGCGCTCGGCCACCCGATCGGTGCAACCGGCTCGGTCCTGATCGGCACGCTACTTGATGAACTTGAGCGACGCGACCTTCGCCGCGGCCTGGTCACGATGTGTGCCGCGGGCGGCATGGCGCCAGCCATTATCATCGAGCGAGTGTAACAGTTCACTCGAGTTCGATCTAATAAAGGTGTACCGAACGCCCCCGGCGTCCCACTTGCGCTTACCTCGAGGCCCGCCCGAGCCCCATCGGCCCTGCCGTGTACCTTCCCCCTCCCATACGGCCGTAGCCCAGGGGGGCGGAAGACCTGCGCGGTTACCGTTTCCCACAGTCCCCTGAAACTCGTGGGATGACGCGCATCGGCGGCATCCCGCGCGTGCCGCGCGCCCATGGTAGCGGTCCCAAGAGCTGTGAGCGTTCCGGCATTCGGGCAATATTCTTCCCATGTCAGGTCGGCGGGATCGCGCGCGAGATCTCGTGCACACCGCCGATGGCTCGCGCACAACGTACAAAGGCGCTGAAGATCCTGAAAAGTCGGACGTTCCTTACGGGATACGGAGTCGTGGTCAAGCTCAAGTGCCGTCATCCGGCGAAGCAAAAGGTCGGCTGCGGCAGGACCTCGGCGCGCAACGGCGCGGAGCTCGGAAGCGGACATGCCGATATCGCGAGCCATCCGATCCACTTCCTCCTCCCCAACGCATTTCAATTCTGTTGACGCATTGGGTCTCGCCCAACTTCGACACCAGTGCAGGATATCTCTGACAGGCGACGAGCTTTTCGTCCTCTCGGATAAAGGTGACATCTGAACCTCCCATTCTATAACGTGCGGTCAGTGCATCTTTGTAGATTTTGCTTTTGGTGCTTTGACCTGGATCAACTTGCTGGAACGCGATAGCTCCCTCCCGAAGGCCGTTTACTGGGGTTCCGGATAACCAGATCGCCTCTTAATCTGCGTCAAGGCGCGCCGGGAAAATCCACTCTGATATTGATAGGGCTAAAGCCTGCGATGTCGCCTCCGCTCCCAGACAGAGTGCGCTTTGGGGCTGGAGAACGTAGGGTCGGCAAATGATCCCACGGCCACCGCGATAAACTTGGGAAGTCCCTCCGCCTCTCCAATAAACAGTCGAGCCGCAAATCAGGCAGAATTGGAATGTCGCTGAACGGCCCCGTGTGCTGCGGAACCCCCGATAGCCCTCGCTGTCTTCCAAACCGTCGATCACGGTCTCGGCGGTCGCGCTGTCCCGCGATGGCAACACCATGATGATGGGCGGGTATCGCGACCGGGATTTCGTCGGGGCGGCGTGGGTCTTTACCCGGCAGCTTGCCCGATCCACAGGCGAAGGCGATGGGGCCGGCCGCTCCCCCGCGTGCAACATAATGAAATCGCAATTTCGTGGCTGTCATAGGGCCGGGGTCCCGCTATACTTGGACGGTGGGGGGAAAGCGCCATGGCCTTCGATGCTGCGCATGAATTCGCCAACTATCTCCGGAGCAAGAAGCATCTGGCGGGAGAAGTGGCGTTGCGCGACGGCGCCGCGCCGGCCGCCGACGAGCGGACCCTGCACAAATTGTGGGAGCTGACCGAGCTCTCGGCCAATGACTTCGCCGACGAAGTCTCCCAATTCTTCAAGATTCCCCGGGTCGCCCTGCCGGACCTGTTGGCGGCAACGCCCCTGGTGAAGCAATTCTCCCGCCGGTTCCTGCGCGAGATGACGGTTTTTCCGTACCGCACGGCGGAAGGGCAGGCCATGCTCGCGGTCGCCGATCCCAGCGATACCGCCGCGGTGCGGGCCGCCGCGATCGTTCTCGGCGGCGACATCAAGGTCCTGGTGGCCTCGTTCGAGGACGTCGCCACCGTGCTCAACCAGCGTCTCGGCGAGGACGACGTCGCCGCGCCCGGCCCGGCGGAGCGACACCCAGGTCGCCGATGACGACATCGAGAGCCTGCGCGACCTCGCCAGCGGCGCGCCGGTCGTGCGTGCGGTGAGCGATCTGTTCGAGAAGGCCTTCGAGCTTCGCGCCAGCGACATTCACATCGAGCCGTTCCGGTCGGGACTGACGGTGCGCCTGCGCGTCGACGGCCTGTTGCGGGTGGTGCCGACGCCGCCGGGCGTGCTGCCGCAGGCGATCATCTCCCGCATCAAGATTCTCGCCGGCCTCAACATCGCGGAGCGCCGGCTGCCCCAGGACGGCGCGGCGCGGGTGCGCGTCGCACGCGCGGAGTTCGACGTTCGCGTCGCCATCATGCCGACCCAGTACGGCGAGTCCGCCGTGATCCGCCTGCTGGCGAAGGAGCGCGGGCTGCTCGGGATCGAGAAGCTCGGCTTCTCGGCGCCCGACGACGCCAAGCTGCGCGAGTTGCTCAAGCTGCCCCACGGCATCATCGTCGTCACCGGGCCGACCGGCAGCGGCAAGACGACGACCCTCGCCACCGTGCTGTCGATCCTCAACGAGCCGACCCGGAAAATCCTGACCATCGAGGATCCGGTCGAATACGAGATTCCCGGCATCAACCAGTCCCAGGCCAAGCCGGCGATCGGGCTCACCTTCGCCGCGGCGATGCGCGCCTTCGTCCGCCAGGACCCCGACGTCATCATGGTCGGCGAAGTGCGCGATTCCGAAACCGCCCACATCGCGATTCACGCGGCCCTGACGGGCCATCTCGTGCTGACCACGCTGCACACCGAAACCGCGGCCGCGGCGGTGCCGCGCCTGCTCGATCTCGGCGTCGAAGGATTCCTGCTGAAATCCACGCTGCGCGCGGTGCTCGCCCAGCGTCTGGTGCGCCAGCTCTGCGACCGCTGCAAGGTGCCCAAGACGCTTACCGCCGCCCACCTCGCGGCCGACCCCCGTTACGGCACTCTGGGGTTCAAGGCGGGCGAGCGGTTGCACGAGCCGGGCCGCTGCGAACGCTGCGGCGGCACCGGCTATCGCGGCCGGCTCGGCGTGTTCGAACTGCTCCAGATCACCGAGGAGATCCGCGGCCTCATCACCGGCTCGACCGATTCCAACGCGATCGACAAGGTCGCGATGGCAGCGGGGATGACCACCATGTTCGACGACGGCGTCGCCAAGTGCCGCGCCGGCCTGACTTCGGCGGCAGAAGTCCTGCGCGTGACGACGGTGCGGTGACGCAATGCCGAATTTCCGCTATCGCGCACTGACCCAGAGCGGCGAGATCGTCGTCGGCTCGATCGCGGCCTCGACCATCGGCGAAGTCGCCCATCGCATCGAATATCTCGGCCTCGTTCCCATCGATACGGTCGCCGAGACCGGGGGCGGCGCGGCCTCGGGCGTCACGCTGGCGGCCTTCAATGCGCCGCGCGCCCAGGACGTCACCATTTTCACCCGCGACCTCGCGCTGCTGCTCAAGGCGGGCGCGCGGCTCGACGACGGGCTCGAACTGCTCGCCGCCGACAAGGACATCGGCCGGCTGCGCGGGACGGTGGCGAAGATCCGCTCCAGCGTGCTCGCCGGCGAGAGCTTCGCCGAGGCGATCGGCCGCCATCCGGCCCTGTTCCCGCCGATCTATGTGGCGCTGGTGCAGGTCGGCGAGTCCTCGGGCAAGCTCACCCAGATCCTCGAAATGCTCGGCGTCGAACGCGCGCGCGGCGAGGCGACGCGGCGCAAGCTGAGCGACGCCCTGCAATATCCGGCCTTCATCCTGCTCGCCGCGTCCCTGGTGCTGCTGTTCTTCATCCTGTTCGTATTGCCGCAATTCTCCTCGGTGCTGCGCGACTTCAACGCCAAGACCGATCCCGTCGTCACCATGTTTCTCGGCCTGTCGGACCTGCTGCGCGCGCCACGGCCCGGAATTCGCCATCGGCTTCGCCGTCGTGGTCGGCGCGGCCTGGATGGGGTTGCGCCGGCCCGGGGTCCGCTCCGCGATCACCGCCGAAATCGCGAAGGTGCCCGGCATATCGGCGGTGTTCAATTTCTATCGCACAGCCTTGTTTTGCCGCAATCTCAGCATCCTGTTGGGCAGCGACGTGACGCTGTCGGCGACGCTGCGCATCCTGGTCGACATCATGGCGGTGACGGGCAGGAGCGCGCCGTGGGTGGCGACGTCCGACCGCGTCCGCCACGGGGGAAAGCTGTCCGATGCGCTTGCAGCCACCGCCATATTGCCGGCCATGGCGATACGCATGCTGCGCATCGGCGAAGAGACCGGGCAATTGGCGGTGCTCGCCGGCCGGGTCGCCGATTTCTACGAGGCCAAGCTGCAGCGCAGCCTCGATCGGGTGGTCGCGATCGTCGGTCCGCTGGCGATCATCACCATCAGCGTCGTCGTCGGCGGACTGATCGTCTCGGTCATGACCGCACTCCTCTCCATCAATCAACTCGTCGGATGAAGCACGGCAGGTACACCATGGAACGCATCGGATCGCATATCGGAAAAACGGCACACCGGCGCTCGCGGACGCGGCGCCAGCGCGGGTTCACGCTGGTCGAGATATTGGTCGTGATCACGATCATCGGCCTCATCATGTCGCTGGTCGGCCCGCGCGTGCTCAATTATCTGAGCGAATCGAAGGTCAAGGCCGCGAAGATCCAGATCCAGAGCTTCACCAGCGCGCTGGAGCTGTTCTATCTCGATGCCGGGCGATACCCCTCGACATCGGAAGGGCTCACCGCGCTGGTCAAGTCGACCGGCGGCCTCTCGGTCTGGAACGGACCTTATCTCAAGGGCGGCAGCGTGCCGAACGATCCCTGGGGCAAGGCCTATGTCTACCGCTCGCCGGGAGAGCACAGCCCCTATGAAATCGTCTCCTATGGTTCCGACGGCGTCGAGGGCGGAACCGGGGTGGCGGCCGATATCACCACCGCATCCAATGAATAGACCGTTGCGCGCGCAGGACGGGTTCACGCTGCTGGAAACGGTTTGCGTGGTGGCCATCATTGCGATGCTCACCGCCGTTCTGCTGCCCATCCTGCCGCGGAAAACGTCCCGCCCGCGCCTCGAGGCCTATGCGGTGGAAACCGCCTCGCTGCTCAATGCCGACCGCACGGCGGCGATCCGGCGTCGCGTCGCGGTGGCGACGCAGATCGACGCGAATTCCCGTTCGATCCGCTCCGGCTCGAGCGGACGGGTGGTGCAGTTCCCCGACGACGTCGCCATCGACGCGCTGTTGCCGCAGCGCTGCAACGAGGCGCCGGCATTCCGCACCATCAGCTTCTTTGCGACCGGCATGTCCTGCGGCGGCACCATCGCCTTGTCGCGGCCCGGCGCCGGTTATGAAATCCGCGTGAATTGGCTGACCGGAGGCATCGAAATTGTCCCGCGCCAGATTCTGTGAGGCATGGCGGCGTCCGGCCGGGACGGCCGGATTCACGCTCATCGAGGTGCTGGTGGCGATCGCCGTCGTGGCCGTCTCCCTGGCCGCGATCTCGTCGGTGAGCGCGACGGCGTCGCGCGGGGTGGGCCTGCTCGAACAGCATGTCGCCCTCGTGGATACGCTGCGCACCGTGGCGTCGACCTTGCCCGAGCGCGACAAGGTCGTGCCGGGATCATTGACGGGAGACATCTACGGCCACCGCTGGCGCGTCGACGCGGTTCCCTATACCGGCGGCGGCATCGCACCGGTCCCCGATTCGCCGTGGTTGCCGGAGACGCTCGTGATCCGGGTGCAGGCGCCGTCCGGCGCGATCCTCGGGGTCGAGACCGTCCGCCTGCGCAAGAGGCCCACCAAGTGATGCGGTGCCATGCCGACGGACGCGCCGGCATTGCCGGCTTCACGCTGATCGAAGCGCTGGTCGCGACCGCGTTGATGGGCATCGTCCTCACGGCGCTCGCTTCCCTTGCCGGCCAATGGTTGCCGAACTGGAACCGCGGGATCGCACGTGCCCAGAGCAGCGAGGTCGTCGGGGTCGCTTTGGAGCGCCTCGTCGGCGATATCGGCTCGGCGCAACACGTCACCCCGGGCCGCGAATCCGAAGAATCCCCTGTTCGAAGGGACGGCTTCGGCCGTCATTTTCGTGCGCCCCGCGTTCGGCCCGAATGCGCGGCCGGGCCTCGAGGTCGTTCGCATCGCCGAAGCCAGGGACGGCGATGCGACCGCCGTGGTCCGTTCGGTGGCGCCCTTCATGCCGGCGGCGACCGACCCGCCACCCCTGCCTCGTTTCGCCGATCCGATGACGCTTCTGCATGCACCCTATCGCGTGTCGTTCGCCTATGCCGGGCGCGACGGCGCTTGGAAGAATACTTGGCAGAATGCCCCAGATCTGCCGACGGTGGTTCGCATCACGGTTCGCCGGGAGGGCAGCGATCGGGCGCTGTCGGTCTCCACCGCTGCCTTGATTCACGTCGACATGCCCGTGCTTTGCCTCAAGCAGAAATCCCAAGGCCAGGGCATGACCCAAGCCCAGGCCCAAGCCCAGGCCCAGAACCTCCAGATTCAGGCCCAGGCGCGAGCCCAGGCCCTGGGCCAGGCCCCAGACCCCCCGCCTCAAGCCCAGGGCCAGGGCGCAGGCCCAGGCCAGGGCCCGGGCCTCGGCCCGAGTTGCGACACGGGCGCTAAGGGGCTGCAGGATCTGGCCGCGGCTGCGGCCGCGACGCGTCCTCCGAGGTAACGGACATGAGTGTTCGCCAACGCGATCCCACGCCTGCCGGTTCGAGCCGCGACGGTTTCATCATCATTGCGGTGCTGTGGATGCTGATCGCACTGGCGACGCTGGCCTCGATCTATTCCGTCTACATCGCCAATACGGCGTCGGCGCTCGCCGCTTCGGACGATTCGTTGCAGGCCGAGTTGCTGGTGACGACGAGCCTCGAACTCACCGCCTACCAGTTTTCGTCGGCGAAAGATGCCAAAGACCTCCAAGTCCCCGGAGTCCCCGGCAGCCCCGGCGGTGCGAAGCCGCGACGGCCCTCCCGCGGCGGCTTCCGCTTCCGCGCGGGGGCGGCCAATGTCGGCGTGACCTTCGTCTCGGAGGCCGCCCGCATCGATCTCAACGAGGCGCCGTTGGCAATGCTGGCCGGCCTGTTCGCGGCGTTCGGCGTGAAGAGCGAGGACGCGGTCGAATATGCCAATCGGATCGTCGGCTGGCGGGATCCACCGAAAACCGGGGCAGGGGACGCGCCGAAAACCGGGCAGGGGCAACGTCTGACGAGGACGGGCTGTATCGCTCCGCAGGGCTCAAATACTCGCCCCGCGGGGGGCCTTTCGCCCACATGGACGAACTGTGGCTGGTGTACGGACTGCCGCCCGCGCTGATCGACCGCATGATGCCTTTCGTTACGGTCTATAGCGGCCTTGCCGGGGTCAACGTGCTGGATGCCGCACCGGAGGTGATCGCGGCGCTGCCCGGGATGACCCCGGCGCTGCTGAATGCGTTTCTCGACAAGCGCGAGTTCGGGCTCGGTGGACGAGCAATCCCTGCCGCGATTGCTGGGTCCGAGCCAGGAGGGGGCAACGACCGATTCAAGCGACGCCTATCGGGTGCAGGTGCGGGTCGCATTCGACAATGGCCGCCGGGTCGATGCCGAGGTCGTCATCATGACCGGCACCTCGGAGGCTCCCTATCACGTCTTGTATTGGCGCGATGACGCCAGTAATGGTCCGGGACAGCTTCGGACCGGCACGGGGTTGCGATGAACATCCTTGGGCAGATCGGCGAGAGCTTTTCACGGTGGATCGATTCCGTCGCCGGGAACGTCCATTCCCTGCTCGATCGGTGGTTTGGATCGCATCGCCGGGTCCAGCTGATCGAGGTCGAGCGGGATACGTTTACGCTTCATGCGCTGCGGCATGATCCCGACGAGTTGCAGATGCTTCGCGCCAAGGCCATTGGCAGGATCAACGAGCTCAGAGCGCGATTCTATCCCGCTTTCGCCCCGGTTGCGACGGTGGAGGCCAAGGAGGCCAAGGAGGCGAGCTTACCCGACCAACGCATCCGGATCGGGCAGGGTGCGGTGATCGATACGCTGTCTGCGGACTGGCTGGAGATGCTGCACGGCAGCCGCGCCGAATTGGTCCTGCGGCCGGACCGCTTCATGTTCCGACCGCTGGAATTGCCCAAACGGGCTGCCGAGTTCCTCGAGGGCATTGTCCGGGCCCAGATCGATCGCCTCACCCCGTGGACGGTGAGCGAGGCCGTGTACAGCTGGACGCCGCCCACAGAGGCTGCGAACGACCGCATCCAGCTGACCGTCGCTGCGACCGCGCGCGCCGTGGTCGCACCCTTCGTCCAGGCGCTCGCCGACCTCGGCGCCGCCTCCATCGTCGTGTCTACGGTTCCCCAGGACGCCGTCGGCGGAGCCGATCCGCTGAAGGTGTTCGAGCAGCAGAGCCGCGGGCGGATCGAGGTCACCCACATCCGGCGGATTCTGATGCTGGCGTTCGCCGTCACCGCAGCGATGGCGGTGGTATCGTTCGGCGTCTCCTCCATTGCCGCGGACAGCCTGGACAGCGAGCAGCAGGCTCTCTCGAGCAAGATCACGGCGCGTCGCGCGGCGATGCGCCTCGGCCAGGACGGCGGCGGCGCGCTGCGCATGCTGGAGCGCCGCAAGCAGACGACGCCGGCGAGCGTGATCGTCCTCGAGGCGCTGTCGAAAGTGCTTCCGGATCACACCTTCGTCACCGAGTTGCGGATCGAGGGCGGCAAGGTGCAGGTGACCGGGCTCACCCGCGATGCGCCGTCGCTCATTCGCCTGATCGAGCAGTCGCCCCATTTCGAGCATGCCGCTTTCTTTGCGCCGTCGACGCAGTCTCCCGGCGAACCCGGCGAACGGTTCCACATCGAGGCCCGCATCAAGCCCCATTTCCGGTTGGACACATGAACGCCTGGAAGTTCATCGAACGCCATCTCGCGCGCATCCCGTTCGGTTCCGCGATCGGTTATGCCGCCATCGTGCTCGTCTTCGTCGCCGTGACGCTGTCCTCGATCATGGATATTTTCGATCGCCGGGGGGCGGTGGCGGATGCGGCCGATACGCTGGCCCGCCTGGAAGGACGCCTCAAGGCCGTGCCCGGGGGCGATACCACGGGCGCGACCGGTTCGCCGCTGCTCGAGGGGCCGACCGTGACCGTCGCCGGGGCGGAGCTGCTGCAGCGGGTGGCCGGAGCGATCACGAAGGTCGGCGGCAATATCGTGTCTTCGCAGGTGGATTTGCAGGGGCCGCAGGTGAAGGATGGCTTCATCAACGTGACGGCCAACTGCGAGGTCGCGCAGCCGGCCCTGCAGGACCTCCTCTACAATATCGAGTCCGGCATGCCGTTCCTGTTCGTCGACCAGTTGGTGGTGCAGGCCCCGGCGCTCGCCCCGGGCATGCCCGGCGGCAAGATGCGAGTCCTGATTTCCGTTTCAGCCCAATGGCAGGCCACGAAATGAACCCGCATCAAACCTATCTCCGGCTCGCTGGTGCCGTCGCTGTTGCAACGGCTGCGACGTTTGCCGCCGGCGCGCCCGCTCATGCGCAGAATGTTGTCGGCTCCGCGCTGCGGGCAGAACTCGTGCCGGCGCCGTCTCGTGAGAGCCTGCCGGACGGGCGGGTGCTCAGCGGCAACCCGCTATGGGGGATTCCGCTGACAGAGTTGAAAAACACCCGCGACCGGCCGATCTTTTCGCCGTCGCGGCGGCCGCCGCCGCCGGTCGTCGTCAACCGGCCTTTCGTGCCGGTGGCCGCACCGCCACCGCCACCGCCGCCACCGCCGCCGGAACACCCGTCATTGGCGCTGCTCGGCACCATCGCCGGCGAAAGCGAGGGCATCGCGCTGTTCATGGAAACCACCAGCCAGATGGTCGTTCGCCTGCGGACCGGCGAGGCCCATGAGGGATGGGTGCTGCGGTCGGTGCATGGGCGCGAAGCGATGCTCGAAAAGGACGACCGCACCGAGACCGTCACCCTGCCGGATCCCGGCGGGGAGGGCGCCTCCGAGGCGCCTCAGATGCCGCTGGCGCAGGCGGTGCGGAGGCAGCAGCGACGGTGATCGTCGGCTGCGGTCCTCGAATTTACTGCGGCTTGTTTTCCTGGCGCCGGAGGTCCTCGACGAGGCCGGCAAGACTTCGATCGTTCGGCGCGTTGCGGGCGAGCCGCTCGGCATATTCGAGCGCGGCGCCGATGTTTCCTGCGTCGCGGTCGTAGCTCACCAGCGCGAGCAGGGTATCGCGGTCGTCCGGATGCCTTGTCAGGCTGTCCTTCAGGACCGTCATCGCCTCATCGGCGCGGCCGGCCGTATGCAGCGCGACGGCGTAGACATAGGCATATCGCGCCCGGTCGGGTTCGAGCTCGGCCGCGCGGGCGAACGCGGCCAGGGCATCGTCGGGCTTCTTGAGCCGGGTCAGCGCGAGGCCGAGCACATGGTGCAGCCCGGCATCTTTCGGCGACGCCGAGATCGCCGTGCGCAACACGCTCTCGCCGTCGCCGTCCCGTCCGGTCTGCCGGTAGAGGTCGGCCAGATTGATCGAGGCCGGCGCATATTGCGGGCTCAGCTCGAGCGCCGCCCTGTATTCGGATTCCGCCTCGGCATAGGCCTTGCGCAGGGCGTAGAAAGTCTCCCAGCGCCGAGCGCGCTTCGGGGCGGTCGGCGTTGAGACGCTGCGCGGCGACGAGCTCCGCCGCGGCGCGCTCGAAGCGTTCGCGGTCGGCGGGCGGCTGACTTGCGGGCGGCATTGCGGCGAGCAGCGCCGCCGCGCGGATGCGGACGCCGCGCACCGGATCGGAAAGCAGCGGCGACGCCAGCGGCCAAAGCTGGTCGAGGGACACCGAACCCAACATCTCGAGGGCGCCGATCCTGCACCATCGGGTCGGGATCGGACGAGCCCGGTGTGCGCCGCTTCCATGTTCGATGACGAAACATAAGGCGCGAGCTCGGCCAATGCGCTCGCGCGCGCGATCCCCGGCGTCGCCCGGTTGGACGCCACGGCGGCAAGCAGCGCCGGCGCATCCGCGCTCGCGCTCCACGCCGCACGGAACGCCTCGGCATAATTCTGAAAGCCCTTTCGGTTCGGCCCGTGCCAGCCCTCGATGGCCGATGCCGCCCAGTCCGGCGACTTGTCGGCATGGCAGTCGTTGCAGGCATTCGTCGTGCCGAGCTTGGCCGACAGGTCAGGCCGCGGAATGCGGAAGCCGTGGTCGTGCCGGACGTCGACGACCATGTAGGTGCGGGCCGGCATGTGGCACGACACGCAGGTCGGCGCGGGGTCGACCGCCTTCGTGATGGCGGTGCGCCACGCCGGCATATTTGTCGGCGGCATGGCATTGCAGGCAGACGTCCGCCGCCCGGCGCACGAAGCGTGGCGCCGTGCGGCTCATGGCAATCGCTGCAGGTGACGCCGGCGGCGAACATCCTGCTCTGCTTGAACGAGCCGTAATTGTAGACCTCGTCGAGCATCTGCCCGTCGGCCTGATAGAGCCCGCGCGATTAGCGGCGAGACCGCATGGGTGTCGGACAGCGCGCGCCCGGGGATCCAGTCCTCGGAAAACACGCCGCGGCGCGCGTGGCAGAGGCCGCAGGTCTCGACCTCCTTGCGCAGCAGCGCCGGCGTGAAGTTGCGCTCGGCATTGCCGGTCTTGGCATTGATCGTCCAGGCGATGCCGCGCCGCTCGTCGAACCGCACGAGCAGCCCCATTGTCGGGTCTTCGCTCTTGCCGAAGGGCCACCGCGGTCCCGGGCGTGCGCCCAATCGACGTGGCGCGAGCCTTGTCCGTGACACGCCTCGCACCCCACGCTGATTTCGGCGAAGCTGGTCGCGAAGCGATCCTTGGCGGCGTCGTAGTTCTTGCGCACGCCGGTCGAATGGCACTCGGCGCACATGAAATTCCAGTTCTGGTTCAGCTTGGTCCAGTGCAGGATATCGTCGTGCTTGATCTCTTCGTTGGGGTAGAGATGAAACCAGCGCTGGCCGCCCTTGTCCTTGGGCCGCGTATCCCAGGCGAGCGACAGCGCCTGCACCCGGCCGTCGGGGAACTCGACCAGATATTGCTGCAGCGGATCGACGCCGAAGGTGTATTTCACCTCGAAGGTGGCGAGCTTGCCGTCGGGACCGTCGGTCTCGACCAGGAACTTGCCGTCCTTGCGGAAGAAACGCGAACGCACGCCGTAATATTCGAAGCCGGCATCGTCGAAATCGCCCAGCACCGATTTGTCGGTCGCGTGGTCCATGGCGTGCTTGTGCTGGGACGATCGCCAGAGCTCCGCCTCGGCGCGGTGGCAGCCGGCGCAGGTCTCGCTGCCGACGAAGGTCGCGGGCTTCGCCTCGGTGTCGGAACGATCCGCCCATGGAACCTGGCGCAGCCCGTCGGTCGCCGCATAGAGTCCCAGCCCGCCGGCGGCGCAGATCGCGACCGCAATCGCCGCGGTGATCCAGATGCGCGCGCCGGGAGGGCGGGCCGTGTTGCAGGCGGGACGGCGCTTCAATCGGCGTGCGCGTCGGGGAAATCGCCTCCACGGGAGGCTTCTGCGGTCCGCGTTTGTGGACGGCTTGCCCGGTTTGCGTGCCAACGTCACAGCCCCTTCAGCATGAGGTTGCCATCGATGGAAACATGGAGTTCCCGCTGTCTGAGAGTTCAGGGCGCTCGGGCACGGTCCGATCGCGAAACGTCCGCGACTTTCGCGATCATGGCGCGCGCTGGCGTCGAAAATACGGCCTTGTATATCCGCTACGATTATTGACCGATCGCCCGCTCCACTTCGGCGAGGGCCCGCTCGCAGACGGCCCGGTCGTTGGCGGCGTCCGCCTCACGGGCGCGCGCCATGCCGGTCTCGATCACCGTTACGACGCCGGGCGAGATATCACCGATCCTGCTCTCCGCCGCCGCGATCGAGTCCGGGGTCGGCTGGCGGTGGTCGGTCGCCGCATTGGTTTCGCGCGCCGTCGGCCCGTTGCGGGCCGCCGCCTGCGAGCTTGGCGTCGAACCGGGCCTGCATGAGGGCGATCTGTTGTGCGCAAGGACCGGCATGAACGGCGCCCGCCGACGCGGCAAGCGCTGCCGCGAGCACCAGCAATCGCAGATGGCACATGGACCTTTTCCTCGTCGTGAGTTCCTCGTCGTGACCGGAGCCGTGCGGGCCGACGTCTTGGGTCCCGAAGATCGCGCCGGACGAGGATTACGCTTAAGTCAGCCGCTGCAACCGCGCAAGGCCGCACCGTTCGCTCGGGGCGAGCGACGGCGCGGCGTGGTTAGCAGGTGCCTTCTACTGTGCCGCTGTGAGCCTGCATTTTCTTCTCGAGCTCCTGCTTCAGGGCTTCGAGATTGAAGCTCGCGCCCTTCTGCATCGGCGGAAAGTCGATGAAGGTCTGGGCGTAGCTTCGCGACTTCCTGCTTGACGAAGACGAAGCGCCAGAACTCGTAGGCGAACCAGTTGTAGATAGTCGAGCGATCCGCTGATGCCGGTGCGCTCGAAGGGATCGAGACGCAGATTGACGAGGATCGGCCAGTCGACCTTGACGGTGCCGCCGAGCCAGCCCTGCGGCTGATCGATGAAGCGGTACTTGAAGTCGTTGATGCGCACCGCGCCGAGCGTCGCTTCCGCGAAGTAGAAGATCTCGCTTCGCTTCGACTTGCCCTTGCCGGTGAACAGGTCGGTCTGGTCGTAGCCGTCGAGATGGACCTTGTAGGTGCGATCGCCGATCTGTTTGCCCTTCTTGAGTTCCTCGACGATGTTCGGGTTGCCGGCCAGCCGACACCAGCGTCGGGAACCAGTCGAGACCGGACACGATCTGGTTCTCGACCTTGCCGGCCGGCACCTTGCCCGGCCAGCGCAGCGATGCATCGGCACGCGGAAGCCGCCTTCGAGCACGGTGCCCTTGCCGCCGGCGAACGGGGTCTGCCCGCCGTCGGGCCAGGTGAAATTCTCCGTCGCCGTTGTCGGTGGTGAAGGCGATGATGGTGTCGTTGTCGATGCCGAGGTCCTTCAGCTTCTGCATCACCGACGCCGACGATGTCGTCGAGCTGCGCCATGCCGGCTTCCTCGATGGTCCAGCCGTTCTCCGAATTGCGCATCTTCTCGTATTTCTCGGAGAGGTGCGTGACGACGTGCATGCGCGTCGGATTGAGCCAGACGAAGAACGGCTTGTTGTCGCTGCTTGGCCTTGTCGATGAACTTGAAGCGTCTCGCTCGAGGATCTCGTCGTCCACCGTCTCCATGCGCTTGGGACAGAGCTCGCCGGCGTCCTCGATCTCTCTGCTTGCCGACCTTGCCCCAGCGCGGCTGCACGGTCGGGTCGTCCACGGTGGTCGCGCAGCTGTGCACCATGTTGCGCGGACCGACCGTGTCCTTGAGCGCCTGCGGGTAGTTCGGGATGGCAGGGGTCCTCCATCGCGTCGAGGTGATAGAGGTAGCCGAAGAATTCGTCGAAGCCGTGCACGCGTGGGCAGGAACTGGTTGAGGTCGCCCAGGTGGTTCTTGCCGAACTGGCCGGTGGCATAGCCCATCGACTTGAGCGCGGTGGCGATGGTCGGCGCCTCGTCCGGCATGCCGATCGGCGCGCCGGCCTGACCGACGGTGGTCAGCCCGGTGCGGATCGGCAATTCGCCGGTGATGAAGTTCGCCCGGCCCGCCGTGCAACTCGCCTCGGCGTAGTAGTCGGTGAACCGCATGCCCTCGGCGGCGAGCCGGTCGAGGTTCGGGGTGCGGCCCGCCATCATGCCCTGGTGATAGGCGCCGATGTTGAACCAGCCGATGTCGTCGCCCATGATCACGATGATGTTCGGCTTGCTGCTGCGCGGCCGCGGGCGCCCCCGCCGCCATCGCGGCAGCGAGCAGCACCAGCGCACCGAGCCAAAGCTTGCGCATGATTTTCATGGCTCTAAGCAATCCTCTCTCGCGTGAACGAACGGTGACAACGCCCGGAGCAGCGGCGCGGCGCGCCGAAGCAACCAACTCCCGGAGCCGCGCGACTCCCGACAGTCGAGTTACTTGTCGGCGGTCGGGTCGAAGGACGCTATGCAATTCCGGCAAACCGGCGATCCCGCCCGTCGCCGCTGGCGCTCGGCCACGGCGTGTGGTCGCTGTGTCGCCGCGCGCCGTGATTGAACTTGCAGAAACTGTCACTCGAATGCGAAAATGCGTCTCCAGTCCTTCTTCATGCTGATGATCGTCCAGCCGTTCTTGCCGGCCTCGTCGTAGAGCGCCGGCGTGAAGGTGCCGACCTTGCTGTCGGGCAGGCCCGCGGCCGGGCCATAGGCATATTCTCGGGCGGCGTCGTCGTGCAGCACCAGCATTTTCAGCCGGGCGCCGACGCCGGCTGCCGTCCATTCCAGCATTTCGCGGTCGCCGGTCGAGTTGCCGAACGCTGCCTGGGGCCGGCGGCCGATCATGAGGTGAATGCCTTCGGGCTTGCCGGCATGGTCGTCGTTGAGCAGCAGCTTCGGCTCCTTGGTCAGGAACGGCTTGCCGTCCTTGCCGTAGCCGAATTTCGTTCCGAGCGCGCTGCCGACCACCTGCTCGGGCGGGATGCCGTAGACCTTTTCGGCATAGACGCGCACGAAGTCCTGGCCGCCCCCGGTCACGATGAAGGTTCTGTACGCATTGTCGCGCAGATAGCGCAGGACTTCGAGCATCGGCTGGTAGGCGAGTTCGGTATAGGGGCGGTTCCAACGCGGATGCCGGGCGGTTTCGAGCCACCTTTTCACGTCGGCGGCAAACTCCTCGACCGAGATGCCGGTCAGCGTCGCGGCGGCGATCTTCTCGAGGTCCCGCGTTGTCAGCCTCGCTATCGCTTCGCGATCTCCGGACAGCACGGTCTTGAATGGCTCGACGTTCTTGAGTGCAGGCTTGTTCGCCACCACGGCGGGGACGCGCTCCAGGCAGTAGACGACCTGGGTGTAGATCGGATGCTCGACCCAAAGCGTGCCGTCCTGATCGAACACCGCGATACGGTCCTGCGGGAAGACGTAGCTCGGGCTCGATCGATCGATGGTGGCGCGCACGAAGTCGAAAATCGCCTGCTTCGCGGCGCCGTCGTTCCACGACGGCAACAACCCCCCTGTCGCAGCCGTTTGCGCCGGCGCAGGAACGGGCAGGATCGTTCCCGACAGGCCCGGAAGCATCGCCAGGCCCGAGAGGATGGCGCGGCGGCTGATCCCGGCGGGCGCTGCGATCGGATTCATGGTTCCCTCCGCGAGCATTGGATTGTTGCAACATCGGCTGCGCGCGAATGGTGCGACGAGCAGGAGAAAGCGGGCCGGTTACGATGCCCGAACGGTCGTCATCGTAACGGATCCGGCGGTCTGGCTGTACCCTGCGCCTTGTCGAGACCAAGCGTGCGCTCGCGCAGGGAATCATAGATGGGCGGGTCGCGCAGCAGCGTTGGAACGAGCATCGCCACGAAGCATGCTCCCAACATCGGCAGCAGCAGCGTCACGCTGGCGGTCATCTCGGTGACGAGCACGATGCCGGTGAGGGGAGCGCGCACGATACCGGTAAAAAAGGCAGCCATGCCGACGACGGCGAACCCCTGCGGCTGAAGGTCCAGATCGGGGAAAGCAAGCTGGCACAGCAACCCGAAGAACAGGCCGAGTTGCGCACCCAGCACCAGCAGGGGCGCAAACAGCCCGCCCGGCGTTCCGGCGGCGTATGAGACGGCGCCGAGCGCAAGGCGCAGAGCGAACAAGGCCGGAAGGATCGCAAGCGATTCCATGCCCAGAAGCGTGCGCTGGCTGATCGCATCGCCGCCGCCGACGAGATCGGGAACGAACCAGGCGAGCGTGCCGACGGCGGCGCCGATCAGCGCCGCGCGCAGTTCCACGGGCAACCCCGGAAGCCGATCCGCGAATGCCAGGGTCCCGAGGAGCGTGCGGTTGTAGACGATGCCGAGGAACCCGGCGACAAGTCCCAGCCCGAAATAGAGGGGCTTGGCGCCGAACCCGGGATAGACCAGCGTATCGATGTGGAAGTCCGGAGCATCGCCGAGGAACAGGCGGCACACGGTGATGGCCATGGACGACGCCGCAAGAGCCGCGATGGCAATGCGCGGCTCGAAGTGGCGCACCAGTTCCTCCAGCACGAAAACCGCCCCAGCCATCGGCGCGTTGAAGGCCGTGGCAAGGCCGGCGCCTGCGCCGGCCGCGAACAGCACGCGGCAGTCCGGCCATTTGCGGCGGCCAATTTCACCGACCAGATGACCGATGCTCGCCCCCATTTGCACGCTGGGTCCCTCGCGGCCGAGCGCGAGGCCGGAACCGATCGCCAACAGTCCGCCGACAAACTTCACCGGGATCAGGCGAAACGGCGCCTGCGGCAGCAGCTCTCCGTGCAGCACCGCCTCGACATGGGGTATCCCGCTGCCCGAGGCATGCGAGGAAAATCGGCGCACCAGCCAGGCGGCGAAGCCGGTCGCCGAGCCGCACGCGACGACGACGACCACAAAACCGATACCTCGTTGGATGTGTGCCGAGGCGATCGCGACATCGCGCAGGCTGTCCGCCTGCTGCAGCGCGAGCCGAAACATTGCTCCCAAAAGTCCTGCGGCGGCACCGACGATCAGCGCCAGGAGCGCAAGCACCAGCAGGTTGCCGGGCCGTTCGGACGATTTTGCGGTTGCTTTCACGGTTGCCTTCCGATGCCCACACTCTGCCGTCACCGCCTGATGAGCTTGCCGCGGAACAGCCAGTAGACCGTGATCGTGTAGAGGGCGATCACCGGCAGCACCACGACCGCGCCCCAGAACAGGAAGGACAGCGACGCGTCGGGTGCGGCGGCATTCGCAACCGTGATGCGGTAGGGGATCATGTAGGGCCAGAACAGCACCGCGAGGGTGAGGAACGCGGCCACGAAAAACACTATCGTCATGACGAACGGCAGTCCGTCGCGACGCCAGCGCACGCCGAGCAAGACGCCGCCCATCGCCGCCAGGCCGATCACGGGAAAGATCAGGCCCCACGTCCGGTCTTCGAGATCGGTCGCGATCCTGTCGCGCTCGGCAAGCGTCTCGTGGAACGCCGCCGCAAGGACCACCAGCACCGCGACGGCGAGCCAGGGAATGCGGCGCCGCGCCCACTCGCGCAATGCGCCCTCGCATTTGCGCACCAGCCAGCCGGCGCCCAGCAAGGCATAGCCGAGCACGAGGCCGATCCCGCACAGGGCCGGCAGCGGCGCCAGCCACTCGAATGGCCCGCCGGCATACTGGCCGTTCGCCACCGGGATGCCGCGGATCATCGCGCCCACCGCGGCGCCCTGGACGAAGGCGGCGACGGTGGATCCGAGGGTGAAACCCCGATGCCACAGCTTGCGGGCGCCGGCGTGGCGGAACTCGAAGGCGACCCCGCGGAAGATCAACCCGATCAGCAGCAGCAGCACCGGTATGTAGAAGGCCGGCAGGAACACCGCATAGGCGGTCGGAAACGCCGCGAACAGCGAAGTGCCGACCACGACGAGCCAGGTCTCGTTGCCGTCCCAGAACGGCGCGATGGCCTCCATCATCTCGTCGCGCAACGCCTCGTCGCCGGTGGTCCCGAACAGGATGCCGACGCCGAGGTCGAAGCCGTCGAGGATGACATAGGCGAGGATCGCGACGGCGATGACGCCGGCCCAGAACAGCGCGAGATGGGACGGCTCCATCGCGCTCACTCCGCCCTCGGCGCAAGCGCGACGGCCATCGGCCGGCCCGGCGTCACGCCATCGCGGCTTTCCGGTTCATCGGCCGGCCCGTCCCGCAGCAGCCGATAGATGTAGAACAGGCCGAACGCATAGATGACCGCATAGACGGCGACATACGCCGAAAGCGACACCAGCACATTGGCGGTCGTGAGCGACGGCGTGACCGCATCGCGGGTCCGCAGCACCCCGTATACGACCCATGGCTGGCGGCCGACTTCGGCGGTGAACCAGCCGGCGACCACGGCGACGAAGCCGGTCGGAAACGACGCGAACGCCGCCCACAGGAACCAGCGCGCCCGTTCCAGCCGGCCGCGCCACAGCAGCGCCAGCCCGAGCCAGGATACCGCCAACATGACCAGCGCCATGCCTACCATGATACGGAACGTGAAGAAGGGAATGATGACAGGCGGGCGATCCCGCGGCGGGAACGTGTCGAGGCCGACCTCGCGGGAATCCCAGGTGCCCGAGGCGATGAAGCTGCCGAGCCCGGGCACCGCCAATGCGAACAGGTTCTTCTCCGCCCTGGGATCGGGAATGGCGATCAGCACCTCGGTGGCCGGCTGCTCGGTGTGCCATCGCGCCTCGATCGCCGCGAACTTCGCCGGCTGGTAATGATGCACGTAATCGCCGGTGAGATGGCCGAGCACCATTTGCAGCGGAATGAGCACGGCGACGAGCCCCAGCCCCCAGCGCAACATCATCCGCGCCTCGGTGAGATGCCGGCCGCGCAGCATGTGCCAGGCGCCGGTGGCGATGATGCTCATGCCCGAGGTGAGGAACGCCGCCAGCAGCATGTGCGGCCAGCGCACCCGGACGATCGGCCCGGTGGTGATCGCCCACCAATCCTGCGGCACGATCCGGCCGTCGATCACGGCGTGGCCCAGCGGCACCTGCATCCAGGTGTTGTTGCAGAGGATCCAGAACGAGGAGAACATGGTGCCGAGCGAAACCATGCCGCACGACGTGAAGTAGAACCACGGCGGCACCCGGTCGCGGCCGAGCAGCATGACGCCGAAGAACGTCGCCTCCAGCATGAAGGCGGTAAAGCTCTCATAGCCGAGCAGCGGCCCCTGGATCGAGCCGCTGCGTTCCGCCAGCACGCTCCAATTGGTGCCGAACTGGAACGCCATCACGATGCCGCTGACGACGCCCATGGCGAACGACAGGGCGAAGATCCTGAGCCAGAAATCGAACACGCGGCGGTAGATCGCCCGGCCGGTGGCGAGCCGCATCCCCTCGATGGTGGCGAGCCATGCGGCGAGACCGATGGTGAAGGAGGGAAAGATGATGTGGAAGCTGACGACGAAGCCGAACTGGATGCGCGACAGCAGGACGGGATCGAATCTCATCGTCGCCTCCTCGCGCTGGTATCGGGTCGCAACGTCCGATCATCGGGTTGAGCCTCGATCGCCGGATCGATTCTCTGCGCGACGTTACTCAAGTTGAAGGAGGCGGGAAAGCCGTCGTCTAACAGGAACGCCCCGCAAAAAAAGAATTGGAGTGCGATCCGATTTGATTCGGGACAGCGCTCCAAATGCCGCCGTCGATGGCAGCGGGCGCCGATCGTAGGGCGCCCGCGTGGTCAAATCACGACCCCGTCACGCGGCTACTGGCCCGCGTGACTCGCAGTTCTGGACGCCTTCATTTCCGCAATGATCCTGGTCACGCTCATTCTCGTTCTCCTATTGGACTGAAGAAATTCATGTTGCATCCGGGCATGCGGTATTTCTGCTTCGCTCAAAACCGCGTCATGTTTGCGGCGGGCGGATTCAGATGCCTTGCGAGGTTCGCCTTGTACTCCTCCACCACTTTCAATACCGGCCCGATTACCCATTCCAAATAATTGTTTGGGGGATGCTTCTGGCTGAAGCCTCGAATCCTCCAATCGATTGTGATGGAGAATTAAGGTGCTCTGGCCGGCCCGATCTGCGGTGCACGCACGGGCTTGGCCATGCCGTAGAAGACCACGACGCCCTGGCCGCCGCAGCGGGTCGAGAGCGCCTCGCTAGGCGTACCGATACAGCTGTCGATGTCCTGCCAGTTGTTCGTCACCCAGACGTTGCCTGCGGGATCGATGTCGATATCGACCTGCATCTGCAGGCCGCCGCCAACGTAGCCACCGGGGGGCGAAATCTGGTCGCCGGTCTTCATGCCGGGCGGACAGTTCTCGGTGCGGACGCCGCATAGCTGCACGATCGGGCTGCTCGGAGCGGCGAAGTTGGATATCCAGACGTTGTCATTGCCGTCCACGGCCGCAGCCCATGGCCCGGGGAGACCGCCACCGGTGAACGGCGAGCCGGGAAATGGGGTTCCGTCCGGCCGCAGCAGCGTGACGCTGCCACCGAAGCGGCCTCCTTTCTGCTCGGACATCGTCTTCGTCAGGTAGTCAGAGGCCGCCGCAACACCCTCGAGCTTCAGGCGTACCCCCATGTCTATCAGATGAGCCATGCCCAGCAGCCCACTGCCGAACCGGTCGGTGACCCAGACGTTGCCCTGGCTGTCGATGGCAAGACCGCTGCTGTTGAACCCGACCTTGAAGTTCTCGGCCTTGCTCGGATCAGCAGCAGGAAAGCGCGTGACGTGGTCGATGCCGCTGTTGGACACCCAGATCCGGTCCTGCTGGTCGATGCCGAGGTGAAATGGTGCCCGGAACGACTTGCACGGCTCCTCCTTGTCGCCCTCGCAAACGATCCGGCCCTTGGTCAGATCGCCCTTGGGGAAGTGTACGAGCTGGCTCTTCTCGACGCCCAGGACCCACACGTCGCCGCTGGGCGTGACGATGACACCCTGCATCAGCCCAAGCTTGCCGTCGAAGGTGATGCCCTCGGGCGGCGTCAACGGCTTGCCGTTCTTGTCGAATACCGTGATGGACTTGCTGCCGTAGTTGGTGAGCCATGCATTGTCCTTGGCATCGACGGCCGCACCGAAGGTGCCACCTTCCATCCCGCCGCCGGTGAAGCCGGTGGTCATCGGCGAAAGCGGCTGACCGTTCGGCGCGAACTTGGTCGCATGACCTTCCCACAGACTATCCTGCCCCTGCCAACCGACCGTGAAGTTGTCGCCGACCCAGAGGTTGCCCTCACTGTCGAACATGGCCTTGCCGCCCGCACGATACCCGCCACCGTCGAACTTGAGTGGCAGCACCCAGGCGCTGGGCGCCAGCTTGAGGTACGGCATGAACGGAACCGCTCGCAGGTTCTTGCCCTGTCGGGACCGGATAGAACTGGTCGAGGAGGGCGAAGAGCCGCTCAGGCTGGTACCAAGAATTACGGGCGATGGACTGAGCCGCAGTCAGCGTGTCGGTCGGGGCGCTGCCTCTCGGCGGCGTGGACGCCGCGAACAGCTTGCTGCACGCGTCCGCGCTCACCCGCGTGGCGCAGCCAGCCAGTATGTCGGCCAATGTGGCGAAGTTGGCCATCGTCGGCGTCTGGCCGCTGTTGAGCGGATCCTGGATCGCCTCACCCCACCCGCCGGTGGAGAGATCGACGAAGTTGGGCACATTGCCGGCCGCAATGCGCAGCCCGAGCGCGTGCCCCTTGATCGCGGTGCCGTCGAGGAACTGCGCGTTGGTCCACACCGATGCGACGGTGGTCATCTCGTTGATGACGACCTTGGCCGGAGGGCGTGTTGCCCAGCACCGCCAACAAGCGATAGCGCGGGATTGTCACCGCTGCCCTTATTGATCGGCTGCTTCGCCACCTTTCGCAACCAAATACAGGACGACATCCATGCCGAGGGTCTCTGCAGTGCCAAGCTCAAATCGACCGTCATTGCCGGTTTTTGTCTGAGCCAGTTGCTTTGGTTCGCCCGCACTTGCGGCCCATAGGGTCACGGTGGAACTCTGCGACCGGACCACCACCCGCTTGCACTTGCCCTCGATCCGAACGGCAGCGGTAACCGGACTGCACGCGCAGCCGAGCAGGCCCGCCGTCAAAAGCACCGCAGCAATTTGGGCATTGTTGATTTTGACCATGTGGCGATCCTTTCAGAAACCGAGCCAATCGAGGCTCTCTCCAAACCGAACATCGACGACGCCGTTGGCGGGACGCTTTGGGCCGAGGCCTCACGTCTCCCACGCCATGGTTGTCGGGGCGGCGGGCGCCCCCGGTGGAGCGCCCGCTTGATCACATCGCGCCCGCCTCGGGCCGCTACTCGGCCGGGCTATTGGCGTTAGCCTTCTTGACCTGCTCCAGGATCCCACTGAGGTTGTAGCTCTCGGGAGCCTGCAGCGGCGGGAACTTCACGTACGACTCCAGTTCTTTCTCCCACAGCTGCTGGCCGATGGGCAGCATGTTCCAGTCGTACAGAAAGGCGGTCGCCGGTGCGCCGAGCGCGCCGCCGAGGCTCATAGCCGTCTTCTGGTCGATGCCGACCGCCTGCTCGAACGGATCGCGCTTGATGTTCTGGACCAGGGTGAAGTGGAAGGGGATCAGCGGCATGATCCAGCCGGCCGGCCCGGGCTGCGACATCGTGTAGTACATCTTCCAGTTCTTGTAGCGCACCGCCGAAGGCGTCGCGCCCGAGTAGTAGAAAAAGTAGTCGCGCGCCGACCTCGCGGACGTGCCTTCGAGGTAGTCGCGCTGGTCGAAGCCGTCGAGCGTTGTCTTGACGATGCCGGGATACTGGCCGGCCTCGATCTGGTTCTTCAGCGCGTCGCCCTTGGCGCCGCCGGCAATGTCGACCAGCGTGGGGAGCCAGTCGAGCGCCGCGAACAGCTGGTTCTTGACCGTGCCCGGCTTGATGTGGCCCGGCCAGCGCACCACCTGCGGTGCCCGGTAGCCGCCTTCCCAGGCCTCGCCCTTCTGGCCTTTGAAGGGAGTGACGCCGCCGTCGGGGAAGCTGATCGCCTCGGCGCCGTTGTCGGTGGTGAAAACGACGATGGTGTTGTCGAGCTGGCCGATGTCTTCCAGCTTCTTGAGGACGAGCCCGATGTTGTCGTCCATCTGCTTCATGCCGGCCTCGTTGACGCCCCAGTCCTTGCCGCCCCGTTCGCCCACCATGGCCAGATATTTGTCGGATAGCACGGTGGTGACGTGCATGCGTGCGGGGTTGTACCAGACGAAGAACGGCTTGCTGGTCTTCTTGGGGTCGTTGCGATCGAGGAAGTCGACCACGCGGGCGGAGATTTCCTCGTCCACCGTCTTCGATCGTTCGAGCGTCAGCGGACCCTCGTCGCTGCATCGCTGGTTGTCCTCGGTGCCGTCGGAGGACTTGCACCAGAGCACATTGCGCGGCGGCGTCAGGCAGATCGTCGTTTTGGGGTCCACGGCGCCCGGGACCTCCGGGATGCCGGGGATCGGCGTGTTGCGGCACGGTGGTGCGATGCCTTGCACGGTCGGGCTCGCGTTGATGTCGGGGAAGCTCACCTGCTGCATCGCATCGAGATGGTAGAGGTAGCCCCAATATTCCTGGAAGCCGTGCGCGGTCGGCAGCGCGGCGGTGTGATCGCCCAAATGGTTCTTGCCGAACTCGCCGGTGTTGTAGCCGAGATCGATCAGGAACTTGGCGAGCGCCGGCGTGCCGGGCCGCAGATAGGACGGGCTGCCGGGCAGCTGCGGCGGGATCATGCCGGTGCGCAACGGATACATGCCGGTGAAGAAGGCGTTGCGCCCTGAGGTGCAGCTCTGCATGGCGACATAGTCCATGAAGATTGCGCCTTCGTTCCCGATACGGTCGATGTTGGGCGTTTCGCCCACCATCAGGCCGCGGTGGTAGATGCTCGGCTGCATCCAGCCGATGTCGTCACCCATGATGAACAGAATGTTGGGCTTGGGTTGTTGCGCGGATGCCGGCGTGCCGCCCATCATCGCGGGGGCGATCAAGGCCAGCACAACGAGCCATAGTCGTCTACTGAACTTCATGGTCCAATTCCTTTCGTTGCGATGTGGTCAGCTGCGGGTCGACGCCGGCTGCCGAAACAGAGTTCTCTGTTTTCGCCTTGGTCCGTCTTGGATTCCTGCCGGGGTCGACTGCTGCGCCGACGACGGGAGCCTTGCCGAAAGATCGTTTCGCGCACTATGCAATTTCGGCAAAACCGCCGTGGCGCCGGGATGGCATGCTGCGACGTAGTCGAGGGCCTTGATTTGTGGCCGTGCCGTCTCGCAGACGCGCGGCCCGGCCACGATACCGGCCGGGAAAAAATCTTCGGACTAGATCATTTGCAAAATCGAAAAGATCACAGCGTTCTTCGATGGAAGCGACACGTCTAATGAGGGTCGGCCGCGCTGTTTACCACCCACCGCTGCGGCCGGCCCTGATCGCTCAGGAAATAGAGGACGCAGCACGCGGCGATCGTGGAATCGAGCACGAACGCGCCGAAATAGCCCATCACCCAGGGTTGGCCGAGATTGCTGAGGAAGAGGTAGGCGACGAAGCCCTTCTCCACCATGCAGAACAGCATGGTCTCGAACCGCAGCCAGGGACGGAACGCCGCCGCAACCATCAGCGCGCCGAGCCCGAAGATCATGATTCCCCAGTGCCGCAGGGCAGGCACGCTGGACGGGGTGTAGTCGACGATGCCGCCGAACAGCGGCGTGAACAGGCCGATGTCGATCGCATACAGAAGCGACAGGCTGGTCGCCGCGCCGGCGATGATGAGAAACCATTTGAGGGTCTTGGCGACGACCGCGTTCACCGCGCTCATGCTCCACCTCCGGCGCCGAGCGCCATCGTTTCGGGTTGCATCGGACAGGCTCTGGCGTCTTCGGTTTCGGGCATCACCTTATCCGAAAACTCCGGTGTCTCGCACAGGTCGGCGAAAGCTCTGTGGCAGGTGAGCAAGTCGGGTGCAAGCGTGCGGCGTTCCGCCGACAAGCCGCGCAGCCGGTCACGCCGGCCCTTCCCCACGAACGGGCTGGAGATGTAACCTGATCGCGAGAGGCCGCGGCGGAGCAAGTCCAGGAGCGGAGCAAATCCAGGAGCGGAGCAAATCCAGGAGCGGGCGAGGGCTGCCATGACCACGGAAATAACGCCTGCTGCATTGGCCGCACTCGGCATCGCGTGCGCGGCGATGGTCGCCGCCGCGAATGCCGCCGAGATCAAGGTCATCAGCACCGGCGCGTTCAAGCCGGCTCTCGGCGAACTGGCGCCGGCGTTCGAGAAATCGAGCGGGCACAAGGTGGCCGCGATCTGGGCCGGGACCGACGAGATCATCCGGCGGCTCGGCGCCGGCGAGACGCTCGACATCGTGATTGCGCCGGCGCCCTGGATCGATGATCTGACCAAGCGGGGTTTGCTGGTCGCCGGCAGTCGTGTCGACGTGGCCAAATCCGGGATCGGCGTCGCCGTCCCCGCCGCCGCGCCGCCGATCGACATCGGTTCCGGCGACGCCCTCAGGAGCGCCCTGCTCGGGGCCAAGTCGATCGCCCTTTCCACCGGCGTGAGCGGAATCTATCTCACGGCGCTGTTCGCCAAATGGGGGATCGGGGACCGGATCGGATCCAAGATCATAAGGCTGCCCGGCGCCGGTCCGGTCGCCGACGCGATGGCGCACGGCGAAGCCGAGATCGGTTTTCTGCAGGTGTCGGAATTGCTGGGGGTCGAGGGCGTGACACTGCTCGGGCCGCTGCCCGCGGATATCCAGGAGACCACCGCGATCTCGGCCGGGCTCGCCAAGGCGGCCAGTGCCGGGGAGGCCGCCGCGGCGCTGGTGAAATTCCTGGCCTCGCCCGCGACTGCGCCGGTGAAACGGAAGACGGGGTTGGAGCCGGGCTGACGGCGTTCCCGGTTCGGCTCCGACAAGGCTTCCAAGCCGCCGCAGGGACATAGTTGCGCCGCTGTGGTGATCGCGAATTTGCCGCAGCCGTCGTCCTTTCGGCTTGGGGCGCATCCCATCGGGGTACGGCAAAACGGACGAAGCCGCGACAACGAACGTGTCAAGAAAAAGGCCCCGCTTGCGCGGGGCCAAGTTTGTTTCTTGGGAGAAAACATCCAACAGAGGACACGAAGAATGTAACCCAAACTGTGGCCACTGTGGTTGCGGAAATGTCACACTCACAGGTAAAGTTCTCTGCGGGGATAAGGGGCATGGCGCCGGGTCCAGTCGCCGAGTTCGACATGGGCTCCCGGTCGCGAGCGGGCTCGGCGCCCCAAGTTCCGAAAGCAATTCATGTCTGCGGACTACCGGGCACCACCTTAATCGCTGGTGCACCATTGACACAGGTCAATGCGGACGTTCGGCATTTCGTCATGTTAAAAGTATATTGGAAATCAACTCGAACGCACACAGGTGCCACATGAAATCGTTAGCGATTCACGCCGCATTGCTGACCGGACTCGGAGCTCTCATGTTCACGGGAATGGTCGCTTCGACGGTCCCGGCTGCTGCAAAATGCATGATCGATGAAGGCAATGGCCGCTATACGCCATGCGATGCGCTCTACCGAAGCAAGAAATGCATGATCGACGAAGGAAACGGCCGCTATACGCCATGCGAGGCGCTGGTGATGAAGCAGTCGAAGTCGAAGGCCAAGAAGAAAAAGGGATAACCCAATCAGGAGACCCACGAGGTGCCGATTTCGCTCCCTGCCCACGGGTCGAATCGGCCCCTGTGGCTGACGCTTGTTCTGCTCTTCACGCTGGTGGTCGGGCCGGAGTCGGTTGCGGCACAGTCGGCTCCGTCCCAGCCCGCGGCTCCGTCCCAGCCCGCGGCTCCGTCCCAGCCCGCCGCTCCGTCGCAATCCGCCACCCCGACCCAGTCACAGGCCCCGCCTGAAGCGGCGGTTGGGGCCGACGCGGGAAAATTGCAGGCCAGGATCGATGCGGCGGCCCTGGCGCTTCGCAACAACCCGCAATTCAAGAACCTGTCCCCGAAATATCTCCAGGGGCTGGCGGAATTCGTATCCGGCAACATGCTGTTCGTGCTGCTTCACGAACTGGCCCATGCGGCCATCACCCAGATGGGGTTGCCGGTGCTGGGCCGGATGGAAGACGCGGCCGACACCTTCGCCGCGCTGAGGCTGATCCGGGTGGGTTCCGATTTTTCCCGTCGGGTGCTGATCGAGGCGGCGAAGGGCTGGTTCCTGGCCGACCGGCGCGATCAGAAAACCGGCGACAAGACCGCGTTCTATGACGAGCATGGCCTCAACCAGCAACGCGCCTATGAGATCGTGTGCCTGATGGTCGGTTCCGACGAGGACAAATTCAAAGACCTCGCCAAGGAAACCAAGCTGCCGGAGGAGCGTCAGGACAGTTGCGCCGGCGATTACAGCAATGCCGCGTATTCCTGGGACCTGGTGCTCAAGCCGCATCGGCGTGCGCCCGATCAGCCGAAAACGGAGATCGACTCGCTCTATGGCCCCGCCGAGGGTAGGGCCAAGATCGCCCAGGAAGTGGCCCGCTCCATCCGGCTGTTGCAGACGGTGGCCGAGCATGTAGCGGATGACTTCGTATGGCCGAACCCCTTCACCTTGGAAATGCAGAGCTGCGGCTTTCCCAATGCCCGCTGGGACCTTGCGACGCGCAAGCTGATCCTGTGCTACGAACTCGCTGCCGAATTCGCCGACCTCTATCGCGACTATGGCGGCGCACGGGCAGACAGCCTCGGGGTGGAGGACGGCGCGAAACGGAAAAAAGGCGGCGCGGCGTCATTCAAGGCGAGCCACCTGCCGGCCCGCCACAAGCGCAAATCCGGCCGGTGAGCTGTGGCGACGCGCGGGATCGGTCCCCCGGGTAACGTCGCGGCAGCCTCGCGCCGGGAGGCCGCAGATATTTCCGGGCTGGTAGGTGGAATGACGAAGCCGGAGCTGGTGCCGACGCTCGACAGGGCCTGCTTCGGCGCCCGCTGCGTCGTCTACGCGGGCAGGGCCTGCTCGGAACTGGGCGCGTCCTCGATTTCGACCGGCCGAGGGTAGGAGCCGCCGGCGGAACATGCGAGGGTGACGGTGGGCCGCACGCGTCCCCACAGGCGCTTCGGTTCCTGGGAACGTTCGCGCGATTGGGCAAAGATCGCTCCCCCGAGACCGGGGCCGCATTCTTTTACCAGCGAGGCTAAATCGCAAGTGCTCGCGATCGTGAGGCCGGTCCCGCGCAGATGCGATTTGCGGTAGCAATGCATTGCCAGGATGGCCCGCTGATTGGCCGGGAATGTAGCCACCAGCTCGAGCACGCTGCCTTCCGTGGCACTGTGGAGGCGCCCGATCAGTTCCTCCGAAATGCAAATGTCATCGTCCTGCATCAAGACTGGAAACCGGCTCATCGTCCATCTCCCCTGCGTTCAGTTCACGCTCAGAGACAAAACGTTCACTCTGAAAGCTCGCGGCCACGGGCGCGGCAAAACGCACGCAGCTGCCAATCTTACCGCCCGGCGCGCCTGCAATGGTTGCGGAATAGCCACACTCCGAAGCCAAAGAGGTTGGGACGCTGCGACGTCATCAGATGGCGGGCCTGTATGCTGCCGCCACGGCGTCGTTCATCTGGGGCTGTAGCCGCGCGCCACCATGCACTGATCGATGTAGGCGTCGCTGACGACCGTGGGCGGCGGATTGCTGGTTGCTTCCCACTGCTGCCGGCATCCGGCACGGGCATCGAGCCACTGCGGCGTGGGTCCGGTGGCGCAGCCGTCGAGACCGCTGGCCAATAGCAGCAAGGCAATCCGCGCGGTCGCTCCCATGGTCCGCTTCCCTGTCTTGCCGCGAGCAGGTCGGTGCCGCGAGCCAGGACAATGGCATAACGCGCCGTGATCTGAAATCGGCGGGGATGGGAGCGGCCCGGACCGAAGCGGGTGCTTACCTCAATCCGGGCCCTCCCCACACTTCCCCGCGTCATTCATGGCGCGAAAACAGCTCTGTGTCTGCTTACATTTATGACAGTTTTCCGAACGCAAGGTGGGGGGGGGCCGGGTGCCGAGGGGTGCCACAAAATGACGGCACCTATCCGTGCCAATACCCCCGCCGATTTGAGACCCGTCAATATCCGGCGGATTGATGGGGCTCCAGCGCGCGTACTCGCCGCCCAGCCGGCCGGACCCCGCCGCGGAATGGGAGAAACCGGGCCCGCCATTCTGTTGTCGAAAGCCTAGGCGCCTTCATACGCCCTGCCGGCTCCAACCGTAAGCCGATATGTCCCGCCCGGCGCGCTGCCTTTATTGTTTCCGTGACCGGTAAATCAAGACGACGGAGGCGATCGCTTTCAACTCGCCATCTTTGTATCTGGCGCGAGCGTCATCCTTACCTCTCTGGGTTTTGGCCCGGCTGACGACGGTTTGAGTCAGCTTCTCATACAAGGCCACGCACATTGGCTGGACCTGGTAGGCGATGCCGGCAGGATCGGACCTGCCATCGTCCAGGCTGGCGACAGAACGCCAAACGCAATCATTGTAAGCGTCCTCTGCGGCCTCTCTTTCAGCGATTGCAATGTCAGGAGGTTCATAATCTGCCAATGAGCAAGCAGCAACGATAAGCCCGGCGGCGAGTGTGATGGCTGTCTGGTTCATCAGCTTCGCTAATCGAGTTCGATCGAGCCTTTTATCAATCGCCTTCTTGGAGGCGGCTTTCCGGCGGCTTCGTTGTCCATCTTGCCGGTCCTACCCCATGGCGGCAACAGGATTTCGCGGGACGCGGCGATGCCGGTGGGGCTGCAAAGGTGCCAGCGGCGCTCTCCGGCCGGGGTATGACCTGGGCGATGGGAGGTTTGGCTTGAGCAATCAGACCAGACCAAAACAGACCAAAGGCGCCGCGCCGCGACAGTGTCGTTCATTTCTGCCGGCCGCTCTCGTGGAAGCGAGAAGGCCTGCGGTCGACCCATTTGGTACGTCGGGGTGGGCTGGCGTCCTTTATCAGGAGTAATCCAGGTAGCGGGTGCGAGCCGTCGGGGAGCCACCGCTTCGCCCAGGCAGAGGGCAAGGTTCCCGCAAGACTGCGACCGCAAGCAGGCCGATCTTCATATGAGCCAAGAGACGGTCTCCAACTGGATCAGGTTACTGCCGCGACGTGGGCGCAGTGGGCGGGGCCGACGCTCCGGGCGCGGCGCCGAGGCGGGGTGGGCCGCCGGCTCCAGGGGGCCCGCCCGCCCTGGGCTTGTCGATGGCGACGAGCTGCCAGCTCACCATGCGCCACACGCCCTCCTCATCCGCCCAAGCGGTGGCCATGCGGTAGGTGTTGGGCGTCGATGGCGGCGCTCCCTCCTTGGGTAGCGCGGTGAAGGTGACGTCGCCGGTCAGCACGGCGGCGCCGGGAAATATCCTCGCCTTGATGTTGGATTGCTCCAGCTTCCCGTAACGGGGCAGGGGCCCGGTGGACATCAGGTTCATCTCGCCCTTCTTATCCAGCGCCATGCCGTTCGGGTGGGTGAAGGTGACATCCTCGGACAGAAGGGCCGAGATGGCATTGAGGTCCGTGCCGTAGAGGGCGTGCAGGAACTTGTCCTGGAGGTCGATGGCCTGCTGGGCGGTGATGGGGGCCGCCGGCTTGTCCGCCGCAAAGGACGGAGAAGCGGCGAGTCCGCTCAGCGCCGCCGCGGCGAGCGCCGCCGGCAAGAGCATGTCAAATCTGCCCATCGAATTTCCTCCCATGGTCTTGTCGTTAGAATGCTTCGCTCGCGCGGGACTGTCATGTCTCACGCCCCTGGCAGCCGGATCATGCACCACGTGAGGCGTTTTCGCACCTGTTTCGCGCAAGCGCGCGCCCCTCTGCCGCCCCGCCAGCCTTGCCACCCGCGTCGGCCGGCTTGTGCTCCGCAGAAGCTGTTATGGCTTACCATCCGACGTGTCCGACATTGCAGAATAGCATCCATCGAAGGTTTCTTTTTCCGGCCTCGTCGGAAGGCACTTTGCATATCGTTCACAATATAGGGTGTTCCTTGCCGCGACAGTGTCGTTCATTTCTGCCGGCCGCTCTCGTGGAAGCCAGAAGGCCTGCGGTCGACCCATTTGGTACGTCGGGGTGGGCTGGCGTCCTTGACCGTCTACATCGACCATCTCCGCATGGACCGGAGGACGCCTTTCTGGGAGCTACCGACCCCCACCCTGGCCGACAGTGGTGACACCATTCGGAGGACCAAAGACAAACTTAGCCAGGGACCAAACGATCGACATGATCTAGATCAAGGCGCGGTCTACGCCACGGTATGAAAATTTTCTGATGTGGAAATCCGCGACCAGCGCGCCCTTCGACCGCGATCTCGAACTCGCCGTAATCGACGGTGACGGGCCCCATTCGCTGGTGTTTCCATGCCGCCGTATATTGTGCGGGTGGCTTGATGCCGAGACCAAACGGCAGATCGAGGTCCATCCCACCCACTGGCGGGAATGGCAAAAGCCGCCTAGCGCAGTCGGCGCTTCTTCTGGGGCGGGTTCTCGGCCGTAGCTAGTTTGGCGAGTTCCTCGTCCAGCAGCCGTAGCAGAGTCTGGCGCTTCGCGTCGTCTGTCTCGACCTCCAGCCGCTTTCGGAATTTCTCGATGTTGAGCCGGGCAACGAACCGATCCATGGTGCACTCGTCGATCTCACCTCCCGCGAGAAGATACACCTGCCGCGGAATTTCAGGAAGGCGCGCGACGCCCGGGAATTGGTCGCTGATTGCACGGCGGCATGTTTGCACGCGACCCAGGGCGTGTTTAGGGTGCCGGTAGGAATTCGGCCGTTCCAATCGCGCTTGGGCGATCAGACCGCCGTATTTCCCTGCCGGGCGCTGTAGCCGAAGCCTGATCTGAGCAGGCGCGATCCCTGCATCGGCCAATGGCAGCGTCACCGGCAGTACGAGCGGCCCGCGGCACAATAACCCGCTGACGAAACGTGTCGCGCGAAAAACGCGTCAGTGTATCAATTGCTTGTCTGGTACAGCTGGGTGGACTCGAACCACCGGCCTCCTGATCCACAGTCAGGCGCTCTAACCAACTGAGCTACAGCTGCACGAAAGCGGGGCGAACCTAAGAGCAAGGCCGGATTTTGGCAAGAGTGCGCTGCAGACGGAGCGCGCCGGCCCCCGTTGCGCATCGGGCCCTCTCGGCGCGACTCTTGGATGCCGATGCGGGCAACCGATCCGGACAGGTCGCCGCCGCGCATGTCGCGCAGGCAAGGCACGCGCGAAAAAGCCCGGACTTGGCTCCGGGCTTCGCTCATATCGCATGCCGCCGCGCGGCGGTTCGGAGGTGCTGCTTCAAGCGGCCTTCTTGGCGAGGCTGGAGAAGCCTTCCTTGATCGGCTCGGCCGTCGTGGTGGCGACCTTCTGGGCGAGCGCGGAGAGTTCGCGGGCCTGCTCGGTCATCGATTCGATCTGCTTGCGCGTATGCGCCGTCGAAATCTCCACCATCTGGGCCATGGTGCGAGCGCCGAGCAACTCGGCGGCGAAATCGAATGCCGCGTTGCTGTTCGTCCGTGCGGCCTCGATCATCTTGAGCCCGTAATCGGACGCGCCCTTGGAGGCGTTGGCATAGGTGTGCTCGAGGATGCCGGTCGCCTCTTCGGCGGCCGTCTTCATCTTGGCATAGGTATCCTTGGCCTGGACGATGCCCTTCTCGGCATATTCGCGGAATACGGCCGTTGCCTCGGTCGCGGACTTCTCGAACTTCGGTACATCCATGAAGGGGAACTCCGGCTTGAAGCCTTGGGTAGGGGTGGTTTCTTGCATGACATGACCTCGAGGGCGGACAATCACTGGCGCCGAACGGCTCCGCCGCAGGGCAGTCTCGGCGCTCAAACGACGCATTGCTCAGGGGGCCGGCTGAGCCGTTCCCGCAAGCTCGACCGCATATATAGCACGTAAATAATGCATCGCAACAATTTTTTTGCAGTGCAGCAATTTGGCCGTCGTCTACCTGCCCGTCGTGGCGCCCACGACGGGACGGCAAGCGGCTCCCACCCCTTCTGTCGTCAGGGCGACTTCGACGGCACGGATTTCATGGCGAGCTTGGATGCGGCTTCGCCCAGTTCCTTCGCCTGCTCGGCGAGCTCCTTCATTTGCGCCTGGATGAATTCGGTCTGCAGCGCAATCACCTGCTGGATGTCCTTGGCGTGCACCAGGCGGTCGGCAAAAGCGAATGTGTTGGCGACGTTGCGCTCCGCATAGCTCATCGCCTTCTCGCTGACATCCTTGGCGCCGGCCTGGACCGCCTTGGCCTGGCCTTCGAATTGGGCCGCTGCCTGCTGGGCCGCACTCATGAACGCATTGAACGCCGCGCGCGCCTGCTCCATGCTCTTTTCCGTCATGGCGCGCAGTTCTGCAGGCACTTCGAAATGGGGAATTGCGTTCTGATTATCCATCGGGGCACCTTTGAAGGTTGCATATAACCGAGATTTGCAACGGGATTGCGGCACGGCTGCCAGCAAAATGCTACTGCGGCTTGGCCTTGGCCAGCAAAAGTTTCCTGCCTCCGGTCTCCACTCGGGATTCCGGCGCATGGCGATCGCCACCGTGGCGGTTAAGGTTAGCCGGAACCGACCCGTCCGGACCGCCGCCGTGGCGTGGACGCGGGGGGCGACCCGCATTATTAAGAATTGCTGCCTTTTTGTGCCATTTTGCACGGCGCGTCCGACGGCTGCGTGAATCTGCATGGACGACACCATATTCGCCTCCGTCTATCTCGGCGACGCCCGGCTTGCCGCGCATGCCGTGAGCGCGACCGCCGTCTGGCTGTGGAGCACCGACGGCACACGCATCCTGTGGGCCAATCCGGCGGGCTGCGCGGCGCTCGGCGCGAAGACGTCGCAAGCGCTGCTGCAGCGCCGTTTCGCCATCGGCGACGGCGCCCGCACCCATATCGAGCGGCTCGCGCAGACCCTGCCCGATGGCGACGGCGCCCGGCTGTTCCGGCTGCGCGGCTTTGCCGGCACGGCATGGAGCTCGCTCACCTGCTCCTGTGCGCGCTTCGATCTCGGCCGGACCCCGGGGATACTGGTGATCGCGACCGAGCCGGTCGGAGCCGACATGCCGCTGGCGGAGCAGGTGCGCCGCCTCGGCTTTCCCGAACCGGCCGCGGTGGCCGCTTTCGGGCCGGACGGCGCCGTGCTGTTTGCAACCTCGCTTGCCGAGCGCCGCCTGGCCGGGGCGCAGGGGCTCGAAGCCATCGGCGCGGCGGGGCTTGCAAGCGCGGCGCTCGCGGCCGGCAGCGCCCGCGGCCACACCAGTCTCGGAGCCGTTATCCTGCAACGGATCGGCCGTGGCGCCAGCACGGTGCTGCTGGCGGAGTTTCCCGAGCCCGCGGCGGCGCGGAGCGCGGTCGCGGACGCCGCGCGACCGGCCGCTGCGGCGGCGTCGCAGCCGCCTGCAAACGGGTCGGCGGCGGCGCCAGACGGCCATCCGGCGCTGCGCCGTCACCCCCTGCGTTTCGTGTGGCGGATGGATAGCGCCGGCCGGTTCTCGCTCGGCTCCGAGTCATCCGCCGATATCATCGACACCCTGGCGGAGATCGTGTCGGGGCGGCCGTGGCACGACATCAATGCCGAGCTCGGCCTCGATCCCACGGGGCGCGTCGCCCAGGCCATCGCATCGCGGGAGACCTGGAGCAACATTGCGATTTCCTGGCCGGTCGAGGGCAGCGACGAGCGGCTGGAGGTAGAGTTGGCGGGCCTGCCGTCGTTCGACCGGGACCGCAATTTTACCGGCTATCGCGGGTTCGGCGTGTGCCGCGACGTGGCGCAGATCGAGCGCCTGGCGGCGCTGCGGCGGTTGCCGGCCACCGCGCCGTCGCCGTCGCCGCGGATCGGCACCGGGGAGCCTGAGGGTTCGCCGATCGTCCCAGCGTCTTCCCCGCCGGGCGGCGCTGCCCCGGAAGGCATTCGCTCCCCCGCCACGGCTTCATCCGGCCCGCCCTCACCGGGCCTGTCCTCCGCGGAAGGCTTGGCCCCCATGCCGGCGCCGGCTGCGCCCAATGTGGTGCGGTTTCCCGGAGCGGGGGCCTTTGCGGAGGCCCGGGCCGCGGAGGCGGAATCTCCGGCGCTGAGCGCCGGGGAGCGTAGCGCGTTCCACGAACTCACGCGCCAGTTGACCGTCCGCCTGCAAACCGGCGAACCCGCGCCGGAGGAGCCGCATGCGCCCGTGCCCGCCAATCTCTCGATCACCGCGCCCACCGGTCGGCTGTCGCCGGCGGCGCAGGTTCCCGCGCGCGCGGCGGCCTGGATGTTCGACGATGCCAGGCCGGTCTTTGCGGCGGAAGACCACCTGCTGCTGAACCGGCTGCCGGTCGGCATCCTCGTCTACCGTTACGAGGAACTCCTGTTCGCCAACCGCGCCTTCCTGGCATGGACCGGCTATCCCGATCTTGCGGCGATGCGGATGGCGGGCGGATTGGACGCCCTGTTCCTGGATGCCGGCGTCGGCGCGCTCGCGGACTCCGGACAAGACGGCAGGCATCTCGCCATCGCCACCCGTGACGGCGACAGGGTGCCGGTCGACGGCCGGCTGTTCGCGATCCATTGGGATGGCGAGCAGGCTTTCGCGGTCCTGCTGTTCAAGACCGCCGCCCACGAGCAGATGCGGGCGGCGGAGGTGGCGCTGGCGCGGGCCGAGGCGCTGGCGCGCGAACTGGGAATGCTGCTCGACCGGGTCGCCGACGCCATTCTGGTGGTCGATCGCGCCGGCACCGTCGTCTGCGGCCATGGCGGCGGCACGGCGTTCTTCGGCCGCGGCGGCGATGGGCTGGTTGGCGCCGGCTTCGAAAGCCTGTTTGCGCCGGATGCCCGCGCCGCGGCCGCCGCGCACCTCGCCCGGGTCGCGGGCGAGGGCGGGACCGTCGCCGCCGAACTGACCGCGCTGGCCAGCAACGGCGAACTGCGGCCGATGATGGTGACCATCGCGCGGATCGACCATGGTCAGGGGCCTTGGGGTCAGGGCTTGGTCGAGGTGCCCGGCCATCGGAATCACGAGCCGGCGGGCTCGGAGCCCGGGGCTTCCAGGTCTTCTGGCACCAAGTCTTCGGGCACCGAGTCTTCGAGCACCAGGTCTTCGGGCACCAGGTCTTCGGGCACCGGGCGATTAAGCGTCGTCCTGCGCGACATGTCGGCGGTGCGGCAATCCGGGTCGGTCGACGCGGCGGCGCTCCTGCCGGGAACCGCCGCGCTCGATTCCGCCGGGGCGCTCGCCAAGCTGTGCCACGAGGCGCGCGGCCCGATCCGTTCGATCCTCGAATCCTGCGACCTCATGCTCGCGGAGCGGTTCGGCCCGATCGGCACCGATCGCTACCGCGACTGCATCCGCGACATCGGTACTGCCGGCACCCAGGCGCTGTCGCGTCTCGCCGATGCCGCCGGTCTCGCCGAGATCATCGCCGGCACATCGCGCCTGTCGGTCGTGCGGGTCAGCCTGAACGAGGCGGTGAATGCCTGCGTGACCGAGCAGCAGGGGGCAGCCAACGAGGCGCGTGTGGTCATTCGCACCGCCTTGTCGCCAGGCTTGCCACCAATCCTCGCCGATGCGGAGGCGGTGCGAGCGATGACCGTCGCCCTGCTGCTCCATGCGCTCCAGACCACCCGGCCGGGCGGGCAGGTGATCGTTTCGACCGGGCGGTCGCCCGGGGGCTTCGTCGTATTGCGGGTCCGCGACAATGGCGAAGGCCTGTACGAGAAGGCGGTCGAGGCGGCGCTGCGGCCGAGCCCGCAGCCCCCCACCGACCGCGGGGAGTTGAGCGGCCTGACCGGTGGCTTGGCGCTCGCCAAGGCGCTCGCCGACGCCAACCAGGCGCATTTCGCCATCACCAGCAAGCCGCACCAGGGCTCCCTGTTCGAGGTGACCTTTGCCGCCGGGCCGGCGAGCGAAGCGCCGGTGCCGGATCGGCAAGCCCGCGACGATCCCGGCATGACGCCGGTCGACGGCAACCAAAAATATTAGCAACCGCTTGAAAATGGGATAAGATTATCATGGCGTGCCCGTGGGCCGGGCGTCACTGCGGAGGTGAGCATGAGGATCCTGTCCCGCCGGGCTTTCGTTGTTGCGACCGCGGCCGTCGCCCTGGTCCCGGTGCTTCTCGCAACGGCAGCGCGGGCCGCCGAAGAGGTCGATCTTCTTCTGGTGCTGTCCTCCGACGTCTCGCGCAGCATCGACGCTCCGAAATTCAAGCTGCAGCGTGACGGGTATTCCGCGGCCATCATGAATCCTCGCGTCATCCAGGCGATCCGCTCCGGCGCGCTCGGCAAGATCGCGGTGTCCTTCGTGGAGTGGTCCGGGGTTGGTGCGCAGAAGGTCGTCATCGACTGGACCATCATTCGCGACGAGGCGTCGGCAAAGGATTTCTCCGCCCAGGTGATCGAAGCGCCGCGGGCGTTCGCCGACCGCACCTCGATCAGCGGCGGCATCGATTTCGCCATGGCCCAGCTCGCCCGCTCGCCGTTCCAGGCCAATCGCCACACCATCGACGTCTCCGGCGACGGCACCAACAATGCCGGCCGCGATGTCGCCGACGCCCGCGACGAGGCGCTGGCCCAGGGGGTCACCATCAACGGCCTCGTCATCCTCAGCGAGCGGCCGATGTCGTGGAATGCCGATCACACCAACCCGCCGGGCGGCCTCGACAACTACTACCGCGACAACGTGACCGGCGGCCCCGGCTCGTTCGTCCTGGTGGCCGAGAACTTCGAATCGTTCGGGCAGGCGATCCTCAACAAGCTGATCGCCGAGATCGCCGACCAACGCGTTTCCCAGGCACGCAGAATTGGACCAGAATGCGGCGTTGAGGCCCGGCCTGCGGTCCGGCGCGCCGGGCGCCGCGGTCGACAGGGCAGGCGCTTCATCTAACACCTTAAAAAACAACAACTGCTTCAGCAGGACGACCGGTTCATCCAACTCGAGAAATCGACAACTCGACGAGAAACAGCGGAGGATCAACAATATGGGTACGAAAATGGCGTTGTATTCAGGCGTGGCGGCGATCGCCCTCGCGGCGCTCGTTGTCGGCCCGCCGACGCGGGCTCCAGGCCCAGCAGAGCGCCGCCGTCAGCATCGGCGACACCGACCTCGGCGGCGTCGTCAGCGGGCCGAATGGGCCGGAGGCCGGCGTTTGGGTGATCGCGGAAACCGTCGATCTTCCCGACCAAGATGGTCAAGATCGTGGTGACCGACGACCAAGGGCGCTACGTGATGCCCGATCTTCCGAAAGCGAATTACACGGTCTGGGTGCGCGGCTACGGCCTGGTCGATTCGGCCAAGGTCACCACCGTGCCCGGCAAGATCGTCAACCTGACCGCAGTGCCGGCCCCCAATGAAGCGGCTGCAGCCGAATATTATCCGCCGGTCTATTGGCTTTCGATGGCCAAGATACCGGACAGCAGCGAATTTCCCGGCACCGGGAACGACCGCAACGGCATCAACCCGAACATCAAGTCCCAGGCCCAGTTCCTGTCGACGTTCAAGACCGACGGCTGCTTCCACTGCCACGGCATCGGCACCAAGGCGACGCGCACCCTTTCGCCGGCGCTGGGCGAGTTCAAGACCAGCCAGGACGCGTGGTTGCGGCGGATCCAGTCCGGGCAGGCCAGCAAGGACATGGTCGAAACCATCGAGCGGTTCGGCACCTTCCGCGGCGCGCAGATGCTCGCCGACTGGACCGATCGGGTCGCCAAAGGCGAACTGCCGGCGACGAAGCCGCAGCGCCCGCAGGGCCTGGAGCGCAATCTCGTCATTACGGAGTGGGAGTGGTCGGGCCCGAAGACCTATCTCCACGACGAGGTGGCGACCGACAAGCGCAATCCGACGATCAACGCCTACGGGTCGCTCTACGGCGCGACCGAGAACAGCACCGATTTCGTGCCGGTGTTCGATCCGGTCAAGAGCTTGGCCACGACGGTAAAGCTTCCGGTCCGCGATCCCAAGACCCCGTCGGCGATCAACAGCGTGATGATGGCGCCTTCGCCCTACTGGGGCGAAGAGAAACTCTGGAACGCCCAGACCATCCCGCACAGCCTGATGTTGGACGAGAAGGCGCGGGTCTGGTTCGCCGCCAGAATCCGGCCGGCGGCCAATCCCGATGCCTGCAAGGCCGGCTCCGACCATCCGTCGGCGAAGGCGTTCCCGATCAATGCGTCGAACCGGCACATCGTCATGCTCGACCCCGAGAGCAAGAAGTTCACGACGGTGAGCACCTGCTTCCCGACCCACCACGTGCAGTTCGGCTTCGACCCCGACCGCACGCTGTGGACGAGCTCCGGCGGCGTCGGCGCCGCGGTGCTCGGATGGGTCAATACGAAAATGCTCGAGGAAACCGGCGACGAGCTGAAGTCGCAGGGCTGGACCCCGTTCATTCTCGACACCAACGGCAACGGCAAGCGCGATGAGGGCTATGTGGAGCCCAACCAGCCGGTCGATCCGGCCAAGGACAAGCGCATCCGCGTCGGCTTCTATTCGATCGCGCCGAATCCCGAAGGATGGCTCGGTCTGGGGCACGGTGACCGGATATCCCGGCTCGGTGGTGCGGGTCAATCCCGGCGCGAATCCGTCCGAAACCGCGCTGGCGGAAATCTACGAGGTGCCGGCGCCGGGCTTCTCGCCGCGCGGCGGCGACATCGACAGCCAGGGCGTGATGTGGTCCGCGCTCTCGAGCGGACATCTCGGGTCCTTCGATCGCAGCAAGTGCAAGGGCCCGCTCAACGGCCCGAACGCGACCGGCAAGCACTGCCCCGAGGGCTGGACGCTCTATCCGCTGCCCGGACCCCAGCTCGGCAACGTCACCGCGAACGGCAGCGGCGAAACGCCCTACTACGCCTGGGTCGACCAGCACGACACGCTCGGCCTCGGCAAGGACGTGCCCGTTGCCACCGGCAATCAGAACTTCGTCGCTGATCGCCCTCAAGGATGGCAAGCTGATCAACATGGTCGTGCCCTATCCGATGGGCTTCTGGGCGAAGGGCCTCGATGGCCGTATCGACGATCCGAATGCCGGCTGGAAAGGCCGCGGCATCTGGTCGAACACCGGCAACCGCACGCCGTTCCACCTGGAAGGCGGCAAGGAGAACTCGCCGAAGATCGTGCACTTCCAGATGCGCCCGGATCCGCTGGCGCGCTGAGTCGAGCGGGACAGGCGAGCGCCTGTTTCGGTGAAATTGTCATCGCCTCTCCCCGCAAGGGGAGGGGCGAATTTGTGTCGTGCCGGTGGCGGCGAACCCCGTCGCGCCAAGTGCCTGTCGCGCCAGGTGCCTTGCCAGCACGGCCACATTGCGTGACCATGGGGCGCGTGGCGGGGCATGCCCGCCCAAGCCATCAAGGTGACGACCCCGGAGGAAACCATGAAGCACGCGAAAACGATCATCGCGGCGATTGCGCTATCGATTGCCGCCGCCGGCCCGAGCGCGATCAGCGCCGCCGAACAGCAGCTCAACGCCAAGGCCATTACTTTCAAGTTGCCCGGTCAAATCAAATGGAAACGAAACGCTGCCGGCACCAATGAGGTCGCCGTTTTGTATGGCGATCCCGCCAAGCCCGGCCTCTATGTGCAGCTGTTCAAATGGCTGCCCGGCAATATGAGCCGGCCGCATTGGCATCCCAATGACCGGATCATCACGGTGATCAAGGGCACCTGGTGGGTCGGAACCGGCGACAAATTCGACCCGGATTCGACGGTTCCGCTTCCGACCGGCAGCAACGCGATCCATTTCGGCAAGGAAATCCACTACGACGGCGCCAAGGACGCCGAGGTCTGGTTGCTGATGTCGGGCGAAGGGCCGGAAACCGCGACGCCGGCATCGACCCCGCCGCCTGCCCATTAGGCGATTGCCCAGGATTAAAGCGCATTCAGGCCCCGTGGTGCGGTGATGTGCGGGCGCGTCCGGTGGATACCGCCGCTGTGGAGCAGTGCCGGCCTGACCTCCACGCTGGCACGGAGGATGCACATTTTGCAGGGAGGGAAGCCGCCGCCGTTGCGGCGGCGGCTTCCAGCACGGGCTTGATCGCGTTTCCCTTGCTCGGCTAGAGCATTGATCCCGAAAAGTTGCAGGCTTTTCGGACCGTATCACGCTCAACCCGGGCGGCAGACTTTCTCAGTCCGAATATCCAGCCAAGCGGCGTGATCACGAAAAGTCGATGAAGAGCGCCCGACGAGGGGTCGAACAATTGGGAGAGGCGGGTCCATGAAGAAAGTCTACCCCGATGCGCGGGCCGCGCTCGCCGGTGTCCTGAAGGACGGCATGCTGATCATGTCCGGCGGCTTCGGATTGTGCGGCATTCCCGAGACGCTGATCCTCGCCATTCGCGACGCCGGGGTGAAAAATCTCACCGTGGTGTCGAACAATGCCGGCATCGACGGCATCGGCCTCGGCGTCCTGCTCGAGACCCGCCAGATCCGCAAGATGATCTCGTCCTATGTCGGCGAGAACAAGACGTTCGCCCAGCAATACCTGGCCGGCGAACTCGATATCGAATTCAATCCGCAGGGAACGCTCGCCGAGCGCATTCGCGCCGGCGGCGCCGGCATTCCCGCCTTCTTCACCCGCACCGGCGCCGGCACCGACATCGCCCGCGGCAAGGAAGAGCGCATGTTCGACGGCGACGCCTACATCATGGAAACCGGCCTGGTCGCCGATCTCTCGATCGTCCATGCCTGGAAGGGCGACACCGAAGGCAACCTCATCTATCGCAAGACCGCGCGGAACTTCAATCCGATGATGGCGACGGCGGGCAGGATCACCGTGGCCGAGGTCGAGCATCTCGTCGAACCCGGCCAGATCGATCCGGACTGCATCATCACGCCCGGCATTTTCGTGCAGCGCATCGTTCACGTGCCGGACGCGGTCAAGCACATCGAAGCGCGCACCACGCGCAAACGCGCCTGAAGGGAGGCAGATCATGCCCTGGACCAGAGAGCAGATGGCCGAGCGCGCCGCGAAGGAATTGCGCGACGGCTTCTACGTCAATCTCGGCATCGGAATCCCGACATTGGTGGCGAACTACATTCCCGACGGGATGAACGTGCAGCTGCAGAGCGAGAACGGCATGCTCGGCACCGGTCCCTTCCCCTATGAAGGCGAGGAGGATGCCGATCTCATCAATGCCGGCAAGCAGACCGTGACGGAATTGCCGACCACGAGCTATTTCTCCAGCGCCGACAGCTTCGCCATGGTCCGCGGCGGTCACATCGATCTGTCGGTGCTGGGCGCCATGCAGGTGGCGCAGAACGGCGATCTCGCCAACTGGATGATCCCCGGCAAGATGGTCAAGGGCATGGGCGGCGCCATGGACCTCGTCGCCGGCGTCAAGAAGGTCGTGGTCGTGATGGAGCACACCGCCAAGGACGAATTCAAGCTGCTGCACAAGTGCAAGCTGCCGCTGACCGGCGCCGGCGTGGTCGACATGGTGATCACCGACCTCGGCGTGTTCACCATCGACAAGAAGGGCACCCACGGAATGACCCTGATCGAACTGGCGCCCGGCGTTACCAAGGAGGAAATCCGCGCCAAGACCGAGGCGGATTACGCGGTCTCGCCGAAGCTCGTTCAAAACTAAAGGCGCGCCCCCAGACGTCGCAGACTTTTCGGGCCGGACCATGCGCAAGACCAAAGCCGGATCGCGAAAATGCGCCGGCCCGGTCGAGATCCGGCCCGGGCATCGCTTCCATCCGACGGTCAACTTGGGCGGGAATGGCCCCGGACCGGCCACGAAAGCGTCACAGAGCCAATCCAAGTTGCCGGCGTCGGTCGCCGGACCAGTCCTGGAGCCTGTCGCCAGAACCCCGGTCGGTCGTCGTCGCAAGCGTGCGTCGTAGGCGTGCGTCAGTAGAACCCAGCCCGCCTGGACCAGCACCTCGCCTGGGCATTCCGACAAATCTCGGGCCTTGCCTTTGCGGTCTGTGCTCCGGCGGTGAAGATCGGATCCATCCTCTTGAAGCGAATATTCCTCCTGATCGCGATTGCCGTCGTGGCGGGCGCCGCTGCGGTTGCCACGGCGAGGCACGTTATTCCCGTCGATACCGTCAGCGAGGCGGTCAAAACCGAAATTCGGGCGATCACCGGCCTCGATCCGGTGCTGCGCGGCCCGATCTCCATGTCGGTATTCCCGGCGCGGACGGTCACGTTTGCTGATGTCGTGCTCGGGGAGTCGGCGACCGGACCTGCGGTCGCGGTCGAGGAATTGACCGCCAATTTGCGCCTGATGCCGCTGTTGTCCGGGCGCATCGAGATCTCCGACATCACGCTGGTCAAGCCGCACATCGCCGTGGAGATCGCAGCCGACGGGCACACCAACTGGTCGCCGCTGGTCGATACCCTGGCGCGCGCCCTGCAGCCGGATGCCGACCATGCCCAACGGGTGCTTTCGTTTTCGGAGATTCGCATCAATGACGGCGTCATCGCGATCCGCGATCCCGCGCGCGAACTGACCGAAACGCTGGAGGGCGTCGAGCTTTCGCTCGCCTGGCCCTCGATCGCCAAGAGCTTCGCCGCCACCGGCCATTTCTCCTGGCACGACGAAACCGTCGAGGCGAGCCTGAGCATGGCGGATTTTCCCCGTGCGCTGTCGGGCCATACTTCGGGTCTCAAGATTCGCTTCAATGGCGGTCCGCTCAAGGGCGCTTTCGACGGCACCATGAGCACAGAGCCGAGTCTCAAGATCGACGGCACCTTGGCCGCCGACGCGATGTCGCTGCGCGACGCGCTGCGCTGGACCGGCGACACGACGCTGCCGGAAGGCGGCCTGGGGCGGTTCGCGCTCAAGGCCCATGCCGCCGTCAATGACGGCGCGATCGCACTGTCCAACGTCAATGCCGAATTCGACGGCAATGTCGCCGAGGGCGTGATCACCTATACTGCCGGCCGCCGGCTCCTGCAGGGCACGCTCGCAGTCGAGAAGCTCGACCTCACTCCCTACGTGTCGACGATCCGTCTGCTCGCGGAGAATACCAGGGATTGGGACCGCAGCCCCGATCGCGCTCGATTGGTTCAACGGGTGGGACGCCGATCTGCGGCTATCGGCGGCGGGGGTGCGTCTCGCCCATGCCACGCTTGGCCGCACCGCAATCGCGGCCACCATGCGGGCCGGGCGGCTGGTGGTGACCGTCGGCGAATCCCAGTCCTTCAATGGGTCGATCACGGGGACCATCGCGCTCGCCAAGACCGAGACCGGCGCCGATTTCAAGACCCAGATGCAATTCGCCGACATCGATCTCGAAAAGGTGATGACGGAAGTCTTCCGGATCCGGCGGGTGGAAGGCGCCGGCAATGTTTCCCTGGAACTGGAAAGCACCGGCCGCAACGTGCAGGAACTGGCCCGCAACCTCAACGGCAGCGCGCGGATATCCGCCAAGGATGGGGCGCTGACCGGAATGAATGTCGAGCAATTGTTGCGCCGGCTGGCGCTGCGTCCGCTGTCCGGCAGCGGCGAGTTCCGCAACGGCCGCACGCCGTTCGACCGGCTCAACATCGAGCTGCAGATCGTCCAGGGAACCGCGACCATCGACGACGTCCACCTGGAGGGGCCCAATGTCAGGCTCGGGCTCACCGGCACCACCTCGATACCGGCGCGCGAGTTCGATCTCGCCGGCACCGCGACCCTGACCAGCACGACCGCCGAGGCCAGCAATCCGTTCGAGCTTCCCTTTGTGGTGCAGGGGCCGTGGGACGATCCGGTGATGCTGCCGGATGCGCAGACCCTGATCAGGCGCTCCGGCGCCGGAGCGCCTCTGCTCGATGCGGTGCGCGACCGCAAGACCCTCAACGGGACTGCGAATCCGCCATCCGCGCGGCTGACCGCTGCCGGCCGTGCCAGATCGCGGCGCGCGCTGATCGCGCCGCTCGCCCGCACGCCTCGGACCTGCCTCACGGTCCGGCGCATGCTTAGCTGGTCGCTCGCGCCGTCGCTCGCTCCGCCCTTGCCGACCAGCGACGCCGCCACCACCGCGACCGCGACCACGGCGATCAGGATGGTGCAGATCGCGTTGATCTCGGGCTTCACGCCGAGCCGCACCTCGCGAATAGATGCGGATCGGCAGCGTCGTCGCGCCGGGGCCGGTGGTGAAGCTCGCGATCACGAGGTCGTCGAGCGACAGCGAGAACGCCAGCAGAAATCCCGCGATCACCGCCGGCATGATCAACGGCAGGGTGATGGCGAGGAAGGTGCGGCCGGGCGGACAGCCGAGGTCCATCGCGGCTTCCTCCAGGCTGCGGTCGAAGCCGGCGAGCCGCGACTGCACGATCACGGTGACGAAGCACATGGTCAGCGTGGTGTGCGCGATGATGACGGTGAGAAGCCGCGGTCGAGATCGAGGGCGACGAACAGCAGCAGCAGCGACAGCCCGGTGATCACCTCCGGCATCACCAGCGGCGCATAGATCATGGCCGAGAAGGCGAGCCGGCCGCGAAACCGCGCGAGCCGCGCCAGCGCCAGCGCCGCCATGGTGCCGAGCACGGTCGCGAGCGTCGCCGAGACGAAGCGCGATGCCGAGCGAGGCGAGCGCCGCGTCGATCATGGCGCGATCCTCGAGAAGCGCGGCATACCAGCGCGTCGACCAGCCGCCCCACACCGTGACGAGGCGCGAGGCGTTGAACGAATAGATCGACGAGGATCGCGATCGGCGCATAGAGAAAGGCGAGGCCGAGGCGCGAGCGCCGTGAGATTGGTGAGCGAGAGCGCGGCGCATGGTCAGCGGCCCTCGATCTCGCGCGCCTGCAGGTGCTGATAGATCGCGATCGGCGCCACCAGCAGCATGACCAGCACGACGGCGACGGCCGAGGCGACCGGCCAGTCCTTGTTGGCGAAGAACTCGGTCCACAGGGTCTGCCCGATCATCGTGGTGTCGGAGCCGCCGAGCAGGTCGGGAATGACGAACTCGCCGACGATCGGAATGAAGCACAGCAGCGCGCCGGCGCCGAGGCCCGGCAGCGCCAGCGGGACGGTCACCACCCAGAACGCCTTCCAGCGCGGACAGCCGAGATCGGCCGCCGCCTCGAGCAAGGTGGTCGTCGAGCTTCTCGAGGCTCGCATAGAGCGGCAGCACCATGAACGGCAGATAGGAATAGACGAGGCCGATATAGACCGCGGTGTCGGTCGCGAGCCAGGTCACCGGCTGGTCGATCAGTCCGAGCGCCGACAGCGCCTGGTTGAGCAGCCCGTCGCGCTGCAGGATGTTGATCCAGGCATAGACCCGGATCAGGAACGAGGTCCAGAACGGCAGCACGACCAGCATCACCAGCAGCGGGCGCAGCCGTCGCGGCGCGCGCGCCATGGCGTAGGCGATCGGAAAGCCGGCGAGCACCAGGATCGCGGTCGACACGCGCCGCGACCGTGAGGCTCCGCAGGTAGGAAAACAGATAGAGGTCGTCGCCGGCGAGCGTCAGGTAGTTCGCCGAGCGACAGGCCGCCGACGAAATCCTCGAGGCCCTGCCAGCCGGCGGCGAGGTCGAGCACCGGCATGTAGGGCGGCTGCGCGATCGCCGTCTGCGACAGGCTGATCTTGAGCACGATCAGGAACGGCACCAGGAAGAAGGCGATCAGCCACAGATAGGGCGCGACCACCGTCGACCTTCGCCCACGCGGATACGGAACCGGGTTGCGGGCGGGCGGATCGGTCGCGCATTGCGGATCGCCCTCTCATCGCGTGAGCAGCACGGCGGCGGAGGGCGCCCATGACAGCACCACCTCGTCGTCCCAGCCGATCGGCCGCTCGACCAGGCGCGTGACATTGGCGACCGATGCCTTCATCCGGGTGCCGTCGTCGAGCCGCACCTTGTAGATCGAGATGTCGCCGAGATAGCCGATGTCCCACACCCGGCCGCGCACGGCGTTCTCGCCGTCCGCGGCGGCGGCCGGGGGCCAGCGGCGGCGATGCGCAGCTTCTCCGGCCGCAGCGCGATGGCGACCCGTGCGCCCACCGCGGCGCCGGCCGCCTCGGCGACGCGGTAGCGCCGGCCGCCGCCATCCTCGATCACCGCGCCCGGCCGCATCGATCGCGACGACGCCGCCTTCGATCAGATTGATGTCGCCGATGAACGCCGCCACCCAGCGCGATTGCGGCTGCTCGTAGATTTCGGCCGGCGTCGCGACCTGGACGATCTCGCCGCGGTCCATCACCGCGATGCGGTGGGCGACGGTCATCGCCTCTTCCTGGTCGTGGGTGACGATCACGAAGGTGGTGCCGAGCCGCGCCTGCAGGTCGATCAATTCGAACTGCGTCTCCTCGCGCAGCTTCTTGTCGAGCGCCGCCATCGGCTCGTCGAGCAGCAGCACTTTCGGGCGCTTCGCCAGCGAGCGCGCCAGCGCCACGCGCTGGCGCTGGCCGCCGGACAATTGATCGGGCCTGCGCGCGCCGAGCCCCTCGAGCTTGACCAGCGCCAGCATCTCCTCGACCCGGGCGGCGATCGCGGGCTTCGGCAGCCGGTCCTGGCGCAGGCCGAAGGCGATGTTTCCGGCCACGGTGAGATGGGGAAACAGCGCGTAGCTCTGGAACATCATGTTGACGGGCCGGCGATGCGGCGGGACCGCCGCGAGGTCGTCGCCGCCGAGCAGCACGCGGCCTTCGTCGGGCGTCTCGAATCCGGCGAGGATGCGCAGCAGGGTGGTCTTGCCGCAGCCCGACGGCCCCAGCAGCGCGAAGAACTCGCCCGGGATAGATGTCGAGGCTGAGCCGGTTCACCGCAGGCGTGCCGGCGAAGCGCTTGGAGACGGCGGCGAAACGCACCAGCGGCTCGCCCGCGGCATCCGGCCCCGGCTTGGGGCGGCGTCTCAGTTGCGATGTTGCCCGATCCATCGGCTACCTTGATGCGGGCCGGCCGCGTAAAGTTCAATCGGAATTTCGCCCGGCGGACCGCTGGCGCGAGGACGGAGGACAGATGACGCAAAACTGAGAATATGGCATCCGTGGTCTGTTCCCTGTCGACCGCCAGCCGAAATGGAGCACCACATGGAATTTCAAGATCGCGCCGTGGTCGTCACCGGCGGCACCGGAGCGCTCGGCGCCGCGGTGGTCGGCGCCCTGCTGGAGGCGGGTGCGGCCTGCCATGTTCCCTATCTCGTCGAGCAGGAAGCGTTGCATTTCCCGCACCGCGCCCATCCCCGCCTGACCTTCCATCCGGGCATCAATCTGACCGACGAGGCCGCCGTCGGCGGGCTCTATGGCGCGGTCGCGCGGCCCTGGGCTTCGATCCACCTCGCCGGCGGCTTTGCCGCCGGGCCGGTCAGGACGACGACCAAGGCGGTGCTCCAGGGCCAGCTCGACACCAACCTGGTGACGGCGTTCCTGTGTTGCCGCAGCGCCGTGCTCGCCATGGACGGCAACCCCGACGGCGGCCGCATCGTCAATGTCTCGGCGCGGCCCGGGCTCGAATGGCGCAGCGGCGCCGGCATGGCGGCCTATGCCGCGTCCAAGGCCGCGGTGGCCGCGTTCACGGTGGCGCTTGCCGAGGAGGTGGTGAAGGCGGGCATCCTGGTCAATGCGGTGGCGCCGTCGACCATCGATACGCCCGCCAATCGCAAGGCGATGCCGAACGCCGACCACGCGTCCTGGCCCAAGCCCGAGGAGCTGGCGCGGACCATCCTGTTCCTGGCATCGCCCGGCAACCGGGTGACGCGCGGCGCCGTCGTGCCGGTGTACGGGCGGGTGTGAACGGGCAGGCGTGACGGCAGGCGTGCGGCAGGCGTGACTGCCTCAGTTCGAGGCCAGATTGCGCTGCTTGCTGCAACGCAAAGTCACAGCGCGTGGCTGTAGATTGGATGCGGATGAGCCGCACTGGAAGTCGTCGAGCCCCGCTCGATCCGCCTTCCCGCGCGACAGTGCGGCCAATCTGGGCTAAAGCTCAACGACTGACGACACCTTCCCAGGATTGAAATCGACCTTACGGCTGTGCAGCCGATCAAAGCCCCCGTACCCGGTTCCTTTCCGCCCTGAAGGATGCACCCACGAAGCCGACATCGTTCCATCCGCGTTGGAGATCGAAACGATAAGCGATAAGCGTGGCGCAAAAGACCACTAGTGCCGCACCGGCGATCAGCGCGATCGGCTCCTGCATCATTTGCGTGAGGCCGACATGAAACAAGGCTACGGCCTCATTGCCTTCGCCGATCTCTTGAAGCAAAAGTGCGGTCATGCGCAACAGCGGGTCCCGCCATGCAAAAACTGCGAGCGCGTTCAAGGCCGCAAGAACCAATACGGAATACATGAGCCCTTTTTTCAGGACCAGAAGCGCGTCGATCAGCTTCAAAACCACAATGTACAAGAAAAATACAACACCTGCCGTTGTAAGTATAATTTGGTGATCCGTCCATCCGGCATCGGGCAGTGAAAGCCAAATGCCCCAAACACCAGCGAGAATTGCCGTGTTCAATTTGATGAATTCCGGGATTTTGCACGAAAATAGCGGACGGCTGGCGGACAGCAACAAGTCGAGAACTGCGCAACTGATGAGACCAGCGCAAAATCCGCCGAAATGCGCGCGCCAATCGATGCCAGACACGGAAACAGACGCCATCACGTTTATGGTAATGCTCGAAACGATATAAGTTAGTGACAATTCGATCTTGCCAAGAATGCAAAGGCCGAGCAGGGCGCCTAAAACACCCGACACCGCCCCTGATGCGCCGACGCCAATGAAAGGCGTGTGATGAGTAAGAACGGTAACAAGGCTGCCGGCGAGTAAGGAGCAAAAGTAGATCAGAGTAAAATACAGAGTTCCGATGCGTTTTTCGAGCGCACCGCCCCATACGGCCAAGCAAAGCATGTTGGAGACGAGATGGACGGGGTTGAAATGCAGAAATCCCGCTGCCAATAGCCGCCAATATTGATGGTCCGTCACGGTACTCGCGGTGACCGCGCCAAATCGAAGAAGCGTTGAGGTGTTCGGAATGAACCCCTCTGAACCCCGAGCGCACGCCACGTAAATGACCACATTTATGAGGATCAGTGCAGCGACGGCCCAGGTCCGCGCGACGAAGAGCCGAAATTTTTTGTTGTGGTAAGCCATCACCGGCCCCCAAAACGAAGCGAACTAATTTTGCGTCCGGTGGCGGCTTCCTGTTCCATGCCTCACGGGCAGCGGTTAAGGGTGAACGCGCCATGGCGCGTGGGGCGGATGTCGATGACGCAGCGTCATGATTAAACTCTAATCCGGGGGGCGATTGCCAACCACCTTGAACCTCGCAATGAAATTGTGCCGCATCAATGACCCTCCGCACTGGTTCGGACGAGCGTATCGCGAGTGGGGGGCGCATGGGAACCCCGTATTACGAACTTGTGCCATCTCAGCCGCGCCGTCTCTTGACAGCCCGCAACCGAAAATCAAACTGACGCACCACCCGGAACGCCCGGGTCTGGACAAATCCGCCCCGGCGGGTAACACAGCCCCCGCTGTGTCATGGGTGCGCAGTCAACGGGGCAACGCGGCCCGCAGCCGCGCCCGATCTCATCTTTGGAGACATCGAATGTCCGGTCCGCTCGCTGGCCTGCGCGTTCTCGAACTCGCCCGCATCCTCGCCGGGCCGTGGGCGGGCCAGATCTTCGCCGATCTCGGCGCCGACGTCGTCAAGGTGGAGCGCCAGGGCGCCGGCGACGACACCCGCGCCTGGGGCCCGCCCTTCGTCGAGGCCGCCGACGGCGGCCATCTCGGCTCCGCCTATTTTCATTCGACCAATCGCGGCAAGCGCTCCATCGCGCTCGATTTCGAGAGCGAATACGGGCAGCGCATCGTCACCAAGCTGGCGGCGCGCTCCGATGTGCTCATCGAGAACTTCAAGGTAGGCGGACTTGCCAAGTTCGGCCTCGACTATGCGAGCCTGTCGAAGGTCAATCCGCGCCTCGTCTATTGCTCGGTCACCGGCTTCGGCCAGGACGGCCCCTACGCGTCGCGCGCCGGCTATGATCTCATGGCCCAGGGCATGGGCGGCATCATGGACATCACCGGCACGCCGGACGGCGAGCCGACCCGCTGCGGCGTGCCGGTCGCCGACATCTTCACCGGGGTCTATTCGGTGATCGGGGTGCTGGCGGGCATCGTGCAGCGCGACCGGACCGGGCGCGGCTGCCTGGTCGACACGTCGCTGCTCGATTCCCAGGTCGGCGTGCTCGCCAACCAGGCGCTCAACTATCTCGTCTCCCGGCAAGGTGCCGAACCGCATCGGCAATGCCCATCCCAATATCGTGCCCTACCAGGTGTTCCCGGTTGCCGACGGGCACGTCATCATCGCGGTCGGCAATGACAGCCAGTTCGCCAAGCTGTGCACCGTGCTGGGCCAGCCCGAGCTCGCCAGCCACCCCGACCATCTCACCAACGCGGACCGGCTCGGCAGGCGTGCGGACCTGGTGGCGAAGCTCTCGGCGCTGACGAGCCGGTTCGCCCGGGACGACCTGCTGGCCGGCCTGGAGGCGGTCGGCGTGCCGTCCGGCCCGATCAACCGGGTCGACCAGGTGTTCGCCGATCCCCAGGTGATCCACCGCGGCATGCAGGTGAAGCTCGCCAGCGCCGCCGCCAAGGCCGGCGAGATCCCGGGGGTGCGCACGCCGATCATGCTCGACGGCCGGCCGATGGCGAGCGAACGCCCGGCGCCGCGGCTCGGCGAGCACACGGCGGAGATTCTGCGCGAGATCGGGGAGGGGTGAGTCTGCCCTTTCGATGAACGCGGCTGTACGACGTACAGCGGGCCTGACGAGATGCTCACGGCGTCTGATCATTTGGCGTTGCGATTATCGAATCGCCGTATAGGTATCCGCGTCTGTTCTGACCGCCAACGATGCGCATCGGATCTGCTCGGACGAATGATCATCGTGGCATAGTCGGCAGTGCTGCGCTTTTTTGCTGGGTAACTCCGGCACCGCGCGTTCGCAACCTGCGACGCATGTCGGCCCCGAAACCGTCTGTTCGACTGGTTACGATGCGGCTTGAACTTGTCGGCATAGCCTGTCGGCTTCTGCGACCTCGATTTGCACGACGTCGCGCAGCCATTCGCGGCTGAGCACGTCGCCGATATACGCAGCGCCATCGCGTTCGTGCCCGCGCGACATTGACTGATTTCGCGAGCAGCAGTTCTGGATCGCGTGAAACAAGTCCGTGACATATGGCTGATGAAATTCGCCCGTCGGAATGATCGTGCTGGTGCCTGACGCGCGACCGTCATTCGGTCCCGAAATGAGTGACGAGTGCTGCCTGCTCGGAGAAATGCTCAGGCTTAAGAGAATTCGGCGCGACTTTCAGCATCAGTGTCTTTTGCCGAGGCCGTCCAGCGTATTCGACACCTGAAAACGTTCTTCGCCTATGCTACGATGCTCGCAGATCCCGATCCTGTAGTGTGCGACGAGGCGGTGTCCAGGGCTCGCGAATCGCATCCTCGATCATCTGGGATGCAGCGCCAGCGCCTGATCGACGATTGTGATCGCGCCAAGACGCTATCAGGTCCCTGTGCCGACTATGCAGACGCGCCGTGCTGCGTCAGGCACTCGACAGTCGACAATTCGCCCGGCGTAAGGCATTGGCGAGTGGCGACTTCCTGCGCCAATTTGACGACATCTTCTTCTGCGTGCCAACATGGCGACTACATGACGGCCATTGGTGCGGCGGCAGCAAGCAGTGATGGTCGATCACTGGCCTCGACGAAGGCGGCGACGTGCAGCAATCAGAACTCTTGCCGCATAACGTCACTCGACACATCTGAACGGTGCCTGCGGAGGCTGCGATGGGCCTCCGACTACCCCGCCGCCTGCACGAGGTCGCGCGACGGGCGGGCGAGCTTGCGGATCGCGCTGGCCGCGATGACGGCGCGGTTTTCGGCATAGGCCTCGTGGTTCTTTTCGATGTCGCCGAGGTCGTAGAGGTAGTTGACCATGAGGCCGTAGGACTGCCGGCGGCCGCGCTCGGACAGGTCGGCCGGCCAGTCGAGCCGTTCCAGCCGCGCCCCGTTGCCGAGATGGAAGCGGGCGACCGGATCGATCGGGGCGCCGCCGGAGGTTCGCCCCGCCATGAAATAGGTGGCGGCGGCCCGCAGCAGCGGCTCGCGCAGCTGCTCGATGACGGCGGGCTTCTCCCACCATTTTTCGCCGTCGAGCGCCGCGAGGACGGCGCGGTCGGGCTCCGAAAGGGTCGGCGCGGTGCTGGCGCGCTGGCGGGCGAGCCAGCTCGCGAAATTCGGCACCGGCGACAGCGTGACGAAGGTCGAGAGCCGCGGCATCTCGCGGCACACCTCGGCGACGACCTGCTTGATCAGGAAGCTGCCGAAGCTGACGCCGGCAAGGCCGCGCTGGCAGTTGGAGATCGAATAGAACACCGCGGTGGTGGCGCGGTCGGGCTCGATCGGCTCGCGCTTGGCGGCGAGAATGGGCGCGATGCCGGCCGGGATGTCCCGGGTCAGCGCGACCTCGACGAAGATCAGGGGCTCGTCGACCAGCGCCGGATGGAAGAAGGCGTAGCAGCGCCGGTCCGGCGGATCGATGCGTGCGCGCAGGTCGTCCCAGTCGCGAATCTGGTGCACCGCCTCGTAGCGGATGATCTTCTCCAGCACCACGGCGGGCGTCGACCAGTCGATCCGCCGCATCACCAGGAAGCCGCGGTTGAACCAGGACGAGAACAGGTGGGCGAAATCGGCGTCGAACGCGGCGAGATCGTCGCGCCGCGCCAGCACTTCGAGGAGCTGGCCGCGCATTTCGACCAGCGCCTTGGTGCCCTGGGGCGCGAGATTGAGGCGGCGCAGCAGCTCCAGCCGGCGCGGCTCGGCCGCCTCGTGGATCTCGGCGGCGGCCGTATCGGAGGGCATGTCCTGCCACGCCTGGATGGCGGCATCGATGCGCTTGCGGTCGGTGCCGAACTTGGTGGCGAGCGACTCGAAGAACGCGATTCGCGGCCCGATGGTGAGATCGGCATAGAGGGCGAGGATTTCCCGTGCCAGGGCGGCGCCCGACGCCTCGCCGCGGTTCGACAACAGCTCCTCGCAGAGATCGACCAGGCTTTCGCGTCGATTCCGCGCTCACGCCGCGCCGTTCCCGCGTGCGATCGATCAGCGACCGTCCCCGCTCGGAGATCGTCTGCAACAACTCGCCGAAGAATGACGTGTTCATCTCATCGGCCCATCACCGCGTCGGCCAGCCAGGTCGCTATGCCCGGGAACATACATAGGACGACCACGGCAAAAATCATCAGCGCGACGAACGGCAGCACGCCCCAAATGACGTCCCGCAGCGGGATGTCCGGGGCGATGCTCTTGATCACGAAAATATTTAGGCCGACCGGAGGGTGAATCAAACCCAATTCCATGACGATGGTTACGATGACGCCGAACCAGATCAGGTCGAATTGCGCCGCCTTGAGCGGAGGTAAGATGATCGGGGCGGTCATCAGGATGATCGACACCGGCGGCAGCAAGAAGCCCAGCACCACCACCATCAGCAGGATGGCGGCGAGCAGCACCCAGCGCGACAATTCCAGCGATACGATCCATTGCGCGGTCGACTGACTGATATGCAGGTAGCTCATGACGTAGGAGTAAAGCAGCGACATGCCGATGATGAACATCAGCATGGTGGATTCACGCAGCGTCGCCGTCAGAACGGGCACCAGCTCTCTGGCCCGCCACACGCCATAGATCGAGGCGATCAGGATCAAAGCAAGAACCGCGCCAAGGCCCGCGGTTTCCGAAGGCGTGGCAAAGCCGCCATGGAGAGATCAGCATGGCGTTTCTCCCTGGGATATCCGGCCTTACACGCTATTGAAACAGAACGAGGTTCCGGTTGCAAATTCCGACGGTCAGGCGCGTGGTGCGGCGCCTCGTCGCGACATTTGGCAACCAGGGGCCGGCCTCAGACCACTAGCAAATCGTCGCAGGCGTGTCGCGGCTCACGGCAAATAAATGTGAGGGGAAGACGTGACCGGCGAAGGCGATGCAGCGGTGATCGAAGTCCTGAGCACGCTCGCGCTGCGCGGCGTGCTGCTGGAAGTGGCGGCGGATTTTCGTGCCCGCACCGGGCTCGCCGTTGCGGCCGGCTACAAATCGACCAATGCGCAGCTTCTGGCGATTTCCCAAGGCGCCACCGCCGACGTGGCGATCATCACCCGTCCCGCCATCGACCAGCTGGTCGGCGAGGGCAAGATCGTCGCCGGCAGCGCCGCAGATATCGCCCAGTCAGGCGTCGGGCTCGCGGTGCGCGCCGGGGCGCCGAAGCCGGACATCGCCACGGTGGAGGCCTTCAGGCACACGCTGCTCGCGGCGAAGTCGATCGCGTTCTCCCGCATCGGGGCGAGCGGCATCCACTTCGGCGAGGTGATCGAGCGGCTCGGCATCGCCGCCGAGATCCGCCGCAAGGCGATCATCGGCGACTCCTATGTGGGCGAGATCGCCGCGCGCGGCGAGGCTGAGCTGGCGGTGCAGCAGATCAGCGAGCTGATGCCGGTATCCGGCATCGACATCGTCGGGCCGCTGCCGGGCGACCTGCAGAAGATATCGGTGTTTTCCGCCGGCATATTTACGGCGGCGAGGAACTCCGGCGGGGGCGGCAAAGCTGGTTGCCTATCTTGCGCTGCCCGAGCTGGCGCCGATCCTGACCCGCAAGGGGTTGAGCCCGCCCTGAGGCTTCCCCGAGATGCCGGGCGCGCTGCGGCTGTCGCGGACCTATCCGGCATGCTAACGAGCGCCCGCAATGTCGGGGTGAGATCCACTCCAGTTCGAAGCGGATCGCGCTTCATCTTTGACTGCGCGGGCGCGAGGCGCCCGCGACCGGGAACACACGGGATGCATGCGCCGGGGCCGGAGCGGGGAGGGGGCGGCACAGGCCGGCGGGCGCTGGGCTGCATCGCCTTGCTGTGGCTCGCCGGCAACGGGCTGCGGATGACGATCCTGGCGGTGCCGCCGCTGATTCCCCTGATCCACGACGAATTCCACATGTCGGAAACCGAGGTCGGCGTCCTGGCCGGCCTGCCGGTGGTGCTGTTCGCCGGTCGCCGCCGTGCCGGGCTCGATGCTGATCGCAAGGTTCGGCGCGCTCACCACGGTGATCATCGGGCTGGTCGCGACCGCACTCGGCTCGGCGCTGCGGGGCGCGGCGCCCGACCTGTGGCTGCTCTATGCCGCGACCATCGTCACCGGCTTCGGCGTCGCCGTCATGCAGCCCTCGCTGCCGCCGCTGGTGCGGGCCTGGCTGCCCGATCGCATCGGCTTCGGCACCGCGGTCTACACCAACGGACTGCTGATCGGCGAAATCTTGCCCGTAGCGCTGATGCTGCCGGTCGTGCTGCCGCTGGTCGGCGGCAGCTGGCGGCTCGCCTTCGTGGTCTGGGGCATTCCCTGCCTCGCCATCGCGGCGGCGATCTGGCTCCTGGCCCCGCGGCCGGCGGCGACCCATGCCGATCCGCTGGTGCCGCGGCGGTGGTGGCCGGATTGGAAGAGCGCTCAGTTGTGGCGGCTCGGCCTGATGCTGGGCGGCGTCAATGCGGCCTATTTCTCCACCAATGCCTTCCTGCCCGACTATCTCGTCCATCTCGGCCATCGCGACCTGATCGGCCCCGGCCTCACCGCCCTCAATCTCGGCCAACTGCCGGCCTCTTTCCTCCTGCTCGCGCTCGCCGGCCGGCTGGAGCGGCGCGCCGGCGCCTATGTCCTGTTCGGGGCGCTGACGCTGTCCGGCGCGCTGGGGATCGTCTTCGGCAATGGCGCGGTGATCGTCGCCGCCGCCGCGGTGATCGGGTTTGCGGCCGCCGCGATCCTCATTCTGGTGCTCGCCTTGCCGCCGCTGCTGAGCCTGCCGCACGACGTCCCGCGCATGGCCGCCGGGATGTTCACCATCAGCTATTCATGCGCCGTGGTCGTGCCGGTGGTGAGCGGCCTCGCCTGGGACGCCACCGGCGTGCCGGCGGCGGCATTCATTCCCATCGCCATCGGCGCCGCCCTCATCATCGTCCTCGCCCCGACCCTGCGGCTGGGCCGCCGCGGCGGCGCCCCGGATATGATGGGGCCATGATGGGGTATGGTAGGGGTGTGGTAGGTTCGATCCTTTCCTATAACTCGCACAGCTTCCAACCCAAGGACCAGCCCGTGACCGACACTGCCTCCCGCATCACCGCCGAGTTCTTCCTCACCCGCCTGGCCGATCGCGGGGTCGAATATGTGCTGGCCAATGCCGGCACCGATTTCGCGCCCATCATCGAAGCGCTGTCGCGCAGTCCCGGCACCAACCGGAAATATCCCCGCGTCATCACGGTGCCCCACGAGAACGTCGCGGTGGCGATGGCGCATGGCTATTACCGGGTCAGCGGCAAGCCGGCGGTGGTGATGGTGCATGTGACGGTCGGCACTGCGAATGCGATCTGCGGGATCATGAACGCCTCGCGCGACAATGCGCCGATCCTGCTCGGCGCCGGCCGCACCCCGGTCACCGAGACCGGCCACCAGGCCTCGCGCAACCGCTCGATCCATTGGGGCCAGGAGATGTTCGACCAGGGCGGCCTGACCCGGGAATTCGTCAAATGGGACTTCGAGCTGCGCGCCGGGCAGTCGGCCGAATCGGTGGTCGACCGCGCCCTCGACATCGCCATGAGCGAGCCGCGCGGGCCGGTCTATCTCACGCTGCCGCGCGAGGTGCTCGCCGACCACGCGGTGGCGCCGCGCCGGGAAACCTCGCGCAGCCTCGGCGCCAGCGCGCCGGTGCCGTCGCGCGCCGCGATCGAGGAAGCCGCCGCGCTGATCGCCAAGGCGGAGTTCCCGCTGATCCTGACATCCTCGGCCGGGCGCGCGCCGGAAGCGATGGCGGCGCTCGCTGCGCTCGCCGACGAATTCGCGCTGCCGGTGGTGCAGTCGGAAGCCCGCGACATCAGCCTGCCGACCGATCACGCCATGTGCCTCGGCTTCGATCCCGCCCCGCATCTCGGCAAGGCCGACGTGATCGCGGTGTTCGACAGCGCGGTGCCGTGGATTCCGCGCGCCCACGCGCTGCGCCAGGACGCCAAGGTGATCTGCCTCGGCCCCGACCCGCTGTTCACCCGTTATCCGTTCCGCGAGTTCGAAGGCGATCTCCTGATCACCGGGGAGTCCTGCGCCGCCTTCACCATGCTGCGCGAGGCGCTCGGCGAAGCGACCAAGGGCCACGGCGCGGCGATCGCGGCGCGCCGCAAGGCGATCGCCGGACTCCGCGAAGACATGCTCGCCAGGCGCCGCAAGCTGATCGAGCAGGTCAAGACGCCAGTCGCCGGTCCACCCGCTCTACCTCGCCCACTGCCTCAACGAGCTCAAGTCCAAGGACGCCATCATCGTCAACGAGCTCGGCCTTCCCGTCGGCGCGCTCGACCTCACCGTGCCGCGGACCTATCTCGGCTCCAGCCTCGCCGGCGGCCTCGGCTTCGGGCTCGGCGGCGGCCTCGGCGCCAAGCTCGCCGCACCCGATCGCGAGGTCATCGCCGCGGTCGGCGACGGCTCCTATTATTTCGGCAATCCGCTTGGCCTTCCACTATGTCGGCCGCGCGGAGAAGCTGCCGACGCTCACTATCATCGCCAACAATCATGCCTGGCACGCGGTGCGCCAGGCGACCCGCGACGTCTATCCCGACGGCCACGCCGCCAAGGCCAATGTCATGCCGCTGGTCGAGCTCAACCCGGCGCCGGCATTCGAGATGGTGGCGGAATCCTGCGGCGGCCGCGGCGAGAAGGTCGAGACGTCGGACCAGCTGATGCCGGCGCTGCGGCGCAGCTTCGACGCGATCCGCTCGGGCACTCCGGCGCTGCTCAACGTGACGACGCAGAACCGCTCTTGATCCGCGCGGCCTTACTCGCCGCGCCCAGCCCGGGTGCCTGTCGGGGCGTTCCGGGCGCCGCGGGCGGAACCCTGGAATCCAGGTGCCGGCCCTCGATGCCGCTAAACGGGCGAAGGAGGGTCGCATTCGGGAGGCGATCCCCGACGATTTAATTGGTTCAACTTCTTCAGTTTCAATTATTTGGCTATACTGCGGCCTTCGCATGCCCAAACCAACGGCTTGACGTAGCAACCAAAAGGCATCATTCCACTGACCCGTCGGGGGGCGTCCTGGGTGGCCGACATCAGGGCGGGGCGCCGGCCGGTATTGGATCGTAAAGGCGACGGAATGGTCGCCGGAATCTGCACTGTACCGGATGCTTCGCGGGGTACGTTTGGCCAATAGGTGCCGGAACTCAAACTTGGTCCAGCCGGGTCGCGACCGTGTCAACCACTGCCGATGCGAAACCGACATCTCCGCGCCCGTCTCGGCACCGGGACGGGCTGCGCCTGATCTTGGAAACCGCTCTTGATGCAGTCGTCGTCATGAAGTCCGACGGCGTCGTGGCGGATTGGAACGATTGCGCGGTCGGCGTCTTCGGATGGTCGCGCGAGGAGGCCATCGGGCGGACACTGGCCGAACTCATCATACCCGAGCGATACCGCGACGCCCACCGAAACGGACTTCGACGGTACCTCGAAACCGGCCAGGGAGAAGTCTTAGGCAGGCGCATCGAGGTGTCGGGCCTGAGAAAAAATGGCGAGGAGTTTCCCGTCGAACTTTCGATTTCACCGCTTCAAGACGGCGAGAGCATTCTATTCGTCGGTTGCCTGCGCGACATCACCGAGCGCAATGCGCTGCACTTGGCCCGGGTCGAGCTGGCGCGCGTCACGCAGATGATGGCGATGGGCGAGATGGCAGCTTCGATCGCTCACGAGATAAACCAACCTTTAGCGGCGATGGTCGCAAATGCCAATGCGGGCTTACGCTGGATCGCGCCCGCGACACCCGACCTCGATGAGGCGCGCGCCGCCTTGAAGCGCGTCGTCAGCGAAGGTCTGCGTGCGAGCGAAGTGATCCGCGGCATCAGGTCGATGTTCCAAAAGGACGACCGGGCAAACGCTCCTCAGGACGTCAACGAACTCGTTCGCGAGGTCCTCACACTCGTTCGGGGGGAAGTTGAAAATCAATGTGTATCGGTTCACACCGAACTGTTCGACGAACTCCCGCAAATTCCGGCCAATCGAGTCCAGTTGCAGCAGGTGATCCTGAACCTGACCAGGAACGCCGTTGACGCGATGAGTACCGTGGCAAATCGTGCGCGCATTCTCCGGGTGAAGACTGGATTGCATGAATTCGATCATTTGCTGATCGCGGTGGAGGACTCCGGAACCGGGATCGAACCGCAAAACATCGATCGCATCTTCGATGCGTTCTTTACGACGAAATCCCATGGCATGGGCATGGGGCTGTCGATCTGCCGGTCGATCGTAGAAGGTCATGGCGGGCGCCTGTCGGTGTCCCGCGGTCAGCCCCATGGATCGATCTTTCACGTATTGTTGCCGACCGGCAGCGATGGGCGGCGCCTCCACCCCCGGCGCTGACGGCATGGTCAGCGGCGGTGGCAGCCTTTGTCGGAGGCGGTTCGGGCACGGTACGCTCGGCAGCGGTGACAACTCGGTCCGCCGGACCGAGACCGGCCGCGGGGCGCTGATAGGAATTTGTTCCGCTGGGCCAAAACCCGACATTCTCTGCTATGGTGGCTCCGCCGGTAGATCAACGCCCGACTGATCGAGCAGTCGGGCGTTGCCGATTGCCGAACCGGTTGCAGGCTTCATAAGTCGGCGCGAGTGATGGTACCCTCAACGTGCACGAGGGAGGTCTCTATGGGACAGACGAGGAAAATTCCCGCGGAAGCGGTGGAGCTGTACACGCGTTTTATTCATGGCGAGATCAGTCGTCGTGACTTTTTCAATGGGGTGGAGCGTTTCGCCGTCGCCGGCCTTACCGCCGCGGCGATCGTCGAGGCGTTGATGCCGAACTACGCCTTGGGGCAGCAGGTCCGCAAGGACGACGAGCGCATCAAGGCGAGCTATGAGACCGTGCCCTCACCGGATGGGAATGGGTACATCCGGGGCTATTTCGTCGCGGCCGTTCAGCGCCGATTCACGCGACGAGACGCCGGCGAAACTGCCCGGCGTTATCGTCATCCACGAGAATCGCGGACTGAATCCGCACACCGAGGACGTCGCGCGGCGCTTTGCCCTGGAGAATTTCATGGCATTCGCGCCGGACGCGCTGACGTCGGTCGGCGGTTATCCGGGCGACGACTACAAGGGCGGCCTGCTGTTCGCCAAGATCGACCGCGCCAAGCGGACCCAGGATTTCGTCGCCGCCGCGCAGTGGCTGAAATCGCGTCCGGACTGCACCGGAAAAATCGGCGCCACCGGCTTTTGCTTCGGCGGCACGCATGGCCAATACCCTGTCGGTCCTGCTGGGCCCGGATCTGGCGGCGGCCGCGCCGTTCTACGGTGCCGCGCCCAAGCCGGAAGACGTGCCGAAGATCAAGGCGGCCATCCTCATCCACCACGGCGCCCTCGATAAGACGTTGTCGGGGGCCTATCCGGCGCAGGAAGCGGAGCTGAAGAAAAACAACATCCGGTACGAAGGCCACATCTATCCGGATTCGGTTCATGGCTTCTTCAATGACGCGACGCCGGAACGCTACAACAAGGCCACGGCCCAGCAGGCATGGACGCGCACCATCGAGTGGTTCAACCAGTATGTGCGCGGGACCAGCAGGGATAATCCGATAGGGTCGGAGTGGTTCCGAAGCCGCATCTCCTCGAGGTGATGGCATCGGGACCACCCCCTATCGCCGTGCGCGGCTCTCTCTGACATGACGTCATCGGGAGCGTTTCCGGAAGGTGTGCGGGCTGTGATCAGATCGGAATTCTCCCTCGATCACTTGGGAGTTCTTCGTGGCGACCAGGTAGGCAGGTTAATCGGAAGGGCGCGTTGCGGCACGTGGCGGGAGCACGTTCACATAGGGTCCGTGGAGTAGGCACCCCGGTCAAGGTGGCGTGGTCGCTGGGCGGCGAAATCGTCCTGGAATCCGGCTTCGCCGATGGCGATGTCGTGGTCACCGACGGACATCGTCGATTCAACAATGGTTCGCGCGTGCGCGAGCGCAAGGCGGGGGCGTGACGTGAAT
>CAWCJX010000007.1:0-27081 GCA_963795865.1 uncultured Alphaproteobacteria bacterium
TGTCAGTCGACTAGACTTGGAGACACGGCAAGGAGTCGGGGGTACGACGCTCGGGCTGGATCTGCGCCGAGAGTTCTGATTTCGCCCCAGCCTCTCCCGTTGATCTCTCGGAGGTGTCGGTCCATGGTGAGGCGGCGGTTGCGCATCAGTACCCTATGGCGGTCTACCACGTCATGGCTCGCGGGAACGGCGGCCAGGAGATTGTCCTCGACGACGATGACCGTCGCCACTGGATGGAAAAACTGGATACGCACCGTGGTCGCGCGACGCTGGGAGCTCTTCGCGTACGTCCTCATGTCGAATCACTTCCACCTTTTCCTTCGTACGCCCGAGCCCGACCTCTCTCGGGGCATGCATCGGATGTTGTCGGCCTACGCCACCCGCTGGACGCGTCGTCATCGCCGCACAGGGCACGTCTTCCAGGGGCGGGTTCCGAGCCCAGCTCATCGAGGACGAATCCTACTTCTGGACAGTCAGCCGCTACCTCCATCTCAACCCCGTGCCGCCAAGCTGGTCGGCCATCCCCGCGACTGGGAATGGTCGAGCTATCGCGGATACGACTCGCGGCGACGTCGACTGGACTGGGTGGCCTATGAGACGCTGCTGGCGGCGATGCAGGGCGACTTCGGCGGTACCGACCCGGCAAGCACCTATCGCCGCTTCGTGACGGCCGGGCTGGCCGAGCCGATCGCATCGCCTTTCAGCTCTGCCTGGCAGGGCTGGTACTTGGCGGCGAGGATTCCTCAGCCGGGTCAGGCAAAAAACTTTTAGCGTCGACATCGACGAGCAGCCGAACCGATCTCCCGCAAACGACTCGCGGGGTTGGATCGCCAGACCGTCTACGAGGCCGTGGCGCTGCACTATGGGCGGGCCGTCGAAACCCTGGCAAGGCGAGGAGATCGCCACTGGTGCGCGCCGTGGCGGCGTATCTGGCACGGCGGTGGACGGAAACGCGCCCCTCAGGGAGATCGCCACCGACCTGGGGTTAGCGGTGCGCCGACTGCGTTCCGAACCTCACGCGGCGTGTGGAGAGCGAACTGCCCCGATCAGCCGCCCTCCGTACGCTCGATCTGCGGACGATCGTAGCTCGACTCCAACCCGACGCGAAAGGAACAGACCAAGCGTCGCCCATCGCCCCGCCTGAACCCAAAAAGCCTGTTCATAGAACCTTCGGCTCGAAAAAAGGATCGAGAAAAACAAAAAGTAGAGTCGAGGTGTGGCGCGGTGGTTTAGGTCGATGTTTGTGTTCTCTGTTAGCCCGCTCTTTCGTCTGCGGGTGTCACATCATCTCGACCATGCTCCGTTTCCACACCCCGCTCATCGAACCGGGCGGGCGGATCTCCCGCACACGGCTTTCGGACAAGGCTTGTGTAATGGCGATTCTCACACGTTCGCCCACGAACCGCTGTCGCTACGTTCGTTGAAGCTGGTGCAGTCCCAGCTCCTGGTGCAGGTACTGGTCAGTGAATTGCTCTTCGATTACCCGCACCTTAAACTTCGCGCACAACCACTGACGCACCCGGTAGCGGGTGTGGCTGTTGATATTCCGGTAGGCTTTGCTGACCGTTCCGATGCGAAAGTAATTGGACCAACCGCGAAGTTTGCGGTTGATTCGTACGATCACATCCTCTACGTCCCGCCAAGACTTCCGTCGTGTCGTCAGCTCATTGATTGTGCTACATAACCGGTCGACTTTCTTCTGCGAGGGACGGGGTCCCAAGTAGGACTCGCCCGTTCGGCAGTCGTAGTTGCGACCGAGGGTGTAACCCAGAAAGTCAAACGTCTCCTCAGGCAGGTGACATAAGCGTGTCTTCTGCTCGGTTGACCGTCAGCTTCAGCTTGGACATCATCGTCCGCATCACGTTCATGGCCTCGTCGGCCGTCCCGCGGCAGCAGATGACGAAGTCGTCCGCATAGTTGACGATGCGCGCCCCAAGACGCTCTTCGTGCCCTCCTGTCTTCCATCCCTTGACAAAGCGTCGCATGTACACATTCGCGAGCAACGGGGAAATCGGAGCCCCTTGTGGACTGCCGATCCCCTGGTCCTTGTTCCGGGTCGTCCGATGGCGATTGCCTCTCGCGTCGGTCTCTTCCACCGGTGCTTCCAGCCACATCTTGATCAATCGCAGGACGCGACCGTCGCTGATCCGCCGGGACACCGACTTCATCAGACCGGCGTGGGGAATGCTATCGAAATATCCAGATAAGTCCGCGTCCACCACCTCGGTGTGCCCCGACCTGACCAGCCGCTCGACGAGGCGAACGGCGTCCAGGGCCTGCGCTTGGCTATAGGCGTGTTGCTCCGGCTCCAAGTCGGCCTCGAAGATCGGCTCCAAGACCAGCATCGTCGCCGTCTGCACCACACGGTCTTTGATGCAAGGAATGCCCAGTGGCCTTTGCTTGCCATCCCCTTTGGGGATGTACACGCGTCGGACCGGCTGGGGTAGGTACGTTTCCAGTCGGAGTTCTTCCGCCAGTTCGAGTCCAGCCACTGGTCGCGTCCCAACTTCGCACCCCATGTCGTCGAAACTCTGGCCGTCGACCCCGGGTGCGCCACCATTATTCAGGCAGCGGACGTAGGCGAATTCCAGGATGTCTCGGCGGTACACCTTGTCGTACAGGGCGTAAAACCGGTAGTCGGGCGAGTTCTTCGCTTTGGTGTGCAACGCTGTCTGCAACTTCCCAACCTTCACTGGAGGTGATAGGCTCATGCCAATCTCCCGGCTGTCTATTACTTCGTGCGTTGGCCTTGAACCGAGGCCCCTTCCCTCCACCGGAGTTACCCGGGTTCAACGGTACTATGGGCCTCTCCGTTACCCGAGGCGGTCCAGCCTGTCCCTCGCGGGCGTCTGGTTGAAGGGGAGCGCCCCTCGCCGATCGGGTTTCCCGTGTTGCGTTGATCTCCTTGTACCGACATGCCGTCGTCATTACCCCGGTGGCCCGCTGGGTTCTGATCGCTCGTGGGACGGCCTATTCCACCCGTTTCCCATTCATCCCCAGCGGCAGCGGCCTTCCCCATCCTTGTGCAAGGTCGGCGTCCACATTGGTCGTTTCGAGGCCGCTCAATGTTCACTCGCGTTACGGCCTGTCGGCTCGCTGCATCGCCAAAGCGACACATCTGTCTCGAAGGCTCCGACGGTTTAGTTTCCTCCACCGCCGCTCCGATAGCTACCGGCTGGAGCGACCCAGTTGCCGGGTGGGAGTTGCACCCACTGAAGACCAACACCTTACCACGAGCCATGCACAAAGGTTGCCACCTCATGGTCCAGTGAAAGACGACCTCGCTGCTGTCTGTGCATCAGCTCGATGCCAACTGGATGCCCGCCGTAGGTTCAAGCAGCACGGGGCCGGAACCGCTCGAAGACCTGCTCGGCGAGCTCAAGGAAGAGCAGAGCCTCCCGCTGATCAGGCGACCGCTCCGCGCGGCTGGACCACGTCGGCATGATCGTCACCCGCACGCCACTTAAGCTGAGGGTCGATCACCTCGGTCGAACGGCCCGATCCCAGTTCGGCCTGAAAGCGATTGAGGGGAAGTTCCAGCGTCGCCAACAGTTCTGCGACGGAGGTTTCCCGTTCCGGGTCGAGGATGCCCGCCGTCAGCACCCGAGGAGGAGTTCCGGGGGCAAGCCCAGTTCCCGGTTTTCGGCAATTCGAGGACGAGTTCGACACGTTCGAGGTCGTCGCGGAGTTAGCCACACTCGGGGGCTTCCGGGCCGGGGTCACAGTGGGGTTGCCTCCCAGCGCGACCCGGCCCGCGAAGCCTCTTAACCGAAAACCGGATCTGACCCAGCCAAGCCTCTAAACCGGATCTGACCCAGCCAAGCCTCTCTGCGATGTTCCACCGCCGCTCCGATAGCTACCGGCTGGAGCGACCCAGTTGCCGGGTGGGAGTTGCACCCACTGAAGACCAACACCTTACCACGGCGCACACAAAGGTTGACCCCATGGTCACAAAGGTTGACCCCATGGTCATGATCGTGACGTAAACTCTTTCTGCCGGGATCGGTCTGAATGGTCTTTGACAATTCGCCATCGGAACCAGCTTCGCGCCGCCAAGCCAGCGGGGCGGCGCGCGACCCGGGTGTTTTGACTTCGGAATCCAGCCCGCTGGACCCGAGGATTGCGCCGGTCTTGCGGAAGAGTCAGCTCATGTGCTCTGGCGGGACTGAGATGGTCGTAGAGGCGGGTCCGCCACTTCCACGCGATCTGGCTTCCCACGAGGTTGCGGCCGAGCAAGTGGGCGCCCACCCTCAGACCTTGTTGACCATTCCCACGTTTCCGGTGTGCTAACCGGGGCTTGCACGGCAAAGGGCCCGAGATGGCAAACCCACGCCCAACGCCCATACCTATGATTTTCGGTCATCCTGAAACGGGTCAGCCTTTCCGGTGCGTATCCGGTGCGCTCACCGGAAAGGGCGGGATAAAGCAAATCCAGGCCCAACGCCGCTAACTACGATTTTCGGTCATCCCTGGACCCGGCACCGGGGCAAACCTGCCGGCTATTTTCGCGGCAGGCGAATCAGCGAGACCATCGAGAGACTGATCCAGAAGATGGCACCCCAGCGCGAATTCGCGCAACGTTGAGGCGCTTGGAGTGCCGATAGAAATCATTTGGTCCAGGATCGCCACCCAGCATCGATCCCGTCGGGCGGAGCTGTCACCTCCCGCTGAACGATGCCTTCTCGAAGCCAAAATGCCCGTCACCTGAACTTATCTGAACATTTTCCGAGTAAAGTGAGTCCCCACCAGGGGTTGGGCAATGGCGAAGTGCTCGGGGCCAGCCTTCTGAACCCGCGGGTGGAGCGAGCCGGAAGGCTTGACGATCGTGAGACATGACCTTGACAGGTCAGAAAAGATGCGCTATTTGTGCTGGCCCTCAAGGATGAGTCTGAGATAGGAGAAATGAGGCACCGAGACATGCCAGGCGGGCCATGGATGGCTGAATCGAGGCGAATCTGCCGCTTGGTGACCGGTGCCATGGCGATGAGCGTGCTGTCGTTCCTGAGCCGGGCACAGGCTGGCGAGGACGAGGGCTGCCGCTTGGCCGTCAGCGATCGACCAGCGCAGGCGACACCGATCTACCTCCATCGCGTCGTCATGCGGTACGAGCTTGGAGAAGGCCCGCGGTCGTACTGGCTGTTCGAGCCGGCCGAGCCCAAGCCCGGATCGCGCCCCGGTCGTCGTCTTCTTCCACGGCTGGTTTGCCGTCAATCCGGCCTTTTACGGAGCGTGGATCGATCATCTGGTTCGTTCCGGCCGTACCGTCGTTTTCCCACGCTATCAAAACGACGTGGACACGCTCCCCAGGGACTTCCTGCCCAACGCGATTGCCGCGACCCGAGACGCGCTCGGCGTGCTGGAAACCGGCGCGAAGCACGTCCGGCCCGACCTTGATCGCGTTGCCTTCATCGGCCACTCGGCGGGAGGAAACCTGGCCGCCCAGATCGCCGCGGTCGCCGCGGACCCCCACTCGGGACTGCCGCAGCCCAAGCTGGTGGCCGCCCTCATGCCCGGCGAGGTCTTCCCGACTGCGGGAGCCGAACCTCGATCGTATTCCCGCATCGACCCTTCTGCTCGTGGCCGTCGGCGAGGACGACCTGCTCGTCGGCGACCTGCGCGGGCGGCAGATCTTCGCCCAGGCCACTGCGATTCCCCGCTCGAGGAAACGATTCCTGCTCTTCCGATCGGATCGCCACGGCTTTCCCCCCCTGGTCGCCGAGCACACGGCACCGACCGGCGCCAACCGCCGCCTCGACACCGGCGAAGGGCTCTTCCGCGGCTTGCAGATGAGCCTGGGCGACGTGAACGCGCTCGACCGGGCCGGCTTCTGGCGGATCGCCGACGTCGCCATCGAAACGGCCTTCGCGGGCCAGACCTTCGATGAGGCCATTCGCGACCCGGAACGGTTCACCCATCTCGGCTTCTGGAGCGACGGCCGCAAGGTCATCCCACCGCTCATCAGCGACAACCTTTCCTCCATCCCCCGCGTCAACTTCCCCAACGGTATCCGCGTCATCCCCTGGGACGGACCGATCAAGCTCAACGACTCGGCGAAGATCGAAACCGACACGCGGATCCGCTGAAGCCGGCCGCCCGAAACGACCAGAGAGGACAGCAAGCTGGGTTCTTGTGCGACTGCCCTGCCAGGCCCCGGAGCCTGGGCTCTTCTCGCGATTCTGAAGAATGCGGCAACCGGTCACAAGTTGACGGTTAGGCAAGAAGTACCATGCGCCGGCAAAGCTGCATTCAGCGCATCTTTCTTGCTTTGCCAGGTACGACCTCGGCGAGTTCGCGAGCCGGGGATGTTGGGCTCATTCCGGCCGGCAATCGATCCGATACGAAGGGAGGAACCATCACGTGAGGTCTGAGAGAGCCGGGGAGACCATGCCAAACACGCACGAGACCCAGGCAGCGGAATCCTACTCTTCCCTTCGACCGTGCGCCTGCCGGCTGCTACCGCCGCGAACAGCGCACCAGGGCGACTCCGACGAGCCGGCAACCGCTCTGGAAGATTCCGAGCGGACGTGACGAGCTCGAGGCCCTGCGGCGTCAGGTCGTCGCCTTACAGCGGATCAGCAGCCTGGGCGTTCTGGCCGGCGGCGTCTTTCACGAGCTGAACAACACGCTGACGCCGATCCTCAACTACGCCAAGCTCGGCCTGCGCAATCCCGATCCGGCCTATCGCGAGCGCGCTCTGACCCGGATCCTCGAGGCAGGCCAGCGGGCCGCGGCCATCACCGGTGGCATGCTCGGCCTGTCGCGGCCCGGCGCGACCCCGAATCACCGCGAGCCCGTCGATCTCGATCGCCTGGTCGCAGGAAGTCGTTCTGCTGGTCAACAAGGACCTGGCGCGGAACAAGGTCCGGCTCGAGGTCCAGCTCGTGGGCCGGCCGTTTGCGCGAGTGAATCCCGCCCAGATCCAGCAGGTGCTGATCAACCTGCTGATCAACGCTCGCCAGGCGATGCCCGAGGGCGGACGTCGTGTCCCTGCGGCTGATGCCCGACGCGGCCGGCCGGCTCGTCGAGCTGAGCGTGATCGACCGCGGCGTCGGCATCGCGCCGGGAACCTGCGGCGCATCTTCGAGCCCTTCTTCTCGACCAAGACCGGCCCCGACGCCTCCGGCCAGGGCGGCACCGGCCTGGGCCTGTCGGTCTGCCGCGACATCGTCGAGGCCCATCACGGCCGCCTCCGCGCCGAGAGCCGCCTGGGCCAGGGCTCGACGTTCACCCTCGTGCTCCCCACCTGCCCGCCCCCGCCGAAGCCGCCGCGAGGCCAGGGGCGGCGTGAGCACCGAACCTGATCAGAAGTTCCCAGTTTACAATTCGTTCGGCTCCGCGAAGAGTCATGGATAGTTCCTTGCCGCTCCAGGCACTACTGGAGAACGCGGGGAACGGATCCAGATTCGAGGAGAGCCGACCCATGGCCAGCGGATCGCCTGGCATCGTCGCAGCGAGACCTCGACACCTTGTTTGAATCCGGTAGCCTGACGGGGCTTACGGATCGGGACCTGATCGAGCGCGTCTCCGGTCCGCCTGACGGCGCTGCCGAAGCGGCCTTCGAGGCCCTGGTCACGCGGCATGGGCCGATGGTGCTGCGGGTCTGCCGCAACGTCCTGGCACATCCGGACGATGCGGAAGATGCGTTCCAGGCCACGTTCCTGGTGCTGGTCAAGCAGCGAGGATCGATCCGCAAGCTGGATTCGGTCGCAAGCTGGCTGTACGGAGTTGCCGCGCGGGTTTCGGCCCGGGCACGAGTCGATGCGGCGCGGCGGCGGAAGTCGGAGCAGGCGCGGGATCCGGCTGGTCGCCGGATTCGGTTGCCGACGACGCCGACTGCAGACGAACTCGATCAGGCCGCTTCGGTCCGATCGTCCAGGAGGAGGTCCGCCGGCTGCCGGAGAAGTACCGGTCCGTGGTCCTGCTCTGCTACTGGGAGGGTTTGACCCAGGAGCAGGCGGCGGTTCAGCTCGGCTGTCCGATCGGCACGGTCCGCAGCCGGATCGCCCGGGCCCGCGACCTGCTGCGGCGCCGGCTGGTTCGCCGCGGCCTGGCCGCGACGGCGGGAGCCGTCGCGGCCTTTTCCACGATCGAGCGCACCGGCGGCCCTGCCGCTTGCCTCGGTTCCCCTCAGTCTGGTCCGTTCCTCCGTGGAAGCCGCGATGTACGTCGCGGCCGGACAGGCGACCGCCGGGGTGGTCTCGGCGAGTGTCTGGCTGCTCGTCCGACGCGTGCTCTGGAGTATGGCAATCATGAAGCTCAAGAACGTCGGCGCTCATGGTGGCTGCGTGCGGGGCTTCTCGCCCTCGGTGCCCAGCTCTGGGCTCAGCAGAAGTCGGAGCGGCCCCGTGTCCCCGCACCCCGGCAGCACGTAGCAGAGGGCCCAAAGAAGCCGATCGGCCCGATCCCACGATCTCAGCTCGCACACTTGATCGATCCTCCGGACCTGATCCTGGTGGAAGTTCTCGAGGCTCTGCCGGGCCGGCCGATCTCGGGAGAACGGCTGGTTCGTCCTGACGGTACGATCAGCCTGGGCTTCTACGGAGATGTCGAGGTGGCCGGGCTCACCGTCAGGGAGGCGAAGGAGAAGATTGTCCAGCACATGAGGAAATTCCTCGAGGACGATGTCGCTGGGGCTGGTGGACATTGATCCAGAGACTGGTGAACCGAGGGCTGACACGGACGGCAAGCGAGGTCGCGAATCGACCCCAAGGACACCGACCGGGTCTTCGTGGACGTCACGGCGTACAACAGCAAGAACTATTACATCTATGGATGGGTCAACAGTCCGGGCCGCTTGCCGGTCACCGGCGGAGAGACGGTTCTCGACGCCCTCAACTTCGCGGGCGGGTTATGCCACGGGGCCGACACCAGCAAGATCCGGATCATGCGCAGCTTCCCCAAGGGATCGCCGGTCCAGATTCTTCCCGTGGACTACGACGAGATCACAACGGGAACCGACCCGTCGACCAACTATCAGATCGTGCCGAACGACCGGCTCGTCGTTCCGGGTGCTCCGAGTGCCCAGACTCCAGAGAAAACCGCCGGCAGAGCACTCGAGCCACGCCAGGACCTTCCTGGGAGTTTGCAGGCCATTTCTCAATACGCAGGCTCGAGCTCGATCAGGCCGGATGGAGCACAGAGAGGTGATCCCGACCCCCGGGCTCTCGAGCGCAGGCTCAATGAGATGGACAAGAAGCTCGACAGCATTCTCAGGAAGCTCGAAGAAGCAAAGCCCGATCCGCGACCGCTGCCGGCCGATGAGAAGCGGGTGCGGAAAGACGTGCGGCGAAGACCGGAAAGCGGCGAAGCCAAACCCCGTGAACGGCCCTGACCGAGGCTCACTTCGGCCCAAAGTTGAGCAAGTTCGCGGACGCAAAAGTTGCCTCAGAACCCAGCCTCTCTTCGATCCGCAGCAGCCGGTTGTACTTGGCCAGCCGCTCCGAGCGCGCCACCGAGCCGATCTTGATCTGGCCGGCGGCGGTGGCGACGGCCAGGTCGGCGATCGTCGCGTCCTCGGTCTCGCCCGAGCGGGCCGAGACGACCGGTGCGGATAGCCGTTGCGCCGGGCCAGGAGCAGGGCGTCGAGCGTCTCGGTCAAGCGTGCCCGACCTGGTTGAGCTTGATCAGGATCGCGTTGGCCGCGCTTGCTGGTCGATCCCCTGGCGCAGGCGGCGCGACCTGGGTCGCGAACAGGTCGTCGCCGATGAGCTGGACCGTTGGCACCGAGCCGCTCGGTCAGCGCGGTCCAGCCGTCCCAGTCGTCCTCGGCCAGGCCGTCCTCGATCGAGACGATCGGATAGCGCTCGACCCAGCCGGCCAGCAGGTCGATCATGCCGTCGCTGTCGAGCGCCTGGTCGCCCGTCGGCGTGCAGGCGGTAGGTGCCGCGAGCCGGGTCGAAGAAGTGGCTCGAGGCCACGTCGACGGCGATCGCCACGTCGCGGCCGGGCTCGAAGCCGCAGGCGAGCATGGCATCGACGACGATCTCGAAGGCCTGCTCGTTGTCGCGGAGCCGCGGCCCGTAACCCCCCTCGTCGCCGACCAGGGCCGATTCGAAGCCGCGTTCCTGCGAGCACCGCGCCGACGGCGCGGTACAGCGCGACGCTCATCTCGAGGGCCTGGCTGTAGCTCGCCGCGCCGACCGGGATGATCAGGACGTCCTGGATGTCGAGGTTGCCGCCGGCGTGCAGGCCGCCCGAGATCATGTTGACCATCGGCAGCGGCAGCGTCGGGCCGACGGCGATCGGCTCGCGGTCGCCGGGCTCGAGCCGATCTCGCCAGAGCCGGTTCAGGTGGACGAACAGCTCTTCGCCGCGCGCGGCGGCCGCGGCGTGCGCCACGGCCAGCGAGACGCCCGAGCAGCGCGTTGGCGCCGAGCCGGCTCTTGTTCGGCGTGCCGTCGAGCGCGATCAGCCTGGCGTCGAGCGCGCGCTTGATCGTCGAGGTCCATGCCGACGACGGCCGGGGCGATCACCGGCGTCACGTTGTCGACGGCCTTGAGCACGCCGAGGCCGCCATAGCGCGGGCTGTCGGCGTCGCGCAGCTCGAGCGCCTCGTGCCGGCCCGTGCTGGCTCCCGAGGGGACGATCGCCCGGCCGACGGCGCCCGTCGAGGCGATCGCGTCGACCTCGACCGTCGGCCGGCCGCGCGAGTCGAGCACCTGGCGGGCCTTCAGCGCCTTGAGGGTGATCATGGTCCTGCCTTTCCCGCTCGTGACGATCAGTCGGCAGTCGAGTTGTCGCTCCAGAAGCCCAGCATCTCGTCCCACGTTCGCGGCTCGAGTCTCGAAGCGCCTCGCAGGGCCAGCCGGCGCGCCACGGCTCTGCCCGGCCGGCATCGAGATACTCGACCGGGCTCTTGCCGTCGACCCGGGCCAGCAGCAGGCCGCCGTGTGCTCGATGCGCGGCGGACCAGGCTCGTCCGGCCGCCACGGCCCGAGGCCTCGATCCGCTCCAGGTAAGACGTCCCAGAACCGGAGGGTCAAGTCCACGATACCGCCGCGTCGAGGCCCGGCCGATCTGTCGCCATGCGGATCGTCTTGAGCAGCAGATGGCTCAGGAAGAAGCCGAGGTCGAACGCCGGGTCGCCCGCATGGGCGCACTCGAAGTCGAGCAGGATCAGGCCGCCGGAGTGCACCAGGATGTTCTTGGGACTGAAGTCGCCCAGGACGAGCGTGCGCTCGTCCTGGCGGCACGATCCATCGCGGCGATCAGGGCGTCGATCCGCGGGGCGAGGTCCGGGATGCGCGCGGGCGATCGTGCGATAGTAGGGGTCGACCCGCAGCTCGTCGAACAGGCGACGTGTCGGCCAGAGTGCCGCGCAGGGCGGGATGCCGCGGGGCCTCGGCGTGGATGGTCCCCAGGATCGTCCCCAGCCGGGCGGCGATCTGCGGGATCGACCTGGCCGTCCATCAAGTGGGTCTTCCAGGTCACCGGAATCGTCCGGGGCGCAGGTCATCGCGAACAGGTAGTTCGGGCGATCCTCGAACAGAACCTGGGGAACCGTGCCGGCGGGCAGGATCGCGCGCGAGCACCTCGAGCGCGGCGCGCTCGGTCCAGATCCGGTCGAGCCGGGCGCGCCAGTCCATCGCCACGCGCAGCCGCTCGCGGCATTGCTTGATCACGAAGGAGGGCCGGTCGGCCACGTCGACCCGCAGGACGACGTTGGAGACGCCGCCGCTCAGCTCGCGTACCCGGATCGACTGACCTGGCGGGCACTCGTCCCGTTTCATGCAGGTACGCCGCGGCGTTTTCCCAGGTCAGTTCCCGCATGGGAGGGTCGGCATCGCGCAAGAGCGTCAGGAGCAGGTCGGTAACCTCGGCTCAAAGCAGGGTTTCCAGCAGGAGCCTGAGCTTGCGGACCTCGACCTCGCGTTCGAAGGGGTTGTCAGGGCGATCGATGATGGCGACGGTCGAGCGCTCGATTGTAGCCGTAGCGTTGCAAGCTGCGTGACGATCCGGGCGTACTCGATCAGGCCCTGGCCGACTCGAACCTGAAACTCGCCGGGTTTGCTGCCGGTGTCACGCAGATGAACGTTTTGCACATAGGGATAGACCAGGTCGAATTCCGGCTTCCTTGTGCGGGCCCTGGATCGCATGGCTGGGGTCGAGCGTGAGGCCCAGCCCGGGGATCGCCTTGCAAAGCTCGACCGCGATCTTGAGGGTCGCCGGCGAGCGTTCCGGAGTCTGTGAGGAGGGTCGGTACGAGGCCGTCTCGCATGGCGATGTCCACCAGCGATAGAGAGTCGCTTGATCTCCTGATCCAGGGGCGTTCCCAGCGGTGCGGAAGGCATGGTGAGAACGGCGACGCTGAGGGCCTTGGCAAACCGGCAATGCGCATCGAACCGGCGGCGCACGGCCGGGTCGTTCCAGTCGACCGGGCCGAAATCGAGATGGATCGAGGAAGGCGTCAGGCTCGGACCTCGGCGAACTTGTTGCAGGGCGGCTTCGAAATCGTCGCCCACCGCGGATGGGCGCAGGTGCTGGCCATCCTCGACGATCGCCAGCTCGAACTTGTCGAACTCCAGTTCGGCGATCAGGCGAAGGGCCTTCTCCAGCGGCTCCCTCGCAAAGCAGAGTGTGCTGCAAGCGACGAACACCGACCCCTCCTCTCCTTCGCTCTGTCTCCTCTCCCTGGGGCACATCGGACCGAGGCCACGAAGTTCTTCGTGCTCGGCCGATCAGACCGCGTCCGACAGGGCGAGAAAACGATCCTCCTGACCCTGTGGGGCGATCTTACCTTACCCTGCGATCAGGCGATAGGGCAGAAGCCGCGGCTGGTCCCGACCGCGCCGAGCCCGCAGTCTCGGAAAGGTCCGCGGGCCGGTTCTGCCGGCTAGCGGCCAGGATGCCGGGATGTCGTGCCCAGTGCGAGCCCGCCAGACGCGCGAACTCGCCATAGCGCTGCGTGCGATAAGCCTGTAAGCGCTGCCAGCAGCGTCCGCTGGGCATTGAGACGCACTGCCTTGGGAGCGACCTCACCGACCACGTGAACGTCATCGATCCAGAGCGTTCCGGGCGTCAGCCATATCGAACCGCAGCCGCGCCGAGTCCAGGCCGCCGGCCGGCAGATCGACGGCGCGCACGGCCTTGAGCTTCCCAGGCCGAAGACACCTTGAACTCAGAGCGGCGCAGGTAGGGTAGCCCGCCGACCTCGCCCTCGATCCAGAGGCGGACCTGACTGTCCGGCGGCTCAGCCCGGAAGTAGGCCTGGATCGTCACGCTCGAGGCACTGTTGGGTACGAAGCTGCCGCTGGAGACCGAGGCAGGTGCGGCCGGAGCGGTGATTCTCAGACTGCCCTGGCCCGAGTGCGGATTGGAGGCGTCGATCGCGATCGAGCAGTTCTTTTCTCCCTCGAGCTTCCAGCCCCCGGGCAACGGATCTGCACCGGGCGCCGCGGGCTCGTGTTTCCCGGCGCGTTGCGGACGGTTGAACCGGCGGCGGCTCGGGCTCGAAGCCCGGGTTCGGGGGCTCGCCGATCCCGCCGCCCGAGCCGCGATTCGAGTCGGGCGAGCTGGTTGGACAGCTCGCGGTACTGCGCTTCCATGCTGGTCATCACGGCGTCAGGAGGATAGGGAGTGACGTCCGCCAACTGTGCCCTGGCTGCCCCAACCCGGATCGCTGAGACTCCGTAGGGGAGCAGGTCGATCACGAGCTGCCGGCCCCCCGTGACGGCCTGGGGAACCAGGCGGAGATTGCGTCCCGAGATCCTCGATACTGGCCGCGGACGGTGCATCGAACTGCCCGGCCAGCCGGATCGGATATGGGGTATCGTTGGCAATCTCGAGGTAGGTTTGCGTCTGGTCGCTCAGGGTCCGAACGGCGATTCCATTGTCTTTCTGTTCCCCACCGGCGACCGACGGTTGCGCCGGCCAGGCGGGAAGCGCACGCAGTACCGAGGCGAACTTGCGGAGCCGCTCTTCATGACCGGCAATCGCCGGAACCGCCACGATCACCCACTGGGCATCGAGCGCCGCCAAGGCGTGCCCCAGCGGTTCATCCACCGTGAGTCCATCGCCGAGCGGAATTGCCGAGAGAGCCAGGCTACCACTGGCCCTTCCCAGGAGTCCGCGCCGGGTTTCGCTGCGCTCGTGCTTGCCCGTATCCGCGAGGTGATCGGATTCCGCGCCTTCGGCACCTGCCTCAGCCGTCGTTTTCGATCCCGACACCGTTTTGGGATCCATCGGTTCGGGGTCGATGGTCAGAAGCATGCCGCGGTGCGGTCGGCTGGCGATCTTGGCGTCCAGGTCGGGGCTAGTCGCCAGGTCGTGCGCCAGAGGATCTGGCGAGAGCTCGACTCCCCGAAGCACGATGGGCGCATCAGGGCCCGTGGGCCAGGCCTGCAGGTCCAGCCCAACGCTCCGCCATGCCTGGCTCGGCGCCAGCCCTGCCAGATCGACACGTCGCGCCTCGGCCCCCGCGGCAGCATCCGTGAAGACCGGTGTGGAGAGTGCCAGGACCGCGCCGGGCGATGCGGTTCGCGCCGCTTCGACGAGCTCGCGTAGAGGGAGGCGATGGCGCGGCGACCGCCATGTTAGCCAGGGCATGCGACCGACACCCGAAAGGTATTTCGAGCGGGTCGCGAAGCGGGTCGCGTCGGTGGTTCCCAGGCCGGGGATCTCGCCCGCGGTTTCCGGGCCAAATGTGTCGTTCACGAACCGTGCGAAGGTGTCGTCATCCATCCCCGTATCGGGGTTCCCCAGCAGAGTCGGTCCGGGGCCAAGCTGCACCAGGATTCCGGAGAACGCGCTCCCTCTCGCGCGGAACCAAGGCCTGCTGCACCCGGCGCTTCAGCGCCTGGCGAACCGCGGGATGGAGCGGGCACGGTGGATACAGCCGCGCTCCGCCGAACATATCTTCAAGGATTATCTGGAGGGAAACTCTGCGAACGCGCAAGACGCGGAGAACTCCCAGCGGCCACCCGTAAGCTCCGCCCGCGAGGAACTCGGCGAGCATCTCGCGCTCGTCTCCCGCTGGTTCTACAGCAATCCACGCGACGGCGAGATTTTCTTCGCGAAAAGGACTGGCCATACCGTAAGATTCTCCGGGCTTGTTCGCGCCTCCTCAATCCGAAAACCGAGGAACCGCCAACAAAAAAGCCCGCCGCGACCGGCAATAGTTCGTAGGGGCACGGCATGCCGTGCCCGTCTTGGCGATTGCAAACGATAAGGAAATCATGACCAAATCCGCCACACTCGAAGGCACAAAGCGCTACGCCAACCGATTCGCCGGGCGCGCTGCCGACGGCCATTTCCGCGAAGCGCACGGCCTCGTGATGTCGTCGCTCGGAATCGGCACCTATCTCGGCCAACCGGATCCGAAGGTAGACGCGAGCTACACGGCTGCGGTCGCCGCCGCCGCCGAAAGCGGCATCAACTTCATCGACGCCGCGATGACCCGCGGTCTCGCCTGCACAGATTGCCATACCATCATGAAGAGCGTGTCGGCCCAGCACCAACTGAAAACGGCGTTCGAGCCCGACACCTGCTTCCAGTGCCATAAGGACCGGCGCGCGCAGATGTTCCGCTCGTCGCACATGCCACTGCGTGAGGGCAAGATAGTATGCACGGATTGCCATAATCCGCACGGCAGCGCCACCGAGGCCATGCTTCGGCAGGATTCGATCAACGACAATTGCTACAAATGCCACGCCGAAAAACGCGGACCGTTCCTGTTCGAGCACGCGCCCGTGCGCGAGAATTGCCTGAACTGCCACGATCCGCACGGCTCGATCAACGAGCACTCGTTGAAAATGTCGGTGCCGCGGCTGTGCTACGAGTGCCACACGATCGGCCACACGCAAGCCGGACCAAATTCGCAATTCACCATGGGCCGCGCGTGCCTGAACTGCCATACCAACATTCATGGCAGCAACAGTCCCGCCGGCGGAGTTTTCCAGCGATGAGGTGAGAAGGAGCCGAACCGCGGGGGTAGGCGTCGATTCGAATCCGAGTTGAGGGGCAGGGGCAATGTCAAATCGAGCGCAACTGGTTCGAGCCTGCGTGGCCGGAGCAAGCCTGATCGGGGCTGTGCTGATCTCCAATGCCGCGTTTGCCCAACAGGGATGCTGTGAGGGCGGCACGGCAACGGGCGCCAATGCCTGGACCACCGGAAACACCACCGATGAGACGCCCGCCAATATTGCGGGGGCTACCGCGCGACCTCCGGTGAGCAGCTTTTCACGCCAATTCCGGGCAACCCGGCGCCGCTCGGCGCTCAAGCGGCGCCGGCCGACGCTGTTTCATTGCCGGTCAAGGCCGCAGCTGTGACCGCGCCGTCGTGGTGGACCCACGGCGAAATCGAGTTCGGCGTCCGCGGCTTTGTCAACGATCCAAATCGAGACAGCTCGCTGTTCGGCAATACTCCAGGCGGCGGCTATATCCATCTCGGCCAACACAGCCTGGGGAAATACTACGAGTACAGCACGATCGCGCCCGGAGCGTTCGGCGGCGGCTATGTCTCAACCGGCAGCACTGACGGTCTCTACCAGGCCGATCTATGGGCCAACAATATCGGCTACAGCGATCAGAGCTATTTGCTCAATCTTTCGAAGATCGGCGAGCAATACTTCTCGTTCGGCTGGGATCAGACGCCGCATGTTTACAGCACGAGCGCGCAGACGCCCTATCTCGGAGTCGGAACCAATGCGTTGACGCTGCCGCCCGGCCTTTTGAGTAAGACTGCAACAAATAGCAGCATCATCGCTCCCTTCCTGCATCAGACCGATGTCGGAATCGAGCGCGACACGGCGGCGGCCAGCTACCGCTGGACGCCGACGGAAGCCTGGGACGTGAGAGCGGATTATTCCCATATGGACCGGAACGGCACCCAGCCCGCGGGCGTCGTCGGCTTTGCCCCTGCCGGTTCCAGCGTCTTCTCTAGCCCCACCCAAGTCCCGGCGCCGGTCGACGACACCACGCAGAATTTCGGCGCCAACGGCGAGTATGCCGGCATCTCGCCGTGGAACCAGAAATTCACAGTCAAACTGGCCTACAACGGCTCACGGTACACCGACAATATCTCATCCTATTCTGTGCAGAATCCGTATTGCACGGGCGCAACCGCCGCCACCTGTTCCAGCGCGACCTTAAGTCCCTTCGCCCGAGAGTCGACGCCGCCGAGCAACTCCGCCAACGCCGTCAGCGGAACGGTGGCGGCATATCTGCCGTGGCAGAGCCGCTATGTCGGCACTCTGAACTATACGATGATGACGCAGGATCAGACGTTCCAGCCGATGACCGACAATCCCAGCGCGGTCGCCTCTCCGGCTGCGTTTTTCGGCGGCATTCCGTGGAGCGCGGTCAATTTCGGCTTCATCAACGGCAATCCGGCCGATCCGACGAACAACCTCAACGGCAAAATCGGTACGCTTTTGAGTAACAACGTGCTGACCAGCCAAATCACGCCCGAACTGACGTCGAAAGTGAGCTACCGATATTACGACTTCGACAACGAGACGCCGCGCATCATTTTCCCGGCGTGGGTCTCCTACGATCAGACCGGCAGCAGCATGGAAAAGACAATATCAAGCCTGTCGATCAGCTACATCAAGCAGGATGCCGGCGCCGAACTGAATTGGCGACCGTCTCGGGAATGGAACGTGAATGGCGGTGTCGGTTACGAACGCTATAATTATGACCGGACCGACGTCAACATCACGAACGAATATTCCGCAAAACTCTCCGTCGATTGGAAGCCGACGGTTTGGTTCACTGCCCGTAGCAGCGGCTATTTTGCCGATCGGCGCTACGACGCTTACGACTACAACCTGTTCGTCAGCTCGATTCAGTTCCCCGGGATACCGGGGTTCGCGCCAACGACGAGCGCCGGTTGGTTCTATGCCCCGGCCTATCAGCAATTCATGTTCGACAACCGCGATCGCACCAAGGCGAACATCGCCTTCGATATCGTGGCATTTCGCGGCGTCACCATCAGCCCGACCTTCAAATACCAGGATGACTATTACGGTCTCAATCCGGCGAACCAGGAAGGCATCAACAACAGCCGCTCGACCAGCTGGGGCGTCGACGTCGGTTACGTCGTCAATCCGGATCTATCGTTCACGGTTTCCTATTACTGGGAAGATTACAATCAATTGCTGTACAACTATACCAGCACCTTCACCGGCACCGGCTTTACAGCCCCACCCGGTACTTGTCAGGCGCTCCCAGCAGGAAACCCAAACGCGAACTGCCTGATCACGACCTCCGACAGGGAGCACGTTAATACGCTGGCGGTAGTGGCGAATTATGCGGCCATACCGAACAAGCTCAACTTCGATGCACGCTATAGCGTCTCATACGGCGTCGATGAGCAGCTGCTGTTCACTGCCGCTTCTGCCGCCGCATGCACCAATTGCCAAGGTCAATTTCCCAATGACACGACGCTGTTCCAGCGGTTGGACTTGACGGCAACCTATAAATTCGACCCGTTCTGGGTCAACCGATGGGGCTTTTGGGGCGACATCAAAGCGAAGTTGCGCTATACGTGGGAGCGCAATGCCGTCAACAATTGGCAGAACGATCCGCTCGCTCCGTTCACCCCGATCCTGCCAAGCTCTATCTGGCTCGCCTACGACAATCCGAACTACAATGTGCAAATGATCGCCGCTTCGCTTATCGCCACCTGGTAGCATATGGCTCGGCGTCGAGGTTTGAGCCTGATGCGCTGACCGTGTCGGCATAGTCATCAGTCACCTTGGGAGGAACACGCGATGCCACCCCTGATGCCCCTTCTCGCCTTGATTTGCGCCATCGCCGGAGTGCTCTGCATTTTCGCTTCCACCCTGTTCGGCGTGTCGCATTTTGCGGATTTATTGCTTGGTGCCGCAGAAGGTCTCTTTGTGTTGGGCGTGATCGTTTTTACGGTTTACGTGCTGTCCGGAGTCATCCGTGATGTTCGCGCCGCGTAGCTGAGGCATCCACAGCCAACGCGTTGCATCGATAGGAGGTATCATGAGCGACCCAGCTCAACCGACTTCGCGAAGGGGCTTCATCGTACGCCTTTGGACAGTGCTCTGGCGCCCCAGCGGGCGGTTTACGCTGGCAACGTTGGTCATATTCGGCGGGGTTTGGGGAATGCTGGCCTGGGGCGGCTTCAACTGGGGCATGGAAAAAGCCAATACCCTGCAATTCTGCATTTCCTGCCACGAGATGCGCGACACCGTATACCAGGAATACAAAGACAGCATTCACGCCAAGAACCAGTTCGGCGTGCAAGCGACTTGCCCCGACTGTCACGTACCGCGGGAATGGTTCGCCAAGGTGCCGCCAAAAATCCAGGCCAGCAACGAGCTCTGGCACAAGCTTCTTGGAACCGTCGACACGCCGGAGAAATTCGAGCAGCACCGGCTGGAGCTTGCCGAAGATGTCTGGGCCGCCATGAAGGCGAACAACTCCAACGAGTGCCGCGGTTGCCACAATGAAAGCGCCATGGACGTTCACCAGATGACGGAAGCCGCGCAAAAGGGCATGATGCCAGGACTGCAGGCCGGACTGACCTGCATCGACTGCCACAAAGGTATCGCACACCATCTGCCGAAAACGTCCGACAGCTCCCGGAATCAGCTGGCCAAGAAATAGGTCGACGTGGGATAGGAGAACTGTGATGATACGCATGCTGTTGAGCGCCTGGGTGATCGTCTTGCTTGCGATCGGCGCTGCGCAAGCCGCCGGCGACCCCGCGGCAGGAAAGGTGAAGGCCGCTGGCTGCGTCGGATGCCATGGAGCAAACGGCCAGGGGATTCCGCCCAATCCGGCTTTGGCTGGTAAAGGCGAAGATCAGCCCCTTGCGGCGATAGACGGGGTCGGAGGTGTAGTAGCGCACGAAGCGGTAGCTGGTACTCGCCATCTTGAGTAGCACCGGCGGCACCAGAACTAGCCCCACGAACAGGTGGAGCCACAGCAGCGATCCGATCCGCAGGATGGTCACACCAATCAGCGCCAGCAGCACAATCAACACCGCGCCGGTAGCTGAGGTCAAGCGCTCGTTGCCGTCCGGTCCCCCGCCCCCAGGCGCTCGAAGGCTCGCGCTGGGACAGGCCGAGGAGACTCTCTATGGGCAGGGCGCAGCACGGGTCGGGCCATCTGTCCTCGACGTTAGAGCTGCTCACCACCTCAGACAACGCCCGCGAGGAGGATCTTTGTCGTCGCGCTCCTACCACTGCGGTTTCATGGTGCTCATCCCTGCGAACGACATCCAAGCTGTCCGCGCATAGCCAACGACCGGCGGACACACGTGCAGCTGACGGGTTTCATCGCTCGCATTCGAGTACCGCAGGCGTGAGCGCGTCGGCTCGTTCTGCGGCTGAACTCGGTGAGACACTCTTCTAGCGACTCGCGTGTGAAGTCAGGCCATAGCTCCTCGCGGAACACGAGCTCTGCTTCGGCCGCCTGCCACAACAGGAAGTTGGACAGGCGCCGCTCTCCGCTGGTGCGGACAATCAGGTCTGGGTCGTGCATGTCAGGGACGTAGAGCAGCTTGCGGAACTCCTCCTCCCCTCCCCGAATAGGAGCGAGCGGCGTCGATGATCTCGGCGCGAGAGCCGTAGTTGAGCGCGATGAACAGCGTCATCTGCCGGTTCTCGGCCGTCAGCGCTTCGGCCATACGCATCTGTGCTCGTAGATTTGGGCGATGCCGTGACGGCGCCCGATGAAGCGCATGCGTACTCCGCGTTGATGGAGGCCGGGCAGCTCTTGCGCGATGCGTCGCGCGAACATCGAGATCAGGCCCTTGACCTCCTCCTCGGAGCGAGACCAGTTCTCGGTTGAGAACGAATACACGGTCAGCTCGCTGATCCCCAGCTCGATAGCGTCGTAGATGCGTTCCTTGAACGTGTCTGCGCCCGCCTCGTGTCCGGCATGCACCGGTAGACCAGGCTCGGACTCGCGCCCAGCGGCCGTTGCCGTCGGTGATGATCGCTAGGTGACGTGCTGGCGCGGCACGCGCCGCTGTCGTATGGCCGGGTGCCCGAAGTGGCAGGCGTGATCTCTGACCCTGCCCCGTGGCGGCTCTGGCTGCAAAACGTGTCGCTCCGCAAGCCGATGAGCGCTAGCGGGTCTGCCCTCCCGCAAGCGACGCCGTGTCCGCTTGGCTGCGCGCCAGGTGTGCATGACCGCGAGCACAGGCGTGATTTGCGGCCGCAGCTCCCGCTGGATCTGAGCGGCGATCGGCGCGGCATAAGCGCCGCTTGCGCCCTCGGCGGTGGTGTAGTAAGCAACCACACCGGCCAGCGTCATCAGGTGGTGCCCGGCGTGTGGCAGGGCCCCTGCCTGTACGGCGGCCAGCCTCACGATCTCCGGCAGCCGCTGCGCTAGCGCCTGGCTGCTGGTGTAGTCGCTGATATAGCTGACGGTCCCCTTCGCCACGTCCTGTTCGTGGTCGACGAGGCTGTCGAGGATCGTCGACAGCGCAGCGATCGACAGGTAGGTGGCGTCGATCTGCAGCGCCTGCCGGCGGTCCGTGGGTGTGTCGGCGGTGGCGATCAGCGCGTAGATCGTCATCACCGATGTCAGCGCGCCGGCGATGAACTCCTGCAACTGAGGGCGCTACCAGCTGCCCGTCGCCTGGCCCACTGCTCGAGCTGTGCGGTCCCGGCGCTGCTGGCAGCATGCGTTCGGGCCTGCGCCTCCGCACAGCGTGTCGCCGCGTCGAGGGCGACCTCGGCGAACGTCGCATTTGTGGGAATCTCGGTGAGGGCGCCCCTGACCGCTTCGATCAGCGCCTGCAGATAACCGCCGTCGTCGCGCTGCGGGTGGTGGCGGTAGTCGTCGCCTTTCGGCTCGGCCTTCAAGGAGACCGCGTCTACGAGCGCGCTCAGCAACTGCTTGCCATTTCTCAGCGGGTCGCCGTGGGGCTGCTCGACGAGCCCATCCAGGTAGTCGTAGGCGACCTGTAACGCCACGATCGCCCGGATAACGGGCGTGCGGCGGGAGCGGTGCGTGAGGGTGGCCAGTGTCGTGCCAGCCTCCGCGTTGAACGCCTCCTGCTCGAGGTTCTTCAGCGCGATCTGCCGAAGCAAAGGATCTGGGATCGCGCCCGCCCGCCGCTGCCACTCTCCCAGCTCCGCGCGCGATCGGCGCCACGCCGATCCAGTAGCGAGGACGTTTGCGAGCAGGAGAGCTGCGCCCGCTCGCGCCGTGAGCCGACGATCGATGACTACCGGCGCTAGTGGCCGGCGCTCCCCGCTTCGCCGGCCCGCTCGGCTTTGCTCGGCATGATCGCCGGGACCTAGCTGCGAGCCACCTACTAGTCGACCTGCTCATCGAGACCGCGCGTCACTCGTCCAAGGCGAGCACCGGGGAGACCCGTGAGGCAAGCCAGCTCGGGACGGCAGTGATCGCCAACACGACGATGATCACAACCGCGAAGATCTCGGGGGATTTCGTGCCGTCGGCGAGGCTTGCCACCGGGAAGCCAGTCACCTGTCTGAGGTAGGTGTCGATCACGGCTTGTCCGTAGACGCCCGCCAGCGCGCCGATCAAACAGCCGGTGCCGAGCATCACTGCCGCTTCGATCAGCAGCACACGGCGCAGACGCCCGGGGGCCGCACCTTCCAGACGCAGGCCCGCGAGCGAGAGGCGCCGCTGCCAGATACCGGAGCCGAGCGCCGCTGCCATCGCGAGGATCGCCGCGATCACCAGCAGCGTGGATATCTCCGAGAGCTGGCTGAGTCCTTCGCCGGCGAGCGTGTCGAAGCGCTTGCTCCAGTCAGCGGCGGTTATCGCTTCAAGGCCACTGTGCGGACCCAATGCTGCCGTGATCGCGCGTCGTGCAGATTGGACATTGGTGCCGGGCGCGAGCTGCACGGCAAGTGCGCTCGGTGCGTCGGTGGCCAGCAGGCGGCTGTAGTCGGAGGTATTCATGACCAGCGATCCGCCCGGCCACCCGAAGTTCGTCGTCAATCCCGCGAGACGCAGGTGCGCGGTGCCGGTCGGCGTCGGCAGCGAGACCGCCCCACCGATGCGGGCGTGCTGTTCTTCGGCTAGTTGCCTGGACTCGCTCACCCACCCGCCTTCGCGCAGCCGCCTGAGCGCGCTTGGGAGGTTTCCCACGATCAGCTCGTGGCGAAGCAGTTCTTCCGCCGCTGCCAGGTGGGCGAGCAAGGATCGCCGCGCGGCGGGTGCCCCATGTTCTGGAACTCACTCTGCAGTACACGCACCTGTGCGATCCCGGGCAGTGCTGCGATCCGCAGCGGTGCTGGTCAGGCGGGAAGCTGATCGTCTCCGGGGTGTAGCCGGGATTTAGTACCCACACTTCCCCGTCGGCGGCGTAGGCGTTCGCGAACTCGTGCAGACCACGCAGCAGATCGCCCTGGGCGCCACCGAGTGCGACGCTGCCGAACAGTGCCACCGCCCCTGTTGCGGTCAGCGCCAGCGAGCGTATGGTCGTCGCCCGCAGCGACGCGAGCGCCACCGGCAGCAGCGTCAGTCTCTGGTAGCGGCGGGCGATCTCGGCGACGAGACGCAAGACGCCCCTCAGCATCAGCGGGATCGCGAGCACACTCGCCAGCGCGAGTGCGACGCATGCCAGGATCGCGCTCGACGCCTCGAGCGTCGCGAGCGCGCTCGCGAGCGCGAGCAGTATCAGCGCCAGTAGTCCCAGGCGTCGAGCGACGCTGCCCTTCAGTGTGTTCCCGGCGCGCCATCCTCTAGGTAGACGGCATCCAGGGCACGCTCCGGACGCAGATCGCTCAGCAGCGACATCGCCGCCAGGCACGTGGCCAGCACTCCGCATGCAAAGGCAGCCAGCACCGATCGCAGATCGATCACCGTGCTCGTCCCGAGCGTGAACGCCTGCGATAGGTAGCCCGGTGAGCGCTGGAAGACGCTGGTCGATAGGACGTGGCCGAGGCTTCCAGGCCCACAAGTGAGGCGAGCACGCCCAAGCACAGCGCTTGGAAGGCGACCATCCGCACGATCGACGCCCTGCTGGTGCCGTCCAGGCGCAGATCGGCGATGGCACGGCGCCGTTCTGGCACCGTAAGCAGTATCGCCCGAACGCGAGCAGGAAGCCGAGCAGGGCGCTGATCGCAGCGAACAGTGTGCTCGCCTGTTCGCTCGGGCGCAGCGCTTGTGAGAGCAGCGTTACGTCCTGGTCCGCTGGGGCGACGGTTATCCGCCCCGCCGCCAATCGATCCAAGCTTGCGCGAGCTGACCGCTCTTGGTCGGGCATCGGCTCGACGAAGATCCGCGAGATCCATCTCCCTCAGACCGGCAAGCAACTGCAGGCGTTCGAGTGGCATCACGCCCGCCAGGGCACGGGAGAGTCCGCCGCCGGTTTGTGGACCCAGGATCACTGAGACCTTCAGCGGGATGAGCCTGCCCCGCATCAACAGCGACACGGCTGCTTCCTGGGCGAGTCGCCCGCTGGTGCGATCCCGAGCTCGTTTGCGCTGGTGGCGCTCGAGACCGATCCCTTCCTGGTTGAAGATCGAGACCGGGAGCGTGTGAGCGAGCCCGTCCAGGCGTGCCAAGCCGAGGTTCGCGCCGACTACATCTATGATCGCGCGTCGATGGTGGGGACCCACGATCGTGGCGGTCTGTTCGAGTACTGGGGCGGCGTGCTCGACGCCCGGGAGATTCTGCACGCGCTCGAGCAGCCTTTCGTCGAACCCCTCGCTGGTGCGCGCCGGCCGCGGGTCGCTGCGGCCGATCACCGTATGGGCGACCTGGCGTGCGGCGGCGGTGACGCTGCCGTTGGCCACGAGCGACGCGAACACGAGCGCCACTGCGATCGCGACCACAAATCCGGCGAGCAGCTCCTCGACGGGGTGCACCCGCAGCCGGTTGCGGTAGAGGCGCACAAGCGCGTGTGGGCCCATCAATGCTCGTTCGCCGCCGAGGGGACATCCGTGTCCTGCCGTGAGCGATCCTCGGTGAGCTTGCCATCGCGCAGCGTCAGACCGCGATCGGCCATCGCCGCGGCCTCAAGATCGTGTGTTACGAGCAGAACCGCCGCGTCGCGCTCGTGTGCGAACCACTGCAGCAACTCGATGATTTGACGGCTGCGGGCGCTGTCGAGACTGCCGGTTGGCTCGTCGGCGAGGATCAGCCGCGGATCGGCCGCCAGTGCGCGAGCGATCGCAACCCGCTGGCGCTCCCCGCCGGAGAGCTTCTCGGGCGGATGCTCCAGACGATCCCAATCCCACGCGCCCCGAGCCAGCTGACTGCCCGGGCCTGCGCTTCGCTCGCTCATGCCCATGCCGCTCAACCACAGCTTGCGTGAGGCGTTCTCTACGGCTGAGACCTTCGCCATCAGTTGAAAGCGCTGGTAGACGAACCCGACCTCCCGCATCAGATACTCACTGGCCTGCTTCTCCGTGAACGAGCCGATGTCCCGCCCTTGGTAGCTGATGCTGCCCCGCTCGGGTCTCAATAGCCCGGCTATCAACAGAAGCAGCGTGGTCTTGCCGGAGCCGCTCGGCCCGTGCAGCGCCACCATTTCCCCGGCCGCAACCCGCAGGTTGACATCGTCGATTGCCGGGATGTCCTCATCGCCGCTTCGGTAGTGCTTGACGACGCCCTCCAGTGCGAGCACGTCCTCACCTCCACGCTGCAGCGCAGTCAGCCGGTAGGTCGCTCACGCAAGTGCCGATCACCCGATCGCGGAGCGAGGCAGCGAAACGACGGTGGCCAAGCTCCGCGGCTGCTCTCCGATCAGCTCCCCGTCGCTCAGGCTGAGTGCACGGTCGGCACCCGTCAGAGAGGACGTGTCTTCGGCGCTCGTCAGCACCGCGATGCCCTCGCGGGCAAGAGAGAGCGGAGTAGCTCGAGGATCGAATCGCGTTCGAGGATGCGTACGCCGAGCGTCGGCTCATCGATCACGAGTAGCAGTGGCTGGTGTGTCAGTGATCGCGCGATCGCTACTCGGATCGCCTCGGCCCCATCGAGCTCGCTGGCTCTCAAGCCAGCGCAACCCTCGGCCCCAGCCCGCTCCAGCGCGCCGTGAGCGAGTGAACACGCCGATCGGCGGACCCCACTACACGTCAGCTGGCTGTTCACCAGCTGATCCAGGACATACCGCCCATCGACGGGACTGAACGTCTTTCGGCAGTAGCTTATGGCGCTCCGCAATGTCTGGCCACCGGGCCCGTGTAGATCGCGACCCTGGAAGCGAACGACCCCTTCATCGACCGTCTCCACGCCGGCGGCGACACGCAGCAGAGTTCGAGCGGCCCGAGCGCCTCTGACCCAGACCGCCACGTGTTCTCCGGCCTCGACCCGCAGCGAGACCTCGCATAGCGCCACCCGCTTGCGGGCACCGCGCAGATAGACCTTGCCGACGTGCTCGAGCTCGAGCAGACTCATCGTTGCGGGCCTTCCCGGGATTCCTTCAATGCCTTGAACTCGGCCCGCGCATAGTTGATCCACGGCAGTGCGCCCTGCGCCGCCAGACGGGTGTCCTCGGCGGCGAGGCGATCAGCGAGCTCGCGTGTGGGGCTGGCGAAAGCTCTCTCTCGGTCCTCGGCACGTGGGGTGCGCACGGTCTCGCTCAGGCAGGCCCGCTGGTGATGCTCGAGGATCTCGAGCGCGACCTGCGGCTCGCACGCCAACACCGCCAGCTGTCGTGCGAACAGGCGCGACTGCCGCCGCGCCTCCCACGTCTGCGCCAGCATCCACTCCCGGTAGCCGTCGACGCCGGTGCTCGTCGCCCGATAGTGGGGTCCTGTTTGCCGTCCATCGGTGTCCGCATTGGAGGGGCGCCTGCCGGGAACCTTTCGATCAGTCCTCGGCGCAGGAGCTCTTTGAGTGCGGTGTGAATGTGCGAAGGGCTGCCAAACGACAACACGTCGCCGTAGGCGCTTTCGAACCGTCGCTCGAGCCGGTATCTGTAATCGGGGCGTTCGATCAACAGGCCCAACAGCGCCCAGTTGACCTGCGAGGTCATCGACTTGATCGCCGTGGCCTCCCCAACGCCGCTGGTCCTCCGAGCCGGCATGGATTCGGATACTACAAGCCTTGAATTCTCAAGGCTTGTCTTGTCGCAATGCGAAACACATCGCATAGTTCGATTGGCGTGAGGACGGACACGAGCACACCGGGAGCATTGAAATCCAGGCCGTTGCGTGATCGGTCACAGCTGCA